>NZ_JADHZD010000026.1 GCF_020102855.1 Nocardioides lacusdianchii
GGGTTCTACAACCACCAACGCCGGCACAGCTCGGCGGGCATGATGAGCCCGGTCAACTACGAGGACACAGCGGCCCCCGACCGGGAAGCCGCATAGAGAAGCCCTCCACGATTCGGGGGGAACCACAGACAGTGGCTTATGTAGGCATGGAGCAACCCCACGTCACCAGCGCGAGACCGCCTCATCCGGGCCAGCTTGAACCGGACACCCTCGGCCCCACCTATGCCGGTGGGATGGGCCGCGGCAAGTCGCCTGCACAGCTGCGCACGGCCTCGGCGAAGGCTGCCGCTGCGGCCGCACTCCAAAGGTGGGCACGTAGCCAGGAACGACCCGGGGTCGTGCTCGACCCGTACGGGTCGTTCGGGTCGTTCGAGCCGATTCGTCTGCGCGTCGACGGCGACCACGTCCTTGATCCCCTGGCGTGGGGGCCGATGCCCACGCGGGGGCACCCCGGGGAGTGGTCGGAGTGAGTGCCACGGTGACCAAGGCGACGAGACCTCGCCGCCCTCGAGGCGGCAAGAGCACTGCCCGCCCGACCTCACGCACCATCGATGACCTGTTGGCCGACTTCGGCACCACGATGCCGCGCAAGGCCCGACCCGCAGCCCAGCCGCCGCCGGAGAAGCTGTTTCCCGCCTCGGTGCAACCCGGCGGCGTTCGGCGGATGGGTCATGGGTGGGCCCCGACGTTGCCGCCGTTGGTGGGCTATCAGATGACCTCGGAGGAGACCCCGGTGTTGTGGCCGTTGATCTCCGGTGACGGGCTGCCGCCCTGGGGTGCGGAGATGGGCTACGACGTCCTCTCGGGCGGCAAGTTCTACTGCGACCCGATGGGCTGGGTTCTCGACGACTCAATCCCGGTGACCAACCCGAATGTGTTCATCTTCGGCAAGCCCGGTCGCGGGAAGTCCGCCACTGTCAAGGCGTTCATGTTGAGGATGATCCGCTACGGCTACCGGTCCTTGGTGTTGGGCGATGTGAAGGACGAGTACGAAGATCTCGCCCGGTTCCTGGGGGTCGACCCGTTCCGGATCGGACCCGGTCTGGCCGGGCGGATCAACCCGCTCGACCTCGGCCCGCTCGGGGTGGACTGGGACAAGCAGACGCCGCAGGAGCAGGAGCGTCGAGCCACCGTGATCTTCAACCGGTGGCTGATGCTGATCCGGGGACTGATCGCCTCCCAAGGCGTCGTGTTCTCCCCTACCGAGGAGCGCGTGATCAACAAGGTGCTGCGGCATCTGACCGGCTGGTCGGCCGGTGCCTCGCAACTCAAGCCAGTCACCATCCCCCTGGTGTGGGCTGCGCTCGACAGCCCCACCGACGACCTGGTCGCTGATTGCCGCTACTCCACCCGGCAGGACTTCTTCGACGGCACCCGGCCGCTACGTGACGCGCTGGGCGCTTTGTGTGAGGGCTCTCTGCAGGGCATGTTCGACACCGAGTCGACCTTCCAGCCCGATTGGCGTGCCCCGATCCAAACCCTGTCGCTGCGATCGCTGCACGAGACCGGCAACAAGGTGGCGGTCGGCATCGCGTTGATGTGCCTCAACAGCTGGGGTCAGGGGATGCGGGAATCTGCCTCTGCTGGCGATCGGCGCATCGTGTTGCGTGATGAGGCGTGGTTGCAGACCCGGCTCTCACTCGAAGCGGTCGAGGCACTCGACGCCAACCTGCGGCTCTCGCGGACCGAGGGTGACATCCAGGTCGTGACCTACCACAAGCCCTCAGACCCGCTCAGCGCTGGCGACCAAGGTAGTCAGGCCGCCCAGATCGCCAAGGACCTGCTCAATCTCTCCGATGTGCGCATCTTGATGGGCCAAGACGAGTCGGTCGCCGACGAGCTCGGCCGGCTGATGGGGCTCTCGGAGATGCAGCAAGGTGTCATCACCAACTGGGCGATGCAGGAGAAGGGCCGCGCGCTGTGGATGGTCGGTGACCAGCGGTACAAGGTCCAAACGCTGCTGACTCCGCTGGAGAAGAGGCTGACGTACACCAACGACGCGATCGACCCGGTCTCATGACTGTTCCCGAGGATGCTGAGCGTTCCTCACCCCCAGTGAACTTCCCACCACCAAGGGGTCGGTCATGAAGAAGGCCTTGGTGGTGGGGCTGCCGTTCTTGCTGATCTTGCCGTTGCTGTTGCTGATCCTCGGCATGGGTAGCGCCAGCATTGAGGCGGCGCGGGCGGCCTGCGCGGTGACGACAAACCCCACGGGGGGAGGTTCGTTCGGGATCGGCACGTTGAACTGGCGGGGTGCCTCGCACTTCACTCGCAACCCGCATCCGGGTGAGCGGCACTATTCCGTCCGAGTGCCCAACATGGTGGCCAAGGTCAACGGCTCTGGCGCTTCGATTGTGGGGTTTCAAGAGTTTGAGCCGCCCCAGGCCGAGGCGTTCTTAGCCGCCACTCAGGGCCAGTGGGCGTTGGTGAAGGGCAAGCGGCCGAACGGCAAGGAATCCTCGGCCAACGCGATCGCGTACCAGCCGGGCGCATGGGCGGTCGATGACGTGCGTTACGTCGCGATCAGCTACGGCGGGGAAAAGATCCGGGTTCCGTTGGTTCGCTTCACCTCTTCGACGGGGATGGGTTCGGTGTGGGTGCTGAACACCCACCACCCTGCCAACGTCGTCCAGGGCAGCAACGCGGTGCGTGATGACGCAGTTCGTGCCGAGGCGGAGGCGTTGAATGCGATCGCCACCATCGAGCCGGAGACGCCCCTGCTTCTCACTGGCGACATGAACGACCGGGCCAGGTTCAAAGAGCTCTTTGTGTCGCTCGCACCGGGATGGCATGCCGCGAATCCCAGCGACCAGCAGATCGACTGGGTGATGGGCAGCCCGCAGGTCGCGTTCGTCGATCCGATCGTGGATAGGTCCACCAACGACGGCGCGCACAGCTACACCGACCATCCCTTCGTGCACGCGACCGCACAGATCGCTGCCACGGGAGGCCCGGAGCAACGCGCATCAGCAGCGTTGGGGACCATGCCCATTGGATTGCAGGTCACGCCGGGAGGCCCCGTCAACGGCGAGGTGTTGATCGCCAACGCCAGTATCAAGACCCGGGCCGGGTTCGACCCCGGCGTGCGGGCACTGACAGGACATGCGCCCGACTTCATCACCCTCAACGAGGTCGAGGACGTTCCTCTACCGCACATGAAGTCATTGGTCGCGGGCTATGACGCCTACCGCGAGCCACTGCCAGCGGGGGAGGACGATGCGAACGCCCTGGGCAGCGCGATCATGTGGCGCAGCGACACGTGGCAGCTGCTTGTCGGCGGTCGGGTGAAGATCGTCGAGGACGACCACACCGTCTTCAACGGGGCGAACAAGAACTGGGATCGGTTCGCTGCGTGGGGCACCTTTCAACGCACCGACGGTGCCGTGGTGTCGGTGATCGCGGTGCACCACATGACCAACGTCTACAAGTTCCCTCAGCAATGGGGGAACCCGCCCATGACCCGGGCCGAGCAGTACGACCTGGGCATGGACTATCTGATCCAGCTCACCGGCGTGCTGAAGGCCTACGGGCCGGTGTTCGTGGGTGGGGACATGAACTCCCACGCCGGCGACGGCCACGCCGCGGCGGCCACCCGGATGGCCGCGGCCGGCTTTGCGAACACCATGGACACAGGAGTGATCTACAACTTCTATGCAGCCCCGGTCACGGTGCTGAGGACCTGGCAGATCAGCGCTGCGGCGGTGCACTCGGACCATCCGGCCTTGTTCACCCGCATGTCGATGAATGGTGCCGGGCCCTCGTCAGGATCGACAACGGTTCCTCAGGGGTGTCCACCGTGTCCGAGCACCCCGATCACCGCGCCGGTGCTGCTGCCCGGGGTCACCGGGCCGGAGTCGATGGAGGCAGCCACGGTCGCGGCCCAAGCGGCCTATCAGGCAGGGTTCCGTGGCGAGGACCTGGTGATCGCGGTGGCGATCGCGCGAGTGGAATCGACCTGGAACCCCCGCGCCAGCAACGGCACCCACTTCGGTCTGTGGCAGATCGCGAAGTCCCATCAGGGCAAGGTGCCGGGCTGGGACAAGCCCGCCGACATCTACGACCCACTGCTCAACGCCCGATACGCATTTGCGCTGTATCAAGCCCGGCCCGGGGCGGGTGAGGCCAAGTTCGCTGACTGGATTCCGTTCGAGAAGCAGGACCACCGCACCTACCTCGAGCAGGCACGCCAGGCCGTGTCACAGGCCGGTCTCGCCGAGACCAGCCAGACCGGCTGCGTCTCGAACGTGTCGGTGTCGGCTGAGTTGTCACCGCTGGTCTCGGCGCGGATCAACGCCATGCTCGCCGCGAAGCAGGGGCTGTGCACACTGTCGTGGACGAACGGCGCGCCGTGCACCTACGACAACCAGTGCCCCAAGGTGGTCGACGCGCTCTACGGAGGACCCGGAGTGGGCCGCGGGTACGGCGACGGGCAGGACGTGGCCCAAGGCATCATCAACGCCGGACTGGCCAAAGCCCACGGCACCGGTCTGGACCCGCTCCCACCGGTGGGCGCGGTGGTGTCCTACAACACCGGCAACGGGGTGGGGCATGTCGCGATCTATGTGGGCAACGGCCAGATCTTCGGCAACGACTACGGCTGCACCCAGCAGGGCAGCTACGGCTGTGTGGGGTTCGCTGACGTCCATGCGCCAGGTGGGAGCGTCACCTGGGCACTGCCCACACCCGGGTTCGATCTCGGCGGGAACCCCGCCCAGGCCGCGTGAACCTCGGCCCGAGTGAAGATCACGCCCTACGGCGGCGTCCGATCCGGCCGGCGCCGGGTTGCTTATGAGGGTATGGACGTACGCATCGGCATCACGGCGACCGGGGAGCTGGTCACCTTCGACACCGCCAGCTCCCGACCGCTGCTGCTGGTGGGTGACTCCGGCCGCGGGAAGACCACCATCTGTCGCTACCTGACGCGCTGGTGGCTGGCTGACACCAACCGACATGCCCACGTGTTCACTCCCGCGAGCACCGAATGGGCCGACCTGCGCTGCCACCGACACCCGCTCGACGAATGGCCACCCACCTGGGATGCACCCGGCTGTGTCGAAGGGTCCTGTCTGATCGTGATCGACGAGGCTGAGCTCCTTCCCGCCACCGCCTGGGCGTCACTGCCCCTGGGAAAGGTGCCGGTGTTGTTGACCGCACGCGACGCGAGCCTGATCCCGCTGCCACGCAGCGACGTCGAAGCGCTCCCCTGTGTGGGGCTGATCTGCCCCGACAGCACCGACCCGGTCGAGCTGGCGGTCCAAGAAGGTCAAACCCGGCTGGACTGGCCCTGCGGAACCGCCGCGATCATCGCCGACCAGCGCAGCCCACTCGACGCGCCTTGTCACCGCTGGAACACGCCGACCCCTGAGTGGGTGAAGGCACAGTGAGCATGGAACGCACCCGGCGCGAACGGTTCGCCACCGCGACCCCGCCGACGACATGGCAGGTACCTGTCGCGGTCACCTGCGCGGGCCTGGTCTTGGTGGTGTTGACCCCACTGGTGATGCAGAGCCTGGCGGCGCTGCTGACCTCGGGACAACTGGCCTGGCCGACTGGTCACCACTGGGCCGCCTACCGCGCTCTGTTGCAGGGACACTTCGGTGAAGGTCTGCCCGAGAACATCGCCCAGACGCTGTGGCCGAGCCCCGCGATGTGGGCGTGGACGCTGCTCGGGGAGCTCGTGGTGGGCGCAGCCGCAGTCGTGGTCGGACTGTGGATGCGTGAGGTCACCGGCACCACCTCCGGGCACGGCCTCGCCACCAGTGCCCAAGCCGCCGAGGCATTGGGGTTGCCCCGGCTGCGGAAGAACGCCGCTGTCATCCGCCCTGACCTCTACGGCACCGGCTCCAAGAAGCCCGGTGCGAAGGAGCCCCGACCCAACGCGCGAGAGAAGGTTGCGGCTAGATGAGTGGTGCGAGCAGCAACCGCGTCGACCCCACCCAGGTGGGCTGGCGGCTGGGGCGGGCGCCCGGGATCAGCGGGCCCGAGCTGTGGGTGCCCTACGACAAGACCACCTGCGTGATCGGGCCCCAGGGATCAGGAAAGACGCTGGACCTGTTGGTGCCCGCCCTCTTGGATGCCCCCGGCGGCGCCCTGGTCACCTTGACCAAACCCGAAGACCTTTTCCTCACCCTCGAGGCACGCCAGAAGGACGGCCGGCCGGTGGCCGTTCTCGACCCGTTCGGCCTGGCACCCGGAGTGCCTGAGTTGGTGTGGGACCCGATCGCAGGGTGCGAGGACGCGATGTTGGCCGAACGCCGCGCCAAGGCGTTCGCGGCCGGCACCATCAAGGGGGCCACCGCCCAATCCTCCGATCAGGCGGCGCGCTTCTACGCGGGTGAGTGCGCCAAGGTGCTCCAGGCCTACTTTCACGCGGCCGCGATCGCCGGCAGCAGTCTGGACGAGGTGCTGATGTGGGTGTCCAGCCCCCGCGAACACCCGCGTGCTGAGGAGATCCTGCGGACCCACCCCTCTGCTGAACCTTTGTGGGACGGTCTGCTGCGCGGCGCCTTGTACGGGGACGAACGCACCGCCGGCAACACGATCACCACGGTGCAACAGGCCATGGCGCTGTTCTTCCAACGCACCATCCGCGAACGCTGCGTGCCCTCAGCTGCGCGCCCCGCCACCAATCTCCAGTCGCTGATCGAGGCAGGCGGCACCATCTACCTCCTGGGCCGTGACGACCCGTATGCGTCGGCGTCGCCGTTGATGACCGCGGTGACCGAGCAGATCCTCGACACCGCCAAACGACTGGGAGAGACCTCCCCGTTCGGCAGGTTGTGTCCACCGTTCCTTGCCTGCCTCGACGAGCTGCCGTCCACGGCACCGATTCCGACCCTGTCCACGCGGATGGCCAACGAACGAGCACTGGGGTTGTCATTCCTGCTGGCCGCCCAGACGTGGCGGCAGTTCGTCGTCTGCTACGGCGAGGACGAAGCCCGCACCATCTTTGGGCTGTCGAACAACCTGGTCGTCTTCGGTGGCGGCAAAGACATCCGGTTCTATCAGGAGCTGGCCGACCTGATCGGGTCGACGACCCACACCGAAACCCGGCACTCCGCACGCGGCAACGAGTGGTTCGGACTCATGGACCGGTCCTGGGACCAGCGCCGCGTCCCCATCTTGGAAGCCGCCGAGCTGCGTCGGATCGAGCAACGCAAAGCACTGGTGCTGGCCGAGATGTACGACCCGATCATCGCCCACCTCCACCGCTGCATCGACGGCAGGCGCGGCAAGGAACTGCTCGCTGCCCAGCGCCGCGCCCGCCAGGCCGCCCGCTCACCCCTCACCGACAACAACGACCCCTCCCAGAGCAGCACGCAACCGTCCGCTACGACCACCGCGACCGAGCCGATCGCGCGGACCCGCCAACGCCTCGGGCTACCGAAGTAGGAGACCCCGCTCATGACCAGCCCGCACCCCTCACAGCTCGCCTCGTCGCGAATCACCATCGGCCACCAGACCCCGCCACCGCCGGCGATGCTGCCCGAGCTGATGGTGAAGCCGTTTCCTGAGCCCGGACCCACGATCCGCACCGCCATGGAGCACCTGCAGCAGGCCACCGTGGAACCACCTGCCGATGAGGAGGCCTTGCGGGAGTTGGCCGAGATGCCCAGGCCGTGGGACCCGGGCACCTGCACCGGACGCACACGCACCGAACTGTGGTCCTGGCTGGACCTGGTGGCCATGTGGGTCAACGAGCAGCACCTGTGGAATGTGACCCGCACCGGAATCCCCGAGTGCTGGCCCCAGCACCCGCACCTGGTCAACGACCTCGCTGTGGTGGCGTGCGGTCGCTACTACACCAGCTTCGCGGTCACCCCGGCCGCGCTCGAAGACTGGCACCGCTACACGCTGCCCGGGTTCCTCGAACGGCTGCGCGACCGGCTCGGCGAGGGCTGCCAGCCCTCCAAGCATCAGCCGCGACCGCGGCACGAACGCGATGAAGCTCAAGCCTCGACCACGGCCCGCCGAGCCCGACGCGACCGGTTCCGAGCCGACCTCGAGAAGGCCGGCGCCAGGACCACTGGCCCGTCGAAGACCCCAGCCAGGCCCGCCGGTGATGACCACGACAGCGACGACCTGCACGAGAGGTGGTAGACCAATGGCCACCAAAGAACCCCGACTCCGCGTCGTCGACACCGACCACACCGTTACGGGCGAGAGGGCCGACGACGAACTCACCGAACAGCAAGCCACCGTCTTCGCGGCCCTGGTCGCCCAGCGTGATCACGAGGCGGTCTCCCACACGCTCGATCAGATGAACGCAGGCCAGCTGCGGTCCTTGGCCCTCATGCTCGCCCATCAGGTCAACGCCGCCGAGACCGCTGAGGGTGACGTCGCCGACGTGGGCCCCGAGGGTGTCTGCGCCATCGCGGTGGCCGAGGCCGCGAAGGCGTTCGGCACCACCCGCGAGGCGATGCTGAGTGCTGATCGGCACCGCAGCGTCACCGATGCCCGAGCCGTCGCGATGACGGCCGCCCGACGCACCGGTATGACGCTGCCCGCGATCGGGGCGTTCTTCGGCAAGGACCACACCAGCGTGATGTACGCCCAGAACAAGGTCGCCAACAACCCGCGCCTCAACGCGGTCTGTGTTCGGATCATCGACCGCATCGATGACCACTACGTCGACCCGACCAGCCTCGCGGCGCTTGATCCTGCGCCAGCCGGTGAGGTCGATCGGGTGCCGCGCCGGAGCAGCACCCTGCAGCTGGCCGCGCTCACCTCGAGCGCATCGAGCACCGACGATCGGCAACACCACGACGCCCGGGCCTTGCACGGGAGCGTCGCAACCTCGGCGCCCGGCCGCTGACCTCCACCACCGACACGAGTTCGCCAGAGCTCTTCAAGGGGCAAGCCATGGGACAGCACGAGATCACCATCGACTTCGGCGACTTCGACCTGACCGGAGTCTTGGAACACGATCGCGCCGGCCGTGAGCTCGTGCTGGTGACCGACGAAGGCCCCGAGTGGTTGAGCATCCAGCTCACCCAGTACGGGCTCATTCCCGAGCCGGGCAACGTGTTCATCAAGGACTGGTCTGAGCACTCTGGTCTTGCTGGCCGCATGGCCGGCCAAGGGCTGGTCACGATCGTGTCCAGCGTCAACGTCGGCCCGTTCTCCTCTCGGGCCTTCGAGGTCACCCCCGTCGCCACCGAGCACCAGGACGCCCTCCGCAGCGCGACTCTCCAGGCTGGGGTGCTGCCCGGGCACGGTCGTGCGAGTGAGACGGATCGAAAGCCCGCAGTCTCGGCACCAGAATCACCGCCGGCAACCGGCCCCGGTCTGTGACGTCGCGGGAGGCGTTCCGCACCCGCACTGGTTCTTCCTCCTGTCGGTGTGACGGTGGGCCCAGATGTCGGTGCGCCCGCCTACGGTGGGCGCCATGCACCTGAGCCCTGACGAGATCGACCGGTTCTGGTCGTCTGTCGTGAAGGGCCCGGCCGAGACATCATGCTGGCTGTGGCGAAAGGCCTTGGGCGACGATGGGTACGGTCGCTTCTGGGTGCTCCGCGATGGCCGGCAAAGGGTTCTGCGGCCCCATCGAGTGGCGTGGGCGCTGGCCGAGGGCGTCTCGATCGACCTAGTCCCGGTGGTGGAGCACGTGGTGTGCGACAACCCGATCTGCGTGCGCGCCGACGGCACCCTGCTGGATCATCTGGAAGGCTCGACCCAGGCCGCCAACTTGGCTCGAATCAGCCAGCACGGGCGGCGGGGAGTGCTGGGCTATCGAGGGCGGATGCGCGGCCGAGAGGCGATGTATCGCCGTTCCCTGGCTTTGCGTGCCGCGGTGATCGACGGGTGGGACGAGGAGCGAATCGCGCGCGCGTTGGCCTCACTTGATGAGAGCCAACCCGTCCTGTTCTGAGGTGCCTATCAGCGTGTCGACGTGGCGATCAGCGGCTCAGAATCCGACCTGACGAACCTGAGACCCCCAAACGGGGGGCGGCAACGGCGTTCTTTGCCTCCGGGTTGTCTCAGAACGATTCTGAGCCAGTTGCCCGCCCTCAGCGTGCGGGTCCGTTGCCCTCGGGCCGCACCATCGTCGGCGGCGTCGGTTCTGCGGCAGGTGGCACTGACTGGCTGACGCCCAAGCCGAGGCCGTAGTTGCCCGCGACGTCGGGGGTGGCGGTGCGGGGGCGTTTGCGGGCGGCGTCGTTCATCTCGTCGATGCGTGCCTGGACGTAGCCGCCGGGGTTGCGGTCGCGTTCGATGCTCTCGGCGAGAGTCTGGTGTTCGAGGATTCCGGGAGCGAAGTGCAGTTTGGTGCGCAGTCGCTCGGCGGTGTCGAGCCAGTGTTCGGGGCCGCGGACGTTGAGGATGCGTGCCATTTGATGGATGAGGTGTTGGCGCACGTCGGTATCGCTCCAGTGGCCAGAGGTTCGCAGGAGCTGGTCGATCATCGCCTCGCCCAGCGGGCTGCGGGCTTCGATCGCGGCGGCCAAGACGTCCGGGCCTTCCTCTTGAAGCAACTGGGCGGGGTCGAGGCCGTCGGGTAGCTCGAGGTGGGTGGGGTCGAGGTCGGCGCCGGTCAGGTGCCAGTAAGCCTTCTGTGCTGCGGTCCATCCGGCCTTGTCGGAGTCCGTGGCCACGGCGATGCGATCGCGCCCGTCGACAGTGTTGATGCAGGCACGTAGGAGCTTGACCTGATTGATAGTCAGTGCGGTGCCCATGGGTGCGATGCCGACGGCCGTGCCGCGGGTGGCCAGGGTGATGGCGAGGGCGTCCATGGGGCCTTCAACGAGGACCGGCAACGCACCCTTGGCCAGCAGGTCGCGGGCTTCGGCGAATCCGTAGAGCGCTTCGCCCTTCGTGAACGCCGGGGTGGTGCGGGTGTTGAGGTACTTGGGTCCGGCGTAGTCGTCGTCGGTCTTGATCGGGTTGCGTCGGCCTTGGAAGCCGGCGATGGTCTGCCCGGTGGGGTCGTGGGGGTCGAGGATGGGCAGGACGAGGCGGTCGCGGAACACGTCACGGTGGTAGCTGGTGCCGTCGTCGCGTTCGCGGGTGGTGATGAGTCCGGCCTGCTGGAGTTCCTCGACGCTGGCCCCACGTTCGGTGAGGTGGCGCATCAAGCTGGTGCCGGTGCCGCCGGGTGCGTAGCCCACCGCGTAAGCCGGGAGGTCGGACAGGTCGGTGCGCAGCCGCTCGAGCAGGTAGTCCGGTGCCCAGGACTTGGGGTAGCAGCTGCGGTAGTAGTCCAGCGCTTGGGCGTTGAGGTCGTGGATGCGTTCGGGGCTGACCTGGTTCGGATCCGGGAACGCGTTCTCGGCCGTCACCTCCTCGACTTGCCAGGCCGGGGGAGTGGTGTACGGGTTATCGACCGGACGCCAATGGTCCGTGTCGATGTCGTCGACGGGGAGGTCGTCCGGATCGGCGGGGGCAGCGTCGTGGTCCAGCGGTGCTGTGACCACCACCGCGTGCTCGGCCTCGGCGTGGTCGCGGTAATAGGCGGCCAGGAACTCATCGGCGTCCTCGGGGGCGGCGGCCTCGGGGTCGGGCGGCACGTCGTCGCCGTCGGGCGCGTCGCCGAAGAGGGTTGGGGTGAGGGGTTGATCGGTCAGCATCGCGATACGCAAGACGAGGGCGTCGGCGATCTCGACGCCGGTCAGGGTGCCGTCTTGGGGAACCCCCGCCAGGGCGCCGGTGAGGATGCCGGTGGGGGTCCAGCCGTGGTGTTCGACGGCTTCGTCGACGGCGGCGACGATGGCCGGCCAAGCGGGTGAGCCTTGCAGGTAGGTGGCCTTGGTGGTGCCGAGGAGTTCGTCGAGGGCGGGACGCCACGCCGGTTGGAGGAGGTTCGCGGAGTGTTCGTCGGCGCCGAGTGCTGCGGGCCCCAGGTGCGGGACGAGCCGCCACCACAAGGCGGCGGCTTGTTGTTCGTCCGGCAGCGGGCGCGCGACCTGGCGGCCGGGAGCGTCGCCGCCGGCGAGGCCGTCGCCTGGGGTCTGGGTGGTGGTCGTGTGCGGGAGGCTGGGATCGGTGGCCAGGGCCGCGTGGATGTAGTCGGTGACCGGGAGCCCGGCGCGTTCGAGTCGTGCCAGCCGCTGACACAGTGGGGTGATCCAGGCGTCGTGCCGGACGGATTCGGGGAGCGCGTGGTACCAGCTGCGTTGGGCGAAGGGGTAGCTGGGGCGCGCTTGGCGGACGGCCCGGTTGAGGGCTGCTTGGTGGTCGCCGGGGGCACCGATGACGCGTTCTCCGGTCGGGCGCAGGTCGTTATCGTCGGTGCGCGCGACGGCTCGCCACACCGCGAGGTCGGCACGCAGTTCGGCGTCTTCGGGCTCGAGGAACGGTTGTGCCCATGCCGGTGCGGTCGCCCCGGTCCAGGCGTGTGCGGTCTCGCGGACGGTGCGGATCTGCTCGGCGAGCAGGTCGCGGTAGGCGTGGGTAAAGGGACCCCAGTCGTGATTGTCGGCGAGTCGGTCGGGGATCGCAGGCAGCCACGGCAGTGGTGAGCCCGCGGTTGTCGCCGGCGCGGCCGCCGAGTCCGCCATGTCAGTGGTGTCGGCGGTGGCGGGCTCGAGGCCTGTGATGAGGCTGTCGAGGCGGGCGTCGAGGACCGCGGCCGGGTCGCGGGCATCGGCTAGTGAGCCGATCGCGACGGCTTGGCTGAGCAGACGCAGTGGACTGTGTTCGTTCATGGCCACCAGCGCCAGGTGGGAGCGCAGGGTGGGCCAGGCGGGTGCGTCGGTCAGTCCGGGCAGCAGCTTCTCGGCGTGGAGGTCGATCTTGGTCATGCCCGTGGCGCCGATGAGGTGTTCACACCCGGTCGTGACGGCGTCGTGGTAGCGGGCGGCGAGGTCGCCGAGGTGACGGTGGGGGTTAGCCAGGTCGCGTTGGGTGGTGGTGGCCGAGACGGGGGTGCCGTCTCGTCGCAGCATCTGATCGAGCCGGTCCAGCGCGGTGGGTGGGAGGAGCGCTTCGGGGCGGATGAGGTTGTGCGGGTCGCCGTCGGAGGCGACGTTGAGATAGAGGTGGTTGGCGTAGCGGCCCCGTGAGAGCGCCACGTAGAGCAGGTTGCGGTCCTCTTCGCCGGTGAGGACGACGTGGCTGGTGCCCGTGGTGATGCCTTGGGCACCGTGCACCGTGGTGGCGTAGCCGAGTTGGACGCGCGTGGCGACGTAGCCGGCCGGGAGCGTGACCGTGGTCTCGAGCTGGTCGTGTCGCGCGGTGATCGAGCCGTCGGGGTTGACCGCGGTGACGTGCCACCGATCGCCGTTCTTGACCCAGTCGGTACGGCTGAGCCTCAGGGTACGGTCGTTGTGGCGGGTGATGATGCGGTCCCCTACGGAGACGCGGGTGCCGTCAGCAAGGGTGAGGACTCGGCCGATCTCGTCCTCGGAGTGTTCCGCGAGGCGGTCGTTGCGGGCGCGGGTGTTGAGTTCGGCGACCAGTTCACGGGTGGGTGCGATGAGCACGGAGTCGACCTCGGCGGCGCGGTCGGCTGCCCAGGCTGCGTAGGCCTGATCGGCGCACGACCCAAGGTCACCGACGTGGATGCGGCCCCGGTCGGCATAGAACGCGATGGCGGAGGGGTCGCCCTCGCGTAGCGCGAGGGTGGCTGCGGCTTCGGCGTGGTTGAGGCTTCCGTCGGGGTTGCGGAAGCGGTGGACCTCGCTGAGCGTGACGGCGCCGACCTGGTGGGCGATGTCGCGCAGGACGCCACCTGCCGCGACGGAGGCGAGCTGACGGTCGTCACCCACGAGGCGCACCTGGCCGCCGCGTGCGGTGATGTAGTCGATGGCGGTGGCCAGATCGGTGGTGGCGGCCATGCCTGCCTCATCGATCAGCACGAGCGTCTTGTCGTTGATCTTGTCAATCCAGGCCGGAGCGTCGCCGTTCTTGGCGTGCCAGACCAGCTTGGCGAGGGTGTCGGCGCGCACCTTCCTGCGTCCTGGCCGCCACGCGCCAGGCAGCCGGTTGCTGGGCTCGGCTGGGGTTTCGGGGTTGATCGAGGCGCCGAGTTCTTGCGCGGCAACCGCGGAGGGCGCCAGGCCGATGACGGTGCCTCCGGAGTCTTGCCAGGCGCGGGTGAGGACCTGCATGGCGGTGGTCTTGCCAGTTCCCGCGGGGGCGAGGGCGAGCTGGACCGCGCGGCCGCTGGTGGCCATCTCGCGCACCAGGGACTGTTGGGCCGCGTTGAGCTGGAGCTCGTTGGCGGCTGCTTCAGCGACCGCTATCCCGACCCGTACGTCGCTGATCGTGCGGCCCCCGGTGCGCCGAGCGGACTCCACGATGCGTCGCTCGGCCTCCATAACCGCAGGGGAGGTGTACTGGCGGGCACCGGCCAGGCTGTAGACCGACACGACGCGAGCACCCTCACCGGCCTGCCGGCCGGTGGTCTCGCTGCGTTGCAGCGGCTCGGGGATGGTGAGATTCTGCTCGGCTGCGGCGGTGGCGTCGGTGAGTGGGTCCGGGTCGTTGAAGGCCACCGAGTGGTCGGTGATCGCGGCGGTGACGACCCTGTCCACGGCGTCGCTGAGGTCACTGAGGCGTACGCCGTGAGCACGCGCGCGGCGTTGCGCCTCAGCACGCAGGTGCCACACCTGCCAGGTCGCGCGATCCTCGGCCACCCGCGCCACCACCTCGGCGGCGGTGTCACTGACCCATTGCTCGGTGACCTCCACACCACTGCTGGTGTGCCCCAGGCAGGTGTCGACCATGGCGTCGACCACCTCTGCGCCACCCAGAATGGTCTCGGCTTCGGTGCGCCATGACGCCCGTTGTTCGGCTTCGGAGCGGGGTGCGTGCTTGGCCTGGCGGGTCTGTGCCCACGCCTGTTCCTTCAAGGTGACGGCCTCACCCTCGGTGGGAGGGCGGCCGTGCTCGCGTTGGAAGGCTGCGGCCAGCTCGCGTCGACGGGCCTCGATCATGGTGTCGCGTTTGGACCAGGTCGAGGCCAGTCGCGGGTCGACGCCGACGATCTCGCGCACGGGCCGCTTGTCGGGGTCCCTGTTCACTGCGGTGGATCGGTTCTCGAACTGGACCCCCAAGCGGGCGATCAGCTCGGACTCCAGCAGGGTGTTGTACATCTCCGAGAGCGTCACGTTGGCCTTGAAGAGCACCCGGCCGTCGACGGCGAGCCAGCGTCCGGTCTCGTCTTGGACCTTGTTGCTGACCGCGACGTGGGTGTGCAGATGCGGGTCGGACGCGCGTGAGTCGCGGTGAGTGAACATGCCCGCGATCAGTCCCGCGGCCTTGACCTGCTGGAGGCCGCCGCGGCCGCGGCGGGTGAAGAGCACCTCTTGTTCCAGCCACGACAGCGTCGCCTCCACTGCGTCGTGATGGGCCGCTTCGACCTGTTGCGCCACGTCTCGATCAGCCAGTGCCCACAGCGTCGAGACGCTCTTGACCGGGGTGAAGGTCAGGTCGAACCCGGCTACCGCGGTGGTCTGTTGTCGGGTGACCTTGGCCATGAACGAGCCGCGCTCCCGGTCGTCGATGGGTGCGCGGCCGTGTTCTGCGATGAAGTGCTCGTTCGCCAGTTCGGTGCGGATGCGGGCACGTTCCTCGGCCGGGACCGGTGTCTTCCAGTGCCGGTCGTGGGCCAGGTTGTAGGCGATGTAGCGCCGGGCGGTCTCTTGGATGAACTCCGGTTGGTTGCCGGTGTAGATCGCGAACACCCGGCCCAGCTGGGAGGCCTTCTTGGCTTGTTCCACGCTCGCGCCGGCGTCGAGAGCGGCGTTCTCCAGCCGTTCGGCGTCGGGATGGCGACCCTCACCGAACAGGTTCCGCATCTGGGCCTCGGTGACTTCACTGCCCTTGTCCAGGCCCAGTTCGCCCAGGCCTGCGCCGAACCAGCGGCCCGGAGTTTCGCCCTTTTCGGCGTAGTAGTCGGCCAAACCCTGGTGGCCCCGGTCGGTGGAGTCGTGCACCGCGACCTGGCGAGTCAGGTACGTGTACCCGTCGCCCGCGGTCAGCTTGTGCAGCCCCATCACACCCTCACTAGCAACGCCGGCAGCGAGGGTTCGGACACTCACCAGCACCCGAGTTCCGACAGTGCATGAGGTCCGTGGTTTCTGGTGAGGTTCGGCTTCTGTCTATGTGTTGTTTAACAACTCGCGTTATGTCAGTCGGTGGACTTTTGTTCGGTGCTGCGAGTGCTTGGGCCGGGCGATGGTTCGGCTCGTCTTCGGCGACGCGGACATGAACGCGGTCGAGACGAGCGTTGCCGGGTCCCGCGTGCCCATCGTGACGCGGAGCGACCCCGGTGCAGGATGCGGGATCGTCACGCGCGAGCGTGACCGGAACGGGATCGGCTCCCGGAACGCGCGCCCAACCGAAAATGACCGTTTTGCGGTCGGGCTGGTGTGAGCGATGTTCTAGGCCGAACGCGCTTGTCGGTGGGCGCCGCTACGGTCCATCCATGACGAACGAGCGGCTACCCGACCAGTGGCACTCCCGCGACCTACCCGTCCTGTTGTGCGTTGCACGGTTGGAAGGTCGCGACGCTCCCGTCGGCACCAGCGACATGGTCGCCATTGAGCTTGAGATCCCCGAAGAAGAAGCCACGACGGCGTTGCTCGCTCTCGACGACGGTAGGTACATCAAAGCCATCACCGGCGGCGCGACGCTCGGAAGCGGTCCCGGCGTCCTCGCTGTCGACCTTCGAGAACGAGGCCGGCGCGTCGTCGGCCTATGGCCAGGCGAAGACGCCGCTGACAGCCTCGTTGACGCCCTCCGGCAAGCCGAAGACGCCACCAGTGACCCTGAAGAGCGCACCGCCATCCGCCGCGCATGGTCGTCGCTGGGAGGGGTCTCCCGGGACGTCATGGTCGACGTCGTCGCCGCGGTCATCGCCCGCCAGTCCGGGGTGGGCTGACGATGGTGGAGAAGCTCGACGACACCTGGCACCCCCGAGACCTGCCAATCCTGATAACAGCGGCACGACGACTTGAAGCACACGGGCGCCCCGCCGTGTCAGACGAAATTGCTCGAGAACTCAGCTTCGATGCCATGACCGTCGCCCGGGCGCTCGACAGCATGAACGGCGCATACCTCACTGGGAAAGCATCCAGGGCAGCCGGACACGGCACGATCGTGTTTATCTGCCGCGGCCTCACCGAGCGTGGCCGGCGCGCCGTTGGCCTATGGCCAGACGAAGACGCGGCCGCAGATTTCCTGGTGCAGCTCTTGGAGCAGGCCTCGGAACAGGTTGATGACGAGGACGACCAGTCCGCACTCCGGCGCGCCGGAAAGCTTCTGCGTGGAGTACCGAGCGCCGTCATTGCCGACGTCACCGCAGCACTCATACGCCAACAATCCGGCCTCTGACAGGAGTCCCGTGAACCCGTCGCGACGCTCCTCGCTGGCAACCAGCATCGACGGAAACGACCGGTTGTGGTCGTTAGTCGGATCTCTCCAACTGGACCTCTCCTCGGACCGGACACGAAGGCCGACAGTCATGTTTTCGCACTGCGCCTGACTACCGGCCGCCGACCGCGCCGACGAGGACCGCGCTGGCGGCGGCTGTGGCGATGGCCAGTACGGCGAGGGCGAGCATCACGACACAGGCGCGCAGGGTGCGTTGCCACGACTCTGTGACAGGGGCTTGTGAGCAGTCTGTTGATGGCGCTGGGCTCCTCAAGCGCCTTCCTCGTCTTAGCTGGCATCGCGCTGGACAATCGTGACCTTGGTGCCCATCGGGACGGTGATCCGGATGCCTCCGCGCGGGTCGCGCTCGAGGTCGACGCCGTCGAGTGGTGAGGTGGCCTTGGTCGGTCCGGCGAGTGTGCGGACCACCTCGACCATCCGGCGCTCGACGGCGTCGACCTCGGCGTCCTCGTATGCGGCCACCAGGCCGCGGCGGTGCAGCTCGCCAATGAATAGCTGAGTGTCGACGTAGCGGATGGGCCTGGACTCGCCGCGCTTCCAGGGGCCTCCGGGGGTCGGCTGTCCGACCGCGGCGGCCATCTCGGCCCGCGCTCGGGAGACGTTGAAGATCACTCGACGGTCGTCGTCCTCGGCGCGACGCCAGCCACGGATCTCGTAGACCGACACAATCTGGTCCCCCGAAACCCCGACGAGGTAGTCGTCCTCCTCGGACTTCCCGTGCTCGTAGAGCGCGTCTGCGCGCGGGCGATGGGCCTCAAGGGCCTGCTTGCCCAGGCCGGCCCACTTGGTGGTCGTGTCGGACTCGAGCTGCTCGAGCAGAACGTCGTCGGGGATACCGAGACGCACCTGGTCGATGAGGCGCTTCAAGGAGTGCTTGATGTTGACGACGATCACGCGAGGGTCCTTCAATCAGGCGAAGAGATCGGTCGACCTCCTATTCGACAACATCATGACACAAAGATGATGATTGCGTCGCCTAGAGTTGTCCCCTCGCGCGCACGTGACCGCGACCGGGACCTAGGGCCGAGCGGACAACGACGCCGGATCAGCGCGATGTGTGTGCGCGTGACGTGCCTGCGGGAATCGATCTCCCTCGATGAGGTGAAGGGCGTCACGACTATGCGTACAAGCCTCCAGCGGTCAGCTTGTGCACCCCATCACGCCTGGAGAAGCGAGCGCGGCGACCCGGTTTCGGACACCTGCCCGGCACCAATTCCGACGGTGCATGTCGGGAATGTGGAAGTCGAGTCGTGTCGAGATGCAGCGAATCTTGGCCAGCGCGAACTTTCAGCCAAAGAACATTGATCTGATCGACATTGAGGGCGGGAGTGGGGTGGCGGCTGGAGGTTGACCTGTGAACGGCACCGATGGGGCCTGGAGCGCTGTGGTTACACCGATGTGCGCTGTTCGAGACGACGGTCTTGCGTTGGCGAGATTCGCAGACCGAGGCGCGCCTCCAAAGATACTGTCAGCGTCGAGTCGTACGCTGGAATTCGCGGTGACTACCATGGCCGTTCAGGGCATCCAGCGGAGGAGGGCGAGCGCATGGCGCGGTCGGACCTGCTCCTCGATCTCGTTGAGGCCGAGCGCCGAGGCGACCGGGACCGCTTCAAGATCCTCGTCGAAGCGGTCATCTCGGAGGAACGTGCCAACCAGCACCACCTTCTCGCGGATCGCTTGTCGGAACTCATAACAACACTCGGCACGAGCAAGCCGCGCGACGACCACGCCTCGGCGATTCGCGACCTGGTCCATGAGATCGTCCCGGACCGCAAGCTCGAGGACCTAGAACTCGCTCCCGTGACCAGCCGCGTCGTCACCGAACTGATCGAGGAACAGAAGCGGTCAGAGCTTCTCCGGAGCTATGGCATCGAGCCACGCAACCGCCTCCTGCTGTCAGGACCGCCGGGTAACGGGAAGACCAGTGTCGCGGAGGCAATCGCCGCGGAGCTGATGCTGCCGTTCTACGTGATCCGCTACGAGGGTGTGGTCTCAAGTTTCCTCGGCGAGACAGCTGCCCGGTTGGACAACGCGTTCGAGTTCGTCCGCACGCGACGTTGCGTCCTCTTCTTCGACGAGCTCGACACCATCGCCAAGGAACGCTCCGATGAGCACGAGACTGGTGAGATCAAACGAGTCGTGTCCACGCTGCTCCTGCAGATCGACCGGCTGCCAGCTCATGTCATCCTCATCGGCGCGACCAACCACGGCGAACTCCTGGATCGAGCCGCCTGGCGGCGGTTCCAAGTGAGAGCCGAGCTTCACGCTCCTTCACGGGCGCAGGCCACCGAGTACCTCGAGCGCCTCGCGCAGCGCCTTGGTGGCGACCTCGGCTATGCCCCGCGAACCATTGCCGACAAGCTCGCTGGAGCGAGCTTCGCTGAACTTGAGGAGTTCGCCCTGGACATCCGGCGCCGTGCGGTGCTGGAGATGCCCGATGCGGACCTCCGCCGCATCGTGAAGGAACGGCTTGAGCACCGGCAAGCTCAAGCTGGCGAGTGAGCGGGGATCAGCGCCCGCTCCTCGCGCTCGGCGCGCCGGAGGTGGGCGAACGGATCAAGCAGACCCGTCGCGACATGCCGCGGCTCTCGAAGGTCCCGGCGGCTCGCCAAGGCCAGCGAATGTCCCCACAGTTCCGCGCCCTTTCCGATGCGTTCGATGCCCGTCGTGCCGAGTTGAGCCACGAGCAGGTCGACGAGGTCGACCCGGCCCTGGTCCTGGTTTTCGATCTGGCCGGCACGGTGGAGGCATTTGGAAACGCCGTCAACAAGATCGAAGGCCTGGAATTTCTCGCCGAACTGCTCGATGAACCCAGCGAGCCCGACGACGACTTCCACATGGTTCAAGGTGGCGCGCGTACCGACAACACGGTGCAACACTCGCTGTACCTAGTGATGTCGAACGCAACCGCAGTCACTCAGCTCGTCAGCCTCTTCGAGCAGTGGCAGCGGGATCCCAATCTCTCGTTCGAGCGCGGACTCGGTAAGTTCAAGACCGTCTTCGAGCAGTTGCGAGGGATCCGACGGTGGGGCCCGGATGACCGCGTTCGTGAGACCGGTCTGCTCGAACGATGGCAGGAGACCGTCGCTGTTGTCGGTCAGTCCATCAGCACCGTCAACGTCGAAATCGAACTCTGGTACCGGCGCGACCCCGCCCAGCGGAACAGTGCGGAGTCACACCTCAGGGCGGTGGTAGAGCGCGCAGGCGGCGCCGTCACGACCCAGGCACAGATCGACTCGATCAGCTATCACGCTCTTCTCGTCGCGCTGCCGATCCAGCAGGTCGAGACCGTCCTGCGTGAAGGCACGGCAGCCATTGACCTGCTCAACGCTGACGAGATCATGTTCGTCAGTCCCTACATTCCAATGTCCGTGACCGCTCCGGAGACCGAGCTGTTGTCGAGCAGTTCGATCGCGCCCGCCGAGCGAGTCACCGACCCACCCAGGATCGCCCTGCTCGACGGGCTGCCGTTCCAGAACCACGACGCGCTCGCTGGTCGGCTGATCATCGACGACCCCGATGGGATCGGGAGCACCTACGGTGTGGCGAACCGCCACCACGGCACCGCGATGGCATCCCTGATCCTCCACGGCGACCTGTCCAAGCCTGGGGACCCTCTGGCCCGCCCGATCTATGTCCGCCCGATCCTGCAACCACATCCCCTGCAGCCACGGCAAGAGGTGACCGTACAGGGCCGTCTGCTCACCGATCTTCTCCACCGAGCAGTCCGCCGCATTGTGGAAGGCGATGGCACTCACCCACCGGCGGCTCCCAGCGTTCGCATCGTCAACCTCTCGATCGGCGCACAGTCCCGAGCACTCGTCCGCCGGATGAGCCCGCTTGGTCGGCTACTGGACTGGATGTCCGTCGACTTCAACCTGCTCTTCGTCGTCAGCGCTGGCAATCACCCCAACGTCCCGATCGTGATCCCTGCCGACTCAGCGGCAACGCCTGAGAGCACCGCTCAGGCCGCCCTAAAGGCCGTCTACGCGACCAGCAAGGTCCGTGGGATCCTGCCACCAGGGGATGCAGTCAACGCCTTGACCGTGTCCGCGACCCACGCCGACGAGAGCGGCGAGGTCTCACTGCCAGACACAGTGTGGGACCTGGCACACCCGGACGCGCCAGCCCTCTACGGAGCAGTGGGCCCCGGCGTCGGCCGCTCGGTCAAGCCCGACGTCTACCACGCCGGTGGTCGCGCGCTTTATCAACGGCCCGTCGTGATGCGGGGCTCGCCGACCGTCGAACTGGTTCCGGTGAACACGGCATCGACAGGCCCCGGGAGCCAAGTGGCAGCGCCGGCAGCTGCGGGGCGTACCGACGCCACCGCTTACACCCACGGCACAAGCAACGCGACCGCGCTCGTGACCCGTGAGGCCAGTCGGATCTTCGACATCCTTGAAGTAGGCCGCGACAGCGCCGACGACGCGGAGTTCCCCGATCCCCAGTACCACCCCGTCCTCGCCAAGGCACTGCTCGTCCACACAAGCACATGGGGGCAGGAGGGCGAGCGGCTACGCGCGGCGCTCGGGCTCCATCCTCAACGGTGGCGGCGCGAACTCACGGCCGTTCTCGGGTATGGCGCGATCCGTCCCGAGCGCATTGCGAGTGCGGCGACGAACCGCGCCGTGCTCATCGCAGGCGGCTCGCTGGGACGAGAGCACAGACACACCTACGAGATCCCGCTCCCCGCCTCCCTGCGAGCCAAGGCTGAATGGCACCGCGTCACCGCAACGGTCGCCTCGTTCGTCCCCACGGCGGGGCACCTGAACCGCTACCGCGGCGCCAAAGTTTTCTTCGAGCGACTCGACGACCACGAGACCGGGGGCGCGCGAATCGAAGCCGATCACAACGCCACCCGCCGCGGCAGTGTGCAGCACGAGATCAGTGACGGCCAGAAGGCACTCGTCTTCAACGACGGAGGTGCCCTCCAGCTTCATGTCCAGTGCATGGACGACGCGCAGCGGCTCAAAGCCGGCCGCGTAGTTCGCTACGGGCTGGTCGTCTCGGTAGAGACCGCGATCACGACGTCGACGACCATCCACGACGAGGTCCGGGCTCAGTTGCGTGCCCGCGTACGCGCCGCCCAGCGCAACCGAATCCAGCCGTAACTCGTCTGCGCAGCTCTGTCCCTGTCGCGACCACCTACATTGACAACGCTTCGCAATCAGGACCGTCTGTGCAAAGTTGCCCGAGCGAGACTTTGCCTACGACAAGTCGATCTACTTGGGTGATGTCAGGTGATCGGCCAGTCTCCGATGAACCAGGGCAGTCGTCTAAGGTCGATCGGGGTCCAGCGCTGCTTGAGATTGCCTCGCGCCTCGGCTAGCGCCGCCGCGGTGGATCGACCGAACCCTCCGGGATCGTCCGATGGGTGCTGCACCTGGCTTCCTCACCGGTGCGGGATCGCCTTCCGGTGATCAGCTCACCTAGCCCTGACGCGCGCCCCCGGGCCACCCCACGTCGTTCGTTTGGCGGCTCGCAGGCAACGCGGGGCCGAGGCGTCAGGTCGCGTCGTCGTCGAAAGGGTTGCTGTAGCCCTGGAGCCACAGGAGCTCTGGCGCAAGGATAACGCCGGAGGCCAGGGATCCGTCACGCTTGAGGAGCGCATTGACGACCACTCGGACGGACCTCAGGGCGTAGCCCGCGACAAGCGCATCGAACTGCGCATCGTCACGGATGATCGCAGTGGCCAGCGTCGGGACGTCGGCTCCTGCTGCGGTCCAATTGGCGACGAAGTCTGGCAACCGCAGCGGATCGGTGAGAAGCAGGAGAGCATCGCCGAGCTCGAACGGTTCGTTCGTCTCGACGTCGATCAAGGCGAGGAGCGGCGCGTAGTAGTTCTCGACCCGCCGACCGGAGTTGATGGCAGCCCTGGAGAGTTCTCGTGGTTCTGCGCGAACGATCTCGATCGGGGTCCCCTCGTGTGCGAAGTACTCGAGGAGTTGGGAGTACCTACCGGATGCCCCAGTCTCGGCCGAGACGCAGGAAGGGTCACCCGCCGCAGCAGCCGCTGATAGCTCCTGTTGCATGAACTGAGCAACTCTCTCGGCCTGGTCCTTGGTGAACGATTCGACCACGCCTCGATTCGTCGTGAAGTGCTCGTTGCCATCGGCGTGCACGAGCGCTACTCCCCAGGTTCCTACCGACAGATGAGATCGAGAGGGGTTCCAGGAAACCATGGCGCGCTTGGACCGTTGCACCGCGGACATGTCGTTGAACATCCCTTGCCCGCCAACAATCTGTCGGAGCCACAAGCCATAGTCAAAGTCTCCCAGCCAGTCGTTCTGAGCGAGAGTGTCACCTCCCAGAGCGCCGAGCACACGGTAGGTAGGACGCCTGCAAGCCGAGTGGATCAAGCCCACTTCGGATGCCTCGTCGACCTCGTCTATCTCGATGTACGGGGCTCGGTCTTCCGCCACGGGGCGGCTGCACCGTAGGCAGCTCAGAAGGTCAGAGTTGTCGGAGAGGCGTTGGCGTAGCTCGGACCGGTACTGGGTGATCGCTTCTTCGTTCTCTAGGACGGGTCGACCAATGTCAAGAACGACGTCATGCTCCACGAGGGCGGGGTCTGCTGTCAGGATCCGTGCGAGTCCATCGATGCTGGAGGTCCGTGCGATCACGGTATGGGCCGTGCCGTCCGGCAGCGTGACGCTGTCCGACTTGAAATGGAGGACTTTCGCCCCGTTATCGTCGAACCTGAAGAAGACACTGACGACCAGCCCATCAAGGTCCTGCAGCAGCACGAACTCGTAGGCAACCCCTATATCGCCATCTAGTGCGGTGCGCATCGCCGACTCTGCGGCCATTTCAGCGTTCGCATCGGCACTGGGTGTCAGCACCGGACCGATGCGAGTCAAGAGCCCAGTTCGGTCGATGCTGAGCCGGTCCTTGGCCAGTGTGAGTGCCAGCTTCACCAGTTCTGCCCAAGCAGCGTTGGCCGACGGCACGCCCCGGGCAGCCAAGGCGATCAGGATGGCTCGCTCCAGCGGTGCGCCGTCCTCCAGATCGAGCACCTGCACGTGGATCTTGGCAAAGATAGCGGAGCGCTCGTGGTCGGAGATCTCTCTGCCTGCGAGCGCGGCGTAGTGCAGATCGATGAGGGTGCTTGTGGTCGCAAGGACCTCTCTCGCGTTCTTGGTGGCGGGGTTGGTGGCGTGATTTCGGTTGAGACGTGCCGCCTCCGTCAGGGTCCTGAGGTCACTTGTGACTCGTGATGAGGCCGCGCTGGTCGTAGCTAGGACGAACGCATCGTCGCCGGGCGAGGTGATGTGCTGGTGTACGAACTGTCGAATCACTGAGGAGAACTCAGAATCTCCGCCCTTGGAGACACTGATCGTTCGCTTGGCCTGCACAAACACGCGCCCGCCTCGCGTTGTCAGCGCGACATCGTCGACCTTGTCGTTCGTCTCGAACTGCACGCTCTCGATGCCCGAATGTCTGGCGGCGCCGAGAGCCGTAAGCTCATCGAGCTCGGCAAACATTGAGACCATCGCGAGTGCTCCGACTCGCGACTGGAAGTCGATGCCAGAGTTGGTTGCTGCGCCGCCCACGGCGCGACTCTAGGCCAGAGTGGATCGCGAAGCATCGGGCCGCGCCATGGGCACGCCTGGACCTCGGATCCCAGTTCAGCCCGGTCGTTCAGGCAGGCGTGAACCATAGCGGGATCCCGCACTGGTCACGCTCCTAGTCACCATGCCCTCGTAGGGCACGATGGTCCGCGTGATGACGCCTGAACATGCTGTGGCGCTCGCGCTGGACGTCGCCGAGAAGGGGCTGGCCAACGGCGAGATGCCCATCGGCGCCGTCGTGCTGAGTGGCGACCGCGTGCTCGGCCAAGCCTTCACTCAGGAGCGGACTCTCAGACGGCGGATCGTGCATGCCGACCTGCTGGCGCTTGAACAGGCCGATATGGAACTCGGCTTCGACCAGCCGGACGAGCCACTCGTGCTGGCGGTCAATCTCGAGCCCTGCATGATGTGCCTCGGCGCTGCCATCACTCTCGGGGTCGGGCGGGTCTACTATGCATTGGAGTCCCCGAACGACGGAGGCGTCGACCTCTTGTCCAAGTGGCAGCCGCCGGTCGAGCAATCATTCTTCGCCCGACCTAGTGACATCCGCTCCGGATTCCATCGCGCTCGCTCGCAGCGATTGTTCGGGCGCTACGCCGAGGGCAACGGCCCGGCTGGGATGCGCCGGTGGGCGGCGGGACTCGCGGCGCTCTGATGCACGCGTCTCCACTGATCAAGGCGCACCGTAGACCGAACGTCGCGCGGAGCGTGACCGTGCATGGATCGGCACGCGGGGCGTGCCACAGAGGGATCGGGTTGCGGGATGCGCGGATCGCGGCAGACCAGGTCCGCGCAACCCGTCTGTTCGGCCACCTAGGATCGCCCAGTGGATAGTCCGAGTAGTTTCCTCAGGGTCGCGACCGCGGACGACGGCGCACAACTGCTGTACTTATGGGGCCTGCTCTTCGATGAGGACGGCGTTCACGACGACGAGCCATGGAGGAGCCACGCTCGCAAGTGGTTCGCCCGCTACGTCGACGACTCCGACGCCGCTCGCTTCCCGGTTATCGACAGAGGTGGCGAGATCGTCGCGACCGCAATTGGCACTCTTGAATTGGGCGTTCCCAACCCGATGTGCCCTCGAGGACGGACCGTCCGGCTCGCCAATGTCATCACCGTCCCCCAGCACCGGGGTTGCGGATACGGGACCCTCCTGGTCGCTGACGTCATCGAGTGAGCCAAGTCAATCAACGCAGATCGAGTGGACCTCAGCTCCACAGAGGAAGGGCGGCGCCTCTACGACAAGGCGGGTTTCGTCCTGACGTCTGCTCCGCGGATGAAGCTCGTTCTCTAGCGCGCGACCGGTGCAACCGACCGGCCCGGAACGCTGTGCAGAAATGCGCTGCGCCTCGGGGCGTCGCCGCAACTTCGGACGTCGACGGAGACATACCTGCAACAGTCGCCGCGCACCCGACCGCTCAGACGTACGCGCCCACGACGCAACGGGCAAAGTTCAGGACCCAAGGAACGCAACACAGGGAACTGCACCGCGCTGACGGACAGTTACGGGTGTGAGCACCGAGGATCGCGAGCTGAGACGACGGCTGCGGGGCGGCGACCAGGCCGCCTTCGACAGCGTCTACGCCGAGCACGTCAACGGCGTCTTCACCCTGGCACACCGGTTGACCGCGAACTGGGCCACTGCGGAGGACGTGACCTCCGAGACGTTCCTGACGCTCTGGCGCAACCGCGACGGGCTCGCGGACGACGACCGGCCGCTCCGTGCCTGGCTGCTCGCCATCACCACGCGCCAAGCCCTCAACGCCACCCGGAGCCGTCGTCGCCTCTTGACCTTCTTGGCACGAGCGCCCGACGACCTCACCGTCCCCGACTTCGCCGACAGCACCGCGCAGCGCCTCGACGACGCGCACACCCTCGCCCGGACCGCACGGGCACTTGAGTTGCTGACCCGGAGCGAGACCGAGGTGCTCGCCCTGTGCGTGTGGTCGGGACTGAGCTACGCCGAGGCCGCGGAGACCCTGGGCGTCCCGGTCGGGACGGTCCGGTCGCGGCTGTCCCGGGCACGCGCCCGTCTCCGGGCGATCATCGACGACCCGCCGGACGAGGCAGAGACCGACACCTGGACCCGCACCCCGACCCGCATCCCGACCGTCCGAGGAGGACGACCATGACCGCTGACGACTCCACACGCGACCTCCTCGAGCTGCGCCGCCAGCTCCCCCCTCCGACGGAGATCACGCTGTCCCCCGAGCACCGTGCCCGACTGGCTCGTCGAGTGCACACGGCCATCGACGACCACGATCGGGGAGCACGCCGAACCGGCCGGGTCGCGGCCCCCGCACTCCTGGTCGCCTGCTCGACGATCCTCGCGCTCCTCACCTGGGGCGCCATCGACGACATCGCCACCGATCCACGCTCCCCCTCGCCTCGCGACCGTGCGGTCGCCACGGCCCCGGCCGCCACCCTGGTGCTGGAGAGCGCAGCCACGGCCGCACTGGCAGCGCCCACCCTCGAAGTGCGGGAGGATCAGTTCGTCTACGCCAGGAGCGCCGTGCTTTCCAACGACGGTCGCCTCGGCGGTCCGGTCCGCCTCGGGGAGGTGCACGAGCGGGAGGTCTGGTTCGGGCAGGACACCGGACCCTACGGTTGGGACGACGACGTGATCCGCGAGCTCGGCCAGGACTGGCCGATCGACTACAGCGGCCCCGCCGCGGCTGGCGTCGGCCGGCCGACGTACGCCTGGTTGGCTTCCCTGCCCACCGACCCCGACGCGCTCCTCGACGTCCTGTACGCCGAGGCACGGACCGTAGAGCGCCAGGAGCCCGAGCAGGCGGTCTTCGAGCTCATCGGCAACCTCGTCAACGAGCAGGCGGTGCCGCCGAGGACCGCGGCAGCCTTCTACCGCGCCACCACCCTGATCCCGGGCGTCGAGGTAGAGCGCGACGCCACGGACGCTCTCGGCCGCCAAGGCATCGGCGTCAGCCGCGCCGATGCCGCGTTCCGGACCCGGACCACGTGGGTGTTCGACCCCGACAGCTACGAGCTCATGGGCATGCGCAGCTGGTTCACCCACACCGACGGCTCGCCCGACATCCTGTTCGGCGCCACGGCGATCCTGGAGCGCGGCATCGTCGACGAAGCCGGCACCGTCCCCGCACGCCCCGCCTGAGGCCCTCTGCGCGTAGGCGGGCGCTTCCATGCCTGACGAGCGCCCACGTGCGCAGGAGAGATCCCAACGCGGAGCGTGACCAGTGCGGGATCGGCTATCGGGACGGATGGCCGGCGCGCACGCTGCTGTGCGCGGACCTCGAGGTAGACGTTTCAGCGGACGCATCCTCACTCGGTTCACCCAGCATGGTTTCGGTGGCTTTCGCTCCTGCCGCACGCGGCACTGAATAGGCGACGGAGCGGTTCTAGTGAACAGCGCCGAGTTCGACGAGGAGTACCCCACTGATGATGAGGGCGATGCCGCCCAGCATGAGTGGGGTGAGAGGCTCCTTAAACAAGACCTTGGATGCGACCGCGGTGAGGGCCACGCCCGAGGCTGCCCAGATGCCGTACGCGACACCGAGTCCAAGGCCTTCGTTGAGGGTGAGTGTGAGGAACGCGAAGGCGGCCAGGTATCCGACGGCTACGCCAGCGTAGTAGGCGCGCTGTCCGGTAGCCGCCATCCGCAAGGAGATGGTGGCCGTGACTTCGAAGACGATGGCTGCGGCCAGGAAAAACCACTGCATTAGATGGACTCCTTCGCGGGAGCGTTCTTGTGGGCGGCTTGGGAGCCGAGTTCGACGGTGAGGACGCCTACGATGATGAGGGCGATGCCGAGGCCCATTAGGGCAGTGAGTGTCTCGTCGAAGATCAATGACGACATGACTGCGGTAGTGGCGACGCCGAGTGCACCCCAGATGCCGTAGGCGACGCCCAGTGCCATGCCTCGCCGCAGGACCAACGCGAGGAACGCAAACGACGCGATGTAGCCGATGGCGACGACAGCGTAGAGCGCGGGACGGTCGAGGGCGCCTTTGAGGGACAGGGAGCCGGTGACTTCGCTGAGGATGGCCGCAGCGAGGAGCAGCCATTTGGTCATGAGTTCTCCTGGAGGAGTTGGTGGGCGAGTGCTTGGACCGCGTCTCGGTCCTCGTCGGTGAGAGAGATGCCGTTGCTGGCCGAGTTAAGCCAGATGCCGTCGGCTATGAGGCGCACGGCGTGGAACCGTGCCCTTTCTTTTGCGGGCAGCGTTTCGGGGATGTGGACCCACTCGCCCATGCGTTCGTTCCAGCGCGCGCTGAGTGGCTCACGTAGCCGGGGGTCGGTGAACATGACGAGGTCTCCGTGGTCGAAGTGTCCGTCGCACACCCAATTGAGATAGGCGACGAGTCGCGCCGTCGTTGTCGGTGCTGTGCTGTTATCGGATGTGAGCCGCTGGGTCAGTTCGTGCTCGTACTGGTTCATGAGGTGGTCGATGACGGCAGTCATCAGCGCCTGCTTGGTCGAGAAGTGGTACATCAACCCCGCCTTGGTAACCCCGGCGGCGCGGGCGGCGGACTCCAGCGAGACCGAAGCGCCGGTGCGCGCCAAAGTCAGAGTGCTGGCGACCATGTCGTCACGCATTGAGGGCCGGTGCGCGGGGGCTGATCGAGATGTAGGCACAAGCCGTTACTATACCGACTGGTTGGCTAAGTAAGCAAGTCTGTACGCTCGCGATCGCCCTTGTGGCGGGTTGTGACGCTCGGGTGGAGGAGGTGAATGCGTTTGGCTCATCAGCTGCCGTGCGAGTGCGCCGGGAGGGAATGCCTGTCCCGCAAGTCGAACCTCAAGCGGCTCGCACAGCAACTCAAAGCTGCGCTAGGTCGTCTCTGTCTCGCTAACCGGATGGGGATCCGCTTGCGGCGAATCCATCGCTCCGACAGGTTCGGGGCCGAATCGTCGCCGCAGCTCGTTCGGCCTGCGGGACGGTTCGCGCCTCCCGACGTCGAGCACGCAGACCCGTTGCGGACTAACCCCCGTCGCACTGTTCGTTCGGGAACGCGTCGTCGACTTCCTGCTGTCCCAGGTCGAGACGAGGCCACGTCGCAAGGTCGGCGAGCATCTGCCGGTCGTGAGTTGCGACGACTACCGCGCAGGAGGTTGTTGTCAGCGCCTGAGTGAGCTCGTCGACGAGGGAGATCGAGAGGTGGTTCGTCGGTTCGTCCAGCATCAGCAGGTCGGGCTTCGCGGCCAGGCACATCGCCAGGTGCAGACGGCGCTGCTGGCCTTGGGACATCCGGCCGACCGCGACACGCTGCGTCGCCGCGTCCAGTAGCCCGAGGGCGGACAGGGACGGGGGTTGCCCCGGCGTTCCGTGTGCCTGGAAGCGGTCCGTGTGCGCTCGGTAGGTCTCGTAGGCGGTAATGTCCGGGTTCCATCTGGGCGCCTCCTGCGACAGCAGCGCCACTCGGTTTCCGTGGTGCACGCGGAGCTGTCCATGTGTCGGCTCGACCTGACCAGCCAGTACGGCGAGGAGAGTGGACTTGCCGGCGCCGTTCGGTCCGGTGAGCAGCAGCCGGCCGCCGCTCGTCAGCGACACGTCGACCGGGGATTCGAGTCGACCGTCGACGACCAGCCCATGGCCGTCGAGGACTGGGCGATTGGCCCGGATGGGCCGATCTGGCCAGGACAAGTGCCGCGGGGGCTCGGGCACGGTGATGCGGTGGCGTTCGAGATCCTCCACCCTGCGGTTGAAGGCCTGCACCACCCCGGCGGTGCGGGTGGCTCGCTGGTGCTTGCCCGTCCCCTTGTCCGGGCGCCAACCGGTGCGGAGACGGCCGCGTGCGTCCTCCGCGGCCTGCTGGAGCTCGGCGCGCTCGGTCTGCTGGGCTACGTGCTCCTGCTCCCAGCGCTCGCGCTCCCGGCGCCGGCCCTCGGCCCAGCCGTCGTACCCGCCGGAGTACTCGCGGGGAAGACCGTCGCGGCTTGGGTCCAGGTCGAGGAAGGTCGTGGCGACCTCGCGCAGAAGTGCCCTGTCGTGACTGACCACGGCCAGTCCGCCGGGGTGTTCGCGGAGTCGTCGGGTCAGGAAGGCAAGCGCCTCGGCGTCCAGGTGGTTGGTCGGCTCGTCCAACAGCAGCAGGTCCGTGCTCGAGCCGAGCACGACGGCCAGACGCACTCGATAGCGCTGCCCCACCGAGAGTGTGGCCAGTCGCCGACTCCGGTCGGTGCAGGCGCCCAGCCCGTCGAGAGCGACGTCGATACGTCGTTCGGCGTCCCACGCGTCGAGGACCGTGGCGACCTCGAGGGCCTGCGCATAGGCGTCCTCGGCTCCAGCCTCGCCGGCGGCCAGCGCCTCGGTCGCGGCGTCCAGTCGGTCAAGAGCGGTTAGGGAGTCGCCGACGGCATCCTTGAGCAAGTCCCCGACGGTGCGATCGTTGTCGACGTCGAGGGTCTGCCCGACGAGGGCCAGGGTGCCGATGCGCGTCACCGCGCCCCCGGCCGGCGAGAGATCGCCGGCCAGGACGCGCAACAGAGTCGTCTTGCCGCGGCCGTTCTCGCCGACCACGGCCAACCGTGAGCCGTTCGAGACCGTCACGTCGACGCTGGCCAGGACAGAGCGCTCACCAAGGGACACAGCGATGCCCTCTGCGCGCACGTGGGCAGCGGTACCCGCAGGCAATCCGCGAGTTACCCAGGCAGGAGCGTCGGAGGAAAGGGAAGAAGGGTCAGTGCGAAGCATGCGTGTTCTCTCAGCTCGTCAGGGAGCCGGGCAGCACGCGTAGCCGCCCGGCATAGGCCAGGACGGCGGACGAGAAACTCAGTCGGGTTCGGCCGCCGTCAGCGGACGAACCAGGGCTTCGCACAGAAACTCATGGTGCGGACTCTACGAGCGGCAGGCGACGTGTTGCCAACCGATTACTCGACGCTGTTGTGATCCACCCAGGCACCGCCGTACAGAACTTCGTACGGCGACGGTCGGAGGACTTGTCGACTGGATCGCCGCAAACGGATCCCGCACCGGGTCGCTCCGCGAGCCCATCCCGTACCGGGTCGCAGACACCCACGACGAGGTGCTTCGGGGGAGGTTCTGGCGACACATTCCATGAACGCCGAAGCCGATTGGGTGACTTCCCTGATGCGCCCACTGGCCGGCGGGTGGCACCGTGAGCGCATGCTCTTGAACTTGGAGAAGGGTGTATGGCGGGACCTGACGCGCCGACGCGGGGTCAGCTTTGTGGACCCTCGTCTGGCTCAGCCGGCAAGGGCAGCGCTGGTACTCCAAGCGGCTCACACGCTGCTGCCCGAAGCGGGCGTGACGGCGCTGCCTTCAATTGCCCGTGACGAACTTCAGGAGGGGCTGAGTGGCCCGCTGCGCACAGCTATCGCTGACTCCGACCCGTCCTCGGAGGGAACCGTTGAGGGTTTGCGCGATCAGCTGGTGGGGACACTCGTGGCAACGCCGGGTCGAGTCGGCGCACTCATGCTGGCCGACCGCGTGCACCTGAGCCGGCTCGTCCGCGACGAGATCCCGCCCATCATCGCGTCGGCGTGCGTTTGTTGGTATGGCGCCTACCGCACTACTGACGACCCCTATGGCCACCAGATCACCACACTGCGAGGCCTGTACAACTCGTGGCTCGCCGTTCCAACGGAGCGACCTCGAATCGAGAAACAGATGCGCGGAGCCGCCGTACAGGTCGTCGGTGGACACCCCGACAGTCTGATTGCGCGACGAGTGTGACTCGGCGTCGACTGGCACGAGCCGATCGTGCACTGGCGCGCTCCACGAGCCGATCCGCTGCATACGCTGAGGCTGTGACCCAAACCTGGTGCCCGACCACTCTAGGCGTGCTTCGTCTGCCGTCCGGTCGAACGGTCCGGGGCCGTGGCCTGCGGCAGCCGGTGCCTGATGGTGTGTCTCCGGACTTTGGCCTCTACTTGTTGAGCAGGCCCCCGGCGCCGCCCATGGACTGGGAAGAGCGATGGGTTCGTTGGCCGGACTTGCGGTTGCCTGTCGACAAGGCTGACGCGTGGGACGCATTGTGTGAGGCGTGGCGTCGAGCCGGGCGCGAGCGAGTCGAGGTCGCTTGCAACGGAGGGCGCGGCAGGACAGGCACTGCGCTCGCCTGTCTTGCGGTGCTGGATGGCGTACCGGCCGATCATGCCGTCGCCTTTGTACGCGAGCGCTACGACCGCCGGGCAGTCGAGACGCCCTGGCAGAGGCGCTACGTCGTGCGATTCGGCACCGTGTAGCTGCAGCCGCTGCGGGATCCCGAACTGGTCCCGGCGTTTAGGTGGAGAGGCTTGGGCCAGATCTCACCGAAGGTTCCCGCCGGGCCTTCGGGCGCTCACTAGCTCCTGGTTACGACGGCAAGCGCTAGCGGTCCTCGGCGATATTTCTGTCGAGATGCCGGGAAGACTGACGAGCGTGTGGGGGATCCCGCGGCCCCACCCTGCAGCCGCTACGCCCGCTCGACAGGTTGTCGCAAGATCGTGCGCAGCCTCGACGGCTCGACCCGCCGCGCATCGCTGAGGTAGATCTCGTGGTGCTTCCCGGTCATCCGCAGACCTGCACCGGGAACGAACTGCCCGTGCATCTCAGCCAGGACGTCGACCTCATCGTCGTAGGACCCGACGTGCAACGTTTGCACGCAGAGACCCTCCTCGAGACTCTCCAGCCGTACGTCTTCAAGCCTCACCCCGCGCTGCTTCGCGGCCGCCGCGCTCACAGCGTCAGCGAACATCTGCTCCGTGAGCCAGTCAGGCGTCATTATCATCGCGGTCCAGCACCACTGGGACTTATCGCGCGCGGACGTGAAGGAGGTCATGTCTGCGGCCCACCACAGCGCCTCTAGAGGAGGGACGACATAGTCGCGATCGAGTTCCCGCCTGCTGGTGAACTTCAATCCGTAGGCCACCGGGTATAGGGATGCGAGGGCGTCGGCGTACTTCTGGGACGTGTTGGGGTCGCCCCGACCGTCGATCATCAGGTACCTCATCCTGGGCACCTCGACGACCCTGAACTCGCCGGCACGCGCGCGGTACGCGTCGTGCGACTTCTTGAAGTCGACCTTCACCGGTCGAGTATCTCGCGCCGGGTCGCTCCGCGAGCCCATGGGCTCGCGGAGCGACCCGGTGCGGGATGGGCTCGCCTGGTACGTCAGCCT
>NZ_JADHZD010000027.1 GCF_020102855.1 Nocardioides lacusdianchii
TTGCACTTACGAGGTGCTCCTCTTGAGCGGTTGGAAGTCGGCGTCGCAATCGACATCCTCCCTGCTCAGGAGGGCATTCTCGTTCTACGCCACACTCACGACGCTCGCCGCGGCTGGTGGATCTGGGCTCAGAGGCCGAACGCGCCGCCTTCGATCAGGATGACGAGGCCGAGCAGGATGAGGACGAGCGGGAAGAGCACGTGCTCCCAGCGCTCCAGAACCTCGGCGATCGGCTTGCGGGTCGCGACGAACTTGGCGGCGAGGACGAGGACCAGTACGAGGGCGAGGAATACGACGCAGTAGGCCACGACGGCTGCCGTGCCGACCGTGAGGAACACCGGCACGTAGACCCCGATGTTGTCCCCGCCGTTGGCGAAGGTCACGGCGGCCACGGTCAGGGCGCTGATCGGTCTGTCGGCGACGCTGTCGTCATCGTCGTCCCCGTTGCGCCACACCTGCCAGGCGGCCCACAGCCCGAGCGCCAGGGGGATCAGACCGAAGTAGGGGATGGCGTCGTCGGGGAGGAACAGCCCGGCCCCGAACGTCACCGCGACCGAGGCCAGGAGGATGGCGCCGAACCCGAGGTACTGCCCGACCACGATCTTGGTGGTGGTGCCGCGTTGGCCTGCTCCGCGTGCGAAGAACAGGGACAGGACGATGATGTCGTCGATGTTGGTGACCAGGAACAGGCCGATCGCCTGCAACGCGGAAGTGATCAACGCGCATGTCTCCTTCGTCTCGGCGGTGTCGACTGTCGTCGGCGCCGCTGGCTACGGGTGCTTGGTGTCTGTGGTGGTGTCCGTGCTGGCAGCGGGTCGGACGTACGGCACCGCGTCCGTAGCCTGGTCGCCCTTGCTCTCGGGACGGGCCTGCAGCAGGGCGATCACCATGAAGCCGACAACAATGAAGGTGTCTGCGAGGTTGAAGGTGGGCCACCAGCCGGTGTGCAGGTAGTCGGTGACGACGCCGTCGCCGGCACGGTCGACCAGGTTGGCCACGGCTCCGCCGATGACGGCGCCTCCAGCGATCCGCTCCACCCACCCGGCGCGCGGCGCCCTGTGCCAGGCGTACGCGACCAACGCAAGGGCAAGCGTCCCGGTCACGGCCACGATCACCCACGAGGGAAGTCGGTTGCCGACGGAGAATGCCACGCCGCTGTTGTACGCAAGCCGGAGCTGGATCAGTCCGAGGTCGACCGTCGAGTCCGCGAGTCGCGATTCTGAGGCAGCTTTCGCTCCCAGGTCGATCGCGGCGGCCGTCACGGCCGTTGCAATCACTGAAGCGCGTCGGGTTCGGTTTCGAGTGGCGGCGCTGGCGGGACCGCGGCTCACCGTGCCCCGGCTTTCGCTGGAACAGCGGTGGCCGCAGACGCACCAGCAGGTGCCGCCGCAAGCGGGCGAACCCGACCCGCACGCACGCCGTTGCCGATCACGAAGATCTCAGCGACCTCGTGAACCAGGACCACGGCCGCGAGCCCGAGCACGCCGAACGCAGCCAGCGGGATGAGGATGGTGATCAGGCCGAGCGAGAGGCCAACGTTCTGCAGCATGATCGACCTGGCGCGGCGAGCCTGGTTCAGGCTGTGGGGGAGGTGGCGCAGGTCCTCGCCCATGAGGGCGACGTCGGCGGTCTCGATCGCCACGTCACTGCCCATGGCGCCCATCGCGATCCCGACGTCGGCGGTGGCCAGTGCGGGGGCGTCGTTGACGCCGTCGCCGACCATGGCGGTGGGTCGCTGCTCCCGGAGCCGGTGGATGATGGCCGCCTTGTCCTCGGGGCGGAGGTCGGCATGGACGTCGCTGATCCCAGCCTGGGCAGCCAGGGCGGTCGCGGTGCGCTCGTTGTCACCGGTGAGCATGGCGACCTGGTAGCCGTCGGCGCGGAGGCGGGCGACGACCTCGGCGGCTTCGGGTCGCAGGTCGTCGCGGACGGCGACGGCACCGATCACGACCCCGTCGTACTCCACGAGCACGGCGGTGGCGCCGGCCTCCTGCATGCCGCGCACCGGCTCGGCGAGCTCGCCGGCGGCGATCCAACCCGGCCGGCCGAGCCGTGCCGGCCGCCCGTCGACCACTCCGATGATACCGGCGCCGGTGACGGACTCCACGCCCTCGGCGTCGCGGTGCACTGGAACGGCGGCAAGGATGGCGCGGGCCAGGGGGTGCTCGCTGCGGGCCTCCAGCGCGGCGGCGACGTCCAGCACCTGCTCGCGGGTGTGGCCGGGTGCGGTGGCAACCTCCACCACGGCGGGGTCGTTGCGGGTCAGGGTGCCGGTCTTGTCCAGGGCGACGGTCCGGATCCGGCCGAGCGCCTCGAGGGCGGCGCCGCCCTTGACCAACGCGCCGATGCGACTGGCGGCGCCGATGGCAGCGACCACGGTGACCGGCACGGAGATCGCCAGCGCACACGGCGAGGCGGCGACCAGCACGACCAGTGCACGCTCGATCCAGGTGGCGGGGTCGCCGATCAGGCTGCCGACGATGGCGATGATGGCGGCGAGGACCATGATGCCGGGGACCAGGGGCTTGGCGATGCGGTCGGCCAGGCGCTGGGCCTCGCCCTTGCGGGACTGCTCGGCCTCGACGATGGTGACGATCCTCGCCAGGGAGTTGTCCTCGGCGGTAGTGGTGACCTCGACCTCGAGGACGCCGGTGCCGTTGATGCAGCCGGCGTAGACGGTGTCGCCGGGGCCGGCTTCGACCGGGACGGACTCGCCGGTGAGGGCCGAGACATCGAGTGCGGTGCGGCCGGTGCGGATGACGCCGTCGGTCGCGACCCGTTCTCCGGGCCGCACCAGAAGCAGGTCACCAATGGCGAGCTCGGCAGGAGCCACGACGGCCTGGGAGCCGTCGCGAAGGATGGTGGCCTCGGCCGGGACCAGTGAGAGCAGGGCACGCAGGCCGCGACGCGTGCGGGCCACGGCGTACTCCTCCAGGCCCTCGCTGATGGAGTAGAGGAAGGCCAGCATCGCCGCCTCCGCAACCTCACCGAGGATCACCGCGCCCACAGCGGCGATCGTCATCAAGGTGCCGACCCCGATCTTGCCCTTGGCCAACCGCTTCAGCGTGTTAGGGACGAAGGTCCACGCGCCGAGCGCCAGGGCGACGGCGTTCAGCCCGGTCACCACCCCCTGGGATGCGTCGTTCAGATCAGCCACGAAGCCGGCGACGAGGAAGAGGCCGGCCGCAGCGGCGAACCGCAGCTCACTGACCTCCCACAGACGCTCGGGCTCCTGCTCCTCCAGTTCGTTGCTGTCTTCTCGTGGCTCGTCGGAGCCGCAGCCACAGGCGTCAGTCACAGTGCACGTTCCTTCGTGGTGGGGGCGTCGGGGCGGGACTCGGACAACGGGTCAGCGGGTCCGTAGATGGGGCACAGGTCGACCGACTCGCCGGTCAGGGCGAGCAGCTGCTCGGCTGCGCCGAGAAGATCCATCAGCTCAGGGTGGGCGATGGAGTAGAACATCTGACGACCCTCCGGTCGCCCGACGATGAGGCCGCAGTCGCGGAGGCAGGCGAGGTGACCGGACACGGTTCCCTGAGCCAGCCCGAGGGCCTGGGTGAGGTCCACCACGCGTCGCTCTTCATCGGCGAGATGGCGGATGATTGACAGCCGGTTGCGGTCCGCGAGGCCGTGGAACAGGGCCGCGCCGCGCCTGAGGCCCGCGTCGGCATGCGTCGTTGTCATTGACATAGCCCGATGATAGCGGCAGTGTGATTGATCGTCCACGTCCGCTGTCAGCGGTCACGCTAGGCCGCCATCCTGGTCACCGTCTTCCTGGCCTGGCCACCTCGAACCTGACCGCCCTGAAGGTGATCGGCGTCGGCCTGACACTCGCCGTCATTCTCGACGCGACCATCATCCGCGCCCTGCTCGTGCCCGCGATCATGCGACTGGCCGGAGAGGCGAATTGGTGGGCCCCCGCGCCGCTACGGCGCCTGCACCAACGGCTGGGCCTCACCGACTGACCCAACCCGGCTCATCCCGGACACAAGAGGAAGGCGGAGCGGGTTTTCGGTATCCCCACCACGAACGTCGCCCTGCCGACCATCGCCACCGAGCTGGCTGTCGGCACCGACGCCCTGCGCTCAAGCACTTCGGGCGAGCAGAGGTCAAGAGACAGCGATGAGTCACCGACCGTGCGCCGTGCCTAGTGCCGGGAACCGTGGGTACCGTCGACCAACGACACCGGAAGGGTGATCACCTTGAATCTCTCGGACCTCAAGTCGGCCGACAGCACGATCGCGCTGCTTCGCGATCCCTACCGTTTCATCTCGCGCCGGGCCTCCGAGCTCGGTGCAGACGCCTTCCTGACCCGGCTCCTGCTGCGGCCGACGACCTGCATGACCGGCGTCGAGGCCGCCGGTGTCTTCTACGATCCGGCACGGTTCCAGCGGGCCGGAGCTGCGCCAGGTGCACTGCAGAAGACCCTCTTCGGCCAAGGAGGCGTACAGGGTCTCGACGGCGAGGACCATCGCCAACGCAAGGCAATGTTCCTCCAGATCGTTCAACCCGACCGAGTTGAAGCGCTTGCCGAAAGCGTCACTCGCTCGTGGCGGCGAGCCGTGGACGACTGGGAGGCCGTCGGACGGATTCAGCTCTATCCCCGGCTCCAGGAGCTGCTGACCCTGGCCGTTTGCGAGTGGGCAGGCGTACCCCTGCCTGCGGCCGAGGTCGAGGACCGCACCCGGCAGCTCAGTGCCCTTTTCGACGAGGCCGGGCAGATCGGCGTCGGTCACCTTCGCTCGCGGGCCGCTCGCAGAGCGGCTGACCGATGGGCCGCCGCCGTCATCGATCACGTCCGGGCCGGCAAGCTGGACCCGCCTCCGTCGTCCGCGGCGTACGTCGTCGCCCACCACCGTGAGCCGAACGGTCGTCCGATGGCGTCCCGCGTGGCAGGGGTGGAGCTGCTCAACGTGCTGCGACCCACAATCGCCACGGCGGTGTACATCACGCTCGTTGCGCACGCGCTCGACGCTCATCCGGCCTGGAGGAAACGGCTCGCCACCGGTGACGGAAGTGAAGACACGGCGTTCGTGGAAGAGGTGCGCCGTCACTACCCGTTCTTCCCGGCTGTGGCTGCCGTCGTCCGCGAGGACTTCCACTGGGGGGGCCACCTGTTCGTGAAGGGCCGCCGCGTCCTGCTCGACCTGTATGGCACGAACCACGACAACCGGTACTGGATCAACCCGGAACGCTTCGACCCCGAACGGTTCCTCGGCGAGGAACCCGATCGGTTTGCGTTCGTGCCTCAGGGCGGGGGCGACCCCGCTGCGCATCATCGGTGCCCCGGCGAGCCGATCGCGACACGGCTCATGGTCGTGGCCCTCGATCAGTTCGTCAGGCACATGACCTATACCGCGGTGGCCCCGTCTGCTCCCGTCGACTTCGGTCGACTCCCGGCACTGCCAACCGGCGGTTATCCGATCCGACTTGTGGCGACCGGCATCTCCGCCTGACCTGGACCACGTGGGTGGCGGACCCGTGGTGCGGAGCTAGCATTCCAGGAGAGAGATCCCGCGGCGCGCCGTCCGAACGGTCGTCGTCACACGATCATCGAGGTGGTTTGTCGGTGGACCAACCGATCTACTGGGGGTTGCTGCTGGCGACGGCCAGTGTCCTGGTCGGAGCACGTCTCGCCGCTCGGCGTCCACTGTGGCGAAGCCACTCCAGCGCAATTTCAACAGGCGACCTGGTCGTGACCGTGACAGCAGCTGCGATTTTGGCGTTCCATTGCGCGGCGATGTTCTTCGCCGACTGGGTGGACGCGGTTCCGTTCGCTGAGGCCCCGGCAGCCGCCGTACGCGACCTCGACAGCCTCGCCAGCGAGGTGTCCTACTGGGTGCCTGCCGTGGCGCTGATAATCGCCCTACGCCAGGTGTGGGTGTGGCCACCGGCGGTGGCCTTGTTGGTCGTGACACTGGGCGGAGTGGGCTACACGATGTTCGTGCCCCATGCCCTCACGACTCACCTGGCGTGGCTGGCAGCCGCTGTCGTCACCTTGGTACTGCTCGGTACCGCGCTCGTTTCTTCCAGCGTCCCACGAGGTTCAGTCTCGAGCGCCCGCCTCTGATGCCGCATCCTCGAGGACTGGAAGGATGCGTAGGCAGGCGCTTGCGGATCTGCCGGAGCGCCTGTCGCTGACCTCGGCGGCTGTGGCTGTGGCCGGCCGTGAGGGCTTGGGCAAGAAGACGGTGCGCCATGAGCGTAGCCAGCTCAGGACGCGGCGGGGACTGGACGGTTCTCTCGCTCAGGTGCTCCAGTCTCAGCTCGCTGTCCGCGTGCTCGCCTAATCGTCATGCTTGCGACGGCCCCCTTGGGCCCCGGTTCCGCGGCCGCGTTTGTGAGGGTCAGTCAGACGGGCATGTACCGGATTCGTACCAAGCGAAGTGACGGACACGGGAAACGCCGCCGAACGACCGAGGGGTAGCGCGACGGCCTTCCTGCAAATCGGGAGGCGGTCGACCGACGCACGCTGTCCGCGGCTGTCATTCGCGCGGAGCGGGCCACAGAGGCGGGGATGTACCCGCGCCTGTCACGGAGGTCGCCGTCGCGTCCTCGCGTAAGTCTTCCGAGGCCTCTACGGCGCGATCATCGTCGAGGACCCGGACCCCATCCCTGTCACCCGCGAACGGGTGCTCGTGATCTCCGACCTCACCCTTGACTGGGACGGTCAGGTCGTGCAGCCGTCCACGATGGGCCGGATGATGCGTACCCGGCGCCGGTCGAGACCGCCTGCTGTTGGCTGCGGCGGGCAGCGAGCCTTCGCTCGGATGAGATTCGAGCCATGCCACGTTTATGTCCCGAAAACGGTATCGCAAGCCATCTAGCGACGTCAGATAGCATCAAGAGGATTGGGCGCCGTCGCCTCGTTCACTGTGCGTTTGCGCAGGTCAGAGCGCGAGGCAGCAAAAAGCAGCAAGCAGGCTCGCAACCCGTCACCACCGAACTGTGAGTCCAGAGGTCGCAGGTTCAAATCCTGCCCCCGCTACAAGAAAGTGGCCCCTGACCTGCGGAAACGCAGTTCGGGGGCCACTCGTATTTTGAACCGTTTCCGCTTATGTCGCGGATTGATGACCCAAAAACTCGGCGGATGCTGGCCCAGCGTGGCGAACTGCGCGGTGATGGCTGGCGATGTCCACCCCGATGCCTGGGTCTGAGTCAGCCGCACTGAGGCGGCGTCGCCTTCCAGAGGATCAGTGACCGTCCTGGTGGCCGTCTCCGTGATCGGTTTCGATCTCGTCGGCGGGCACTTCGGGATCCGTGGAAAGGTCGAGCGTGACGCTGCCGTCTTCGGCGTCGTTCGGGAGCGGGGAGAAGCTCACGCCGTTGGGCTTGTCTCCGACGGGGATCCGGGCCACGACCTCGAGTTCCTGGAGGTCCAGGACGGCGACGTCGTCGCCGTAGATGTTGGTGACGTAGGCGTGCTGGCTCGAGGGGTCGACGACGACGCCGTGGGAGCCCTGTCCGGTCTCGACGGTTGCGGTCACGGTGAACGTCTTGATGTCGATCACCGAGACGGCGGTCCCGGGCGAGTCTTCGGTGCCCTGGTTGGCGACGAGGAGGTAGCGGTTGTCGCCGCTGACATAGGTCTGGATGGGGCCGTCTCCGACTGCGACCGTGCCGACCAGCTTGCGCGACGTCATGTCGACCTTGGCGACGGCGTCCTCGCCGTTCAGGGAGGCGTAGACGAACCGGCCGTCGGGGGAGAAGGCGACTTGCGCGGGGGCCTTCCCGACTTCGACGTCTGTGACCAGCTGGTTGGTCCGGGTGTCGATGACGCTGAGCGTGGTGTCGGCGACGTTCGCCACGACAAGCCAGCGGCCGTCCGGGCTGGGTCGGAGGCCGTGCGGGCCATGGCCCACCTTGATGGTGTCGATGGCCTTCATGGTGGACGCGTCGATGACGGAGACGGTGTCGTCCGCGCCGTTCGTGGTGTACGCGGTTGCCCCGTCCGGGGAGACCACGACATGGGCTGGTGCCGAGCCGGTCGGGACCACACCGTGCAGGTCCAAGCTCCCCGCGGACAGCATCGCGGCGTATCCGTCGTGGCCACTCACCGTCCACACCGACGCACCGTCGGGAGACACCTGCACGTTGTGCGGCCCTTCGACGCCGGCGACGGTGGTCACGACCCGGTTGGTGGCGGCGTCGATTGCCGTGAGCGAGTCGCCGCCCTCGTTGGCGATCCAGACGGTGCCCTCCACCATGCCGCGGTGGCCGGCGAGAGCGGCCGCCGTCGAGCCCTCGTCGGCGCGGTCGTCATAGCCGTTGAGCGCCGCCAGGCCACCCGCGGCGGCAAGCACGGCCAACGCACCGGCGGAGAGAGCAACGACGCGCATCCGCCGGCTCCACCCGTGCCGATCCTTCGGGAGCTGCGCAGAAGCCGCATCGGGACCGGTGCCGGATGTTGAGCTCATGGGCGAACCTTTCGTATAGACGACGTCGGCCCGGTGGGGACCGCGCCATCACCCTCGCCGCTTGACCCAGACGGATCGCCGGTGGTTTCGATGAAGAACCGATGAAGGCCGATCACATGACTGGACAGTGGTCGAGCCGCATAGTCAGATCGAGGTGGGAGGCCGCCCGCGTGCATGAAGGAAGGACTCCACGGTGAACCTGATCCATCGCGTCTACTGCCGATCCCGGATCTGGCGCGCCCAGGTGAGAGCGCTGCTGCCATGGGCGTTGGACGGCATCTCCCTCGAGCGAGCGTCCGTCCTGGAGCTCGGGCCGGGCCCGGGACTGACCACAGACTGGCTGGTGCAGCAGGTGGGATCGCTGACGTGCCTGGATTACGACGCAGCCGATGCCACGGCGCTCGCACGAAGACACCCGGGGGTGGACGTGCGACATGGTGACGCGACGGCGCTTCCATTCGCGTCAGGCTCGTTCGACGCGGTGGTCTGCTTCACGATGCTGCATCACCTGCCCACGGCGGCGGCGTAGGATCGCCTGTACGCCGAAGCCGGCCGGGTCCTGCGCCCGAACGGCAGGTTGGCGGGCTCGGACAGCCGGTGGGGTCCGCTGTTCGCGCTGGCACACATCGGCGACACCTGCACCTTGGTCGACCCGGAGGAACTGCCGGCACGGCTGAAGGCTGCCGGGTTCGGTCTCGTCGAGACCGACACGCGACGGGACGCGTTCCGGTTCCGGGCGCAAGTCCGCTGATGACGACTGCCGACCCTGCGGCAGCACGGCCTAGGTGGACGCTGGCCGTGGGGTGAATCGCTCGGGCTTGGTGACAAATTCCCGTCGGCAGGCGTCAGAGCAGAACCACCACTGCTCGCCGCGCCAGCTCGCGTGGGGTCCGTTCGGCTCGACCTGCATGCGGCAGACGGGATCCACGGCAAGCGCGGCGACGTGGCGGAATTGCCCGTCCTCCAACCAGAGCACGCGGTCGGCGATCTCTCGGAGTCGATCGTCGTGGCTCACGATGACGATCGAGCGGCCGTCCTCGTCAGCGAGCTGGCGCAGCAGCCGGGCGAGGTCTCGGCCGCGAGAGGCGTCGAGGTTGGCGGTGGGTTCGTCCGCGAGCAGAACGGGTGGGTCATTGGCGAGCGCGCGTGCGACTGCGACGCGCTGTTGTTCGCCGCCGGACATCTGGGAGGGCCGCGCCGCTGCCCGGTGGGCAAGGCCGACGCGCTCGAGCAGCTCGGTGGCGCGGTGGCGGGCGGCGGATCCGGTGGTGCCGGCGAGATTGGCGGCAACTGCGATGTTCTCGGTGGCCGTGAGTGCGTCCAAGAGGGCGTAGTCCTGGAAGATGAACCCGAAGGTGCGCGACCGCAGCACAGGGAGCTCCTTCTCACGCGCCGCGGCGATGTCCACGTCGACGCCGTCACGGCTGGTGACGGTGATGGAGCCTGCGCTCGGGCGCAGCAGTGCGCCGAGCATCAGCAGCAAGGTGGTCTTGCCCGATCCGGACGGCCCCATCACGAGGAGCACTTCCCCGGCGGCGAGGTCGAGGTCGACTGCTCGCACGGCATCCACGGCGGTCTCGCCCGCCCCGTACGTCTTCGTCAGCCCTCGAACGGTCAGCACCGCGGACCTGGTCGATTCACCGTGTGGCCTGTTGTCGCCCGGTGACCGGAGCACTGGGTCGGGGACCGAGGCATTGCCGGAGGTGGTGGGGGCGTTGGTATTCATCGTGTCTCCCGGAAGGCAGTTGCCGCGTCGAGCGCGGCGATGCGGCGCAGCGGCCACAGGGCGGCGATGAGGCCGATCAGGAGCGCTGTGGTGGTGGTCTGTGCGACGGCGGCGGTGGTGATGGAGATCTGGACCGCTGGAGCGGCGAGTGGCAGCAACCACGCCAGCCCCAGCGCGGCTGTGGTGGCGACGGTGGAGGCGAGTACGACGGTGAGCAGCACCTGCACTGCCACCGCTGCCGCGAGCCGAGGTGTGCGGGCGCCGAGGGCCTTGAGGACGGCGAAGTCCCGCAGCCTGTTCAAGGTGGCCGTCATCAGTCCCAGGGCGATGACGGCGAGCGCGATGACGAGCCCGATGGAGGACATCAGCCGGAGCAGGTCAGCGCTCATATCGGTGACGATGCGGGCTTCGGAGTCGGCGAACTGCTCGCGGGTCTGGGCCGTGACGCCACCGACTTCGGCCTCGATCCGGTCCGTGACCGCTTCTGGGTCGGCGCCTGGGTCCAGCCCGGTGAGGACGTACGAAACGCGGTCGTCGTGGATCCGGCCGAACTCGCTGAGCTCGACGAAGACGGTGGTGTTGGTGATGCTGCTGCCGCCGGTGGAGAAGCCGACAGCGCGCAGGGACGTGCCCATGACCGTGAACTGGTCGCCGACCTGGACTCCGAGCTGTTTGGCTGCCTGCTCGTCCAGGACGGCCTCGCCGGCGGCCGGTGTGCGGCCGGCTACGAGGCGTGTGGGGCCGCCCCGGCCGGTGCGGGTGTCGTAGCCAATGAGGTAGGACAGCTGCCGGCCCTGTGGTCCGGCTACCGAGCCGGAGGCGAACGCGATCGGCGCGGCCCAGGCAACTCCCGGTATGTCGGCGACGCGCTCGGGGGTGTCCGCGGGGAGCGTCGAGGCGGACATGTGCATGGTGCGCACCCCGGCCTGGGAGACGAACACGTCGGCCGGGGAGGTGCGGATGTAGTAGGTGACGCGGTCGACGGCTCCGGCGAAGATGCCACCGAGGACGAGGACCAGTAGCAGGGAGGCGGCCACGCCGAGGACGGTCAGCGTGGCGCGGCGGCGGTCGGCGAACAGGAAGCGGCGCCCCACGGGCACGGCTCCTGTCGCGAGGGCGCGTCGTGGGTGATCGGATCGCGGCGGAGTTGGTTGCGTGGTGGTGGTCATCGTCCGCTCCGGAATGCGGAAGCTGCGTCGAGCCGGTTGAGTCGGCGTGCCGGTAGCCATGCGGCGAGTAGTGCCATCGTGACCGCTGCGGCGGCGGTCTGGGCGATGGTGCCAGGGGTGAGCAGCACCGGGAATGCGGGTCGCCACCAGGCGAGGACTTCCCGGGTGATGATCAGCAGGACGATCGCGGCCAGTGTGCCGAGCACCGTCAGTGCCACGGTCTCGGTCACCGCGATTCGGCGAAGCCGGCCGGGCGTGGCGCCGAGGGCCTTGAGGACGCCCAGGTCCCGCTGTTGTTCGGTGACCCGGGTGTAGGCCACGAGCGCGACGATCAGGGTGCCGGCTGCGAAGGCCACGCCCACCATGAGCCGTACCGGCGAGCCGTAGATGTCGGTCGCCAGTCGCAGGGACGCCTCCCGCAGTTCGGCAGGAGTGCGCACGGTGTACCCCTCGTCACGCAGCTGCGCTGACACGGCATCGGGGTCCGCGGTCGTGACCAGCACCGCTCCGGTGGTGCCGGTAGCCCGCAGCATCTGGTCCATCCCGGCCGTGGTGGTGAACAGCAGGGGGGTCATGAACAGTGCGGTGTCGTCGGTGAGGCCGACCACCCGCATCGGGTGTCCGAGAATGGGCAGCCGATCGCCGATGGCAAAGTCGTGTTGTTCGGCCCACAAGGCATCGATGGCCACCTCGTCGGGGGCGTCGGGGGCACGGCCATCGGTGAAGGCCCAGGGGCCACCGAGCCCGCTGCCGGGTTCGTAGGCGACCGCGGCCACGGCAGCCTTGCCGTGCGACAGCTCGAGGATCTGATACATGCCGCGCAGCGGCGCGGCTCGTGTCACGCCAGGGGCCTGGGCGATGGCGTCCACGGCCGGCGCCGGCAGAGCGCCGGGGTCGGCGAAGAGGTTGCGCGTTCCGGCCGGGACGACGACCAGGTCGGCACCGAGGTGGTCGTCGTAGGTGGTGACGCGGTCCTGGACGCCGACCCAGAGTCCGGCCAGCAGCAGCATGAGCATCAGGGCGAGCCCGATCCCGGCGGCTCCGGCGGCGGTGCGCACCGGACGCGTCGTGAGAAACCGGCGGGTGACCGGGACCGAGGCTTCAACCCTGGCCTTCATGTCGGCTCACTTCCGTTTGCCGAGCGTGGCTCGACGTTCGTGCTACTTGTGGCCGTGACCGCCGTGCCCGCCGTGTCCGCCGGGCATGGCGAACATCATGGCCGCCATCATCGCGGTGCACAGCAGGGCGGTGACGATGATGCCGGAACCTGCAACGCCGGTGAGGAAGAGCAGACCGGCGATGGCGAGCATCGGGATGCAGCAGACGATCATCATCAGCCCGTGACCACCGTGCGCTCCGTGGGCGCCGCCGTCTGGCTCCTGTCCGGCGTGGTGGGTCTCGGTCGGTGTCGAGGACTCTGGCTGGTAGGGCAATTGCCGAGAGTTCCTGAGGGATTCGCGGTCCATGCCGTTCGGCGTGCTCATGACGTCCTACCCTTCAGGGATGCGGGCACGTGGCCGAGCTTGGCGTAGAGCGGGCAGTGTCCGAGCGCTCCGGTGACGACCAGGTCGAGGCCTGCCAGTACGAGTAGCAGCTCGAGGACGACCGCCAAGGTGGAGGCGGCGCCGCCCAGCAGGAACGCGCCGGCGATCGCGGCGAGACCGCCGATGGCAACGCGAGCCACGCGTTCGGCGGGGGTGATGTTGATGCTCCAACGGTTGCTCATGACTTCCTCCAACCTCGGTGGACCGCTGGTCTCCTCGGTCCACTTCGAGGGTCTCGCCGCGAGGTGAAGGTGACCGGCGCCGCCTTGTGAAGGTTCGCTGAAGAACCACGTGGCACCGAAGTGCTCGGAGGGCTGAAGGGCGGCGAGACACCGCGGCGGGCACAGGTCAGGTGGGAGGGAGGGTGGGCTCGTTGAGGTCCAGGTGGCTCGCGCAGCAGTCAGGCAGCTCTTCTCGCAGCAGGTCCAGGGTTCGGGTCGCCTTCTCGAGGAAGTCGCCGGTGGATTCGATGACGTGGCGATGGGGGTGCCGCTGCCAGGCCTCAAGGATGCGGGCGTCGACATCGGCCGCACTGAGCGCCGACTCGATCCGCAGCGGGTTCTGGTGGTTGTACCCCTGGTCGGCGGTGGGCGTGCGCAGATGCAACACTGCGTCGTACCGACGCAGCTCGGTGTCCATCGTGGTGGCCGTCGAGGCCCAGAAGTCATCCGGTGGCCCGGGCCAGTACGCGATCCCGTCGACCGTGCCGCGGTCGCACAGCACGATTGCCGGATTGTGAGCGTCCCCGGTCGCCTCGAGTTCCTTCTGAACGTGGAAGATCGCCCGTTGCGCCGCGCGTCGACACTCCGCGTCGTCGTCGCGTGGGAACCCGCCACCGAAAACGACCCCTGCCGACTCCGGCAGGATCCTGACGTGTCGGCACAGGGAACGGCGCACGAGTTCCAGGACGGCCGTCTTGCCCGCACCCGGCCCGCCGGTGAGCACAACCCGGCGGGGTACATGTGGCTGGTCGCACTCGCACTCGGCCATGACGCGCCTCCTTACGGGACGGGGAGGTGATCCGAAGCATCGTGGCCGAGCCCCCACTTCTCCATCAGCGCGAGGACAGCGAGTCCCTCGTCGTGGATCTGCGCGTGGCGCAGCACCTGCCAGTGTGCGTGGAGATAGGCCTGGAGGTACTCCACGACGTGGTTCATGGGCACGGTCGTCCACGGACCATGAGGTTCTACATGGCCCGGTGTGCCGCCGAAGGCCACCACCCGGATCTCATGCCCGGCCCTCGTGGCTGCGCGGCCGTGGTCGAGCAACCGACGCGAGACGTCTCGGGCCTCCTGGGCGGGGCAGCACCCGAAGCGCGCGAGCGCGACCTCTAGTGTCGCCGTGTCGCGCAGAGCAGGGTTCAGTCGCGCACGACCTTCCTTGACCTCGCCCACGATCATGTCGGCTCGACCAGTCGGCGCGCCGAGGGCCGGGTCAACCTCGGAGCTCAGGCGCTGGGGACCGGTTCCTGAGCGCCGGTGGATCAGGTCGTGGCCGGCACCGGGTAGGCGATAGGCCAGGACGTCGAGATCGGTGACGGTGCGCACCTGGCCGCCACGCAGCCTCTCCAGGACCGGGTGCTCGACGACCGTGAAGTAGCCATTGACGTGCAGATATGCCTGCACCAGGGAGACTGCGGTGTCCATGGGCTCCTCCTCGGTCACTCGTGCCGTTGTCGTGAGAGCTCGTCAGTCGTGGTGACCCTCGTGCTCGTCAGGGTCGGGGGTCTGCACGGGGGTGCGGTCCCGGTCCGGACTCGGATCGTCGTTGCTGATGGCCGGGCCGATGACGAACGCCGAGAGCGAGAACATCAGCGCGAACACACCCAATGCGAGGGCGGGCGCCTTCCAGGAGTCGAAGCGCCGGTAGAGGCGCCGAAGCAGGGGCAGGGAGAACACCAATCCCAGCACGGCGAACAGGACGTTGCCGGTGGCGCCGGTCACCAGTACCGCTCCGCCGAGGAGCCCGACGTGGTGCAGCAGGTGGGGGAGCAGGCCCATGATGCCGCCCACCACAGCGGTCACCGCACTCCAGGCGGTGGCCAGGACGCCCCGGCTCTGCGGAGCCTCGTCGGCAGCTGCTTGGGCGCGGGACTCGTCGAGGCGGTCGTCCGCTACCTCCCCGGCGGCAGCGTGGTGGTCGGACATCGTCACTCCTGTGCCTGGTAGGAAAGCGTGGACATCATGCCGGTCTCGGCGTGGTAGATGTTGTGGCAGTGGGTCGCCCACTGTCCTGGGTTGTCGGCTTCGAGGTCGACGTCGAGGGTCGCCATGGGGCGCACGATGACCGTGTCCTTGCGGGCTCCGCCGCCCCTCAGCGCGAAGGTGTGGCCGTGCACGTGCATGGGGTGGAACATCATCGACTGGTTGACGAAGCGCAGCCGGACCCGCTCACCCTGAATCAGCCGCAACGGGTCGGTGTCGGGGAAGGTCTTGCCGTTGATGGTCCAGCGGTAGGGCGCCATGGTGCCGCCCAGGACCAGGTCGTGGGTTCGGTCGGCCGACCGTCGGTCCAGGCGGGCTGACTCGACCGCCGACAGCGCCGTGCCGAGCAGTACCTTGCCCGACAGCTCGCGGACCTTGACGTCAGCCGCGGGCGGGCGACCGGCGCCGGTGCGGATCACGGCCAGCGCCTGGCCTTGTTTGCCCTCGGCCGAGGCAACCAGCGCGAACACGCCGTCGCCGATGGTGACGGTGGCGTCGAAGCGCTCGCCCATCCCGATCAGTAGCGCGTCGGTGGGCACCGGCACGACGGGGAAGCCGTCGCTGTGCGTGACGGTCATGCGGTGCCCACCGACGGCGACCCGGAACGCCGTGTCCGAGCCGGCGTTGACGAAGCGGATCCGAACGCGTTGACCCGGCTTCGCCGACAGCGTGGCCGGATCGGCGGCTGTCCGGCCGTTGAGCAGGTAGTACGGGTAGGTGATATCCCCGGCACCACCGAGCAGGGGCGACCGCATGGCCTCCATCCCACCCATAGCGCCCATCGAGCCGTGGTCCATCCCCTCCATGTCCATGCCGCCCATGTCGTGCATGCCGCCCATGGAGTCGTCGCCGCCGGCTTGCTGCAGGTCGGACAGCACCTGGTCCGGGGTGCGGCCCGTCCCGTCGACCCAGTCGTCCAGGACGACGATCCACTCGGCGTCGTACTCACCGGGCTCGTCCGGGTCGTCGACGACCAGGACGCCGTACAGGCCACGGTCCAGCTGAACTCCGGAGTGCGGATGGTAGAAGTACGTGCCGGGGTCAGGGGCGGTGAACTCGTACCGGAAGGTCCCTCCGGCGGGGATCGGGTCTTGTGTCATGCCGGGCACGCCGTCCATGTCGTTGCGCAGTGCGAGGCCGTGCCAGTGCACGCTGGTGGCGTCCGGGAGCTGGTTGGCGACGTCGACGCGGAGCACGTCTCCGGCGTCGACGCGGAGCAGCGGTCCCGGTGCGGTGTCGCCGTAGGCCCACGTGCTCACGGTCTGGCCACCCAGGTCGAGGGTCATCGGCTGTGGAGTGAGTCGGGCGGTAACGAGTCGAGCTCCGGGCTTCCGGCGCGCCGCCTCCGCCGCTGCTACCGCGTCGGCGGCGGGCCCGACCGCGGTGCCAGTGGACCGATTGCAAGCGGCGAGGCCGCCGAGGGCGGCCACGCCTGCGAGTCCGGCGGCCCCGCGAAGGACGGCGCGACGAGTGATCTCGGACAAGTGGGGGCTCCTGACTCAGGTTCGGCGAGAGGCGAGATGTGCGAGGCGGGAAGGGGCGAGCGGCTAGTGCACCGAGGCACGCAGCACACTGCTGCGGGCGTGGTACTCGTCTTCGTCGATCTCGCCTCGGGCGAACCGCTCGTCGAGGATCTGCATCGGGTCGCGGCGGTCCGGGGTGGACCCACCGGGGCGCTGCGTGCGGAACAGGGCGAGAACGGCAAAGACCACCAACGCCCAGAACGCGACCATGGCCACGGTCATGATGATCCAACCGCCCCAACCCATGCCGTCGTGGTACCAGCCCATCATGGTCCTCAGCTCCTTCGCTTGGCTTGGTGACTCCCACGATTGCCCGGGCACCACTGTGTCCCGGTCGCGTTCATGTGAAGGTTCGCTGAAGAACCTGCCCTCACCGGTGCTGACCTACGGCTGGCCGGGCAGCGGACTGAGACCATGGCGGGTATGGGCGAGGACGTCATGGACGAGAAGGCCGGCTCACCGGCAGGGGGTGCCGCGGGTGGCCGCCCCCGAACCGGTCTCCGGGCGATGGTGGTCGAAGACGAGACGCAGTTGGCCGGACTCATCGGCAGCTACCTCGAGCGCGACGGCTTCGAGGTGGCGGTGGTTCATGACGGACTCGAGGCGGTGGAGGCCGCGCGCGCCGTCGACCCGGACGTCGTCGTGCTGGACCTGGGCCTGCCCAGCCTGGACGGGGTGGAGGTCTGTCGGCAGCTGCGCACCTTCTCCGATGCCTACGTGGTGATGCTGACCGCACGCAGCGAGGAGATCGACACGCTCATCGGGCTCTCGGTGGGGGCTGATGACTACCTGACCAAGCCGTTCAGCCCCCGGATCCTGATGGCCCGGATCCAGGCCATGCTCCGCAGGCCCCGCCCATCAGGAACCTCGTCCGATGCTTTGGAAGGTGCCCGCGCCTTCGGTCCGCTCGTCATCCACCCGCTGGGACGCGACGTGTGGCTCGACGGCGAGCCCGTGGCGCTCACGCGCACCGAGTTCGACCTCCTCGCCGCCCTGTCCGAGCGGCCGCGGATGGCGTTCAGCCGCCGCCAGCTCATCGACGCCGTCTGGGGGCCCTCGTGGGTCGGTGACGAGCACCTGGTCGACGTGCACGTCGGCCACCTGCGCCGCAAGCTGGACGACGACGCCACCCAGGCGCGGTTCATCCGGACCGTCCGTGGCGTCGGCTACCGGATGGGCACAGGGCAGTGACAAGCCCAGCACTCGTGGCGGACACGGTCCGTGCCCGGCCGCGGTTCGCCGCTCGGCTCCTGGTCGCCCAGGCCCTGGTGCTGGTGGCCGGGGCCCTGACCACCTGGCTGGTCGCCTCCGTCGTCGGACCCAGCATCTTCAGCGACCACCTCCAGCAGGCCGGTGACACCCACACCGCCGAGGAGACCCGTCACGTCGAGGAGGCCTTCGCCTCGGCGCTGGTCCTCTCGGTCTCTCTCGCGCTGCTCGCCTCGGTCCTCGCCGCGCTGGCAGTCTCGTGGTACTTCAGCCGCCGGGTGCAGCGCTCGATCGGCGTCGTGGCCGCCGCCGCAGCGCAGATCGCCGCCGGACGGTACGACGCCCGGGTGCCCGACCCGGGTCTGGGCGGCGAGTTCGCCTCGCTCGCATTGACCTACAACCGCCTCGCGGAGAAGCTCGAAGCGACCGAGTCGACGCGGCGCAGCATGCTGGCCGACCTGGCCCACGAGATGCGCACGCCCCTGGCCACGATCGACGCCCACCTCGAGGCCGTCGAGGACGGCGTCCGAGCCCTGGACGACGACACCCTGGGCATCATCCGCGGCTCCACAGGCCGCCTGCGCCGCCTCGCCGAGGACATGACAGCGGTCTCCCAGGCGGAGGAGGGACTCGACGTCACGCTGCGACCGATGGCCGCGGCTGACGTGGCTGCCGCGGCCGCCGACGTCGCCCGCGACCGTTACGCCGCCGCGGGGGTAGACCTGCGCACGGAGCTCGCCGACGCCGGCCAGGTCCGCGTCGACGCCGACCGGTTCGGACAGGTGCTCGGCAACCTGCTCGACAACGCCCTGCGCCACACTCCCGCGGGCGGGTCCGTGACCCTGCGCTGCCGCCGGATCGACCAATGGGTGGAGTATCGCGTCGTAGACACCGGCCAGGGGGTGGCGGCCGAGCACCTGCCGCACCTGTTCGACCGGTTCTACCGTGCCGACACCGCCCGCGACCGTGGCCATGGCGGCTCGGGCATCGGGCTGTCCATCGCCCGCGCCCTCGTCGAGGCACATGGCGGTGGGATCTCGGTGACAAGCGCCGGGCCCGGACTCGGGGCCACGTTCACGGTGCGGCTACCCGTCCTCCGGTAGGGCCTTCGGGCCCGGACATCCGGGACCAACCGCCGGGCATCTTCAGCGAACCTTCACACAACCTCGCCGCTTTTCCCCGAGCACCCCGTCGACGCTGGACCGTGTCGAACCAGCGCGCCTGAGGGGAAGCCATGTCATCACCCACGCCGGCATTCGAGCCGCTCCGGATCACCGTCGTGGACAGCGAGACCTGCCACTTCTGCGAGGACGCACACCGGGCGCTCACGGCGCTCGCAGCCAGCTACCCGCTCGCGGTCGACACGGTGGATGTGCGCAGCGAGGCGGGACAGGCGTTGATGGCACGCCACCGCGCGCCGATGAGCCCGCTGGTCCTCCTCGACGGCACCTTCTTCAGCAGCGGACGCCTGCCACGACGCAAGCTGGAGAAGCTCCTCAAGAACAGGTACGACGACGCACCAAGCACCGCCGTCGCGGCGAGGGAAACCCACCATGGGTGACCTGCTGACCACCGGCTCGGTCCTCGCCGCGTTCTTCGCCGGAGGCGTCGCCCTGTTCGCACCGTGCTGCATCGTCTTCCTCGCCCCGTCCTACCTGGCTGTGGCGGTGAAGAACCGGCGGTGGCGACTGCTGCCGCTCACCTTCGTGTTCGCCGCCGGCCTCGCGCTCGTGCTCGTGCCGATCACGCTGGGCATGAGCCTGGTGGCCTCCACCATCGCGAACTACCACGCACCGCTGTACTACGCCGGCGGAGCGCTGATGCTCGCGTTGGCGGGGCTCAGCCTGTCCGGCCGGATGCTCAGCCTGCCATCGTTCCTACGGGCCCCCGACACCACCCGCGGGGACTCCGCAAGCTTCTTCGCCCTCGGCGTCTTCTCCGGAATCGCCAGCTCCTGCTGCGCTCCGGTGCTCGCCGGGGTGATGACCCTGTCCGCCCTGTCAGGCTCCGCCATCGGTGGAGTGACGCTGGGACTGGCCTACACCTTCGGCATGGTGTTCCCGCTGTTCGTGATGGCCCTTCTCTGGGACCGCTTCCGGCTCGGGGAGCGGGGCTTCCTGCGGGCCACGCCGGTCCGCCTTCGGCTGGCGGGCAAGGTGCTGGCGACCAACACCATCAACATCGCGGTCGCCGCCGCGTTTACGGTCATGGGTGGCTTCGTCATCTACCTGGCCAACACCGGCCAGATGACCGGTGGTCCGGGGTTCCAGGTCTCCATCGGCAAGGGACTGTCCGAGGTCTTCGCCCGCATCGAGACGTGGGTCGACCCGGTCCCCGAGCCGGTGCTCGGACTCGCGGTGCTGGCCCTCGCCGCAGTCTTCGTCATCGCCACCCTGCGTGACCGACACCGACCGGACGCATCGACCGACGCGGACCCCGACGAGGATCCCGCCTGCCACGGCCCGGGCGTCGGCGCCCACCCCGACAACCACAGCTGACCCGGACCCTGGAGGAAACATCATGTCGCACAAGGCCGCCGAGCAATCCCGTAACGAACGCCGTCAGTGCGCGGAACAGGCCGCGCGGGCATCCGGTCGTCGCCGCCGCCTGCGCATCATGATCGGCACGGCCAGTGCATTGGCTCTGGTCGCCGCGGTGACAGCCATGATGCTCACCTCGCGCCCCGAGTCCTCCGACGCGATCCGCACCGCCCCCGACTTCACCCTCACCGACACCGGCGGCTCCGAACACACCCTGGCTCAACACCGCGGCGAGAACGTGCTCCTGTACTTCTCCGAGGGCGCCGGGTGCCAGTCCTGCATCGTCCAGATGGGCGAGATCGAGAAGCAAGCGGCAGCCTTCGAGAAGCTCGACGTCACCGTGCTGCCGATCGTGATGAACACCCGCGAGCAGATCACCGCCGACATGACCGCCAGCGGAGTCACCACACCGTTCCTGCTCGACGACGGCACGGTCTCCGAGGCCTACGGAACCCTCGGCAAAGGCATGCATGCCGGACTGCCCGGGCACAGCTTCGTGCTCATCGACAGGCAGGGCCGACAGCGCTGGTACGGCGAATACCCCTCCATGTGGCTGGCACCCCAGGACCTGCTCGACGAGATCCGCAGCAACCTCAGCGCCTGACCACCGAGGCAGAGCCGATCTCGATGAAGGTTCGATGAAGGTCTCTCCGGCCACCTTGTGGGAGTACCCCATGGGGGTATAGTCAACTGCGAAGGCAGACACCCCGTCCGGGCACAGGCAGAGGAGGGTCGCGATGCCAGCCGAACCGGGATACCTCACCGAGAAGCAGGCAGTGCTGACCCGGCTGCGCCGCATCGAGGGCCAGATTCGCGGCCTGCAGCGCCTGGTGGACGAGGAGCAGTACTGCATCGACATCCTCACCCAGGTCACGGCGGCGACGAAGGCCCTCGAAGGCGTGGCGCTCGTTCTCCTCGACCAGCACCTCGAGCACTGCCTGACCCACGCCACCGACCCCGCCGAGGCCCAACAGAAGCTCAACGAGGCCTCCGCAGCGATCCGACGACTCGTCCGCTCATGACCGACCCGACCAACGAAGGAGCACCCATGCCCGCCCCACACACCAGCCACGAACTCCAGTTGGCCGACAGCCCCCCGAACGGCGGTGGCTGCGGCTGCGGAGGATGCGGCTGCGGCTCCAACACCGAGACCGGTAGTTCCACCGGCACCAGGATCGAATCGACCGCCACCGCCGCAACGAAGGGAAACGAAATGACCACGACCAGCTACGACGTGACGGGGATGACCTGCGGCCACTGCGCCAGCGCCGTCACCAGCGAGCTCAAGAGCCTGGACGGCGTCAGCGACGTCTCCGTCGACCTCGTCGCCGGCGGGACCTCGTCGGTCACCGTGACCAGCGCCCAGCCCCTCGATCGGGCGCAGGTCGCCGCAGCCCTCGACGAGGCCGGCGACTACCACCTCGCCTGACGGGCCAGGTCCCTCACGTCCGAAGCGCGATCCATCCCCCAGGAGGCACAGTCATGACCCAGCAGACCACCGCGTCCGACACCGTCAACGACATCGAGCTCGCCATCGGTGGGATGACGTGCGCCTCCTGCGCCGCGCGGATCGAGAAGAAGCTGAACAAGCTCGACGGCGTCACCGCCACGGTCAACTACGCCACCGAGAAGGCCAAGGTCAGCTACCCGACAAACCTTAGCCCCGACGACCTCGTCACGGTGGTGGAGGCCACCGGCTACACCGCGACTGTGCCGGCCCGGGCGCCCAGCGGTGACGAGGGCGTGGCCACCACCGAGCCGGACGATCGGGACCGCGAGGCCGCGGGGTGGTGGCAGCGCCTGGTGGTATCGGCCGTGCTGACGGTGCCGGTGCTGGCCATGTCGATGGTCCCGGCGCTGCAGTTCGACAACTGGCAGTGGATCTCGCTGACCCTGGCCTCACCCGTCGTGGTCTGGGGTGCCTGGCCGTTCCACCGAGCCGCGGTGACCAACGCCCGTCACGGCGCCGCCACCATGGACACCCTGATCTCGGTCGGCGTCACCGCCGCCTGGCTGTGGTCGCTGTGGGCACTGCTGTTCACCCACGCCGGGATGACCGGGATGCGGATGCCGTTCGACCTCTTCCCCGACGGCGAGGCGGACGTCCACATCTACCTCGAAGTGGCGGCCGCGGTCACCACCTTCATCATCGCCGGCCGCTACTTCGAGGCCCGCGCCAAGCGCCAGTCCGGTGCGGCGTTGCGCGCCCTGCTCGACATGGGCGCCAAGGACGTCGCCGTCCTCCGTGGCGGCGCAGAGGTGCGCGTGCCCGTGAGCCAGCTGGCGGTCGGGGACCGGTTCATCGTGCGTCCGGGGGAGAAGGTCGCCACCGACGGTGTCGTCGAGGACGGCACGTCGGCCGTCGACGCCTCCATGCTCACCGGAGAACCAGTCCCGGTCGAGGTGGGCCCTGGCGATGTCGTCGTGGGCGCGACCGTGAACGCCGGCGGCCGGCTGGTGGTCCGGGCCACCCGCGTCGGAGCCGACACCCAGCTGGCCCAGATGGCACGGCTGGTCGAGGATGCCCAGAACGGGAAGGCTCAGGTCCAGCGCCTCGCCGACCGGGTGTCGGCGGTCTTCGTTCCCATCGTGATCGCCCTCTCACTGGCCACACTCGCCGGTTGGCTGCTGACCGGCCACAGCGTCACCGCGGCGTTTACCGCCGCAGTGGCGGTCCTGATCATCGCCTGCCCCTGCGCCCTCGGGCTGGCCACACCCACCGCACTGCTCGTCGGCACCGGCCGCGGCGCCCAGCTCGGCGTGCTCATCAAGGGCCCCGAGGTGCTCGAGTCCACCCGGATCGTCGACACCATCGTCCTGGACAAGACCGGCACTGTGACCACCGGGCGCATGGAGCTGATCGCCGCCGAGCCCACCGAAGGTGTCGACACCGACGACCTGCTCCGGCTGGTCGGCGCTCTCGAGAACGCCTCGGAACACCCGATCGGTCAAGCTATCGCCACCGGCGCCAGCCAACGCCTCGACGCGCAGCTGCCTGACGTCGAGGGATTCACCTCGACCCAAGGCCTCGGCGTCGCCGGGGTGGTCGACGGCCACGCGGTCGTGGCGGGTCGGCCCGGCTGGCTCGCCCAGGAGTGGAGCCAGCCCCTCGCCCCGCGCCTGGCACAGGTGGTCGATGCGGCCGAGCAGGAAGGCCGGACCGTGATCGCCGCCGGCTGGGACGGCGCAACCCGCGGCGTGCTGGTCGTCTCCGACGCCATCAAGCCCACCAGTGCCCAGGCCGTGGCCGAGCTCAAGGAGCTCGGACTCAGGCCGGTGCTGCTCACCGGAGACAACGAACGCGCCGCGCGCGCGGTCGCCGCCGAGGTGGGCATCGACGAGGTCATCGCCGAGGTCCTTCCGGCCGACAAGGTCGCCGTCGTCGAACGTCTCCAGCGTGAGGGCCGGACGGTGGCGATGGTCGGGGACGGCGTCAACGACGCCGCCGCACTGGCGACCTCCGACTTGGGCATCGCTATGGGCACCGGCACCGACGTGGCCATCGAGGCGTCCGACCTCACCTTAGTTCGCGGCGACCTGCGCGCGGCCGTCGATGCGATCCGGTTGTCCCGCCGCACCTTGCGGACGATCAAGGGCAACCTGTTCTGGGCCTTCGCCTACAACGTCGCGGCGCTGCCTCTGGCCGCGCTGGGCTTGCTCAACCCGCTGATCGCCGGTGCCGCGATGGCGTTCTCCTCGGTGTTCGTGGTGTCCAACAGCCTGCGGCTGCGTCGGTTCCAGGCCGTCTCCACGCAATCGACCGAGGCGCCACACCTCGAGCACGACTCGACCAGGACCAACCCTTCCAAGGTGGAGGCAGGACGATGACCACCCACCAGCACCCCGCCGGCCGCCACGACGCGGACGCGCACCGTGACGGCGCCGCCACCGCCGTCCTCGAGGTTTCCGGCGTTCAATGGGCGACCAGCAAGAACGTCGCGGAGGCGGTGCTGTCACGCCAGCTTGGCGTGCTCTCCGTCGACGCCAACCCGGTCGCCCAGACCGCCACCGTCACCTACGACCCGAACCGCACCAGCATCAGCGAGCTGCGGGACTGGGTCCGGGAGTGCGGCTTCCACTGCGCCGGGCAGTCTGTCCCCAGTCACGTGTGCGACCCGATGCTCGAACCAGGTCATGACCACCACGCTGACCACGCTCAGCAGGCCGCGCATGGCGAGCATGGCGAGCACGACCCGCATGCCAGCCACGACAAACACGCCGGCCCCGCCGGCCCGGCATCGCCCGTCTCGTCACCGCACGACGCGATGGGCCACGGCGGACACGGCTCGATGTCGATGGCCGACATGGTCCGCGACATGCGCAACCGGTTCCTGGTCGCCGTGCTGCTCGCCGTACCCGTCTCTCTGTACTCGCCGATGGGGCGCGACATGCTCGGCTTCGACGCGGCCGCCCCGTTCGGGATGCGCGATGACATTTTCGCCCTGATCCTGTCGCTGCCGGTCATCTTCTACTCCGCCTGGATCTTCTTCGACGGCGCCTGGCGAGCACTCCGAGCCAGGACCCTGGACATGATGGTGCTGGTGGCCGTAGCGGTCGGCGCCGGCTGGCTCTACTCCCTCGGAATCACCCTCACCGGTGGCGGCGAGGTCTTCTACGAGGCCGCGGTCATGCTCACCGCATTCGTGCTGCTCGGCCACTGGTTCGAGATGCGAGCACGAGGCGGCGCCAACGACGCCATCCGCACCTTGCTGGACCTGGCCCCTCCGATGGCGACCGTGCTCCGCGAGGGCGAACCCGTCGAGGTCCCCACCTCTGAGGTCCAGGTCGACGACCTGCTCCTCATACGGCCCGGGGCGAAGATCGCCACCGACGGCACCGTCGAAGAGGGCGAGTCGGAGGTCGACGAGTCCATGGTCACCGGCGAGAGCCTCCCGGTGCACAAGGCACCCGGCGACCAGGTCATCGGCGCTACTGTCAACGCCAGCGGCACTCTTCGAGTGCGCGCCACGAAGGTGGGTGCCGACACCGCACTGGCCCAGATCGTCGCACTGGTGCAGCAGGCCCAGAACTCCAAGGCTCCCGGACAACGGCTCGCCGACAAGGCCGCGTTCTGGCTGGTCCTGGTCGCCCTCGTCGGAGGAGTCGGGACCTTCCTGGTCTGGCTGGCGGCCGGCGCGAGCGTGCAGACCGCGCTGCTGTTCGCCATCACGGTCGTCGTCATCACCTGCCCCGACGCCCTCGGCCTGGCCACCCCGACGGCGATCATGGTGGGGTCCGGTCTCGGGGCGAAGCGCGGGATCCTGTTCAAGAACGCGACCGCGATCGAGTCCTCCGCGCGCATCGACACCGTCGTGTTCGACAAGACCGGCACTCTCACCAAGGGCGAACCCGAGGTCACCGACGTAGTGGTCGGCGACTTCGATCACGACCGGGTGCTGGCCCTCGCCGGCGCCCTCGAGCGCGAGTCCGAGCACCCGCTCGCCCACGCCGTCGTGCGGTACGTCGACGCCACCGATGTCCCGCGCCTGCGTGCCACCGGGTTCCGCAACGTCACCGGCATCGGCGCCCTCGCCGAGGTCGACGGCCACCAGGTGGCTATCGGCAACCGACGCCTCATGGAGTCGGGGGGCATCACCATCGGTGATCTCGGCGCGCGGCGCGACGAGATCGCCTCCGGAGGCCGCACGGCGGTTTTCGTCGCCGTCGACGGTCGAGCCGTCGCCGTGCTCGGCATTGCCGACGCGGTCCGCGAGACCTCGGCTGCCGCGATCGCGGCGCTCCACCAGGCGGGCATCAGGGTGGCCATGCTGACCGGCGACAACCGCGCCACTGCCGAGCGGATCGCCGAGGAACTGGGAATCGACGACGTCATCGCCGAGGTGCTGCCCGAGGACAAGGCGCACCAGGTTCAGCAGCTGCAGGCGCAGGGCCGCACCGTGGCAATGGTGGGCGACGGCGTCAACGACTCGCCCTCGCTCGTGCAGGCAGACGTCGGGATCGCAGTCGGCGCGGGCACTGACGTCGCGATCGAAGCCGCGGACGTCGTCCTCATGCGGTCCGACCCGCTGGACGTGCCGGTGGCGCTGACGATCGGCCGGGGCACGCTGCGCAAGATGCGCCAGAACCTCGGCTGGGCGGTGGGCTACAACGCGATCGCGCTCCCCATCGCGGCAGGCGTGTTCGAGCCCGCCTTCGGCTTGGTGCTGAGGCCGGAGGTCGCGGCTTTGTCGATGTCGGGGTCCAGCTTCTTGGTGGCGGTCAACGCGCTGTTGCTGAAGCGCCTTCGGCTGCCGGTTCAGCCGGTCGCCTCGTCGGATTCAACGGCTTCGATGGGAGCTGTGGAGCACGCGGGGCATGAGTAGGGGTGTCATCGCCAAGGTCCTTGGGTTGGGATTCAGCATCTGCTCGGGGCCGTGAGGGCCAGGCTCCTCTATGGACCCCCGCACGTCTCCGGTCCGACCAGAAGGTGGATCAGTGCCCGACGAGGTCCACGCGGGCGGGCCACGGGTTTGGTTTGCAGCCCTCCAGGCCCTTGGTCTGTTGCAGCATCACTGGCGCGATCTCGCCAGGTCCGGGACAGCCGACGTGGGGATAGCCCAAGGCGTGGCCCGTCTCGTGGTTGATGACGTAGCGTCGATATGCCACAAGGTCACCGGCGTAGCCGTCTGCACCGAACTGCCACCGCCAGGCGTTGAGGACGACGTCGTCACCGTTGCGGCAGGACAGCCGTCCGTCGGTGTCGAGTGGTGCACAGAGTTGATTGGCCGTCTCCGGGGTGGCCAGGACGATGCGGAGGTCGGCATGGCCTTCGACGCGGACGAGCGTGTGTCGCGTCGCCCAGCCGCGCTGATCAGACAGGGTGGCTTCGACCAGCCGCGCCACATCCACGGTGCTGAAGGGCAGGCCCTGCTCGACCTCGACCCGGTAGGTCACCCCGTCCTGCGGCCCGAGCAGTGATGCGGCGGCGACTTCGAAGGTGCCGGGGCCGCGTTCCGGAATTTGAGTGGCGGGGGTGGGGGGCCCACTCGGATCTGGGTCACGATCTCGACCGACCGCGACCTCACCGTCTGGTCGCTCGCCCTTGAGAGTCGGGTCAGGGTGCGGCGCGGACGGTGGCGGGGACGCAACTATAGTGCGGCGGCCCGCCTCCCCGGTGTTCGTTGCGCCGGGGATGAGGAACGCGGCGGGCACAGCCACGGCGGCGGTCGTTGCCAGCACCGCCAGGCCGGTGAGCCCTCTCGTGGCACGCCGCGGCGCGCGATGGGAACCCGCGCGTCGATGCGTGGCTCTGCGGTTACTCATCGTCCCTGGACGATCACAGGACGCGGGTCCATGTGTCGCCGTCATCGGTGGACCGGTAGACGGCCGTTTCGGTCGCGGCGAACCAGCCCTGGGCGCTGATGGTGAATGCGGCCGGTTGGCCGTCGATCGATCCGACCTCGCGCCAGGTTCGACCGGTGTCGGTGCTGACCCGAACGACGCCGTCGACGTCGATTCCGGCCAGGGTCCCGTCCGCAGTGGTGTCGAGGTACATCATGCTCGGGCCGCCGAGCTCACGGGTCTCGCCGGACCTGGTGTTGATGCTGAGGAGCTGGCCTTTGCCGTTGGTCGCGATCAGCAGGTCGTTGTCATCGACCGCCGCCACGCTGATGACCGGACCTCGGTATGTCTCGTCGAAGTTCTTCCGGTCCTCGGTGCGCAGGAGGCGGGCAGAGGTGGCGTCGTATGCGTAGAGGACGTCGCCGGCGGGTTCGAGGATGTGGAAGTCCGCCTCGCCCTGGAGGGCGAGGGCCGTCCACGTCTCTCCGGCGTCGGTGGACTCGATCAGGCCCAGGTGAGCGGGCAGGTCCTCGCGGAGGTCCGGGTGGCCGCTGCCGAGGAAGTGGCCCGGGCCGACGACGGTGAACGCCATCGTGTCCTGATACCGGTCGGCAACCCGGCTCGGCTGGCCGCTCTGGTCGACGTGGAACAGGCCGAAGTGGGTGGCGACGTAGAGGCTGTCGTCGGCCGGGTCGACGCCGAGACCGTGGATGTGGCCGACGCTCGTTTCCTCATCGGCGGGCGGTGTTGTCGCTGGGGTGTCCTTGGCGCAGCCGCCCGAGAGGAGCGCGGCGCCGAGGAGGATGCCTGTGAGGGCGATGTGGGGTCGGTACATGAGGGCGGCTCCGAGGTGAGGATGGGTGCCGGGCAGGCGCACTAGCTTTGTCCTGCCCGGCACCAGGGACGAGATTAGGACTTCAGCAGGTCCTGCATTGTCTGGATCTCCTCCGCCTGTGTCGTCTCGATCTCCTTGGCCATGTCGACGGCATCGGGGAACTCGCCCTCGGACTGCTCGGTCTTGGCCATCTCGATCGCACCCTCGTGGTGCTCGATCATCATGGTGAGGAACATCTGGTCGAACTCCGCGCCGGAGGCCGCCTCGAGGTCGGCCATCTCGTCCTCGGTCATCATTCCGCCCATGTCGTCGGACGACATGTCGCCGTGATCCATGCCCGACATGCCCTCATCGGGGACGTCCTCGCCCCAGGACTCCAGCCAGCCGGTCAGAGTCTCGATCTCGGGGCCTTGGGCTGCCTCGATGTCGGTGGCGAGGTCCTTGACCTCCTGGCTTTCAGCGCGTGATTCGGCGAGGTCGGCCATCTCGATGGCCTGCTGGTGGTGGGGGATCATCTCCTGGGCGAAGGTGACGTCGGCGTCGTTGTGCCCGCCAGCGGTGTCAGTGTCGTCTTCGTTGCCACAGGCGGTGAGGGTGAACAGCGAGGCCGTCACGACGGCGGTGATCAGCGACTTGCGCATGAGTGTTTCTCCATCTGTGTGATCAGTGTCTGGGGAGGCGAAAGCCCCGAGTCGCCCGGGTCGGGCGCTCGTGGCGGACGCCTGTCAGCAGCGGATCACACAGAGCATGCGGAGGCCTGGCGGGTCACGGTCTCGCCCGATGAGCCGCAAGGGCTGCCACGCGGGCAGCATGGTGCGGGCGATGCGGACGCCGCGACGTGCGAGCAGCAGGGCGATCCCCAGCAGTAGGAGGCCGGCCAGCACGGCTAGGCAGAGCCCAAGAAGCCCCGCACCGTTCTCGCCGACGGGCTCCTCAGAGCTCATTCCCGCTGGGTGGCCCGCGACGATCGGTTCGGGGGTATCCGGCTCATTGGCAGCCGGCCCGGAGTGGTCATGGCTGATGGCGCCGCTCGCGGCGATCATGGCGATTGCGCTCTGGGATGTGGCTCCCACGGAGTGAGCGCCGGTGTGGGAGCCCCAGCCGTGCATCGACAGAAGGCCGAACAGTGCGACGGCAACCGCGACCAGCGCGTAGCGCGGCCCGCGTGTCCCGGTCGGTGCTCGGAGATCCTGCATGAGCTCGATCTTAGGCAGCCGCTGGTGCATGGTCGTGGGGCGGTTACGGTCGAGGTCACCATTCCAATCCGAAGGCGCAGGGAGATGGATCAGCACCGGATCTGCCGGGGCGGTGTTCCGATTGGGCCGGAGGAGATCCGAATCCGGCCTCATGGTGAAGCGCGGAGTCGACACAGGTCGAGATCTCATCCGCATACCCGTGCCGGAAGCTCCCGAACGCGCCGCCCTTCGGCTCGACCTGGGAACTCCCGACCCAGGTCGTGACTCCGGTCAGCCAGCCGCCGTACCGTGCGGCCGCCAACGCGCTGAGGAATTGCGTCACAAGCCTGGACCCACCGGAACGGCGCTTGGAGGTGTGGCCCACAGGGCGGCGTGGCGTGCAAGGGAACTACAACATTGAGCCCAAGTCGGACCCTACGGTGGGGTAGGCGGCTGTCGCGGACTTCAGTTGACGGGTGGTGAGGCCGACCTTGATGGCCAGGCCGAGAGTGTTGATCAGCTCCCCGTACTCGTGTCCTAGCAGGTGGGCTCCGACGACCTGGTCGGTTGACTGGTCGATGAGGATCTTCGTCGCAGCGGTGGTTGCGCCGATCCGGTAGTTGGAGTACCAGCCGCTGGTGTCGGAGTAGCGGATGGCGAGATCGATGCCCTCCTGGCGGGCTTCGGATTCCAGCATGCCGACGCGGGTGAGTTCAGGGATGGTGAAGACCGCCGTGGGCACGCCGGCGTAGTCCGGGGTCGTGGTGGTGCCCTTGATCATGTTGGAGGCGGCGACCTTGGCCTCCGAAACCGCGACCGGTGTGAGCGGCATCCCGGCGGTGTCAGCGGAGTCGCCTGCGGCCCAGACGGCCGGGTTGGTCGTGCTTTGGAGGTAGTCGGCGACGTGGATGCCGTGCTCGCCCCATTCGACCCCGGCGGCGTCGAGGCCGAGGTCTGCCAGGTCCGCGACTCGGCCGGCGCCGTGGACGACGAGGTCGGTCTCGATGGTCTCCTGGGCGCCGTCGTGCTCGAGTGCGACTCGGTAGCCGGTGTCGGACTGGTGCAGGTTCACGACGCTGGTGCGTCGGCGCAGGTCGATGCCGACTTCCCGGCCGTGGTCGACCAGGAGCTCGACGAGGTCGGGGTCGAAGCCCTTCAATGGACGCTCGCCGCGGTCGATGATCGTTGCTGCGCTGCCGGCGCGTGCGGCTATGTGGGCGAACTCGAATGAGATGAAGCCGCCTCCGACGAACAGGATCCGAGAAGGCAGTTCCTCGAGATCCAGGAAGTCGGTGCTGTCGATCAGATGCTGGTGGCCCGGGAACTCCAGGGGACGTGGTCGCGCACCTGTGGCGACCAGGAGGCGGTCGGCGTCGTAGACGGTGCCGTCGATCTCGAGCTGGCGAGGACCGGTAAACCTCGCCCGGCCGTGCAGGGTGGTGACGCCGCTGCGGGTCAGGCCGTCCTCCATGCTCTGGGGGACCGGGTCGGTGAAGCCGTGTTTGTGCTTCATCAAGTCCGCCCAGTTGATCGACAACCCGTCGCTGTTGATGCCCTTGCCGCTCAGCAGGCGGGCACTCTCGATGACCTCGGCGCCGCGTCGCAGGATCTTCTTGGGATCGCAGCCCCGCAAGGCGCACGTGCCGCCGTAAGGGAGTGAGTCGACGATGGCCACTTCCCACCCTTGGGCTGCGCACTTGTTCGCGGCGGCGACTCCGGCCATGCCGGCGCCGATCACGATCAGGTCGAAGTGCTGGCTCATGCGGTGTTCTCCTTGACTGTCAGGTCGGTGGAGCTGTCAGCGTTCTGTGCGGGTGAGGTGTCCGTGTGCACGGTCGGTCTCGGGCTATGGCTCGGACGATTGCGTCGCCGGCCTCGGACCCACCGTGCCCATCCGGGCAGCGGCGAGCACGAGCCCAGATCAGCACCCAGTTCTGCAGGGACCAGCTGGCGATGGCGCCGGCGATCCCCAGCGACAACAGGACCGGCAGGCCGCAGCAGAGGCCGATGGCGTCGGCCGTTGCCGCGATGGGGCCGATGGTGGTGATGCGGTCACGCATCGGCCAGGACCGCCCGTAGTTGCTCGAGGGTCGGTGCGCCTTGGAATCCATCCGGCGTGCGGTAGCGGCGGCAGGTCAGGCCGACCTCGGAGTCGGGCTCGGCGAAGACGTCGACGCCGTCGACCTGGATGCTCGGGGAGCCGTGGAAGCCGGTGCGCTCGGCCTCCGCCGGAGTCTCGACAAGATGGCGAGTCAAGCGGACGTCGCCGCGCTCCGACGCAACGACGCGGAGTCGTTCGTCCGCCACCTTCCAATTCGGGCAGTCCTCGAAGTAGAGCAGCGTGATGTCCATAGCCGTCACGTTAAACCTTGATCCATGGTGCAAGGTCAAGCGTAAAGTGAGACCATGCGCATTGGAGAGGCTGCCGAGGCGGCGGGCGTAGCGGCACAGACCATCCGCTTCTACGAGCGGCGTGGCCTGCTTCCCCAGCCACCGCGGGGTCCCAACGGTTACCGGGACTACGACGCCTCGGTCCTCAACCGGCTCGCATTTATCCGCAGCGGCCAGGCGGCTGGTCTCACCCTGGTCGAGGTGGCCAGCATCCTCGAGCTGCGTCGAGACGGCGCCGTCCCGTGCTCGCACGTCCAATCCCTGCTCGTGACCAAGCGGGAAGGCATCCGGGCCCGGCAACGCGAGCTCGCCGCGCTCGAAGCGGAGATTGAGGGGCTCATCAGCCGCAGTGACCGGCTTGATCCTGCTGACTGCACCGACACCAAGATCTGTCACATCATCGTGCGAGACACGTGAGGCAAGGGTCGAGGTTGTAGGGCGGGGAGTTCGCAGGTGTCCATCATGGCGGCAGTGACGCCTGCATCCGGGGGACGTCGGTGATCGTCCCGTTGACGTCGGCGGTGGGCTGCGCGCCAGGGTGCGAGCGGCCTGGCAGCTGTAGGGGCCGCAGGCACCCAGATGAAGCACTTCGTCCACTACTGCGCCGTCGCCTCGTAATGGTGTGCGCTGCGAGGTGCCTGGACGGGCAACCACCACTTGGCCGCCGCTCGACCAACCGCCGTTCGGCCGCACCAGTGGGTCCGACTGCGATTCGAGCCACGCCGCGCTTATGTCCCGAAAACGTCAGCGCAAGCCGTCTGATCTGAGCACATAGCGTCAAGAAGATCTGGATTCGGCGCGCTGGGTTTTGCGCGTCTGCGCAGGTCAGAGCACACATCGGCAAGTGCGGTCAAAGGATCCAGCGGCGGAACGCACACACGCTGGAGGTCCAGAGGTCGCAGGTTCAAATCCTGCCCCCGCTACAATGTGATGTCTCAGGACATCCGCAAGGCCCGAACCCACGGAAGTGGGTTCGGGTCTTGGTCATTTCCGGGGTTGGTAGTCCTTGGTGGTGTCGATGGTGAGCTCGCGGAGGAGTTCGCCGGTGGCGGC
>NZ_JADHZD010000028.1 GCF_020102855.1 Nocardioides lacusdianchii
TTGCACTTACGAGGTGCTCCTCTTGAGCGGTTGGAAGTCGGCGTCGCAATCGACATCCTCCCTGCTCAGGAGGGCATTCTCGTTCTACGCCACACTCACGACGCTCGCCGCGGCTGGTGGATCTGGGTTCAGTGCGGCGGTGACCTGGCCGGTGGCGATGTCGAGCGCGGCGAACAGCGTCGAGGTGCCGTGGCGGTAGTAGTCGTGCGAGCGGCGCTCGATTCGACCTTCCTGCATCGGCAGGATCGGCACGGTCCGGTCGAGGGCCTGGATCTGGGACTTCTCGTCTGATGTGAAGTCCTCGGTTATGTGAAGGTGTCGGTGTTTGCGCTGGTGGGGGCCTCGGGCTGGGCTGGTCTCTTCGCATAACAGCGAGGTTCAGATTGCTTGACGGAGCCAGGTGAGCAGGTCTTGCCGGGAGGCCTGGTCATAACGGCTGGGTCCGAGGGTGTGCGCGGCAGCTGCTTCGATGGCTTGGCGCTTCATCTCCGGGTTGGCTTTGGCGTAGACCTCGGTGGTGACGATGGAGGCGTGCCCGAGGATGTCGCGGATGTAGATCAGATTGACTCCGTTTTCCAGCAGGTGCATCGCCTTTGAGTGACGCAGCATGTGAGGGGTGACCTTCTCGGGCACGAGTTCGGGGCGTTCGTCGTGCGCGGTGCGTGCGCATTGGGCCAGGATGTAGGCGGCGCCGGCGCGCCCCAACTGTTCTCCGGCCCTATTGGTGAACACGGGCCCGGACCCGGACGGGCCGTGGGGAAGCGCGCCGACGTGTTGGGTGAGGATCTGCGCGGCCCGCGGCGTCAGGGGCACGATGCGGGACTTGCGGCCCTTCCCGGTCAGAGTGACGCTGGCGGGTTTGTCGAGGTGAAGGTCCCTGATCGATAGATCACAGGCCTCTTGGACTCTGGCACCGGTGTCGTAGAGCGTCGTCAGCAACGCCAGGTCCCGCGCTCCGCGACGACGTGCGGCGTGCTCCAGCAGCAACCCGACCGCTTCCGCGGGCAGGTAGCCGATGGCCGGTTCGGGAGCCTGAGCGGCTTTGACGCCCAGGACCTGCCGGGCTTGTGTGACCTGCTCGGGGGCCTGGGACTGGACGTAACGGAAGAACGACTTCAACGCGGCCAGCCGCTGGTTGGCGGTGGCCGCGGAGCATTGCCTGTCGGTGCGCAGCCAGCCAAGGAAGGCCGCCACGTTTGGCGCGGTGAAGTCGGCGAAGGAGACCTTGTCCGGCGGGGTCGCCTGCTGCTGATCCATGAACCGTAGGAACAGCGTGAACGCGTCCCGGTAGGCGACGACGGTATGTCGGGAGCAGGCACGGGTGACGGGCAGGTAGATGGTGAGGAACTGGGCCAGAGTGTCGGCGAACGGGCGGGCGGTGGCCATCTCACACCGTCCCGTGCGGGAACACGCCCGCGTAGGTGTCGGCCATGGCCTGCTCGATGCCGGCCCAGGCCGACGGATCGAGGCGCAGGTAGTACTCCGCAGAGACGATGTCGGCGTGTCCCATGTAGGTTGCCAGCAACGGTAGCGCCGCGTAGATGTCGACCCCGTCGGCCTGCATCTTCGCCAGGCAGGCCACCGCATAGGAATGGCGTAGGTCGTGGGTGCGAGGAGCGCGGCCGGTGGCCGTGGTGACACCTGCTTCGAGCATCAGCCGCTGAATGTGCGCGGTGGCTGAGCAGGGGTGGTAGCCCCCGCCCCGCGGGGACGGGAAGAACCACGCCTCGGGATCCTCGAGGACAAGGCCGACAGCGACCGCGTAGTGGTGGGCGAAGGACCCCAAGGACTGCGACATCGGCACCAGTCGGGTCCGGTTGTGCTTGGCCTTGCGGACGGTGATCACCCCCTGGGCCAGGTCCACGTCACCGACCCGCAAGGACACTGCCTCCCCGATCCGCAGCCCGCAGCACCACAGCAGGCGGACCAGCATCGCGTACACCGGCTGCGTCTGCGGCCCGCACCGCGACACAGGACGGGCGTCGGCGCACGCGATCACCCGGGCCATCTCCTCGGCGGTGACGATCCGGGGAGCGAACGAGCGGGCTCGGCGCGGCTGCGAGAGTTCTGGCAGCACCCATGCCTCGATTCCCTTCCATCGCAGGAACAGGGCGAACTGGCGGGCGATCCCCCGCCTGCCAGCGGCGGAGCCGGCGGACTCGCCGTCGCGGGGCCGGGCGAACTCCTCGGCCGCGTCCCTGGTCAGCCCCCGCTCGTCGGTGGCCCGCCCGGCCAGGAACCTCGACAGACGCCGGACCAGGTAGAGCCGACTGTCGGGGTAGACGTAGCCGAGGTTCCGCTTGTAGTCGACGTACTCGTTGAACAGCTCCGGGAACGCCCCGTCGAGGATGATTTCAGCGGGCATCGGGCACCTCCAGCGCCAACGGGCGCAGGTGAGCGACGTCTACCCGCAGATACCTGCGGGTGGTGTTCGCGTCGGTGTGTCCCAGCACCGCACCGATCACTGGATAGGCAGTCCCAGACTCGAGCATCCCGACCGCCGCAGAATGCCGTAGGGCATGCAGTCCCCGGTGCCGCTCGGATGTCTCGATCCCTGCCCGGGCGAAGCACCCGGTCACAACCTGGTGGAAGTGGTTGCCCACCGCGGGCGGCTGCAGAGGTGCCCTGTGGCGCAAGAATACGTGCGGGTCCTCGACTCCTGACCGCTCGTTCTTCCAGTAGTCGATGATCGACAGCGCGCACTCATCAGGAAGTGGCAGGTCGAGGCGTCGACCAGTCTTGTGCTGGACCAAGGACAGTCGCCGGTTCGCCCAGTCGATCTGGTCGAACCGCAGTCCCTTGATGTCCCCCGAGCGCAGCCCGAGCAGCGAGGCGAGCAGCATGACCGCCCGGTCCCGCAGGCTCGACCCGGACCGGTTGCCGGCCTCGGCCAGCGCCCCGGCAACCTCGCCCGGCCGGTAGACCGAGGGCAGCACCGCGTCCCTGTCGGTGACGATCACCGGAAACATGGCGCCCAGGGCAGGATCGGCGCCGTGCTCGCAGACCGCGAACCGCAGGTACTCACGTAGGAAGTACAACTGGCCAGCGCGACTGGAGGCGGCCATCGGCGCAAGCGAACCAACGTAGGCGGACACGTCCAGCACGCTGAGCGCCGCCACCTGCCGTACCCCCAGTCCGACCAGGAACGTCAGGAACCGGCGCAGCATCCCGGTCTTGCCGCGCACAGTCGCTTCGGCCAGACCACGTCCGGCCAGTGAGGATGCGTATGCCTCGAACTCCGCTGTGAAGACCTCGGGCACCGGGATCCTTCCGCGACCGGCCCGCAACTCGAACCGGCCCGTCTCGACCACATCGAACAAGCAGCCCACAGCCCGGCGGCAGAACACCTGCCACTGCTCAGCGCGGTCCGCACCAACGGCCGCGCAGAACCGTGCAGCAGCCTCCCGGTCCGGATGCCGAACCCCGCTCTCGGCGCAGTACTCCCCGAACTGGCCCCAAATGCGTCGGTAGTTCCGTATAGAGCCAGGCGAGTAGCCGGCCCCCTCCATGAATGCGGCACCTTGAGCCGCCATCTCGGTGACAACTGACATCAACGATCAACTCCTCGGTCGGATGACATGACCAACCAAGGAGACCGCGTTATGTGAAGTAACCAACCCCGCCCGAGGCCCCCACCAGCGCAAACACCGACACCTTCACATAACCGAGGACTTCACATCAGACGAGAAGTCGCAGGTCCAGGCCTTGCAACGATCTCAGCCGGCGCTCCCGATGATGCCCGGGATGCCCGAGCGCCGCACCCACGACTACGTCCGCCACGGCACCACCACGTTGTTCGCAGCGTTCAACACCGCCGACCCCTGTGCGTCAGAGTTGAGTGAGACACCTCCTCTGAGTTCCTTCCCTTGCACGGGGTGAGAAGCGAGAACGAGCACGATGACGATGACGACGGCTGATGTGGCCAGCAGTGGTAGCGATGATGGGGTCATGGGACCCAGGGCTGATCGACCGAAGCGGCGTAGGTTCACCGCCGAGTACAAGGCGCAGATTCTTGCGGAGTACGAGGCTGCTGAGCGTGGTGTGCGCGGGAGCGTCCTGCGTCGTGAAGGCCTGTACTCCTCTCACATCATCGAGTGGCGTCGCGCCGCGCAGGCCGGTGCCGCAGCCGGTCTGGCGCCGGCGACCCGCGACCGGCGCGAGCGCGAACGTGACCGTGAGGTCGAACGACTACGAGCACGAGCGGAGAAAGCTGAGGCCGAGCTCGCCAAGCACAAGGCGGCGCTGGACCTGATGGGAAAAGCACACGCGCTCTTGGAGACGCTCTCCGAGAGCGCGGACCTGGCCGGCCCGGTAAACCCGGTGAACCCGGTGGACGAGAGGCGGTCGAAGAGGTGATCGTGGCGCTGGTCGACGAGCTCGCAGCGTTGACCAGCCTGGCCATGGCGTGTGCGTTGCTGGGCCGCTCGAGGGCCAGTCACTACCGCGCCGTGAAGGAGGCCGAGCGGCGTGCGGGGTTGCCGTTCGGGCCCGAACCCGCACCCGTACGCCCACCGCGCCCGACGCCGCCGAACGCACTGTCCGAGGCTGAGCGCCAGCGGGTCCTGGGGGTGTTGACCGAGCCGAGGTTCGCGGACAAGGCCGTCGCGCAGGCCTGGGCGACCCTGCTCGATGAGGGGACCTACCTGTGCTCGATGTCCACCATGCACAGGGTTCTACGCGCTAACCACCTGGCCGGCGAACGCCGCCGTCAGGCCACGCACCCACCCAGGAAGAAGCCCGAGCTCCTCGCCACCAGATCAGGGCAGGTTTGGTCGTGGGACATCACGAAGCTCCGCACCCAGGTCCGCGGGGTCTACTACGACCTCTACGTCGTGATCGATATCTACTCCCGCTACATCGTGGCCTGGACCGTCCAGGCCCGCGAGGACTCCGAGATCGCCAAGACGATGCTCGAGGAAGCAATGGGGGTGCATGGGATCCCTGATGCGATCCACGCCGACCGCGGCACGTCGATGACCTCGAAACCCGTCGCGCAGCTGCTGCTGGACCTCGGCGTCGACCGGTCCCACTCCCGACCCCACGTCAGCAACGACAACCCCTACTCCGAGGCGGCGTTCAAGACCCTGAAGTACGCCCCGGTCTTCCCGACCAACTTCGGGTCCCTGCAGGACGCCAGGGCGTTCTGCGAGAGCTTCTTCGCCTACAACCACGAACACCGTCACTCCGGGATCGGGTTGCACACCCCGGCATCGGTCCACTACGGCACAGCCGTCGAGGTCCGCGCCCAACGCCAGGTCACCCTCGACCAGGCCTACGCCGCGAACCCCGAGAGGTTCACCCGCAGCCGGCCAGAAGCACCGAAGCTACCCGCCGCGGCGTGGATCAACGACCCCTCGAGGGCGGCCCTCATACAGACCGCCTGAACCCGACTGTCTCACCAGCCTTGACATCTTCCGCTCGACCGTGCCCAACCCCGAGGCCAGAAGGTCCCAATACAACCGCTCCTTCTCCAGATTCCGCTTACGTCCTCGACGAGCCATCTCGACACACTCCATGGGCTGAGTGTTGCGACGATGACTAGAACTCAAGCGGCACCAGGGGGTCAGGATTCACCCGGCAGCGACATGGGGTCCGATACACACGACGCGACCCTCTGGGCGCGCACGTGGCAAGGGACTCACCGGTGCTGGTGCGATACGCCGACGACTTCGTCGTCATGTGTCACACCTTGGACCAAGCAGAACAGGTCCGGCACCGGCTGGCTGGGTGACTGGCCCCGAGGGGGCTCGCGTTCAACGAGGACAAGACACACATCGTCCACGTTGAGCGGGGCTTCGACTTCTTGGGGTTCAACGTCCGTCGCTACGACGGGAAGCTGCTGATCAAACCCAGCCAGGCGGCGGTGAGGCGAATCCGGGAACGGCTCGCCGCGGAGGTGCGCTCCCTGAACGGGGGCAACGCCATTGCGGTGATCCGTAGGCTCAACCCGATCATTCGGGGTTGGGCCGCCTACTACCGGGGAGTGGTTTCCAAAGAGGTGTTCTCCGCGATCGATCATTACCTGTGGGGACGCCTCTACCGGTGGGCACTGCGTGCCCATCCGAACAAGTCGAAACATTGGGTCGTTGACCGGTACTTCGACACGTTCAACCAGTCCAGGAACGACCGGTGGGTCTTCGGTGACCGCGACAGCGGCATCTACCTGCGGCAGTTCGCCTGGACAAAGATCGTTCGCCACAAGATGGTCATGGGCACAGCGTCTGTCGACGACCCCGCCCTTGACTGGTACTGGGCCTCGCGGCGACGCAAAGCGCATGCGCAACTCGGCGGGCGCACCGCGTCCCTGCTGCTTCGGCAGCGGGGACTCTGCCCCGGCTGCGGAACGCTGCTGCTGCACGCCGACCACGGACCGCAGTCCCCACGCGAGTGGGAGCAGTGGACCCGTGTCCTGACGACGGCGCTACGCAAGACCAGCGTCGTTCTGGGAGAAGTCCACGGCGACGATCAGACCACGCGCCTCATGCACGCCGACTGCCGACGACGTGAGCAACGACAACGGCAAACGGTCCAGCGACAACAGAACCGACGCCCTCAGGGGCTTGCTTGAGCCGGATGCGGTGAAAGTCGCACGTCCGGTTCTGAGGGGGCCCGGGCGCAGCAATGCGCTCGGGCTACCCGACCAACTTTGCCACACGTCCCCCGCGACCTCGGCAGTGTTCGACGATCCGAATCTCGTGTCGTCGGCCGGCCTGGTCCCGGTCGTCTCGTTGGCCCGCTCGGCCGGGCTCGGCGAGCTGGCCCAGACCCATCTGAGTGTGCCGACCGACAAGGGTGCGAACGCCGGGCTGAAGGTCACCTCGCTGGTGGCGGGGATGGTCGCCGGCGCCGACTCAATCGACGACATGGCGCTGCTGCGCCATGGCGGGATGGGCCGGGTCTTCGCAGGCGCCTACGCGCCCTCGACGCTGGGTTCGTTCCTGCGCTCGTTCACCTTCGGCCACGTCCGTCAGCTCGACGCGGTGGCATCGAGGTTCCTTACCCGGCTGTCACCCGGCTGGCTGCCCAGGCACCGCTGATCGCTGCGCCGGATGAGAATGGCGATCGGGTGATGCTCGACATCGACGACACCATCGTCGAGGTCCACGGCTATGCGAAGCAGGGGTCGGGCTACGGCTACTCCGGGGTCCGCGGCCTCAACGCGCTCCTGGCCACCGTGAGCACGAAGGACAGTGCGCCCGTGGTCGTGGCCCAACGGCTGCGGAAAGGATCATGTGGTTCTCCGCGGGGCGCGGCCAGACTCGTCGCCGACGCATTGAAGACCGTCGGCTCACTGTCCTCGGCCACGCCGTTGGTGCGAGCCGACAGCGCGTTCTACGGATCGGCCACTGTCGGGGCCGCGATCAAGGGCGGAGCCGACGTCTCGGTCACTGTCCGCCTCGACAAGCGCGTCAAAGCCACCATCGCCACGATCGGTGACGACGCCTGGACTCCGATCGAGTACACCGACGCCGTGTTCGACGAACAGGCCCAGACCTGGGTCTCTCGAGCCGAGGTCGCCGAGATCCCCTTCACTGCCTTCACCTCGAAGAAGACGTCCGAGCAGGTCACCGGCCGACTGGTGGTCCGACGAATCCCCGACCTCAACCCGGCAGGGAAGGACGGGCAGGAGACCCTGTTCGACACTTGGCGCTTCCACGCCTTCTTCACCACCACCGCCCATGAGGTGGCCGATACCGTGGCAGCGGACAAGACCCACCGCGGTCACGCGATCATCGAGCAGGTCCACTCTGAACTGAAGAACTCCGCACTCGCGCACCTGCCCTCGGGCAAGTTCACCGCCAACGCCGCCTGGCTCGTGCTGGCCGTGATGGCGTTCAATCTGACCCGAGCAACCGCGACCATCACCGGCCCGGGATTGGCCAAGGCCACCACCGCCACGATCCGCCGCAAACTCATCGCCGTCCCGGCCCGGATCGCGTGCTCCGCACGACGAGTGACCCTGCACCTGCCCACGGCCTGGCCGTGGGAGACCGCCTGGACCGAGCTCTTCACCCGGGTCTGCGGACCACCGCCGGCACCGACCACCTGACCACTCCGCAGCCAACCGCTGCGCAACCGGAGCACACGAGTGGAACACCCGGACACCGCGGTCCGGAGAATCGTCGCGCTCCCGCGCCCTCATCCCACGACGGCCACGATCACTCATCCCGACCCGGCCCATCGGTGGATCGAGGCTTAGCGTGGAGACAGCGACGACGCTTGGTGACGGTCAGAGCCCTACCACAGCAGGGGAATCTGGACCGGCTTGGCCTGGGTTAACTCCACGCTAAGCGACATAGGACGGTTCTTCGGCTACGTCACCGCCGACCTACTCCAACGCTCCGATCACCGCAGCGTCCAAGCCCTCGAGTCCGACATCCGCAAATGGGTCACCGCCTGGAACGAGAACCCCAAACCATTCGTATGGACCAAGACCGCCGAACAGATCCTCGGCAAGCTCGGACGACTTATCCAACGAACTTCAAATCCGGGGCACTAGGCGAGGTACTTCTCGAGCGCGAGACAGCCCCGGCGCACATCTCTTCGTAGCCGCAGCTCGGCCACCAACCTGACGCGAGGACCCGGCGTTTCCCGCACCCAATTCTGATACACCTCGGCGCCCACAGGCCCTTGGCGTGGGTGGGGAACTCGGCGTCGCCCACGACGCCGCCGGTGTTGGTGTCAACCACTGCGTAGTGGTGGGTCGCGACGTGGGTGTCGACCCCGACGACGAATCGGTAGGTGTCTGCGACGATGGTCATGAGCGATGTGTTCCTCCTGCCAGATGGACTGTCGTTCGCCGGTCGAACCGGCCGGACCATCCCGGGGCGAAGTAACTAAGCGGCACTACTGCGATGGGTCACCACACCCCGCGCGAACGAGGTGTGGGACAGGCCTCTGATCAGGCCAACATGGTGGGCCGGTTGGCCGGCCGGTTCACCACCGTGATCGGACAGGTCTCAGACAGGACACCGACGACACGAGCCGTCGGGTCAGCCTGAATCGGGCTCACGATCACGATGGAGAACCAGCCGGGGATCACCCTGCCAGCCAGCCCCAGGCCAGCCACCGCCCACTCTCACACCCTGAATCGCGTCATGATTGGGTGTCAACCAAACCTGGGGCAGTCCCCCGGGGTGCACCAGCCAGTGTCCAGTTGAGTTGAGCCATGCATCGAGAACTGGGAAGGACACGCTAGCCGACCGAGCACGCGGCGGCCTCCCGGTCGTCGTGCCCACACGACAGGGATCCCCACGACCGTCCGCCGAGACGCATCGAGCAGATAACACGACCTCCAACTCGCGAACTACGTTCCAACCTGCTAGACCGTCAGGATGTGGACGCTGCCGGCTGCCGCGTCCAGCCCGGTGGCGGCGCCACCCAGCATCTGGGCAAGGCCGACCTTGGCGCCAGGTACCTGGCTGGCTCCGCTGCGCCCGCGCAGCTGGTCGGTGATGTCGCAGACGACCCGGACGCCGGATGCGGCCAGCGGGTGGCCGAGGGACAGCAGCCCACCGCTCGGGTTCACGGGGATGCGCCCGCCTAACGAGGTGGCGCCGGAGCGGAGCAGACCCACGCCATCACCGCGCGCGCACAGCCCCAGGTCCTCGTAGTGGACGATCTCTTCGCTCGCGAAGGCGTCGTGCAACTCGACGACGTCCACGTCGGAGGGCGCCACACCGGCCTGCTCGTAGGCGAGGGCCGCCGCCCGCGCACCGAGCTCGAGGGTCGTGATGTCGGAGCGCCGGAAATCGTAGTCGCCCGAGACCAGCGCTGATCCAGCGACGCGGACCGGTGCTTCGGCGTACTTCTTCGCCACGTCGGCGGACGCCATGACCACGGCGGCAGCCCCGTCGGTGTTGGGGCAGCACTGGAGCAGCGTGATGGGGTCGGCGATCATCCGGGAGGCCAGTACTTCTTCGACGGTGAAGCGCTTCTGGTACTGCGCTCGCGGGTTCAGGGCACCGAAGTCATGCGCCTTGACCGACACCTGGGCGAAGTCCTCAGGTGTCGCGCCGTGGGTCGCCATGAGACGTTGCGCCTGAAGCGCGAACAGTACGGGCATGCTGAGTCCGAGCTGACCGTCGAGGTCGTCCCTGTCCGGCGGGATCAGCTTCCCGGCGATCGGACTCGTGGTCATCGACTCGACACCGATGGCGATGCCGAGGTCGACGAAGCCGGCGGCGATGTCCTTATAGAGGCTGCGGATCGCTGTCGATCCACCCGCGCACGCGTTCTCGACGTTGACCATCTCGACGCGGGTGACGCCGAGGTCCTTCATGATGGTCTGGCTGGTGATCATGGCGTCGTAGACCCGGGAGGAGAAGACGGCCTGTATCTGGGCGGAGTTGATGCCTGCGTCGGCGATCGCGGCGCGGGCGGCCTGGCCTCCCAGGTCGGCGATGCTGCGCTCGGGCATTTTGCCGAAGTCACTCTGTCCCACTCCGAGGACGAAGACCTCACGCATGGGCGGATTCCTTTCCGGGCGCAGGGACGAAGCGGTAGGCGAGCACGTCCTGCTCCTGCTCACGCCACATCGGCACGATCTCGAGCGTCATCGGTGTGCCGGGCGCCGGAAGGTCCTCGCCGGCGGAGATCGCGAGTTGGGCGAAGACCCTCACGCCGTGGGGCATGGTCACGTAGCCGACGGTGTAACCAGGTGGGTAGCGGTGGTTGCCCATGTGCACGACGGTCGCGCAGAGCAGCTCGCCGTCTGAGCCGAGTTCCACGGGCTCCTGCGCTTCGCTGCCGCAGTCGAGGCAGCGAGGAGCGGGCGGATACGACGTGTGGCCGCACGCGGTGCAGCAGCTCGCGAGCAGGGTCGGACCTGCCGCTGTCTCGCGGAAGAGTCCTTCGCGCAGGGGAACGGGGTTGGTCACGTCGATGCTCCTGGTTCTAGGTCGCGGTCCATGGGAGGACGGGTCAGCTCGGCGGGAGGATCATCCCGGCGTCCAGCCGGATCGAACGGCCGTTGTGCATAGGGTTTCGGACGATCTCTTCGATCAACATCGCGAACTCCGCGGGCTCGCCCATGCGCCGTGGGAAGAGCGACTGGGCGGCGAGCTCCGCCTTCAGGGCGGGAGGGACCTGGTCGTAGATCGGCGTGTCGAAGGCACCGGGCGCTACCGTCATGACACGGATTCCGTGCTGGGCGAGCTCACGGAACAGCGGCATCGTCAGGCCGACGAGGGCGGCTTTGGAGGCGCTGTAGGCAATCTGCCCGATCTGGCCCTCCCACGCCGCGCCGGACGCGACGTTGATGATGACACCACGTTCCCCGCCGGCGGTAGGCTCGCTGGCCGCCATGCCGGGGGCCACGCTGCGCATCACATGGATCGGGCCGTAGAGGTTCACCTTGATCCCCTTGTCGAAGACCTCCATAGGCAGCGGTCCGCGGCTGGACAGGAGCTTGGCGGGGGCGGCGACGGCGGCGGCGTTCACCACGACCTGGACGGCACTGTGCTCGGACTCGACGGCCGCCACGGCCATCTCGACCTGGTCGAGCTGGCTGACGTCGACCTTGTGGTAGCGGTAGCGCTCCCCCAACTCGGCGCGGAGGGCGGCTCCGCGTTCGTCGTTGAGGTCGAACGCGGCGACTGCCCGGGCTCCGAGCTCGAGCAGGCGGCGGGCAGCGGCCTCACCTAGGCCGGAGGCGCCACCGGTCACGATGGCTACGACGTTCTCTATCTTCACGGCTTCTCCCGGGAGCGTTGTGGTTCTCGGTGCCGGGTCATCGGCCCATGACCTCGCGGCCGATGGCGGACCGGGCGATGATGAGCTTCTGGATCTGTGGCGTGCCGTCACCGATTTGGAAGCCGGACACGTCGCGCAGCAACGCCTGCAGCGGCAACTCCTCCGACCAGCCGACATGGCCGTGGAGCACGATGCAGTCCTGCACCGCCTGGAAGCCGACCTGGGGTGCCCACCACTTGAGCATTGCCGCCTCGACGGTGTGCGGCCTTGCGTTGCTGCGTGCCTCGAGCGTGGACGTGGCCAGGGCTCGGATGGCAGTGAGGTACGTCAGGTGTTCGGCGATCGGGAAGGTCACGCCCTGGTAGTGGCTCAGCGGCTTGCCGAAGCTCGTGCGGGTCTTGACGTGCTCGATGGTCAGGTCGATGGCCCGCTGGGCGATGCCGACGACCATGAACGCGATGAGGGTGCGCGTCAGGTCGAACTCGTTCATGATCATTGCGAACCCCTCGCCGCCCTGACCGAGTTGGTGCGAGTGCGGAACGAAGACACCCTCCATGGCGATCGAACCGCGGCCGACCGGCCGGAATCCAGGGTCGGCGAAGCGCTGGCGGGACAGGCCGGGTGAGTCCATGGGCACGACGAACGCACTGATGCGCCCCGTGTCGGTCTGACGCGCGACGATGATCGCGAGGTCTGCATCGGGCCCCTGGGTGATCGAGGTCTTCTCACCCGACAGCTCCCAGCCGCCGTCCACGGGAACGGCCTTGGCGCTCAGCGCCTGGGCGTCGGACCCGGACCCGGGCTCGGTGAGTGCGATGGCACAGACTGCTTCCCCTGCGATCACCGGTCCGAGCCAGCGGCGGACTGCCTCTTCCGAAGCGGACTTGACCAGCAGGTCGGCCGTGACGTTGTTGGCGAACACCTGGTAGCCGCAGGCAGCGTCGGCGTAGCTGACTTCTTCGCAGGCGATGCCGAGGGCTTGCAGGTCCGATCCCTGACCTCCCTGCTCCTCGGGGACGCAAAGGCCGAGTAGTCCATTCCTTCCGAGGTCCATAAGGGTATCTCGCGGGTAGGGGGCACCCTGAGCGCGCTCGAGATACCCCTCGAGGAAGGATTTGCGCGCAAACGCGCGAACGCTGTCGCGGAAGTCAGCGAGCTCGTCATGGTCCGTCATCTGGTGCCTCCCGACGTCGTCTTGAACAGCGGCGCACGCTTCTCGGCGAAGGCTCTGAGCCCCTCGTCGACGTCACCGCTGTGCAGGTGCTCGGCGGTGACGAGTCGCTCGAGCCGCAAGGCGCTGGCGAGCGGCTGGTCGAGGCCGTCGTCGATCGCCTGCTTGAACAGGCGCAACGCGCTCGGGCTGCGCCGCGCGATCGTCGTGGCAAGCTCTTCGGCTCGCGTCACAAGCTGGTCGGCCGGGACGACCTCGTTGACCAGGCCCATCGCCTGCGCCTCCTTCGCAGTGACCAGCTCACCGGTGAAGGCGAGGTACTTGGCGCGGGTGGGGCCGACCACCCGTGGCAGCCGGGCTGCGCCGCCGGCGCCGGGGAGGAGGCCGTAGTTGATGTGGCCGTCGCCGAGGCGCGCGTCGGCCGAGGCGACGACTAGATCGCAGTGCAGCGCAAGCTCCAGTCCACCCGCCATCGTGATCCCGTTCAGCGCAGCGATGACTGGCTTCGGCAGCGAGGCGAGCATGGCGAAGGTCTCGGCCGCCCCCTTCTCGAAGGCGAGCAGTCGAGCGGGATCCACCTTGCCGTCCGGGCCCAGCACCTCCTTGAGATCTGCGCCGGCGCAGAAGGCACGGCCCGTCGCCGTGACGACCACGACACGCACGTCCCGCTCGTCCTCGATGTCAGCCAGATGGGCGGCAAGTGCATCGAGCACGCGCTCGCTAAGGGCGTTCATCGCTTCGGCCCGGTTGAGCGACAACCAGGCCACGGGGCCCTTGTCGATACGAGTGACGGCGGCTTGCGTCACTGCGCTCATCGATCCCCACCCTCGGCGCCGATCTCTGCACCCATGGCGCGCAGACGCTTCTTGTCGATCTTCCCGACGAGGGTGGCGGGCAGCGCGTCGACGAGGTGGATCTCCTTAGGCGCCTGGTGCGCGCCCTTCGCGTCGCGCACGAGCCGCTTGAGCACGGCCTTGTCGATGGCGGCTCCCTCGTGGGGGACAACGAACGCGGTGACCGCCTCGCCCCACTTGTCGTCCGGCATGCCTACGACCGCCACCGCGGCGACGTCGGGATGCGCCGCGATCACGTCCTCGACTTCCTTCGGATAGACGTTGAACCCGCCTGAGATCACCATGTCCTTCTTGCGGTCCACGATGTGGAGATAGCCCTGCTCGTCACGCATCGCCATGTCCCCGGTATGCAGCCACCCATTGCGCAGAGTCTCCTCGGTCAAGTCGGGCCGGTTCCAGTAGCCGGACATGATGACTGGCGAGCGGACACAGAGCTCACCGGGAATCCCATCAGGGACCGGCTGGTCGGCTTCGTCGACGATCGTCACCGTGGTGCCGATGACCGGACGCCCGCACGAACTGAGCAGGTCCGGACGCCCAACCGGGTCGTGCTCCTCACGTAGGAGGCTCGTCGTAACGCCGACGCACTCAGTCTGACCATAGCACTGGACGAACTTCTGCCCGAACCGGTTCAGGGCCTGGGTGAGCCGGGAGGGCGAAATCGGTGCTGCGCCATAAACGAAGGTCTCGAGCGAGCTCAGGTCCGCGTCCTCCGATGTGGTGTGGTCGAGCAGGGCGTTGATCATTGTCGGCACCGCGAAGGTGCAGTTGGCCTGCTCCTTCTCAATCGCCTGCACGAAGGACTTCGGCTCGAAGCCTTGAAGCAAGATGACCGTGCCGCCGCGGGCCAGGGTTGGGAAGAGCGGCAGCACCCCGGCATGCGTGATCGGCGGTGCGACCAGGTAGCGGGGCTTGGCGGGGAGTTGCCAGCTCGTCAGCACCGCCTTGCACTGCTCGGCCATCGCTCGGTGCGAGAGCATGACGCCCTTCGGCGTGCCGGTGGTCCCGCCCGTGTACTGCAGCCAGGCGAGGTCCTCCTGGCCGGCCGGGCCCGGCTCGAGCGGCTTCGGGTCGTAGCCCTCGATCAGCTCGAACAGGTCCTGCCCAGCGTCGGACTCACCGAACACGAGCAGGTGCTTCACCGTCTTGGAGCGTTCGGCGACAGCGGCTCCCACCTCCGCGAATGTCGGATGGACGATGAGGACCTCGATCTCGGCGTCGTCGCAGATCCAGACGTGATCCTCGACGGACCCCATCGGGTGGAGGCCGGTGTAGTGGCCGCCGATGAGGTAGGTCGCCGCCTGGGTCAGCCAGACCTCGGGGATGTTGACACTGAGCGCCCCCACGCCAGACCCATGGGAAATTCCGCGGTCGACGAGCAGCTGCTGTATGCGACTCATGGAGTCGGCCGCTTCGGCGAACGTCATGCGCTGTTCGCCGAGCACGAACGCCTCGTTGTCCGCGAAGCGCTCAAACGCCTCGACGATGAGGTCGCTATACGTCGCTCCGCGCGAGGCGGCCGGGATGGTGGGGGCTGAGTGAGCCATGTTGACGCCTTCCGCCGGATTAACTCATCAGTTAGTCTAGGCAAGTCTTCACGTACGTCAAGGTCGAGTACGACCTCGTTCGAGAAAGGTGCCCACGTCGATGAGCAGTGCAGGTCCAGCTCCGATCCAGGACGGTCTGCTGTACGCCGAAGACCTCGCCGCGCGGGTCGGCGTACTGAGTTCGCTCGGCCCCGTCACCATGACCGAGTCGGAGATCCGCGCCTTCGCGCAGCGGTGGGACCCGCTTCCAATCCACGTCGGCGACGGGGGTCCTTTCGGCGGTGTGATCGCCAGCGGGCTCCACACTTTTGCAGTGTTCCAGCGGCTCGCCGTCGACGCGGCGTACTCCTCCTGGGCCGTCGTCGCGGGACGTGCGATCCGCGAGATGGTGCTGCCGCGGCCGGTCTTCCCTGGGGACGTCCTGACCGGCTGGGTCCGTGTCAACGGCGCCTGTCCCCCGCGCAACGGCATGGCGAAGCTCGAGGTGGAGGGCCGCCTGGAGAATCAGCACGGCAAGACGGTCCTCACTCTGCGCCTCGAGAGCTATGTCAGCACCGCACGGGCCTCGAGACACCGGTGGAGTAGCCTGCAGCCGTCCGGATCCGGAGGGAGCACGTGTGGCCAGGCAACGGGCGACGACCACGGCTGACATCATTGAAGCCGCCGCTCGCGTGTTCCAGACCAAGGGCTACCGAAGCTCGACCATCGACGACATCTGCCTCGAGGCCGGGATCTCCCGTCCGACGATCTACAAGTACATCGAGAGCAAGCTGTGGCTCCTGGACCAGATGGTGGCGCACGTCACGGAGGAGCTCAGCGAGAAGTTGCAGGACCTGCTCACCAGCAACCTCTCGCCCCGCGAGAAGATTCGGGCGGTCGTCAAGCTCCACATCGAGTCAGCGTCCAGCAAACGCGTCTTCTACGCCACCGTCTGGGGTGAGCAACCGGAGTTGTCGGAGCTGGCGCTCCAGTCCTTCCGATCCTGGTCCCACACCGTTACCCGCGATTTCGCCGAGCTCCTGGATGATTACCGCAAGAGCGAGAGACTCGAGCCGAAAGCGGATGGCACGGTCCTGGCAAACCTAACCCTGACCATGCTCACCAGCCTTTTCCGGTGGTACGACCCACTGGGATCGACCACGCCCGAGGACCTGGCCCACCAAGTGCTGGTGATGCTGTCGGGTCCCCTTCCGGCAATCGACCAAGACGGTGCCTGAGCCAGCTGTGCCCGGACGGGTAGAGCTTGCCCAGGTCGGTGGGGATCTCCGTGCCGTCGCCGTACCTCTTGTGGTTGAGCCGATCGGTGCCGAAGTCCCGACCGCTCCAGGTTTGGTGCCCGCCACCGATTCCGACGCTGACGAGTGGTCCGCCGACGCCCGGCGGCCAGCCCGAGCTCGGGCATCATCGCCGCGACGGTGTTCTCTCCTGCGCCGAACGGTCGCCGTCGCGCCACTCGTAGAACCTTCCCTGCGAACGCCCAGAAACGCCCGACGCGTAGTCGCCGACGGCAGCACGCCGTGGTTCGCCCTCTGGGCGGCGATAGATCCGGCCACGGATACCAGCACATCGCCTCGTGCACCCAGTGGGCCACCAAGCGCTTGGGCACATCACGCTGGCCGAAGCTCGATGATCTCCCTGCGCAGGCGCTGCATCTCCGCGCGCTCGGACTCGCTCAACGGCGCGTTCTCGCGTGACCTCCCCGGCTGGGCCTTGGTCACCCAGGTCCCCAACGTCCCTCGATGATCCCCAACTCCCGGGCCACCTGCGCGATCGGTTTCCTGGTTCCGAGCACCAGCCGGACCGCGCCCTGCTCGAAGTTCGTCGAACTTCGGTACCTGGCCATGGCTCATCGTTTGTGGCGATGCTCCACGCTACGAGGGGAAGCCCATGGAAACTGGTCGGCGAGGGCTGACGGTGTAGACGACCCCGCCGGAGGTTGGGGTGGCGGTGGCCTGGCCGCGGGCGACGAGGAGGTCGAGGTGGGCCTTAGTCTCCATCGCGGCCATGCCTTGGTTGAAGATGTCGAGCTGGTCCCACGGGTGCTCGTGGCGGGTCCAGCCGAGGTGGGTCGCGACGCCCTTCGCGGTCGACGGACCACGGGCGAGGGCAGCGAGGCTGAGCTCGAGCCGCTGCTCGTGGTGTATGAGCAGCTCGTCTACCCGTGCGTGGGTCGACGGCGCGATCGGCCCGTGGGCAGGCAGGAGCTGGAGGTCGGGCAAGGCGCGTACCTTGGCCAGCGAGGTGAGGAAGTCCCTGAGCGGCTCATCAGCGGGCGGCACGGTGAGACCGATCGACGGTGTGATCGTCGGCAGCACGTGGTCGCCGGCGAAGAGCAGGCCCGCCGCCTGTTCGGCGAACACGTAGTGGCCGGGAGTGTGGCCGGGCGTGTGTACGGCGTCCAGCACCCGCGTGCCCAGGTCGACCGTGAGGTCTCCCTCGAGCCAGTTGTCCGGGAGCGCCCAGATCGACAAGTCCGGCATCTCGCCTGGGCCGGCCTCAACCCAGGCCTCGGCGACGTCACGCGCTCCGGCGGTGACCAGGACGTCGTGGAACGGGTTGCGCTTGGTGTCGGGAGTGAGCAGCAGCTCCAGCGCGGGCCGCTCCGGCTCGCCGAGTATGACCTCGGCGCCGTACTCCCGGCCGAGAACCGAGGCCATCGTGAAGTGGTCGCGGTGAATGTGGGTGACGAGGAACCGATCGATGTCGCCGAAGCCGTAGCCGAGCGAGCGCAGGCAGCGGTCCAGCAGTTCGCGGGCCTCGGGAATCGCCCAGCCGCCGTCGACGAGGATGGGGCCGGAATCGGTGTCGATGACGTAGACGTTGACCGCCCGCAGGCCGTCCATCGGCAGCGGCAGCGGGATTCGGTGGATGCCCTCAGCGACCTGCCACGCGCCCTCCGCGGTCCAGTGCGTGCCGGAGTCGGCCGAGATCGCCCGGTGGGTCGGTGTCGTTGGCGTCGTCATGTCATGGACCCCGTCCGAACCGTCACGACGGGCTGGACGACGATCGACCACGTCACCACGTCACCGGCGCGCTGCGGCGAAGGAAGCGTATGTCGTGGATGTCCTCGCCCGCGACGAGGCCGTGCCGCTGGTACACGCCGGTCGCTGCGAACCCTTTGGATGATCCGGGCCGTGTGCAGACCGCTGGCGATCCAGTGCGCGGACGTCGCTGTGCGCGGCGAGATCGCGATCGACGTGGACGTACTGCGGGGCCCGGGCCGAGGCGAACTCGACGACCTCGTTCTCCGTGACCTGATAGGGGCCGCAGTCGATGTCTTGCCCGACGGGCATGTCCTCAGCGGGCAGGAGCACGGGTGCGTTGTCTCAACGTCGGAGCACGTCATAGGGCTCTGGCCACCAGTTCCTTCATGATCTCGTTCGTTCCCCCGTAGATCTTCTGGACGCGGGCGGCGGCGAACATCCGGGCGATCGGGTATTCCATCATGTAGCCGTAGCCGCCGAAGACCTGCAGGCAGCGATCGACCACCTTGTTCTGTATGTCGGTGCACCAGAACTTCGCGAGGGAGGCACCGGCCGCGTCCAGTTCGCCGGCGACGTGCCGAGTGATGCAGCTGTCGACGAGGGTGCGCGCGGCGAGGGCGTCAGCAGCGCACTCGGCAAGGACGAATCGGGTGTTCTGGAACGACAGGAGCGTCTCCCCGAAGGCCTCTCGCTCTTTCGCGTAGGCGATCGCGTGCCTTACAGCCGTCTCAGCCGTGGCTGCCGCCGTGACGGCGATGATGAGCCGTTCCTGGGGCAGCTGCTCCATGAGCTGCTGGAAGGCGTGGCCCTCGACGCCCCCGAGGAGATTGACGGCAGGGATGCGCATGTCGACGAACGCCAGTTCTCGGGTGTCCTGGCCGTGCATGCCGATCTTCTCGAGCACCCGGCCGCGCTCGAAGCCCGGCAGGTCCTGCGTGTCGGCGACGATGAGGGACAGGCCTCGGCCGCCTGGCTCGTCGCTGGTGCGGGCCACGATGATGAGCACGTCGCAGTGGGTTCCGTTGGAGATGAATGTCTTGGAGCCGTTGATGATGTAGTCGTCGCCGTCGCGTACGGCGCGGGTGCGGACCCGTTGCAGGTCCGAGCCAGTGGTCGGTTCGGTCATCGCGATCGCAGCGACGAGTTCACCGGAGGCCATGCCGGGTAGCCAGCGCAGCTTCTGCTCCTGCGTGCCGAAGGCGTTGATGTAGTGCGCGACGATGGTGCTGTGCACGCTGTTGGCCCAGGCGTCGTCGGCGACGTGCGCCTGCTCGGCCGCGATGACCGCTTCGTGTGCGAAGGTGGCGCCGCCGCCGCCGTACTCCTCGGGGATGCTGATGCACAGCAGACCGGCGCGTCCGGCCGCGCGCCAGAAGTCGCGGTCGACCATGTGCTGCTCGGCCCACCGGGCTTGGTTCGGCACGACCTCCTTGTCGAGGAAGGTGCGGGCGAGCTGCTGCAGGTCGTCGAGGTCCTCGGTCAGCCAGGGGGACCGGTAGTCGTCCAGGATCATCGGGTCGTCCTTATCTGCCGGTGAAGGCGGGCGTGCGTCGGTCGGTGAAAGCGCCGATCCCTTCCGCAGCGTCGGACGTGCCGAGCGCGAGGAGGAAGTTGCGCCGTTCGTGGGCGAGTCCTTGTTGAAGCGGCAGGTCGTGGACCCGCCGGGCCGAGTCAGCGGCATACGCCACGGCTCGGGGAGCGTTGGCGGCGATCTGGGCGGCGAGCTCGAGCGCGCGGTCGAGTACCTGGCCGTCGTCGACGAGGTCGGCGACGAGGCCTGCCGTGTAGGCCCATTCGGCGTCGACTGGCGCGCCGGTGAGGAGCATCCGCATGGCCTTGGCCTTGCCGATGGCGTGGACCAGGCGCTGGGTTCCGCCGGCGCCGGGGATCACCCCAAGCTTGACCTCGGGGACGGCGAAGCGGGCCGAGCGCCCTGCGACGGCGGTGTCGCAGGCGAGGACGAGCTCGCAGCCGCCGCCGAAGGCGAGGCCGCGGACCGCGGCGATCGTCGGGACTGGCAGGGAGGCCACGGTCTCGAAGAGCCGGTCGAACGGAAGCGCGTCGAGCGGGGAGGCGGCGACCATGCCGGGGATCTCGCCGATGTCGGCGCCAGCGCAGAATGCCTTGTCCGATCCGGACAGGACGACCGCGCGGACGGCGTTGTCGGCGGCGGCCTCCTCGAGGCGGTCAGCGAGGTGGTCGACGAGTGTGCGGCTCAACGCGTTGAGGGCGGCGGGCCGGTCAAGGGTGAGAACCAGGGTCGTGCCGTGGGCTTCGGCGGACACGAGCTGCTCAGGCATCGGCCTGCTCACCCCCGTAGGCGGCGGCGTATGCCGCGCGGATCTGCTTCTTGTCGAACTTGCCGACGCTCGTACGGGGGATCTCGGCGACGATCTCGATGGCATCGGGCAGCTGCCACGCGGCGAATGCGCTAGACAGGTGGCTGCGGACCTGCTCGAGGGTGATCTCCTGCCCGGGCTTGGGGACGATGAGGACGAAGGGCCGCTCCTGCCACTTCGGGTGTGCCAGTCCCACGACCGCGGCTTCGGCGACGGCCGGGTGGCTGAGGAGCAGGTTCTCCATGTCGATCGAGGAGATCCATTCACCGCCGCTCTTGATGACGTCCTTGACCCGGTCGGTCACCTTCAGGTAGCCATCCGCGTCGATCGTCCCGACGTCGCCGCTTCGCCAGTAGCCGTCGTGGAACCGGCCGGCTCGGTCGTCCTCTGGCATGTTGTGGTAGGTCCTGGTGACCCACGGGCCTCGCATGCAGATCTCCCCCTGGGTGACGCCATCCCATGCGACGTCGTTGCCGACGCCGTCGATGAGCCGGACGTCGACGCCCGTGACGGGCAGACCCTGTTTGCGCTTGAGCTCGAAGAGCTCGTCCTCGCTCAGGCGTTCGCGCACGCTCGGCTTGTAGCGGTTCATCGTCACGAGCGGGGTGGTCTCGGTCGCGCCGTAGGCGTGGACGATCTCGGCGCCGGTCAGGTCTCGGAAGCCGCGCATCATCGTCAGCGGCGGCTCGGTGGCTCCAGACATCATCCGCAGCCGGGACAGGTCCGGCTTCTCGTCGAGGCTCTCGATGTAATGCAACATCGGCAGGAAGATTGCAGGTGCGCCGTTGGTGACGGTGACGCCTTCGGCGATGATCGCGTCGGTCAGCGGTTTGGTGTCCTCGGCCATATAGCGGCCGGGTAGGACGATCTTGTTGGCCATCAGCGTCGCTGCCTGGGAAAGGCCCCACGCCTGGCCGTGGAACATCGGAGTGATGAGCATGGTGCAGTCGTCGAGGACCATCCCGATGTTCGTGGCGATGCCGTACGAGTGCAGGTAGATCGCCCGATGGGAGTAGTAGACGCCCTTGGGTCGGCCGGTCGTGCCGGTCGTGTAGCACGCGCTGTACGCGGAGCGCTCGTCGATCTCCGGCCAGACCAGGTCCGGGCTGGCCGCGGCGACGAGATCCTCGTAGTGGTGCAGGTTGGGCAGGCTGGTCTCGACCTGTGAGAGCGGCTTATCGGTCATCACGACCCATGCACGCACTCCGGGCAGCAGGTGGGCAACGGCCTCGGCGACCGGCAGGAGCGTCTCGTCGACGCAGATGACCGACGTGCCGCTGTCGTCGATCACGAATGACAGGTCCTCTGGCCCGAGGCGGAGGTTGAGCTGGACCAACACGGCGGCAAGGCCCGGGATGGCCCAGTAGAGCTCGTAGTGGCGGCGGCTGTTCCAGTCGAGGACGCCGACACGGTCCCCGGGCTCGACGCCAAGAGCGCGCAGCGCGTTTGCGCCCCGGATCACGCGCTCGTATGCCGCCGCGTAAGTGTAGCGGTCCCAGCCCCCTTCCGGGGTGCGATAGACGATCTCGCGCTCGGGATGCGTGCGTGCGGCGTGCAGGATGAGCGTGGTGGTGTTGAGCTGGACGTCGTCCCCCATGGTCGACGGGTAGCCGGTGACGAGGGGTCGGGTGGTGAAGGGGAAAGTCATGACGGTCTCCTGTTCAGCGGGCGGCCATGCGCAGGGCTCCGTCGAGACGGATCACCTCGCCGTTGACCATCTGGTTTTCGATGATGTGGATTGCGAGGGCGGCGTACTCGGACGGGTCGCCGAGCCGCGCCGGGAAGGGCACCTGCTGGCCCAACGACTCCCTGGCGGCTTCAGGCAGCACGCCCGTCATGGGGGTGAGGAACAGTCCCGGCGCGATGGTTGCCACCCGGATCCCGTACCGCGCAAGCTCGCGGGCGATCGGGAGCGTCATGGCGACGACTCCGCCCTTCGAGGCCGAGTAGGCGGCTTGGCCGATCTGGCCGTCGAAGGCGGCGGCCGAGGCGGTGTTGATAATGACGCCACGCTCGCCGCTCGGGCCAGGCTCGGCGTCGCTCATCGCGGCGGCGGCGAGCCTGATCACGTTGAACGTACCGGCGAGGTTCACCTCGAGGACCTTCATGAAGTCCTCGAGTTGGTGCGGCCCGGACCTGCCGAGCACCTTTTGGGCGACGCCGATTCCCGCGCAGTTGACCACCCCGGAGAGCGGTCCCGGCTGGTGGGTGGCGACTTCGACCGCGTGGGCCACCGCGCCGGCGTCGGTGACGTCGGTCTCGACGAAGACGGCGTCGGCGGGCGCTGTCCCGGCGCGGTCGGCGACGACGACGTGCGCGCCTCGCTCGAGTAGGGCGGCGGTTGTCGCGCCTCCGAGCCCGGATGCGCCTCCGGTGACGAGGAAGGTGCAGTTGCTGATCTCCATGTCGTTGCTCCTCAGGCGATGCGCTCGATGATCGTGGCGTTGGCCATGCCGCCGCCCTCGCAGATGGTGAGCAGGCCGTAGCGGGCCTCGCGGCGCTCGAGCTCGTTGACGAGCTGGGTCAGCAGGCGCGCGCCGGTCGAGCCGAGCGGGTGGCCGATGGCGATGGATCCGCCGTTGACGTTGAGCTGGTCCTCCGGGTAGCCGAACTCCTCGCACCACAGCAGCGGGACCGGCGAGAAGGCCTCGTTGACCTCGACGACGTCGATGTCGCCGACGGTCAGGCCGGCCTGATCCAGGGCCTTCTGACTGGCTGGGATGATGGCGGTGAACTGAAGCACCGGGTCGTCCGCGGCGACGGCCATGGAGACGACCCTGGCCCGGGGTCGCAGTCCGGCCGCCTCAGCGGCGGCGCGTTCGGCGACCAGGAGGGCGGCCGCTCCGTCGCTCATCTGCGAGGCGTTGCCGGCGGTGATGACGCCGTCCGGGGAGAATGCCGGCTGCAGGGCGGCGACGCGCGCGGGGGCGATGTCGAACCGGATGCCCTCGTCCCGGGTCATCGGGCCGGTGGAGCCGTCTTTGTCCGCGCCGTCGAGGGGCACGAGCGCGGAGGCGAAGTGCCCGGCGTCGGTAGCTGCGGCGGCGCGGCGGTGGCTCTGGACGCTGAAGGTGTCGAGCTGCTCACGGGTGAAACCCCACTTCGTGGCGACGAGCTCGACTGATGGACCTTGGGCGGGCAGGTTGCCGTCAAAGCGCGCCAGGGCCCGTTCGCCGTACCAGTCGCCCTGGGCGCCGCCGGGGACGAAGAGCGGACCGAGGTCGACCCGGCTCATGGACTCGACGCCGGCGCCGATGGCGAAGTCGTACTCGCCGGACTTGATCGCTTGGGCTGCGAAGTGGACCGCCTGCTGGCCGGACCCGCACTGTCGGTCGAGGGTCGTGCCGGGCACGGCGGTGGGCAGGCCCGCACCGAGCAGGGCGTTGCGGGCGACGTTGCCGCTCTGCTCGCCGCGCTGGAGGGCGCAGCCGACGGTGACGTCGGAGAGGCGGTCTGGGTCGAGGCCGGTGCGCTCGGCGAGGTGGGCGAGGGTGTGCGCGAGCAGGTCGACGGGGTGCCAGTCGCGCAGCTGGCCGCCACGCTTGCCGACCGGTGTGCGGACGGCGTCGACGATGACTGCTTCACGGGTCATGGTTGGGCTCCTTGGTGGCGGGTGCGGAAGGCGTTCAGGGCTTGGTGGAACTCGGGCGTCGAGACGTTGGCGACCTGGGCTTCGGCTTCGCGGGCCAGCGCTTCGGTGAGGGCCGCGGTCCACGTGGCGTCGAGGAGGTGCTTGGTGCGTGCCTGAGCAGGGCGGGAGGAGCCGGCCAGGCGTCGGGCCAGGGCGGTGACCGCGTCATCGAGCTCGTCCGATGGCACGCAGCGTGCGATGAGTCCGACCTGAGCGGCGGTCGGCCCGTCGAGGTCGTCCCCGAGGAGGGCCAACTCTCGGGCCTGCCGCAGCCCGACGAGCCGGGGCAGGACCCAGCTGCCACCGAGGTCGATGGACAGGCCGAGGCGGGCGAAGATCTGGGTGAACCGCGCCGTCTCGTCGGCGACGACGAAGTCGCAGGCGAGGGCCAGGTTGCAGCCGGCGCCGACCGCGGCGCCACGGACCTTGGCGATGACCGGCTGCGGCAAGTCGCGCAGGGCAGGAACGATCTTGTTGAACTCGACCATGGCCTCGCCAAGTCGGCCGGGGTCGAGGTCGATGAGGTCGGCGCCGGCGCAGAAGTTGCCCCCCGCGCCGGTGAGCACCACGACACGAACGTCGTCGTCCCACGCGACGTCGGCCAAAGCTGTGAGCAGATCCTGCGCCGAGTGAGGGCTCAGCGCGTTGCGGCGCTCAGGCCGGGTCAGCTCGGCCGTGGCGACGGGGCCGTCCACGGTGAGGCGCAGGGTCGACGTGGCCGTCGGCGCCCTGGCGGTGGACCCATTGCCCAGGTCGCTCGGGGTGTCAGGCATCGAGTTTCGCCCGGATCTGGTGCTTGAGGAGCTTGCCGGAGGCGTTGCGGGGAATCTCGTCGATGATGATGAGCTCGCGGGGCAGTTTGTAGCTGCTGAGGTACTGCTGGCCGTACTCGCACAGTTGCTCGAGGGTGAGCGTCGCACCGTCTCGTGGGGTCACGACGGCCACGACGCTCTCGCCGTACTCCTCGTTCGGTCGCGCGACGATGGCGATGTCCCCGACCGCTGGGTGACCGGCCAGGGCGCTCTCGACCTCGACCGAATAGACGTTGCGGCCACCGGTGATGATCATGTCCTTGAGCCGGTCGACCAGCGTGATGTATCCGTCCTCGTCGATGCTGGCGATGTCGCCGGTGTGGACCCAGCCGTCTCGGACGGTCTCCGCCGTCGCTTCGGGGTTGCCCCAGTAGCCCTTCATCATCGTCTCGCCGCGCATGATCATCTCGCCGACCCCGCCGGGCGCCACGTCGTTGCCGTCGAGGTCGACGATGCGCACCTCGGTGTTGGCGATGGCGCTGCGACCGCTCGCGCTCGGTCGCGCGAGCACCTCGTCATGCTGCAGAAGGATGCCCCCCGGCCCGCCCTCGGTCTGGCCGCATGCCTGGATGATCGACGCGGCCGGCAGCGCCGCCACGAGCGCCTCAGCCGTCGTCGCCGGCATCGGAGCAGCGCCGTACAAGCAGACACGCAGGCTCGACAGGTCGCGTGTCGCGATCGACGGGGTGCGCAGCAGGAACGTGTACATCGTCGGGACGCCGAAGAACTGGGTGATCCGCTCGCGCTCGAGCATCTCGAGCACCGTTTCCGGGTCGAAGCGGGGCAGGATGACGTGCGTCGCGCCATACATCATCCCGCCGATGAGAAGCATGTTGAGGGCCGCTGAGTGATACAGGGGAGCGACGTGCAACATCCGCTCCCCCTCATGAAGTCCTAAACCAATCGCCGTGTTGATGCCGACCCACAGGATGCGGTGCTGGTCGAAGAGGGCGCCCTTGGGTCGACCGGTCGTGCCCGAGGTGTAGATGATGAGCGCGTCGTCGTCCTCCGCGACCTCGACGTCGATCGGCTCAGCGGACTGGACGGCCGCGGCTGCGAGCACGTCATCGAAACCCGTTGCGCGACCCAGCGCGAGCGCGGGGATGCTACCTGCGCGGCCCCCGCCGCCTGCCAGCCCCCGGATGTTCTCGAGGACCTCGGGACCGAAGAGCAGCAGACTGGCGCCCGAGTCGGTGACGAAGTGGTCAATCTCGGGCGGCGCCGACCGCGGGTTGACGGGTACGACGATGGCGCCCAGACGGAGTCCGGCGTAGAGCGCGACGACGAAGGCGCCGCTGTTGCCCGAGAGCAGGAGTAGACGGTCGCCCTTGGCCAGGCCCCGGTCGGTCAGCTCACGCGCGAGCTGGTTGACGCTGGCGTCGAGCTCGGCGTACGTCATCGAATCCGGACCGAACTCGACGGCGATCCGTTGGGGAACACGGCTGGCAGTTCGGGCGAGGACTCGGGCGAGGCTGGGCACGGCGGAGACTCCTAGTTGGGGTGGGGATCAGCCGAGGTTGTGGAAGGGACGGGCGTGTCAGGAACAGCGGAACGCGGGTCTTGGACGGCAACGAGGGGAATGTCGAGCGATCGGCCTAGCGACTCCCAGTGGGCGCTGGACTCGGTGCCGAAGCGGGCGATCAGTTCCTCACGCGTACGCCCGACTGCGTCGGCTAGACGGCGGGCGAAGTGCGGTTCGATCGCGCCGACGGCGACGTGTCCGTCGGCTGTCGCGTAGATGCTGTAAGTGGGCAGGCCCCCACCTAGGACGTCACCGGGACGCGTCAGGCCGTGGCGCACCGCGGCCGATGCGTGGAAGGCCACATCGTCGAGCACGACCCGCTCGCGTACGGCCGTCTTCCTTGACGTCCGTCGCCGCAGCCCGGCCAGTGTCGCGGTCACCGCTCGCTCTGCTCCGAGCACGTCGACAAACGGCACGAGGGGCATGGTTGGCGGCATGAGCGTGCCCTGGACGGCCTGGTACGTCAGGTCATGCCCGGCCTCGTCCGATCGTTCTCCGTCGTAGCCGACGACCTCGACCAGGACGAGACCATGCCGCTCGACGCTATCCACAAGCCCAAGCCGCGTGAGCGCCGAGGGCCGCATCGCGGTCAGCAGCACATCGGCAACCGCGAGCCGCGTCTCCAGCGCTGATCGGCCGGCTGGGCTCTTGAGGTCGAGCGTGACGACCTCCTGACCGGCGACGAGCTCCTCGTACCAGCTCGGTGCGACCGCTTGGAGCGGGTCTCCGGAGGGCGGCTCGACCTTGGTCACTGACGCCCCCATCGAGGCAAGGCGGGCGACCGCCAAGGGTCCGGGGAGGTTCACGGCCAGGGAAACGACCCCGACGCCCGCGACTGCGGTCGCGTCTGGCGTTCTCAACACTTACTGCTCCTTTGGCCGCCGCCTGTTTGTACAGTTGTATAGCATCTAGTACGTTCGTGCAATAGGTAACTAGTACGTTCGTGCCGATCCGAGAACGCAGACCGAGAAGAAGGATGAGGAGACATGACGCGACGACAGCCCAGTGCGGCTCTACGCGCGGACGACCTCACGGCGAAGGCACGGATCCGGAACGCCGCACTGGATCTCTTCGCGGCGCATGGCGCCGAGGCCACCTCGCTACGCGCGGTCGCGGCCGCGGCGGGCGTGACGGTCGGTCTCGTCGTCCACCACTACGGGACGAAGGAGGCACTGCGCGAAGCCGTCGAACTCGCGATCGTCGAGCAGTTCGCCCAGACGATCGCGTCCGTCCCGCTCGGCACTTGCCCGCCCGGCCAGGTCACGGCGGCACGCGACCGTGCTGTCGCCGCCATGCTCTCGGCCAACCAAGCGATCGTCGACTACCTGCGGCGGGCTATCCTTGATGGGAGCGCAGGGCGAGTCGACTTGGTCAGCCGGCTCAGCCAGCTCTCCGCCCAGCAGGTCCACGATCTGCGGGAGGCCGGCGTCGCCTCGACGAAGCACACCGTCGGCGAGCAGGTCGTCACCATCATGGTGCGGCAGCTCGGACGCCTTTTCCTGCAGCCGCTTGTCGACCGCATCACCGACGAGTTCGCCGATGACACGGGCGCGTCGATGAGACCGCAGCTCGTTGTGGATGTGAACCACTGACCCGTCACGCACGAGCGTCACCGGACAAGCGGGCTGGGTCCCTATGTCGCGGGATGGGATTTGCCACCGGTCAAGTCCGGAGCTGGGCACGGTCGCCGCCCTCGTGATCGCGTGGGGCAGGACGGTGCAGCTGGCGCAGCCTGTCTCGGGAGGTGCCGGGATGGGTGGCATGCGTCTGCTGCGATCACTCCACTTCAAGCTTCATTACCTCGTCGCCGTGATCGTTGATGACCTTGGCCGCGACCTTGCCGGTAGCCGGCTTGGAGAAGGGGCGCGAGTCGGTGGCGTCGAGCGTGGCCCCGGCATCCGGGTCGATATCGGTCTTGAGGGCCGTCTTGAGCCGCTTGTATGGATCGTTGCCGTCGACGGGCTCGCCATGACGCCACCTCGGCGTCGGCACCCTCGGCGGTGGTATCGACTCCGCCGCTGGTGACAGACTCGGTCCCGGGCTCGTCGTCGTCGGTCTCGAGTTGACGCAGCCGACGCACCGTCGCCTGGTCGAGCCCGGTCAGATGCATGACGTCCTTGACCGCGAGCCGCTCTGCGAGAAGCCGTTCGATCGCGGTCGCGGCCGCGACCTCCATGAACCGCATCCCAGTTCTGCTCACTGAATTTCCCCACCCTGTGGCCCCACCGGAAGCGGGTGGGGGCTCCTTCGAAGATGGCGGTCTCTGACCACCAGCCGTCTATCGAAGGAGCCCTCGCTTTCCATGTTGACACGGGAGGAAGACATCGACGCTCACGCGTTGCGCCGGCAGGGCTGGACGATCTCTGCGATCGCCCGGCACCTGGGCCGGGACCGTAAGACCATCCGCGCCTACCTCGACGGCGACCGGGTTGCCGGCGTCCGGAAGCCCGCCGGCGAGGATCTGTTCGAGCCGTTCGTCGACTACGTCCGCGAGCGCCTCAAGGAGGACCCGCATCTGTGGGCGGTGACCTTGTTCGACGAGGTCACTGGGCTGGGTTACGACCGGTCGTATCCGACGTTCACCCGGCAGGTCCGCGTCCGGAGTCTGCGTCCACACTGCGAGCCCTGCAGGCCGGCGTCGACACCTCAGTGATCTCGCTCTGGCTCGGCCACGCCGGCGTTCGGTCCACCGACGCCTACGTCCACGCCGACATCACCATCAAGGAGAAGGCGCTCGCGCTCACCACACCGGCCACTGCTCGACCCGGCCGCTATCGCCCGCCGGACAAGCTCCTGGCCTTCCTCGAGAGCCTGTAACTCTGCAGAGGACTGCAACGCTCGGACAGCCAGGAGCCCAGCCCCGGTCAGGCCGCTACGAGCTCGGTGGCGAAGGGCTCGGCATAGTCGCGGGCTCGGCATAGGTCCAACTATGCGGACATCTGCATAGATCGATGAGCTCGGCTACCTGCCGCTGCCCGGCGAAGCCGCCTCCGCGCTGTTCCAAGTCGTGTCCCAGCGCTACCTCAAGACCAGCATCGTGCTCACCACCAACCGCGGGGTTGGGTTCGAGCTCATGCCCAAGACGCTGGCCACCGCCACCGTCGACCGGCTGCTCCACCACGCCCACGTCTGCCAGACCAGCGGAGACAGTGTGCGGCTCACCCAAGCACTAGCGAAGCTAGGTTCCTAGCGAAGCTAGGTTCCTAGAACTTTGACGTTTGTCTTGAGTTTCAGGCTGCGTTGAGCCGCGCGTGGTCGATGCGTTGTGTGACGTGATGATCGATGGTGGCCAGGGCGCGACGGACCTCGATAGGCGCTGGCGGAGCATCGGCGGCGATCAGCGGGCCGAGGAGTCGGTCGTGGACCTTGGTGTAGAAGATCGCCACGCGTTGTCCCTCGGGGGTGAGGTCGTAGGTGTTGGTCTTCGGTCGCCGTGCGATGACGCCTTTACGGCGTAGTCGCGCGAGGTCGTAGCTCATTTGATTGACGGTGTACCGGTCGGGAGGAACACCCAGCAGCTGGCTCACCTGGGCACGCAGGCTCCGGTTGGTGAAGCCGAGGGAGTTCAAGGCGACGCACAAGGCGCCGAGCAGGGCCATGACCCGAGGATCTCCGAACCGTAGCGCGGGCGACCTCCTGCCATCGTCGGTGACGGTGGACCGTGCGACCCGCTCAAAGGCTGGGCTCGCAAGGACACAACCCTGCCCGACACGTTCATTGTCGAGCAGGCGAGCGTTGATGGCACGACCTTTGGCCTGGAGCTCGTCGAGATGCTCCAGGCGTCGACGACACAGCAGGTCGTCGGGCTTGTTGATGACGGTCTCGACCCGAAGCGCACGGCCGTCCTTGAGGTACTGCTTGATCCGGGAGTTCTTGAAGAACGCGTTGACGGTGACCCCGACGGTGTCGCGGGTCACGACCTTGGTCTTGTAGGTCTGCTCGACTAGCGGGGGGCGTCCGCGGCGAGGGTGGCCACGGAAGATCAGTTCCACGTTCTCGGGTCGCCCGATATCGAGGTTGTCCACGACCAGCGCCTCGAAGAACCCGCGGGCGTGGCGAGGGGCGTCGAAGACCATCGTCCGCGAGACCTCGATCTGCCGCATCGACAGCTCCCACCAGTAGCCATCCGCTCGGTCTGCGTCGGTCAACGGCAGCGGCAGCCGGCTCATCCACCGCTCGAAGAACACGTTGATGGTGCCGGGACCGAGGCGGTCGCAGATCTCCTGCAGACCCTCGGGGTCCTCACACGTGGCGAACCCGTTGGACAGTTCGGTGTACCCGATCCCGGCGTGGGTGGCCTGGCGTTTAGCCCACTCATGCCCGTTGAGCCACACCTTGACCGGGTAAGGGAAGTAGGTACAGACCTTGATGAACGACGGACCGAAGTCCTCGTCCCACAAGTAGAAGTAGAAGCACGTCACGCGCCGGTCGGCCTTGTAGAAGGAGAACCAACTGCTGCCCTCGCGGCGATAGGCAGCGAAGACGTTCTGGAATTCCTGCGCGACTCCGATCGCAGCGACACCACTCACCCCGGTCTTGGCCTGTCGGGCGATGTAGGGCGCCATCACGTCCTGTTTGCGGTCGTGCTTGTCGAACTTGACCACCGGCACCTGTTGCGTCCTTGCGAAGGTCCTGACCGCGCTACGAAAACGGGTGCCCATCTTCTCCATGATCGCCGGCGAGGGGATTGGCAGCTTCAGGTGCGCTGTCATGAACGAGGCGACCTGCCCAGGGACCTGCAGGTTCGGCACATACTGAAGCGCCCCAGGTTCTCGGCCGTTCCTATGCGGGGTGCGGCTCTCGGTTGAGGGCAGCGTAGTGGGCTTGCTCGTACTCGACGGGTGGGACGTTGCCCAGGCTCGAGTGGAGCCTGCGGTTGTTGTACCAATCGACCCAGCCGGCGGTGGCGTACTCGACGTCGGCGATGGTCTTGTAGGGGCCGTTGTGGAAGACGGTGGTGCGGATGCACTCGGCCTTGTAGAGGCCGTTGATGGACTCCATCAGGGCGTTGTCGTAGGCGTCACCGACGGACCCGATCGAGGGCCGGATCTCCTCGAGCGCGAGGTGCTCGGTCAGCCTCAGTGACGTGTATTGGGCAGGTTCAACCGGTCGATGCAACACCGGGTTGTTGAAGGGAGCGTAGCTGCTCCTCGAAGACCTCAGCCGGCGTCCTCCAGCCGAGGATCTTGCGGGGCCGATTGTTGAGCGCGTGAGCGACGGC
>NZ_JADHZD010000029.1 GCF_020102855.1 Nocardioides lacusdianchii
GCCCGCTGCCGAGTCAACATCGTCGCCACCAACGACCCCGAGATCGGAGCTGATGATCTGCCAGCCCTGACCGCCTGACCCATCACGAAGGAGAACGCAGCGCTACACCACTACCGGGGACTTGACCGACGCCACCCGACCTCGCGTGGCCGGGCAGGTGGACCTGACTCCGACGCAGCGTCACGCCGGCGACCACCTGCGGATGATCCACGACCACTTCCGCCAGCAGCTGGCCCAGCTGACGGCGGCCGTCACCGAGCTCCGCGAGGGCACGCTCGACGTGGGTGCCGTCCGCGAGCACCTGCACCGACTGGCCCCCGCACTCACGACGCAACAGGTGTCGGGGCTGTGCCAGCAGGTCTGCCGATTCCTGACGATGCACCACACCATCGAGGACCAGAACCTGTTCCCCGCCGTCGCCACCCTGGCGGCGTACGCCCCGGTCGCGGCGCGGCTGGCCGAGGAGCACCTCGACATCCACGCCCACCTCGAGCGGGTCGACGAGCTCGCGGTGGCCGTGCTCTCCGACCCGACGCACGTCGACGCCCTGGTGGTGGCCGTGGCGGACCTGCGCGCGGACCTCGAGTCGCACTTCACCTACGAGGAGACCGAGATGACCGAGCCGCTCGGACTGCTGGGGCTGGGGATCTAGCCCGGCGCAGGACCGACCGGACGGATCAGCGGCTGAACACCGGGTGGATGCCCGGGGGCGGCGTGAGGGTGTCGTCCGGCTCCCACGCCGCGAGGTGCGCGCCGTTCGCGACGGCCAGCTCACGCAGCCGGACCGGGAACTCCCACACGCCCGGCGCCGAGCCGATGGCGAGGCGGCTCACCATGTGGAGGTAGAACGGCCGGCCGGATCCGGGCTGCACCCACACCTCGGCCATCGGCGACACGGCCACCTGCTGCAGGCTCGACAGCGGGACCGTCCTGCGCGCCCACCGACCCTGGGCGCGGAGCTCGCCGTCACGCACCACGACGCAGCGTCGCAGCTCGAGCAGGGTGGCCGCACCGACGACCAGGAAGACGAGACCCCACGGGTTCTGCTTCCAGAACACGCTGGCGAGCCCGACCGCCAGCAGCAGCCCGCCACCCGCCAGGAAGGCCCAGCGCTCGGACCAGTGCGGACGTCCCACGAGGGTGCTTGCGTCATCAGGCACACACGCATGGTGTCACTACGCCACAGCCGCCAGGAGCCACGTCTGGGCCTAGCGGTCCAGCAGCGGGCGCGCCGGGTCCCAGGTCGTGCCGTCGCGCTCGTCGCGTCGCCTCCGCGCGATCGCGCACAGCGCCTCCAGCACGACGCGGTTGGCGAGCGCAGCCGTGATGTCGGCGTGGTCGTAGGGAGGGCTGACCTCCACGACGTCGATGCCGACGACGGGCAGCTCGAGGCAGATGCGGCGTACGGCGTCGAGCAGCTCGCGGGCACTGAGGCCGCCGGGCTCCGGGGTGCCGGTGCCCGGCGCGTGGCCGGGGTCGCAGACGTCGATGTCAACGGAGAGGAAGACGCCGTCGCACTCGTCGGTGGCGATCACGAACGCCTCGGTGAGGCACTCGGTCAGCCCGCGGTGGACGATCTCGGTCATCTCGTAGGACCGCATCTGCTCCGCGGCCATCCAGTCGAGGGTCTCGGGGCCGGGCCAGTAGCCGCGCAGCCCCATCTGGAGGAAGCGGTCGCCGCGCAGCGCGCCCGACTCGATGAGGCGGCGCATCGGCTGGCCGTGGCCCCACAGCGAGCCGAACTCGATGTCGCCGGTGTCGGCGTGTGCGTCGAAGTGGATCATCGAGACGCGGCCGTGGCCGAGGACGTTGGCCACGCCCTTCGCGTCCGGGAAGGCGATCGAGTGGTCGCCGCCGAGCACGACGGGGATGGCGCCGGCGCGGGCGACCTTCTCCACCGCCGCCTCCAGCACCCCGAGGGCGCGCTCGATGTCGCCGGGCGGCATCTCGACGTCGCCGGCGTCGACCACGCGCAGGTCCTGCAGGCCGTCGGTGCGCAGCGCCAGGCTCGGCCGCGAGCCGTCGTGCGGGAGGTAGTCGGTCATGCGGATCGCCTGCGGGCCGAAGCGGGTGCCGGGCCGGTGCGACGTGCCGCCGTCGAAGGGCGCGCCCACCACGACGACGTCGGCGTCCGCGTACGTCGCCGGGTCGTCGAGGTCGCACGCGGGGACCCCGAGGAACGTGATGTCCGGGCCGAACTGAGCGCCGTAGCGAGCCATGGGCCGATGCTAGGGCGCTACCAGTCCCCCAGCGCCGCGAACCGCTCGCCGATCAGCCGGTGGGCGGCGGAGTCGGGGTGGAGGTTGTCCGGCAGCGGGAGGCGCTCCTCGTCGGCGGGGCCGTAGAGCGCGAGCCCGTCGACGTACGACAGGTGCGGGTCACCGCGTCGCTCGACCACCTCGGCGAGCACCTCGCGCACCACCTCCAGGGTGAGCGCCCCGCGGGCCACCTGCTCGGGATCGCCGCCGGCGACGAAGGCCACCCGACCCTCCGCGAAGGCCGCCGCGTCGGGGACGGTGGGCCCCGGCACCGACTCGTGGATGGCGCAGTGCACGGGCGAGACCAACCGGACAGGGGTGTCGGGGTGGCCGTCGCGGATGGTGTCGAGCCAACCGTGGACCGCCGGTGCCAGCGCGCGGCGCCGCAGCAGGTCCTGGTTGACCAGGTTGATGCCGAGCTTGAGGCTGATCAGGTCGGCCGGGGTGTCGCGGATCGTGCGCGCGACGAAGGGGTCGAGCAGGGCGCTGCCGCCGAGGCCGAGGTTGACCAGGTCGAGACCGGCCAGGCGGGCCGCCACCACGGGCCACGGTTCGGTGGGATGGGTCGCGATCGAGCCGTGGCTGATCGAGCTGCCGTGGTGGACCCAGCGCGGCCGGTCGTCGTCGAAGGCGGTCACGGGTGCGTCGGCGCGCAGGTCGACCAGCGCGGTCTGCTCGTCGTGCGGCAGCCAGACCTCGACCTGCTTCGCGCCCGCGGGAAGCGCGATCACGAGGGACGTCGGCTCACCCGCGGTGAAGGCGCTTGCCCCCGTCATCATGTCGACGTCGAGCACGTTGCCGCCGGGTGCCTGGAGCCGCTTGAGCAGCACGCCGTCGACGAGCACGTCGTACCACCCGTCGGGCCGCGCAGGTGCGCCGACGTAGCGCCGCTTGGTGGGCAGCACGTCGAGCTCGAGCCGGGTGGCGGTGGTGCGCAGCGCGAGGCGTACGCCGGCGGGCTGGGCCTCGACGAGGTGGAGCTGCGGGTCGTCGGACTGCGCCCGCGCCCACGGAGGCAGGCGGTGCGGCAGCAGGCCGCGGTCGGTGCGCTCGAGCTCGAGCGCACCCTTCACGAGGGTCTCGAGCAGGGTCGGGTCGGTCATCGGGTCTCCCAGGAGCGGAGCAGGGTGTCGAGCCCGTCGAGCACGCGCTCCCACGTGTCGTCGGACGTCGGTGCCCCCGGGGCACCGTGGCTGAAGGCGCCGGCCGCGTCGAGCGCGGCGTAGCCGTGGAAGGTGGCGCCGAGGAGGCGTACGGCGTGGGTCTCGTCGGCGTCGGACAGGGCGTAGTCGCGCAGCGAGGCGCGGGCCAGGTCGGCGTGGCGCGGGCCGGCGCTGGCGGCGGCCGCGGCGGGGTCGAGGGGCAGCCGGGTCGCGGCGTAGCGGCCCGGGTGCTCGCGCGCATAGGTGCGCCAGACCCCACCGACGGCGGTGAGGGCGTCGCGCCCGCTGACGCCGGCGAGGGCCGCGGCGACGAGGTCGGCGCTCTCCTCGAGAGCCAGCAGCGCGACCCGCACCTGGAGGTCGCGCAGGCTGCTCACATGGGCGTAGAGGCTCGGGACCGCCACCCCGAAGCGACGGGCCAGGGCCGAGAGGCTGAGCCCGTCGACGCCCACCTCGTCGGCGAGGTCGGCAGCGGCCTCGGCAAGGCGGTCGCCGGTCAGTCCCGCACGCGGCACGGCTCTCCTCCTTCTTTCGTGAGGTCACAACCTAACATCCTTAGGAAAGCGGTCGGGTAGTCCACCGGGAAACGGTCGTTCCGCGCCGGAGCCGTCAGCCGTTTGCCGGTGGACTACCGCGACCTGAGGGCACCCTGTTGACATTAGTTCGAGACTCGTACTTAATAGTGACGTGGCTCTCGTGCTCGGCATCGACTCATCGACCCAGTCGACCAAGGCGCTCCTCGTCGACACCGACGACGGGCGCGTGGTCGACGCCCGGACCGCTCCGCACCCGCCCGGCACCGAGGTCGATCCGCGTGCCTGGCTGGGCGCGGTCGACGACGCGACGCAGGACCTGCTCGAGCGGGCCGACGCGGTCTCCGTCGCCGGCCAGCAGCACGGCATGGTCGCTCTCGACGCCGACGGCGAGCCCGTGCGCGACGCCCTGCTCTGGAACGACACCCGCTCCGCAGGCGCCGCCCACGACCTGATCGCCGAGATGGGCGGTCCGCAAGAGTGCGCCGACGCGGTCGGCAGCGTGCTGGTCGCCTCCTTCACCGTCACCAAGCTGCGCTGGTTGCGCGACCACGAGCCCGACCGGGCCGCCCGCGTGGCGTCGGTCCTGCTCCCCCACGACTACGTCTCGCTCCACCTGGCCGCCCCGGGCACGGCGGCCTTCACCGACCGCGGTGACGCCTCCGGCACCGGCTACTTCGCCACGGCCCAGGGCGACTGGCGCCCGGACCTGCTCGAGCGCGCGCTGGGCAGGCCGGCCGACCTGCCGCGGGTCGTCGCCCCGGGCACGGCGGCGGCGCAGACCCCCGGCGGAGCCCTGGTCGCAGGAGGCACTGGCGACAACATGGGCGCCGCCCTGGGGATGGCGCTGCGTCCCGGCGACGTGCTCATCTCGGTCGGCACCTCCGGCGTCGCCTCCGCGGTGAGCACGGTCCCGGTCGCCGACGGCACGGGCGTGGTCACCGGCTTCGCCGACGCGAGCGGCGGCTACCTGCCGATGGTGACGACCATGAACGCCGCCGGGATCCTCGACCTCCAGGCGCAGTGGCTCGGCGTCGACCACGACGGCCTCGCCGAGCTCGCCCTCGCCTCCACCCCCGGCGCGGGCGGCGTCACCCTGCTGCCCTACTACGGCGGCGAGCGCACCCCCAACCGTCCCGACGCCGTCGGCACCTGGACCGGGCTCACGCCCCGCACGACCCGCGCCGACCTGGCGCGGGCGGCGTACGAGGCGCTGCTCTGCTCGCTCGCCGACGCCGTCGACCGGCTCGTGGCCGCCACCGGCGAGCAGCCGCGCCGCCTGCTGATGGTCGGCGGAGCCACGAAGAGCCCCGCGCTGCGGGCCCTGGCCCCGGCGATCCTCGGCGCGTCCGTCACGCTGCCGCCGTCGGGTGAGTACGTCGCCCTCGGCGCCGCGCGGCAGGCCGCCTGGGCGCTCGCCCAGACGCCCGCTCCCCCTGAGTGGCCGGCCGCCGAGACGGCCGTGCTCGAGGCCGACCCCACCCCCCACGTCCGCGAGGTCTACGCCGACCTCCGTGAGCGCACCGCCCCCTGGACCCCTGCAACGGAAGGCACGTCATGACCACCCAGATCCCCACCCCCACCCCCGAGGACAAGTTCTCGTTCGGCCTCTGGACCGTCGGCTGGCAGGGCGTCGACCCGTTCGGCGGCGCGACCCGCCCGCCCATGGACACCGTCCACGCGCTGGAGAAGCTGGCCGAGCTCGGCGCCTACGGCGTGAACTTCCACGACGACGACGTGATCCCCTTCGGCTCCGACGACGCCACCCGCGACACGATCATCGCCCGCTTCAAGCAGGGCCTCGAGGACACCGGCCTGGTCGTCACCACCGCGACCACCAACCTCTTCAGCCACCCGGTCTTCAAGGCCGGCGGCTTCACCAACAACAACCGCGAGATCCGTCGCTTCGCGCTGCGCAAGGTGATGCGCAACATCGACCTGGCCGCCGAGCTCGGCGCCAAGGTCTACGTCGCGTGGGGCGGGCGCGAGGGCGCGGAGTACGGCGCCTCGCAGGACACCACCGTCGCGCTGGACCGCATGAAGGAGGCCTTCGACCTCCTCGGCGACTACGTGACCGAGAAGGGCTACGACATGCGCTTCGCGATCGAGCCCAAGCCCAACGAGCCCCGCGGCGACATCCTGCTGCCCACCATCGGGCACGCGCTGGCCTTCATCAACGAGCTCGAGCGCCCCGAGCTGGTGGGCGTGAACCCGGAGATCGGGCACGAGGAGATGGCCGGCATGAACGCCGCGGCGGGATACGCCCAGGCGCTGTGGGCCGGCAAGCTCTACCACATCGACCTCAACGGCCAGAACGGCCCGAAGTACGACCAGGACCTGCGCTTCGGCGCCGGCAACGTGCGCGGCGCGTTCTGGATCGTCGACGTGCTGCTCGCCGGCGGCTACGACGGCCCCGTGCACTTCGACTACAAGCCCTCGCGCATCGAGGACGAGGACGGCGTGTGGGTGTCGGCCGCGGCCAACATGCGCAACTACCTGATCCTGCGCGAGAAGGTGAAGGCCTTCCGCGCCGACCCCGAGGTGCAGGAGGCGCTGGTCGCCGCGCGCCTGCCCGAGCTGGCCCAGCCCACCCTCGGCGAGGGCGAGGACTGGAAGCAGCTGCTCGAGTGGCAGCTGCCCGACCCCGAGGCACTGGCCACGATCGGCGCTGCCACCGAGCACCTCGACCAGCTGGCGCTCGAGCACCTGTACGGCGTCCGCTGACCGTGGACCGTCCCGGCGGCGCCGGCACCGAGGGGCTGCGGCGTGACAACACGGCCGCGGTCCTGCGCTCCCTGCGCCGCCGTGGACCCTCCACCCGCGCCGAGCTCGCCAAGGACACCGGTCTGGCCAAGGCCACCGTCGGCGTGATCGTCGCGGACCTCCAGGCCGCCGGCGCGGTGGCCGAGGAGGGCTCGCGCCCCGGGGTGCGGGGCCGCCCCGGGCGTCCGGTCGCGTTGCGCGGAGAGGACGTCGTCGCCCTCGGGCTGGAGCTCAACGTCGACTACACCTCCGCCGTGGTCCTGGACCTGGCCGGACGGGTCGTCCTCAGCGAGAGCCGGCCCGTCACCGGCGGCACCGCCGACCTCCTGGCCCTCGCCCGTGACGCCTACGCCGCCGCGGTGGGCGACGGCCGGCGGCTGGTCGGCGCCTCGGTGGCGGTGCCGGCGTTGGTGCGCGGGGACAACCGCACCGTCGCGTGGGCGCCGAACCTCCACCTCGACGGCGCCGGGCTGGCCGACGACCTCGCGGCCACGCTGGCCGACCTCGGCGCCGGACCGACGCCGGTCGTACGGGTGAGCAACGACGCCAACTGTGCGGCGTACGCCGAGTCGCACCACGGCGCCGCACGCGGTGCCGCGCACGCGCTCTACCTCACCGGCACCGTCGGCATCGGCGCTGGCATCGTGCAGGACGGCGAGCTGGTGCGTGGGGGCGCGGGCTTCGCCGGCGAGGTGGGCCACATGCCGCTCGGCGACGCGTCCGCCCTGTGCGGCTGCGGCCGTCACGGCTGCTGGGAGGCCTCGGTCGGCCTGCACGCGATGCTCGCCGAGGTCGGCATGCACGAGCTCGACACCCCGCTGCGCACGGCGGAGGCCGTGGCCGAGCGGGCCGCCACCGACGCCGAGGTGCGGGCCGGTCTCGAGCGCGTCGGGCGCGGCGTGGGCCTCGGCATCGCGATGCTCAGCAGCGTGCTCGACCCGGAGGTCGTCGTGCTCGGCGGCTACTTCGCCCCGCTCGGCGACCTGGTACTCGACCCGGCGAGGCGCACGCTCGACGAGCGCCTGGCCTCCGCGGTGCAGGTGCGCCCCGAGCTGCGGCTCAGCACGCTCGGGATCCGCGCGGCCGCCCTCGGCGCCGCCGAGCAGTCACTGGGGCCGGTCTTCAGCGGTGAGCTCGACCTGACGTCCTGACCTCGGCGGTCAGCCGGCCAGCCGGGCGCGTACGTCGACCAGCGCGGTCCCGAGCGCGGCCACCGGGTCGACGAAGAGCGGCTCGAGCGCGATCTCGGCCGCACCGAGCAGCGCCGAGTCCGAGCCCAGGCCGGGCAGCGTGAGCCGCACCGACTCCAGCGGCGCCGGCAGCGCCCGGTCGGCCAGTCCGGCCTCGATGTCGGTCCCGACGAGCTGGTGGAGCGAGCGGAAGTAGCCGCCGAGCACCACCAGTCGGGGGTTGAACATGTTGACGATGCTGGCCAGCCCGTGCCCGATCGCGGTTCCGGTGCGGCGCAGCTCCGGCGACGGGGAGTCGAAGCCGTCGAGCACCTCGTCGAGCTGCGCGACCTTGTCGGGCGGGCAGTGGATGGCCTCGGCGATGGCGTGGCCGCCCACCTCGGTCTCCCAGCAGCCGCGGTTGCCGCAGTGGCAGGGGCGACCGCCGGGGTCGAAGCGGAGGTGGCCCACCTCGCCGGCGTAGCCGCCGGCACCCTCGAGCCGGTGCCCGCCCATGATCACGCCGGCGCCGACGCCGACGTTGCCGGAGACGTAGATCAGGTCGTCGATGCCGACCCCGACGCCGCGGGTGTGCTCGGCGAGCGCGCCGAGGTCGGCGTCGTTGGCGAGCGAGACGGGGACGTCGAGGCCCAGTGCGGCCAGGACGATGCCCCCGAAGGACACGTCGTGCCACTCCAGGTTGGGGGCGAGCCGGATCAGGCCGTCGCTGCGTCGCACCATGCCGGGCACGCTGATCCCGATGCCCACCAGCGGCGAGGCAGCGGGGGCGTCCTCGACGACCTCGCGGATGAGGGCGGCGACCGAGGCGCCGACCTGCCACGCCTCGCCCTCGACGGGCACCGGCGCCTGGGCCCGCTGGAGCACCCGGCCGCCGAGGCCGACGCGGGCCACCACGGCCCGGTCGACCCCGAGGTCCACCGCGATGACGCACGGGCCGTCGGCGGCGATCGCCACCCCGGCCGAGGGGCGCCCGGCACCCTGCCGGGCACCTCCGGCGGGGGTCGCCCGCTCGGAGATGCCCAAGGACTCCAGCTCGCCGACCAGCCCCGCGATGGTGCTCCGGTTGAGGCCCATCAGGCTGGTGAGCTCGGCCCGGGAGATCTGTCCGGCGCCGTGGACGTGGCGCAGCAGCGTCCCGAGGTTGTGGCGCCGGACGGCCTCCTGGTTGGTGCCGAGGCCCGAGCGCCGCTGGGCGGTCATGTGGTCGACCTAGACCCCGGCCGAGGAACGGCGGCGGCGCGAGATCGCATCGACGCTCGCGGCGAGCAGCAGGACGCCGCCGGTGACCACGAAGTTGATGTACGCCGCCTGGTTGAGCAGGCCCAGACCGTTGGAGATGGTCGCGATGACCAGGCCGCCGATGACCGCATCGATCGCTCGGCCTCGACCGCCGAACAGGCTGGTGCCGCCGATGACCGCAGCCGCGACGGCGTACAGCAGGACGTTGCCGCCGCCCGAGCCCGGGGAGACCTTGCCGGTGTAGGACGCGGACAGGAGGCCGGCGAGCGCAGCCATCGAGGTGCAGATGACGAAGGCCATGATGCGGACCCGCTGCACGTTGATGCCGGCGCGGCGCGCGGCCTCGGCATTCCCGCCGACCGCGTAGAGGTGTCGTCCGAAGCGGGTCTTGGTCAGCACGAAGGTCCAGAAGAGCAGCAGGGCGATGACGACGGGCGCCACCCACGGGACTCCGCTGATGTCGAAGAGGTCGGGGTTGGGGGCGCGGTTGGCGCTCAGCAGCGCGGTCAGCCCGAGAACGACTGCGGCCAGGACGGCGATCTTGATCACGACGAGGCCGATGGGCGCGTGGACCAGGCCCTTGGCCGACAGGGAACGGTAGCGCCACAGCGACAGGGCGGCGAAGGCAACCACGATCACGATCGCGGCGATCCAACCGGCCGTCACGGGCACGTTCTTGATCGACATGCCACGCAGCACGGGGTCGTTGAAGCGGAGCGAGCCACCGGAGCCGATGAGCCTGAGCGGGACCGCCTGCAGTCCGAGGAAGAACGCGAGGGTCACGACGAAGGACGGGATGCCGAGGAAGGACACCAGCGAGCCGATGGCGAGGCCGATCACCGCGCCGAACGCGACGCCGGCGAGCGTCGCCATCCACCACGTCCAGTCGTAGTCGATGAGCATGAGCGCGGTGATCGTCGCGCACGCACCTCCCGCGACACCGGCCGACAGGTCGATCTCGCCGAGCAGCAGCACGAAGACGATGCCCATCGCCAGGACGATGATCGAGCTCGCCTGGATGACCAGGTTGGCCATGTTGTAGGTCGTGAGGAACCGGTCGTTGAGCGAGGCGAAGATCACGAGCAGCGCGACGAGCCCGAGGATGGCCGGGAGCAGTCCCATGTCGCCGCCGCGCAGGCGGTTGACGTAGTCGCGCGCGGCGTCACCGATGGTGGCGGCCTGGCGGTTGTCGTTGTCGAACCCGCTCGAGGCGGGCGCCGGCGCGGACGCGGTGTCGGTGTGAGCAGTCATGGTGAGGTCTCCGGTCCTTCTCAGACGGTCGCGGTCGCGGGGTCGGCGATGCCGAGGTCGCCCGAGCGTCCGGCGGTGATGAGCTCGACGATCTGGCTGTGGGTGAGGTCCTTCGCGGGGACGTCGGCCGCCACCCGCCCGAGGTAGAGGGCGGTGATCCGGTCGGCGACCTCGAGGACGTCGCCCATGTTGTGGGAGATCAGCACGACGCCGAGACCCCGGTCCGCGAGGCGGCGCACGAGGTCGAGGACCTGGCGGGTCTGCGCCACACCCAGGGCTGCGGTCGGCTCGTCGAGGAGGACGACCTTGGAGTTCCACAGCACGGCCTTGGCGATCGCCACGGTCTGGCGCTGCCCGCCGGAGAGGCTGGCGACGCTCTGGCGCACGGACTTGACCGTGCGCACCGACAGCGACGCGAGGGTCTCGCGCGCCCGGGTCTCCATGGTGACCTCGTCGAGCCCGAGACGGGTGGTCTCCTCGCGGCCGAGGAACATGTTCTCGACGATGTCGAGGTTGTCGCACAGCGCGAGGTCCTGGTAGACGACCTCGACGCCGAGGGCGGCGACGTCGCGGGGCCCGTGGACCTCGACCGCCTTGCCGTCGAAGTGGTATTCGCCGGAGTCGCGGCCGTAGATGCCCGCGATGATCTTGACCAGGGTGGACTTGCCGGCGCCGTTGTCGCCGACGAGTGCGGTGACCTGTCCGGGATAGACGGCGAAGTCGACATCGTGCAGCACGTGCACCACGCCGAAGCTCTTGTTGACTCCACGGAGCTCGAGCAGCGGCTCAACCATGGGATTCACTTCCGATCACGAAGAATTTGTTGTGCGGGTGGACAAGTACGACGCCCGGGCCGGGGTCGGCCCGGGCGTCGTCCGAGGTGGATCTGATCAGCCGGTCAGTGGATCAGGAGATGCCGGCCTCGGCGCACAGGTCGGCGAACTCGCCGACGCACACGTCCTCGGCCTTCTGGCCACCGTCCTCGATCACGTCGCCGACGTTGTCCTTGGTGATCGCCTGCGGCTCGAGAAGGATCGAGTCGACCTCGCTGTTGTCCGAGGAGTCGACCGTGGTGCCGGTGACCTCCGCCTCCTCACCGTTGGCAAGGGCGATCGCGACGTCGGCCAGGGCCTGCGCCTCCTGCGTGGCGGACTTGTAGACCGTCATGCACTGCGTGCCCGCGAGGACGTTCTGCAGGCCCTCGACGGTGGCGTCCTGACCGGTGACCGGGACCTCGCCGTCCTGTCCAGCGCCCTCGAGGATGCTGATCGCGGCGCCGCCGAGACCGTCGTTGGCGGCGAGCACGCCGTCGACGTCGCCGTCAGCGGCGGTGTAGAGCTGCTGGAAGATCGTGGCGGCCTGCTCGTTGTCCCAGTCCGGGACGGCCTGCTCGCCGACGACGGTGTAGTTGCTCATCTCGTCGAGCACGCTGTGCGCGCCCTCGGCGAAGAGCGTGGCGTTGTTGTCGGTGGGCGAGCCGTTGAGGTAGACGATGTTCGCGTCCTCGTCGCCGAGGCAGTCCGCGAGGCCCTGGCCCTGCAGCTCACCGACGACGGTGTTGTCGAAGGAGACGTAGTACTCCGCCGTGCCACCGAGGGTGAGGCGGTCGTAGTCGATGGTGGCGACGCCCTGCGACGCGGCCTTCTCCTGGATCGCCGCGCCCGACTCGGAGTCGAGGTTGACGATCGCAAGCACCGTGACGCCGCTGCCGATCATGCTGTCGGCGATCGTGGTCATCTTCTCCGCGTCGCCCTCGGCGTTCTGGATCTCGTAGTCGACGCCGGCCTCCTCGAAGGCCGCCTCGAGGGCGGGGCGGTCCGCGCTCTCCCAGCGCACCGACGACTCGGTGTCGGGGAGGATCACGCCGATCTTGCCGGCGGCGTCGCCGCTGCCGCTGTCGCCGGCGTCAGAGCCGGTGTCGCCGTCGTCGCTGCCACAGGCCGTGAGGGCCATGGCGGCACCCAGCAGGGGGACGAGGACCAAATTGTGCTTCCGCTTCACGCGAACCGCCTCCTAGCGATTTCAATCGCACGTCGGCCGGTCGTGGGACACTGGGCCGACGTACATATGTTGTGCGGAACAACATATGAAGTGATCGTCGTCACGTCCAGAGCGCGGCCGAGCCGTTAGCGGTTCGTTACCGAAGCGAGGGTCGCCGCCCGCCTGACAGGCGTAGGGGCGACTGGACCACTGGTCCAGCCGCCCCGGGTGAGAAGCCTGCGTGCTGCTGAGTGCTCAGCGCTTGCGAGAGCGCCGCGACACCTTCTCGGCAGCCTCGACCTCGCCGGAAGCGCCGGTGGTCGCCAGCTCGCCGGTGACGCCCTGCAGGTGCGCGCGCACGAACCACTGGAACTGCTCGAGGTCGGCGGTCTGGCCGATCACGATGTCCTCGGTCACCGGGTCGTCGCCCACGGCCTCGATCGCGGCGCGGTGGTCCTCGATGACCCCGGTGTAGACGAGGTCGAGCGCTGCGAGGTGGGCCGCGGTGTCGGCACGCGTCAGGTCGTAGTCGTCCCAGGTGCGCGCGGCCACGAGGGCACCCGGCAGGCCGTTCGGCGGAACCCCGAGGGTCGACATGCGCTCGGCGAGCACGTCGATCATCTCGCGCACGCCGTCGATCTGGGGGTCGAGCATCTCGTGGACGCCGATGAAGTGCGGGCCCACGACGTTCCAGTGGGCGTGCTTGAGGGTCAGCGCCAGGTCGTTGAGGGCGTGCACCCGCATCTGGAGGGCGTCGGCCACGCGGTGGCCGGTCGAGGCGTCCAGACCGGGGACGGTGAGCGGGGCGTCGGCGTCGCTGGACACCGAGGTGGTCGCGGAACGAGTCGTCTTCTTCGCCATGCCACCACGCTAGGAGGCCGGACCAAGGCGGACACCAGCCGAAGGGAGGTGGCCGCTGGCTACGGTGGGCCCATGCCCTCCATCACCCGCACCTTCGCGACGACCGCCTCTCCCGAGGCGGCGCACGCCTACCTCGCCGACTTCCGCACGGCCGAGGAGTGGGACCCGGGCACCCGCACCTGCGAGCGCACCAGCGGCGACGGCGGGGTCGGCACGACCTATCGAAACGTCTCGTCCTTCCTCGGACGCACCGTCGAGATCACCTACACCGCCGCTGAGGTCGTGGTGCCGACACGCGTGCACCTGCGCGGCACCAACGAGTCGTTCGAGGGCCACGACATCTTCGAGATCACCCCGACGAGCGGCGGCGCGCAGGTCGCCTACACGGCACGCATGTCCTTCTCCGGCCTCTCGCGCCTGGCCTCGCCGCTCGTCCAGGCCTACCTCCCGCTGCTGGCCTCGAAGACGGTGGACCAGCTGCGCGCCTGCCTCGACCGCCAGGCCGGCTGAGCGCTCAGCTGCGCCGCAGCACCCGCGCCGGCAGGAGCAGCAGCAGCCCCGCCAGGACCACCACCGATGCCACCGCGCCCGCCGCGGCGGCCTGCCGGTCGTAGACGACGTCGACGACGAGGAACAGGATCCCGCCGAGCAGGACGGCGATGAGCGCCAGCGCGATCGAGGTGAGGCGGTGTCCCGCACGCACGAGCTCGGGCTTCGCGCCCTCCTGGAAGACGTGGCGGTGGATGGCGACGGGGGCCAGCGTCACGCCGACCGTGGCGAACGCCAGCGCGAGCAGTCCGACGTACCACCCGCGCTGGAAGGCGTCGAGCTCGTCGAAGCGCGACTGGAACGGCAGCGTGGCCAGGAAGCCGGCCAGCAGCTGCACCCCGGTCTGGCTCACCCGCAGCTCCTGGAGGAGCTCGAGCCAGTTGCGGTCCGCACGCTCCTCGGACGTCTCGTCACGGCGCGTGCGGTGGTCCTCGGACATCCTTGCGACGCTACTCAGCGCGCTCGCGGTGCCCACCTCCCGACGGGTGAGGATCAGACCGGCGAGGGGTGGCACGGTGGAGCGATGGCCGAGAAGAAGAAGCAGGACCCGGGCCCTTCCGTGAAGGACGCCGAGGTGTACGAGGCACTGCGTGACGACGGCGCGAGCAAGGAGAAGGCGGCGCGCATCGCGAACGCTTCAGCCGCCCAGGGCCGCTCGAAGGTCGGTGAGCGCGGCGGCGAGGCGGCCGACTACGAGGACCGCACGGTCGAGGAGCTGCGCGAGCGAGCGGCCGAGCTCGACATCGAGGGTCGCTCGTCGATGACCAAGGACGAGCTGATCGACGCGTTGCGCCACCACTGACGCACGGCGGTCAGCCGGGCGGGTCCATCCGGGCGAGCGCGCGCAGCCACATCCGGTCCGCATCGACCGCCGCCGTCGCCGGGCCGTGGGCCGGCTCGTCGAGCACCGCCGTCGCCGAGGCGGGCGGCGTCGCACCGGACGCCCGCGCGACGTCGACGAGCACCCGCGCCGCCGCCAGCGCGGCGGGACGGTGCGTGCTGATGACCGACTCGTAGACCGGCGTGCTCCCCGGTGCGGTCGGCACCTCCCACGCCGAGACGACGGCCGCGCGAGAGGCGCTGACGGTGACCACCGTCCACTCCCGGCGCAGGGGCGAGCGCTCCGGCAGCTGGCACCGGGCGGGCTGCGCCGACGGGTCGGCAGGGTGGGCCTCGTCGAACTCGGCCACGACCGCCGCCCACGACGCCGTACGCGCCAGCTCGTCCCAGCGGTGGCGGGAGCGGGCGAACTTGTGGCCCTCCTGGAAGGTGCCGAGGACCAGGGGTGCGTCGGCGCGGGCGAGCGCCTCGTCCTCGATGGCGTGCGAGGCGGCCAGCAGCGCCCGTCGTCCGAGCCGGTGGACGACGAGGTGCGGGAACTCGCGCGACAGCACGGCGTGGACCGACTCGACCGCACCCTGCTCCTGGCGGCGGCGTACGGAGTCGATGGCGACCTGGAGCCCCACGCCGGACTCGCGCACCTCGAGCACCTGGCGCACGAGCTCGACGTCGGCCTCGGAGAAGCGGCGGTGGCCGGTGGGCGAGCGCTCGCCGGCCGGGAAGCCGAACCGGTTCTCCCAGGTCCGCAGCACAGCCGGGGTCAGCCCGGTCCGGTCGGCCAGGACACCGATGCTGAAGCCACCCGTTGCTCCGGTGTCCATGACGCCTCCACGATTCATCTCGTCCAACCCTTGTACAACGTGTGGAAATAACCTATACATGACTGTAGAGGTTTTCGCACCATCCAGAGGGAACCCACCCGAGACACCTGGAGAATCCCATGGGCACAGTGATCCTGATCGGGACGGTGGCCATCATCGTGGCCATCGTCGGCTGCTTCGGCATCTGGCGCCTGGACGCGTCGCGCGCCGAGGAGATCGAGCACCAGACCCCGCCGCCGCCGCGCCCGCAGCTCGGCGTCGTGCCGGCCCCGGCCCCCACCACTCCCCCGGGGCAGATCGGTTCCTGACCGGCACCCACCCGCACGGGTGTCGCCGAGTGCCCACCCGCGTGGCAGGTTCGACAGTGACCACCCGGTCGGCACCGACGCACACCCGAGACGCAGGAGGAACCACCATGGGACTCGACGACAAGATCGGCAACAAGGCCGAGGAGCTCAAGGGCAAGGGCAAGGAAGCCACCGGCAAGGCGACCGACGACGAGCAGCTCGAGGCCGAGGGCAAGGGCGACCAGGCCGGCGCCAACCTCAAGCAGGCCGGCGAGAAGGTCAAGGACGTCTTCAAGGGCTGACCCGCCCGCACACGCGTCGCCCGAGGCGACCCCCACCGCCACCGCCGGCGGCCACCTCCCCCCGTGATGGCCGCCGGCGGTCGCATGTCCGGACGCCCGCGCGGGTACGACGGCGCCATGAGCGGCAACGACGCCTGCGCGGCGGACGACCAGCAGTGGGTGGATCGCATCGCCGGGCTGGCCGGGGCCGCCGGCCTGGGTGTCGCCGTCGCGGAGTCGCTGACGGCGGGCCGGCTGTCGGCAACGCTCGGCCGCGGCAGCGAGGCCGCCTCCTGGTACCGCGGCGCGGTCGTGGCCTACGCGAGCGAGGTCAAGCACACGGTGCTCGGCGTGGATCCGGGCCCGGTCGTGACCGACCGCTGCGCGCGCCAGATGGCGGAGGGCGTACGCCGCCTGCTGGGCGCTGACGTCGGGCTCGCGATGACCGGGGTCGGCGGCCCGGGCAGCCAGGAGGGGCGTCCACCCGGGACGGTCCACCTCGCGATCGCGGACGGACGGGGGACGCGGTCGCACGAGGTGCACCTCGAGGGCGACCCGGATGAGGTGCTGGCGTCGGCGACCACCCTGGCGCTGGTCGAGCTGGCGAAGGCGCTCGGCGCGACTCCCGACGACTGACCGCATGGCACGGCGTGACACGGGTACCGACACGTCATGGACCCCCGTCACGAGCCCGACAAGGTCGACCCCACGGAGCAGAGCGGCCGCCCCTGGATGGTCACCGCCGCTCCCATCGGACTGCTGATCGTGCTGGCGTTGCTCGTGGTGGTCTACTTCCTCGCGCGCTGACCCCGGCTGTCGGTCGCCGCTCATAGGGTGGCGCCCGTGACCCTGCACCTCCACACGGCCGAGCGCACCGACGCCCTCGCCGACGGCCTCGCCGACCTGCTGGTCATGCCCCTGCCCGACCCCTTCGCCCGCGAGGTCGTGGTGGTGCCCGCCCGCGGGGTCGAGCGTTGGCTCACCCAGCGCCTGTCCCACCGACTCGGCACCGGCCCCCGCGGCGGCGACGGCGTCTGCGCGGGCGTCGACTTCGTGACGCCCCACTCGCTGGTCTCGCTGCTGCTCGACCGGGACGCCGAGGACCCGTGGAGCCCTGACCGGATGGCGTGGCCGCTGCTGTCGGTGATCGACGACGTGATGGGCACGGCCGGCTTCGAGGACCTCACCGCCCACCTCGGTGGCGGGGACCCCGACGACGACCGGTCTGCACGGCGCTACGCCGTGGCGCGGCGGCTGGCCGGGCTGTTCTCCTCCTACGCCGTGCAGCGCCCGGCGCTGCTGGCCGACTGGCGCGCGGGCGGGCGCTCCGACGGCGCCGGCGGCGAGCTCGACGCCGACCTCGCCTGGCAGGCCGACCTCTGGCGCCGGTTGCTCGACGCCGTCGGCGACCCACCCCCGGACGTACGCCATGCCGAGACCGTGGCCCGGCTGCGCAGCGGGGGCGACGACCTCGACCTGCCGCCGCGGCTCTCGCTCTTCGGCCACACCCGGCTGCCGGAGACGGAGGTCGCGCTGCTGAGGGCGCTCGGTGAGCTCCGCGAGGTCCACCTGTGGCTGCCGCAGGCCTCGACGGCGCTGTGGGAGTCGCTCGCGCCGACCGCACGCGAGGGGCAGGTGCCCCGTGGCGTCGACGACTCAGCGGCCCTGGTCGGGCATCCCCTGCTCGGCTCGCTGGGCCGTGACGCGCGCGAGCTGCGCCGCACCCTCGGCGACCTGCCGACCACCTCGGTCGGGGCCCCGCCGGCGCCGGTGCCGACGCTGCTGGGATGGCTCCAGCACGACCTGCGCGCCAACAGCGCCCCCGGTCCCGACGAGAGGGCCGGCCGCACCGGCACCGACGACTCGGTCCAGGTGCACGCCTGCCACGGTGCGGCGCGCCAGGTCGACGTGCTCCGCGAGGTGCTGGTGGGGCTGCTGGAGGACAACCCGACCCTCGAGCCCCGCGACATCCTCGTGATGGTCCCCGACATCGAGACCTACGCCCCCCTGATCTCCGCGGCCTTCGGCATGGCCGACGTCGCCGGCGAGGGAGCCGGGCACCCGGGCCACCGGCTCCGCGTACGGCTGGCCGACCGCTCGCTCGCGGCCACCAACCCGCTCCTGGCGCTCGCGGCGCAGCTCGTCGAGCTCGTCCGCGGCCGGATGACGGCCAGCCAGGTGCTCGACGTCGCCGGCGCCGACCCGGTGCGAGCACGCTTCGGCCTCGGCGACGAGGAGCTCGAGCGCATCGCGCACTGGGTCGACGTCAGCGGCATCCGCTGGGGCTACGACGCCGAGCACCGCGGCACCTTCGGCCTGGCCGGCCTCGACGCCAACACGTGGGTCACCGGGCTGCGCCGGGTGCTGCTGGGCGCAGCGATGTCCGGCCTCGACCACCGCCAGGTCGCGGGCACGGTGCCGGTCGACGACGTGAGCGACGGCGACCTCGACCTGGTCGGACGCTTCGCCGAGCTCGTCGAGCGCCTCCACACCTTCGTGATGCGCGCCGAGCAGGCCACGACCGTCACCGACTGGACCACGGCGCTGGGCGAGGCGGTGCACCACCTCACCTCGACGCCGCTGGCCGACGCGTGGCAGGTGGCGCAGTTCGACCGCGAGGTCGCACGCATCGCGACCGGGGCGGAGGGGACCGGCACCCGGCTGCGGCAGGCCGACGTACGAGCCCTGCTCCAGCAGCGGCTGCGTGGGCGCCCGACGCGCGCCAACTTCCGCACCGGCACGCTCACCGTCTGCACGATGGTCCCGATGCGCTCGGTGCCGCACCGGGTGGTGTGCCTGGTCGGCCTCGACGACGGCGTCTTCCCGCGGGTGTCCACCGTCGACGGCGACGACGTGCTCGCGCGCCGCCCGCGCACCGGCGAGCGCGACCTGCGCGCCGAGGACCGCCAGCTCTTCCTCGACGCGATCGTCGCGGCCACCGACAAGCTCGTCATCACCTACACCGGCCGCGGCGAGCACACCGGGGCCGAGCGTCCGCCCGCCGTGCCGCTCGGCGAGCTCCTCGACGCCCTCGACCGCACCGCTGCGACGCCCGTGCGCGACCGGGTGCTCACCCAGCACCCGCTCCAGCCCTTCGACGAGGACAACTTCGTCGCCGGCGCGCTGCGCGGGGATGGTCCCTTCACCTTCGACCGCTTCGCCCTCGCCGGTGCGAGCGCGGCCCGCGACGAGCGCCGCCCCCTGGGGGTGCTGGTGCCCCACGCGCTGCCGGCCGCCGGCACGACCGAGGACGTCTCGCTGGCCGACCTGCACGACTTCTTCGCCCACCCCGTCCGCGGGTTCTTCCGTCGGCTGCGGATCGCGCGCCCCTACGACGCCGACGTCGTGAAGGACGCCATCCCGATCACGCTCGACGCGCTGGAGAAGTGGGCGGTCGGCGACCACCTGGCCTCCGAGGTGCTCGGCGGCGCCGATGCCATCGCCGTCGGCGAGGCCCTCAAGGTCACCGGCCAGCTCCCGCCCGGACCACTCGGGAAGGGCGTCCTCGACGACATCATCGAGGTGGTCCGCCCCCTGGTGATGAAGGCGCTCGAGCTGCGGCGTGGACCGCAGCGCACCCTCGACGTCGACGTCGACCTGGGCGCCGGGCGACGGCTCTCCGGCACCGTGGGCGACGTGTGGGGCAACAACGTGGTGTCGGTGTCCTTCTCCAACCTCGCGGCCAAGCACCGCCTCGCCGCATGGATCAACGCCCTCGCCCTCGCGGCCGGGGCGCCCGACGAGAACTGGACCGTCCACACCATCGGCAAGCACCGCACCGGCGGCCAGGTGCAGCTCATCGGCCCGCTCGCCCAGCACGAGGCCCAGGAGTGGCTGCGCGGGCTCGTCGCCCTCTACGACGCCGGCCAGCGCGAACCGCTCCCGCTGCCGGTGAAGACCTCGCTGGCGTGGGCCGAGGAGCACCGCCGGGTGCTCGCCGGCAGCGACGGCGACGCGGACGTCCGGGCGCGCGCGGAGTGGGAGACGCCGCGCTTCAACGACGCCGGCTTCCCCAAGGAGGACGCCGACGCCTGGCACGTCCGCGCCTTCGGCGAGCACGCCGACTACTCCCTCCTCGCCACCGTGTCGCGGGCGGGCGAGGACGGACCGCACCGGCTCGGCCACTACGCCTGGGCACTCTGGGCCCCGCTCATCGACGGCGGCCACGAGCAGGTGAGGGGACTGTGAAGACCTTCGACATCGCTGCCGACCTCGAGCCGGGGACGACGCTCCTCGAGGCCAGTGCGGGCACCGGCAAGACGTGGACCATCGCCGCACTGGTGGCCAAGCACATCGCGTCCGGCGACGTCCGTCTCGACGAGATGCTGGTGGTCACCTTCACCCGCGCCGCCAGCCAGGAGCTGCGCGAGCGCGTACGCCGCCAGCTCGACGAGGCCGTGCAGCTGCTCGCCGGCACGTGCGCGCCCGACCCGGCCAACCGGCTGCACATGTGGCTGCTCGATGCGGACACGACCGGACGCCAGGCCCGCCATGACCGCCTGACGCAAGCGCTGGTCTCCTTCGACGCGGCCACCATCGCCACGATCCACCAGTTCTGCCAGCTCGTGCTCCGCAGCCTCGGTGTCGCGGGCGACACGGACGCCTCCGCCACCCTGGTCGAGGACCTCGAGCAGCTCACCACCGAGGTCGTCGACGACCTCTACCTCGCCCGATTCGGCTCCGAGGCGCGCCCTCCGTGGAGCCGCGCCGAGGCGCTGGAGCTCGCGCGCCACGTCATCGGCGACCCTCGGGCCGTCGTCGAGCCCGCCGCCGTGCTCACCGCGTCGCCCGACTCGTCGGCGGCGATGCGGGTGCGCTTCGCGTGCGACGTGCTGGAGGAGGTCGAGCGCCGCAAGCGCCGCCTCGGCGTGCTGAGCTACGACGACCTGCTGAGCCAGCTGGCCGACGCCCTCGAGGACGTCGACGCGGCCGCGCGACGACGGATGCAGCACCGGTGGAAGTTCGTGCTGATCGACGAGTTCCAGGACACCGACCCGGTGCAGTGGCAGGTCTTCCGGCGTGCCTTCTCCGAGACCACCACGATGGTGCTGATCGGCGACCCCAAGCAGGCGATCTACGCCTTCCGCGGCGGCGACGTCGTCACCTATCTCCAGGCCGCCGACACCGCGACCACGACCCAGACCCTCGGCGTCAACTGGCGCTCCGACCGCCCGCTTCTCGACGCCGTCCACGCGGTCCTCCAGGGCGCCCAGCTCGGTGACGAGCGCATCGTGGTCCACCCCGTCGAGGCCCATCTCGCGCACTCGCGCCTCGAGGGGGCCGGGGCGCCCTTCCGCCTGCGGGTGGTCCGTCGCGCCGAGCTCGGCAAGGGACCGCGGTCCAGACCGCCGGTGGCGCTGTGGCGCGACCACGTCGTCACCGACACCGCCCACGACATCAAGCGGCTCATCGACGCGGGCGCCCGCTTCGAGGGCCGGGACCTCAAGCCCGGCGACATCGCCGTGCTGGCCGCCCGGCGCAACGAGCTCGAGGCGGTCCAGGCGGCCCTCGCCGACGTCGGCGTGCCCTCGGTGGTCAACGCCGGTGGGTCGGTCTTCCACACCCCCGCCGCGGGCGAGTGGCTCACGCTGCTCGAGGCGATGGAGCAGCCGCACCGCGCCGACCGGGTGCGCGCCGCCGCGCTCACGTCGTTCTTCGGCCACGACGCGGTCTCGCTCGACGCCGGTGGCGACCGGCTGACCGACCAGCTCGCGGCTCGGGTCCGGACCCTGGCCGACGTCTTCACCCGGCGAGGCGTCGCGGCCGTGGTGGAGGTGGCCGCGGTCGAGGGGCTGACCGCCCGGGTGCTGGGCCGCGTCGGCGGCGAGCGCACGCTGACCGACCTGCGCCACACCGGCGAGTCCCTGCTGCGGGTGTCGACCGAGCAGCGGCTCGGGCTCGTCGGCCTGCTCGCCTGGCTGCGCGAGCAGGTGGCAGACGACAAGCTCGAGGTCGCCTCCGAGCGCACCCGCCGCCTCGACTCCGACGCCGCCGCCGTCCAGCTCGTCACCATCCACGGCAGCAAGGGCCTGCAGTGGCCCGTCGTCTACCTCCCCACCCTGTGGAACCGCTTCACCGGCCGTGACCCGGCCGTGCCCCTCTTCCACGACGACGCAGGCCGCCGGTGCCGCGACGTCGGCGGGGCGAGCACGTTCCACCGCGACGCCGTACGCCGCCACTGGCGCGAGGACGCGGGCGAGTCGCTCCGTCTGCTCTACGTCGCGATGACGCGCGCCCAGTCCCAGGTCGTGGCGTGGTACGCCGCCGCCGACCGCAACACCCCCGACTCCCCGCTGCACCGGATGCTCCTCGGCCGCCGTCCGGGGATGGCGCCGGTGCCCGACAGCCAGGCACTGGTCGACGAGGACCGGCTGATGTCCATCCTGTCCGCGTGGGAGCAGGCCGGCGGGCCGAGCGTCGAGCTCGCCACACTGACCCCGCCCGACCCGACCCCGCTCCAGGGCTCGACCGAGCGCCTGGCCGTCCGCTCGTTCGGCCGGGAGGTCGACACCTCCTGGCGGCGTACGTCCTACTCCTCCCTCTCCGCGACCAGCGCCGCCCACGCCGCCGCCGCGCTGTCGGAGCCGGAGATGGAGGCCGAGCTGGGGGCGAGCGCCGACGCAGAGGTCTCGCCCGAAGAGCTGGCCGCGGCGGCCGAGGGCGACCTCGCGGCCGCCGCGGTGCCGTCGCCGATGGCCACCCTGCCGGTCGGCGCCACCTTCGGGTCGCTGGTCCACGCGGTGCTCGAGCACGCCGACCCGGGCGCCGACGACGTCCACGCCGAGCTGCTCCGGCACGTGCGCGAGCAGCTGGTCTGGTGGCCGGTCGACCTCGATCCGGTCGCGCTCGCCGACGCGCTCGTCGCCGTGTGCTCGAGCCCGCTCGGACCGCTCGCCGCCGACCGCACGCTGCTCTCACTCGGCCTGACCGACCGGCTGCGCGAGCTCGACTTCGAGGTCCCGCTCGCCGGCGGCGACACGGTGGCCGCGCCCGTCGACGTACGCCTGGGCGACCTCGTGCCCCTGCTGCGCCGGCACCTGCCCGAGGGCGACGCGGTGCGGGTCTACGCCGATGCCCTCGACGGTGACGCCGAGCTGGCGTCCCAGTCGCTGCGCGGCTACCTCACCGGCTCGATCGATGTGGTGCTGCGCGTCGACGTCGACGGCGCCCAGCGCTTCCTCACCGTCGACTACAAGACCAACTGGCTCGGCCCGATGGACCAGCCGCTCACCGCCCACGACTACCGCCCCGAGGTGCTCGACGAGGCGATGGCCCACTCCGACTACCCGCTCCAGGCACTGCTCTACACCGTCGTGCTCCACCGCTTCCTGCGGTGGCGACTGCCCGACTACGACCCCGCGACCCACCTCGGCGGGGTGCTCTACCTCTACCTCCGCGGCATGTGCGGACCCGAGACCCCGGTGGTCGACGGGATGCCGTGCGGTGTCTTCTCGTGGCGCCCACCCGTGGCACTGGTGGAGGAGCTCTCCGACCTGCTCGACGGGGTGGTGAGGCCATGAGCGAGGTCTTCGAGCCGGTCGACGCGCACGACCGCGACCTGGCGCTCGCCGCGCACGGGCTGCTGCACACCTTCAACACCGCCGGGGTGCTGACCTCGGCCGACGTCCACGTCGCCATGACGCTCGGGCGGCTCGCCGGCGAACGGGACGAGTCCGTCCTGCTCGCGGTCGCCCTCGCCGTGCGGGCCGTGCGCCACGGCTCGGTCTGCCTCGACCTGGTGGCCGTGCCGTCCTCCCTCGCGGACCTCGGGCTGCCGTGGCCGACGCCCGAGCGGTGGTCCGCGGCCGTGGCGGCGAGCCCGCTGCTGGCCGCCGGGGTGGTGCGCGTGGACCACGGGCTGGTCTACCTCGACCGCTACCACGAGCAGGAGACCCAGGTGCTGGGCGATCTGCGCGAGCGGGGGCGGGTGGCGCACGCCGTCGACACCGCGCTGCTCGAGCAGTCGCTGGTGCGCGTCTTCCCCACAGCGGAGTCCGACGAGCAGCGCGAGGCCTGCCGGCGGGCTGCCACGCAGGCCACGACCGTGGTCACCGGCGGCCCCGGCACCGGCAAGACGACGGCGGTCGCCGGCCTGCTGGCCGTCCTCGTCGAGCAGGCCGAGGCCCGGGGCCAGCGGCTGCGCATCGCGCTGGCCGCGCCGACCGGCAAGGCTGCCGCGCGGCTCGAGCAGTCGGTGCGCGCGTCCGCCGCCCGCTTCGGGCCGGCCGACCAGGGCCGGCTGGCCGACGTGTCGGCGATGACGCTGCACCGCCTGCTGCGGCAGCACCCCGGCAACAGCACCCGCTTCCGCCACCACCGCGGCAACCGCCTGCCCCACGACCTCGTCGTGGTCGACGAGGCGTCGATGGTGTCGCTGACGATGATGGCGCGCCTGCTCGAGGCGGTCCGCCCGGAGGCCCGGCTGGTGCTGGTGGGCGACCCCGACCAGCTCAGCTCCGTCGACGCCGGCGCCGTCCTCACCGACCTCGTGCGCGGCTACGAGCACCGCCCCGACAGCCCGGTCGCGGCCCTGCGCACCGCGCACCGCTACGGCGCCGAGATCGGCGAGCTCGCCGAGGCGCTGCGCCTCGGCGACGCCGACCGGGCGGTCGCGGCGCTGCGCGCCGGCGGCGAGGCGGTCGAGTGGGTGCGCGACGGCGACCCCGCACGCACGATCCGTTCCGCGGTGCTGCCCCATGCCCTCGCCGTGCACGACGCGGCGGCGGCCGGTGACGCCCAGCGGGCGCTGGAGGCGCTCGAGCGGCACCGCCTGCTGTGCGCGCACCGCGACGGCCCGTTCGGCGTACGCCACTGGAACAGGCGCATCGAGCAGTGGTTCACCACCGAGACAGGCGAGCCCGTGCACGACGCCGCCTACCTCGGCCGGCCGCTGCTGGTCTCGTCCAACGACTACACGCTCGGCGTCTACAACGGCGACACCGGCGTGGTCGTCGCCAGCCCGTCGGGGCCGCGCGCAGCCATCGCGACGGGGGTCGGGTTCCTCGAGCTGGCTCCGTCCCGCCTCGGCGACGTGGAGACCATGCACGCGATGACGATCCACAAGTCGCAGGGCAGCCAGGCCGACGAGGTCACCGTGCTGTTGCCCGACGAGGAGTCGAGGCTGCTGACGCGCGAGCTCTTCTACACCGCGGTCACCCGCGCACAGCGACGCGTGCGCGTCATCGGGTCGGAGTCGGCGGTCCGCGCGGCGATCGCGCGGCAGGCGTTGCGCGCGAGCGGGCTGCGTGCCCGGCTGTCGGATGACGGAAACGTGGCCGACACGTCGGCCCGATAACCTCGGCCCATGCCCTACCTCATCCGTGTCGAGCTCCCCGACGTCCCGGGGTCGCTGGGCCGCGTCGCGAGCGCGATCGGTGAGGCGGGCGGCGACATCGAGGCGATCGAGATCGTCGAGAAGCGCGACGGCTACGCAGTCGACGACGTCCTGCTCGAGATCCCGCCCGGCACGATGCCCGACTCGATCGTGTCCGCGTGCAGCGTGCTCGACGGGGTGAGCGTCCTCTGGATCAACCGCTACGCCGCGGGCGGCAACCTCTTCCTCGACCTCGAGGTCGTCGAGGCGCTCACCGAGGACCCCGGATCTGCGCGCGACCGGGTGGTCGACCTGCTGCCGATCACGTTCCGCGTCGACTGGGCAGCGCGTCTGCGCCGCGGCGACGCCGGGCTCGCGGTGGTGCACGCGACCGACGCGGCCCCGAGCGAGTTCGACATCGGCCACCTCGCCTCCCCGACCCGCCTGCCCGGCGACGACACCTACGTCGAGTGCGCGGCGCCGTTCGGCGACGACCTCATCGCCATGGGCCGGCGCGGCGGCCCGGAGTTCCTCGACTCCGAGCTCGCGCGGCTCGAGCACCTGCTCGGGCTGGCGATGACGATCAGCCGCGCCTGAGGCGCGTCGGCGTACTCGCTGTCACCGACCCCACGCCCGGGAGCGGTGCGTGAGCCACCCCCTACTGGCGGGGAACGTGGTTGGGACACCGACGCAGGAGGTCGGCAGGCGCGCGTGCATGTGGCGGTCTCGCGGCGGGTACGTCACGGCTCCCGAGGATAGGTGAGACCAGTGGCAGTCGACGAGACGCAGCACGAGGCCTTCCACGACGACGAGATCGAGCAGCCGGCCGACCCGTTCGAGCCCGAGGCGCCAGCCCACGTCGACCCCGACGCCGAGGCGATCGTCCACGACAAGGATCCCGACGAGGAGGCCGTCGTCGACGAGCTCGACCCCGGGACGGGCCAGCCGGCGGGCTGACGTCAGGCGCGCTCGAGGATGAAGAGCGGGATCAGCCGGTCGGTCTTCTCGGCGTACGACGCGTAGGTCGGCCACGTGGCCACGGCGTGCTGCCACCAGTCCTCGCGCTCCGCGCCCTCGAGCTCGCGCACGCGGTAGGTGTGCTTCTCCGCGCCGTCCTGGAGGTCGACCTCGGGGTGGGCGACGAAGTTGTAGTACCACTCCGGGTTCTCCGGGGCGCCGCCCTTGGACGCGACCGCGAGGTAGGCCCCGTCGCGCTCGACGCGCATCACGGGGTTCTTGCGGAGGTGGCCGGACTTCGCGCCGACGGAGGTGATGACGACGATCGGGTAGTCGGTGTTCGGGAGCGTGCCCGACTTCGCGCCGTCGGTCGCCTCGTACTCCTCGACCTGGTTGCGGACCCACTCGGACGTGCTCGGGACATAGGTGCCAGTCAGTGCCATGCCTGCCACAACACCACGACCAGCGACGATCTTCCAGCCCGCGTCTTCGCGCGGTGGCCCCGACCTGGCGGGGTAGTCCAGTGAGGGATTGCTGCAAAGTCCCCCGGATCGCAGCCAGAACTCGCTGGACTACCGCAGCCCCTCAGCCAGAACTCACTGGACTACCCCAGCGGGTCGACGGGGAGCGACCGATAACCTCGCGCCCATGAGTGAGCGCAGCGAGCGAGTCATCCAACACAGTGTGCGAGGTGCCTCATGCGCGCACGGAGCGAAGCGAGTACGCGCATGAGTGCGATCGAGGGCGTCAGCGAGATCTTCGACCCCGAGGCGTGGGACGTCGTCCCCGGCTTCGAGGACCTGACCGACCTGACCTACCACCGGGCCCGCGCGCACGGCACCGTCCGGATCGCCTTCGACCGCCCGGACGTGCTCAACGCCTTCCGCCCGCACACCGTCGACGAGCTGCTACGCACGCTCGAGCACGCCCGGCAGTCGGCCGACGTCGGCTGCGTGATCCTCACCGGCAACGGCCCGAGCGCCAAGAACGGCAAGTGGGCCTTCTGCACCGGCGGCGACCAGCGCATCCGCGGCCGCGCGGGCTACCAGTACGAGACCGACGGGCACACGGACGCCGGCGCCGAGCCGAACCCGATCGACAAGGCGAAGCTCGCGCGCCTGCACATCCTCGAGTGCCAGCGGCTCATCCGCTTCATGCCGAAGGTCGTCATCTGCGTCGTGCCCGGCTGGGCGGCCGGCGGGGGGCACAGCCTGCACGCTGTCGCCGACCTCACCCTGGCGAGCCGGGAGCACGCGCGCTTCAAGCAGACCGACGCCGACGTCGGCTCCTTCGACGGCGGCTACGGCTCGGCCTACCTCGCCCGCCAGGTCGGACAGAAGTTCGCCCGCGAGATCTTCTTCCTCGGCGACGAGTACGACGCCGAGACCATGCACCGCATGGGCGCGGTCAACCGCGTGGTCGACCACGCCGACCTCGAGCGCGAGGCGCTGGAGTGGGGTCGCAAGATCAACGGCAAGTCGCCCACCGCCCAGCGGATGCTGAAGTACTCCTTCAACCTCCTCGACGACGGCCTCGTCGGCCAGCAGCTCTTCGCCGGAGAGACGACCCGCCTGGCCTACATGACCGACGAGGCGCAGGAGGGCCGCGACCAGTTCCTCGAGAAGCGCGAGCCCGACTGGTCGCCCTACCCCTGGTACTACTGACATCCCGCCTGGTTGCTCGTCACAGCGGCGGGGCTGCGTGACGATGGGCGCATGGAATGGGACGACGCGACGCGCGAGCGACTGGAGACGGCGCTCAACGAGTCCGACGTGGTCGGAGTACGGCTCGACCCCACCGGCGCGCACGTCGACGTCCTGCTGCACGTGATCGCACTGCCGGAGTCTGGCCCGCTCATGAGGGACGGTCGCCGGATCATGCGGCTCACGAGGCCTGCCGAGCTGCGGTTCCTGCTGCGGCGGGATCCGGTCGGCGAGCAGGCGGCGACCCAGCCGGCCATGCCTCTGGCTGACGAGGCCGCGGTCGAGAGCTTCTTCGACTCGCTTGCCTGGGGCGGTTCGATCTACGGCTGGCGTTTCTTCGACGAGCCCGGACTGACCAGGGACTGGCCGCCGGATCCGAGTCTGCGCGTCCCAGTTCGAGCCGAAAGTGGCGCGCACTCGTTCTACTGGTTCAACGAATGCGGCGTCGAGAGGGACGGCGCGACCGAGGCCTTCTGCATCGAGGGCACGGTCACCTTCGACGACCTCCTGGTGCTCGATCCCGAAGGGCGCGAGATACCTGTCGAGACGTTCATCGCTGACGGCGTTCGCCAATGGGACGCTCTGTACGCACGCGACGAGCGGCTCAGTGTCGATGCCCAGCGAGCGGCGGACCTCGGCGCCCCGAAGTGGCGGAGATGGGCGATGGGTGAGCGGCCGGCCCCTCCGCACCCCACCACCTGACTCGACGACCGTGATCCGCTGGCGCTCAGGGGCACAATGACCCGATGAAGATCGACCTCACGGTCGCGGCCATCCCCGCGTTCATCGGCGCGATGGCAGCGGAGTACGCCTGGCAGCGCACGCACCCGGTCGAGCCGGGCACCCGCGCGGGTGACTACCAGCTCGCCGACACCGTCGCGAGCCTCAGCATGGGGGTCGGCAGCCTCGCCGCGCCGTACGTCGCGCGCCGCCTGCTCGACCCGGTCACCCCCGGCGTCGGCCGGCACGCGCGGACCCTGCTCGCGATCGGCGCGGCCGCCGCTGTGCTGACCACGGTCGGCGACGTCGTACGCCGCCGGGTGCGCGACGGTGCCCTGCCTGACCCGCAGACCGTGCCCGCCGACGTGCGCGAGGTGCAGGAGGAGCTGGCCGGGATCCGACAGGCGCCGCCGACCCGGCCGGACCGTACGCCGCCCGCACTCCGCCGCGTCCACGGCGGGCTCGCGGTCAGCGCGGTCGCGTCGACGGCGCTGATCACCTCCACGACGTGGGCGGCGATGACGTCGGGCAAGCGGCTCCACGCCCGTTCACCGCTCGACCTCGGCACCGGGCGGTGGGCGCTCCTCGCCGCGGTCCTCGGGTGGGACTTCATCTACTACTGGAACCACCGGCTCAGCCACGAGAGCCGCTGGCTGTGGGCGGTCCACTCGGTGCACCACTCCAGCGAGCGCTACAACCTCTCGACCGCCCTGCGGCAGCCGGTCGCCGAGGGCGTGACGCTCACCGTTCCCTACGGCCTGCTCGCGCTGGCCGGCGTACGGCCTGCACTCATCGAGCAGGCGCGCGGCATCAACCTGATCTACCAGTTCTGGATCCACACGGAGACCATCCAGCGCCTCGGGTGGGTGGAGAAGGTCTTCAACACGCCGTCGCACCACCGGGTGCACCACGGCTCCAACCGCGACTACCTCGACCGCAACCACGGCAGCATCCTCATCCTCTGGGACCGCCTGTTCGGGACCTTCGAGGAGGAGGACGAACCGGTCGTCTACGGCCTGACCTCCAACATCGACACCTTCGACCCCGTGCGGATCGCGACCCACGAGTGGCGCGACATCGCCGCCGACGTCGCCGCGGCGGACTCCTGGCACGACCGCTGGTCGTTCCTCCTGCGGCCACCGGGATGGGCGTACGCCCGCCGCCCGGCCGCCGGCGTCGCCTGATCAACGTCAGTTTTCGGACAAGTTGCCATGACTGCGCAACACCCGCCGTAGCGTTCGTGTCGAAATGCAGCGGCGACCACCGGATGCCGCCACGACGTGGGGACGAACAGCATGCTCGGGAAGACGTGGCGCGCGCTGCGCGCAATCGTTGCGTTGGCTCTTGTCGGGATCTTGCTGGCGGTTCCCGTACGGGTCGTTTGGGCGAACGCCGACAGCGATGACGACGGCATCTCTAATTGCCGGGAGCGCGCTGGCCTCCGCACGGTCAGCGGTGCCGCGGCGTACATCACCGACCCTGAACTGGCCGACACGGACCGTGACGGCGTGTCCGACGCCGATGAAATCGGTCCACGCTCGGCTCCTGACGAGGTCGCGGATCACGTGATGCTCCTGTGGGACTGCCGCACACAGACTTATGACGCCGTGTCCGATCCCAGCAAGGCCGACACCGACTACGACGGTTTGGCGGACGCCATCGAGCTGAGTGACGGCAGCAACGTGTTCGCCCAGGACACCGACACCGACGGTCTCCGTGACGATGCCGAGCGCAAGTGGGGGTCTGACCCCAACGAGGCAGACACTGACAGGGACGGCTTTCGTGACGTCGAGGACATCGCAAACGGCCTCTCGCCCGTGGTGGTCAACGACGTGGAGGACCGGGAAGCCTGGCACAGCGAGTACGCCGAGGGGCTCTACTACGGCGACGCGCACCCGGTCGACTCCGTGCCACAACTGATGGGATCGCTGTCGGGCTCGGCTAGTAGTGCCATCCCATTCATCGGATGGGTCACCGGTACGGCCGCCGACCTGAGAGACGTCGTTTCAAACTCGATGCGAGGCGAATGGACAGCAGCTGGCATGTCCGGCGCTGGCTTGGTGCCGTACGTCGGAGACGCTGCTCGGTCAGTCAGTCAAGTGTCTGTCTTTGTCGCAAAGAATCCGCTCTTGGTGAGCAAGATCGTCGACAAGCTCGCCACGTGGGAGCGCATCCCCGAGGCGATACGAACGCGTCTGGTCGCGGCTGCGGACAAGGACAGCTTCGACAGGTTGGGCAAACGCAAACTGAGTGCCGAGCAGATCGTCAAGATTGCGAAGCTGGGCGTTCAGTTGAAGCATCTCGCCCACCTCGTGGACAACGCTTCGGCCACGGAGCCTGCCTCAGCGGCACTCGAAGGCGAAGCTGCTCTCGCTGACGCTCAGGCCGCACTGCGGACCTATCTGCGTGCCTCGAGCGACGCACCGGTGAGTGCCGAGCCGGTCTACGTCTCACTCTCGAGCGACTTCACATTCCCGGGTGGCCGCTTGGTCGACGCCTGCACGAATTGTGAGGACGGTACTGAGCCCGGCGTCTCGGTCCTGCACTTTGCCAAGCTCGGATCCCAGGTCTGGTCCGAGACTCTTAGCCTCGATCCACCGATGATCAGGGCTGGGCGGTCGGGGGTCGCTGACGATGGGTCCTGAGTGTGTGGGCGTGGCTGTTGGTCTGGCCTCGCTGCCAGGTCGTTCCGGGTTGGTCGTCGTGCCGG
>NZ_JADHZD010000003.1 GCF_020102855.1 Nocardioides lacusdianchii
CGCTCGCCGACCTCCCTCACCTCGGCCACGACGCGTCGTACTTCACGTGGCTGCCGCTACCCGAAGACGCCCGAGCCGACCGCATCGCCGCCGACCTCGCCCAGCACGACATCTCCGTCTCGACCGCTGGCCCGTTCGCCGTCACGAGCCACGTCCCACAGGCGATTAGGCTCGCGCTCGGCTCGGCCGACCTCGCCCTCCTCCCGGCCGCTCTGCGGACTGTGGCAGCGGTCGTGGAGCAAGATCGCTGCACCTGAACCGCACGTCCGGGCGGATCCGCCGCGATCAGCTCGACCGGACCCGCAGACGTGCGCGTGAGCGGATGGGCTCGCGGAGCGACCCGGTACGGGATCGGCTCGCGGAGCGCGCCAGTGCAGGATCGGCTCGCGGAGCGCGCCAGTGCAGGATCGCTCATCGGGACAGTTCCAGTGGAACGGCGGTGGGCGCCGGTCAGTGGCGCCAGCGCCTGAAGAGGAACTAGGAGCCCGCGGACGAGAGTGACCGCGATGCCGTCCGAGCAACTGTTGCGGCTCTGGGTCCTGGACGAGTTCCTCCAGGAAGCGCACCACCAGCACAAGCACCAAAGTTCCGGCGACCTTGGCTTCTAGTTCGTCGAAGGTGTGGGTTGCCAGACTCTCCGGCAAAACCAGGTCGCCGACACAGAGCTCCCACAATCCCAAGCCCACTTGGAGCAGCACAACACCGGCGAGGACCGTGTCGATGCTCTCGAAGAGGTAGACCAAGGGGTCCTCCCGTGGGCCAGTGCGAAGGTCACGGCTGCCATGAACTGGACGGCCTTCCGCCTGCTCAAGCGAAAATGGCCAGATACTGCGTCGATTCCAGGACGCGCCGCAGGGCTGGAGGTTGGTCATGCCTGGCGGCTGATCAGTGGGTGCGGATGTCTCGTGGGCCCTGGCGTTCCGTCTGCGGCGGGTGGGCTGTCCCCGGCGATCAGCAATGCGTGGGCCTTGCGTGAGCTTAACGCGTTCCGGGGGCGTGACGAACCTGCATGATCGCGCCCACGACGATGCCGGCGCCACCGCCCACCATGGTGACGGTGACGGAGGTGGGGTACTCGCGAAGCGCGCCAAGGAGTAGCAGTGTTCCACCTGCTAGCGCCGTGACTGCTACTGCCGACGAGGCGTCGGTCGCGCGCAACCACATGGTGCCGATGATGGCGATGGTCGTTGCGGCGGAGACCCAATACCCAGCGGCGTTACCCACCGGATCGTTGGGGAACAGCCCCCACGAGGACCACAGCGCTCCCACTGCGCTCAGCAGGGTCAACAGCCATCCGATGTCTCGAGATGGTTCCAGTGGTGAGAAGTCCTCGCGTGCCGTGGACTGCCGTCGGGGGTCGGTGGGGTGACTGCCATCAGCTCCCGATCGGCTGACGCTCACGTGGCCTCCTGTTCGTGTGGCATGTCGGATGTAGGCGCACGTGTGTCGCACCTCGTGCGCTGCGTTCGTGACGGGCGAACACCCTTGCGGCCTCCATTCACCTGGACCTCAGGAGGGCGATTCCCCCGAACTCATGCAGCTGTGCGTCGTCGACGAAGGCGATGAGGTTGCCGGCTTGAATTGCGTGCTCGAGGAGGTCGTCAATCAGGTCGTGGGACACAGGCCCCCCACCTTCTCCGGGCGGTCGAGGGTGGACGTAGCCCTGCTCGACGACAAGGGTGCCCGGGGTCCGGCTTGCCACGGCCGTCCAGCACTGGTCCAGCCCGGCCACTACCTGTTCGGGATCGTTGACGGCAGCCTCGCGCAGAGTCTCCAGAGTCTGCTGACCCCGTCGGTGCAGGTAGTCCTCCAGACACAACGCTGTCGCTGTGAACAGCTGGTCAGGTTTGTTGGCCGTGGGGCCGACGACGGCCCCCGCGAGCCGATGCAGCCACCGCGCACTTCTCCTCAGCTCGTTCACGAGCACCGCGTCGCCGGCCAGGACGAGCGGAGCCGGGCGCCCTGCTCGCAGGCCTGCCATCCAGGGGTCGATCCGGGCGAGCAGGTCGCTGCGGTCGTCGGCCTCGCTCTCCGCGCCGAGCCCGAGCCCCGACCCCGGGTAGGGCCTTTCGAGATTCGGCGAGGCCACCAGCCGCGCACTGCCTACGGGGAGACACTCAATCGTGTCGAGCAGCGTGACGCGTGCGGCAACCCAGTACACGCGAGCTCCGAATTCGTCGACGCGTAGGACCAGGTGCGGTGGGGTCCGGTGCAGCGCCCGGAGCAGGTCACGGGTGGCGAAGGTGGACTCGACCACGACCTTCTGGTGGACCGCCACCGGAAGCGTCCAGGCTCGCGACACGCTGTGGCTGACGAAGAGCGCGAGAGCGTTCTGCGTGCTCGAGTCCTGGGCCATGCGGGCCTGTCGTCGCAGTTCGTACATCAACCCCTCGCGGTCGCCCAACGGTTGGTCGTCGAGGCGTCGCTCGGCGTCGAGGAGCAGGCCTTCGAGGCGTTCGCGGTCCGCGATCGCCATCCGTGCAGCCGGGGTCGTCGGCATCAGCACGGAGATGCAGGGGTAACCACCGGCCGCGGTCAGATGCGCGGCAGCCTCCGGTGTGAGGTCCCGGGGAATGGCTCGGCCGCCCCCGCCGACGTGGTCGGCAACCGTGGTGAGGGGCGAATCCTCCATATCGGGAGCGTGGACTGAGGCGCCGCGCCGGTCACTATGGATCATGATCCTTCTCCTTCCGGACCTTGCACTGCGGCGGTACGCCGCTCGCTGACCGTCATGGCGTCCGCCGGGCGAACCGGCGTGCCCTTCGAACGCGGCCCGCGGTGGGGTGGGTCCTGACGATGTCGATCCGCACGAGCGGGGTTCCCGGCCACAGCTGGGCAATCTCCCCTTCGCGGTCGGCGACGTCGAGTGTCATGCGTCGTTCCCACAGGAGGTGGAGGTCTGGGTCGCGCGAGACCGGGGAGTGGGGCACCGTCAGCACCAGGTGGGCTTCATCGCCGACGGACACCCAGCGGTGGAGCTCATCGACGACGTCCCACGACAGTGGCATTCCTGCGTCGGCGCGCACGTGGGGCCTGCCCTCGCAGCGTCGATTCGCCCCGATGGGCCGTCGTTTCAGCGGGGTGGGGCTCGGCCGGAGCCAGGAGTGTGTCGAGCGCACATTCGTTCGAGCGCGGGTGTCCAGGTCCTCCGATGCCGCGCCGCCATGCCCAAGCCCTCCAGGCCCCCCTCAACGCGCTCGGCTCGTGTTCGAACCTCACCGTCACGCGACTCGCGTCGGGTCCCGCAACCCCCGCGAGGTCTTCGAGACGGTCGCGAAGGTTGCTGTCCGCCGTGGCAGTGCTGCGCCGTCGCACGAACGAGAGCAGTCCGCGGTGCGGGATCGTCAGGGTCACGTGCACGCAGCACCCTGCCTGGAGATGACGTACGACCTCGTCGAGCATCCGTGCGCGACCAGGCACCCGAGACAGGGAGTCGCACGTGGGGGTGGAACGGGTCGCCGCTCGCGGGCATCGCAGCACCAGACAGCCTGAGGAGCATCATGGACGCCTCCCCGCCGCGTCGACGTACGGGCCGTCGGAACCACCCTCGGGCACGGACCCGTGGGACGAGTGTCGCCGGTTGCGCCGTGCCGCTGCGCTCGCCTGCCCGCGCCTGACACCGCACCAGCCGAGCTGACGAGCCGCCCAGAGGCCGAGCCAGAGAGCCAGTCCGAGGAGGATGAGTAGGTCGTCCATGCTGATCACCACCGTTGTCGTCGGTCCGGGCCTCGTTGCCCGGATGGTGATCAGGAGTGGTCTCTCCCGTCCCGGTTATGGAACCCGGTCGCCGAGCTGATCAGTCGGGGTCCGCGAGCGTGGCTACGTCAGTTCCCGCGCTGGCCCACTCGCTCGTCGACCACCAACTCGCCCCTCACGGGCTGCACGACCTTCAGGGTGGAGATTCGAGCTCGTCCTGGGTGCTTGGTGTCCGAGGGGCTCTCGAGAGCCAGGCCGCCTCGGCGATGGCGATGCCGGCAATAGGCACGGTGAGCAGCTGTAGCACGATCGCGAGGCTGAGAGTGATCACCGAGGCCGGACTCGGGTCGAGGATCAGGACACCGAGCAACACACTGACCACGCCAAGTCCGGCGGCCTTCGCGGCCGCGTTGATTCGGGCGTATACGTCGGGCAGCCACAGCAGTCCTACCGCGGCGCTCGCGAACAGCGCGACGCCCACGAGCACCAGCACTCCAGCGGCCAGCTCCTGGGCACTCACGGCGAACGCCGATCGACCAGCCGCGCAAGCGCGACGGTGGTGAGAAATCCGGCCAGGGTTGCCACCATGACGAGGCTGTAGAGGGTCGGCTCGTCGAGTCGCGCCGCCAGGAGCGCCACGGCGGCGATGAGAACCGCGAAGCCAACGTCGGCCGCCAGTGCCCGGTCGGCGTCGGTGGGGCCGCGCACCATCCGCACTATGGCCGCGACGAGCGTGCCTGCGAGCACCAACAGCGCAAGGTCCAGCACCGAGCCCAGAGACGGCTCCACGCCACTCACCCTTCTTCCATTCCGTTGGGGGCCGTGCCGCCCCGCTCCAGCCGGCGGACGGCGTCAAGCAGCTCGGCCTCGAGCCGCGCCAGGTCTGCGCGAAATGCCGTCGTGTCGGAGGCGTGCATGCCGTGCACGATCAGCCGCGTGCGGTCAGGACTGAGGGAGACGGCCATAGTGCCGGGAGTCAGGGTGATCAAGCCCATGTAGGCGGCCACCTCTGCGTCGGTCCGGCACCGCAGCCGCACCTCGACCAGGGCCGGCGCGAGCCGCGGCCGGCCCGTCAGGATGGTCGCTGCGACCTGCACGTTGGCCTTCAGGTAGCGCCACCCGTAGACCACCACGAACAGAGCCAGGCGGACAGGACGAGGAGCACGGGCCCCGGTCATGGCGAGGTCACCGCCTCGACATACGTTCCGACGTCGACCAGACCATCGGCCGCCCGCTCGCAGACAACGAGCAGCGGCTCCGCAGCGAGGCCGAGCGACACCGCCACCCCGGCCAGGACGACCGCGGGGGCCAGCAGCAGCGGCCGCGACGCGATCGCATCGGCCGGGGGCAGGATCGGACCAGAGCGCGACGGGACCACCATGATCGTTGCTTCGGTCGACGGTCCAGCACCCGGTCTCGTCACGGGCTGGGACTCGGGCTGGGGCTCGGGCTGGGTGAAGATGGCGTTCCACAACTTCAGCATCGAGACCAAGGTGAGCAGGCTGACGACCGCCACCGCTGCCACTGCGGCGTACTGGTGCTCGGCGACGGCTGCCTGCACGAGTTTCAGCTTGGCGACGAAGCCGGAGAGCGGCGGGACACCGACCAGTGCCAGTGCGGAGATCCCGAATGCCCCCGCGAGCACGGGTTCCGTGCGGCCGATTCCGCCCAAGAGACGCAGCTCGTCGGTGCCGTGGCGGACCTCGATGGCGCCGGCGCACATCAGTAGCGCTGCCTTGACCAGGACGTACTGGACGAGGAAGAAGATGCCGGCCGCCAACCCGGCGGTGGTGAACAACCCCAGGCCGAGCAGCATGTAGCCGATCTGGCTGACCATGTGAAAGGTCAACACAGATCGAACGGAGCGCTCCCCCAGTGCAGCGAGGACGCCGACCACCATGGTGAGCAGCCCGAGGACGAGGAAGATCCACAACCAGCGTCGGTCGCCGTCGAACACGACGGCATAGATCCGGAACAGCGCATAGACACCAACCTTGGTGAGAAGACCGGAGAAGAGTACGACCACGGCGGGGCCGGCTACGGCGTAGCTGCTCGGGAGCCAGCTGTGCAGGGGCACGATCGCGGCCTTGATCCCCAGGGCCAACAGCACCACTGCGGTCGCGAGCGCAGCCGCCGGGTTGCGGGCAGCACCTGCCAGCTCGCCGAGGTCGACGGTGCCTGTGACGCCGTAGAGCAGGCCGACGCCAGCCAGGAACAGGGTGGAGGCGAGCAGGTTGACGCTGACGTAGCGTTGTCCGGCCGCCAGCCGACGCCGCCCTCCGGATCGGATCAGGAGCACGTAGCTCGGAACCAGCATCACCTCGACGAACACGAACAACGAGAACAGGTCGCCGGTGAGCATCGCGCCGTACACACCGGTGGAGAGCACCAGGGCCAACGCGACGAAGTGGCCGTCGTCCTCGCCTGTCACAGTCGCGAAAACGAGGCTCAGCAGCACCAGCAGCGACGTGACCGCCATCATGAGGGCGCCGAGGACATCGGCGACGAGCACGATCGCGATGCCGGACGGCCAGCCCCCGAGCCGCAGGGTCGCTATGTCCCCGTCGAGGGCGGAGGTCAGCAACACCATGGACGCCACCAGCACAACGACCGTGACGCCCCACCCGACCGCTCGAGCGATCCTTGGCGGGGCACCCGCCGAGCCCGCGCCGCGTCGGGACAGGAGCAAGACCATTCCGACGCCTGCCAAGGGAGCGAAGACCGGCAGCGCCAGCAGCATCGGGCTCATCGGCCCGCCCTCGGTTCGTCCGTCTCGTCCATGTCATCTGCTGCGCTCACGTCCGGGTCTTCGACGGACTCCGCGCGCAGGATCGCCAGCAGATAGACGCTGACCCCGAACGTGATCACCACGGCGGTCAGGACGAAGGCCTGGGGCAGCGGGTCCGCCAAGGCGGCGGGGTCCCCGGCACCATCGCCGACGAAGGGCGCCCGGCGGCGATCGAGACCACCCGACGCCAGCAACAGCACGTTGACGCCATGGCCCAGGAGCACGAATCCGAGGATCACGCGCAGGAGCCCGGGCTGTGCGAGGAACCACACCCCGCCGGCCACCAGCAGGCCGACGATGATCGCCGCGGTCACGGGTGCACCCTTGACGACTCGGGCCGGTGGGTGCGCGCCGCGAAGCGGTCGAGGGCGGCCGTCAGCATACCGAGGACCATGAGCATGACACCGATGTCGAACAGCAGTGCCGAGCCGACACCGACCGCGTCCAGTCCGGGCAGCTTGAACGGCGCCAGCACAGCCTCGCCCTTGGCGCTCGCCAGCAGTCCGGTGCCGAGGGAGACCAAGATCCCACTCCCGACTAGCAGCTCAGGTCGCGACCACCTCGGTAGCCGTCCGTGTGCGATCTGGTGGGTCGCGGCCGCGACGCCTGCGACGAGGGCGGCGATGAATCCTCCGCCGGGGGCGTCGTGGCCGACGTAGAGCAGGTAGGCAGCCACCAGCGCCGCGCCCGGCACGACCAGCCGTGCGCTCACTTGGAGGAACACCGATGCGGCGGCGCTGAGATGGTCGGCGTCGGCGGGTGGCTCCGGGGTGTGATCATCTGCGGCGGTGGAGCCGAGCAGAGCGAGCAGCCCGAGCGCGACCGCGCCGAGAACGACTGCCTCGCCAAGGGTGTCCATCGCCCGGAAGTCCACCAGGATGGTGTTGACCACGTTGGTGCCTCCGGTCGCCGCCTCGGCGTTGTCGAGAAAGAACGACGAGGCGGTTGACGGACCTCGCCGCCCGGTCAGGGCGTACGTCGCCGATGCGGCGGCGAGCCCGCAGGCGAGCGCGAGCAGCACCGACCACGGCAGTCGCGGCCCGTCCCCGGTGGGCAATCGCGCCGGCAGCCGACGCAGCACCCAGACCACGACGACGGCGGTCAACACCTCGACCAGCACGAGGGTCAGCGCGACGTCCGGCGCGCCAGCGGTCACGAACAGGGCCGCCATCAGCAAGCCGACGAACCCGAGCGCAGCAACGGCCGCGAGGGTGTCACGGGCGACCACTGCGGCCGCGACGCCGAGAGCGAACAAGCCGACCACCACCCAGTCACCCACCGTGTCGGCGGGTCGCACCGGCGGGAGGTTGCGCAGCGTCACGAATCCGACTGCCGCGAGAAAAACGACGCCACCAAGGGGCCGGACAAGGTGGCTCATCGTCCCGCCCGCGCGGTCCGGCTGCCCGACCCGGTATCCGAACGCAATCAGTCCGGCGTGGGCCCGGTCGAACGCTGCCCCGGCGTCGGGAACCACGACCCGGTCGAGCAGTCGGTCCACCTGGTGTCGACGCAGGAAGAGCATCAGCCCAGAGCTGAATGCGATGACGGACATGACGATCTCAGGACTGAGTCCGTGCCAGAACTGGAACGCCCCCAATGGCTCGCCAGGCACGACATCGGCGCCGGCTCGTGCCACGAGCGGGTTCAACAAGTCGATGCCGGCGCCCAGGACCAACCCGGCCAACGCCGCGATCGCCGCTGGGGCCAGGAACGCCGGCGACGGCTCGTAGAGGCCGGGTTGGTGAGTGCTGCCGCCGAAAGCGCCGTAGACGATGCGCAGCCCGTAGGCCGTGGTCAGCGCCGATGCGGCGACTGCGATCGAGCCGGCGACCAGCCCCGCCGCTGGGGCGAAGTCGGCCTGGAAGATTCCTTGGAAGAGGTATTCCTTGCTCACGAAGCCGAGCATCGGCACGATGCCGGCCATCGAGAGTCCGGCCAGCGCTGTCATCGTCGCGGTCACCGGCATCACCCGCCACAGCCCGGACAGCTCCCGGATGTCGCGACTACCTGCCTCCTTGTCGATGATTCCGACGAGCATGAACAACGTCGCCTTGAACAGCGCGTGGGCGATGGTGTGGAGCATGGCGGCGGCAAGAGCGATCGGGGTGCCGACGCCGATGGCGGCAACCAGCAGCCCGAGCTGGCTGACGGTCGAGTGGGCGAGGATGGCCTTCAGATCGTGCTGGCGCAGGGCCATGAAGGCGCCCCACAACGCCGAGGTCAATCCGATCGAGACCAGGAGCGCCGACCATGCGGGCACGCCCGAGAAGATGGGCGAGACCAGCATCAGCAGGTACACACCGGCCTTGACCATCGTCGCCGCATGCAGGAAGGCGCTGACCGGGGTCATCGCCACCATCGCACCGGGTAGCCAGAAATGCAGCGGCACCTGGGCCGACTTGGTAAACGCGGCGAACGCGATCAGGGCGCCGATCGGCAATGCCAGCGGTGACGCGAGGATCACCTCGCGGTCGGCCAGGATGTCGCTGATTGCCGTGCTCCCGGTGACCACGGTGAGGAGCACCACGGCTACCAGCAGGGCCAGACCGCCGGCTGCGGTGATCAGCAGAGCCCGCCGGGCCGGCCGGGTGGCCCGGCCCCCGGCCAGCCCGAGCAGCAGGAAGGAACAGTAGGTGGTGGCCTCCCAGAACACGAAGAGGAGCACAACATCGGCGGCAAGCACCAGCCCCAGCATGGCGGCCGCGAACAGCGTGAGCAGTCCGTAGATGGCCCCATGGGGATCGTGCGAGCTCAAGTAGCGAGGGCAGTAGGCCATGATCAAGGCGCCTACGCCGAGCACCATCAACGCGAACAGCGACGAGAGTCCGTTGAGCCGCAGGGCGAACGAGACCCCCAACGACGGCAACCAGTCCATGGAGGTCTCGACCGTGCCCCCGTCAAGGATCTGCGGCACGTGGAACGCGATCAGGATCGCGACCCCCGCGAAACCAGCGGCGAACACGTAGCCGAGCTCCCGGCCCAAGCCCAAGCGGGCAAGGAGCGGAGCCAGGACGGCCAAGACCGTCAAGGCGCTCAGGGCGAGCAGCACGTCGGCCTCCTCCGGTCGTGACGCTCGTCGGACATCCGGAGCCTCAGGACGGCGCCAGCGGCTCGCGAGCCGCGCGACGCCGACCAATCTCGTAGGCCCCGAGGACGACCAAGGTGATCGCGACCAACGGCAAGGTGAACCAGATCATCATGGCCGTGAAGCCCCCGAGCGCGTCGTGCTCGGTGGCTGCCAGCACCACGTAAGCGGTGAACGCGGCGTACAACCCGACGAACAGCGCGCCCTCCCAACGGGCGATGGCCATCCCGGTGAAAGCCACGGGCAGCAGCGCGACCGCTGCGGCGATCATGAGCGGGATGTCGAGGGCCACGGCCGCGTCTGCGACCGGTACCCCGTCATCGGCCACCAAGGCGGCGACGCCCAGCACAGCAGCGATGTTGAAGATGTTGCTGCCGACGATGTTGCCGACCGCCAGGTCGCGCTCACCGCGTCGAACAGCAATGAGGGACGTCGCCAGCTCAGGGAGCGAGGTACCTACCGCAACCACCGTGAGCCCGACCACCAGGCCACTCACCCCAAACCCCTCAGCGATGCCGACCGCACCCTCGACCAGCAGCTGCGCTCCGACGACCAACAGCGCCACCCCGCCGAGCACCGCCAGGAGGAGCAGCCACACCGGTCGTTCCTTCTCGCCCACTGTTGACTCGCGGACATACGGCGCACTGCGTCGCCCCACAACGACCGACACCGCGGTGTAGACGACTATCACCGTGACCAGAAAGAACCCGTCAGCAAGGCTCAGGCGGCCGTCCAGCGACAGCAGCAACAAGCACATTGACACCCCGACCATCACCGGCACGTCCAGACGAATCAACTGTGCGCGCACCGTCAACGGTAGGAGCAGCGCGGAGGCACCCAGGATCAGTAGGACGTTCACGATGTTGCTGCCCACAACGTTGCCGACCGCCAAGTCGGGTTGCCCTTCCAAGACCGCGCCGACAGTGACGGCCATCTCTGGCGACGACGTGGAGAAGGCCACCACCGTCAACCCGATGACCAGCGAGGAGAGGCCGACACGAGCCGCGAGATCCGATGCCCCCCTCACCAGAAGCTCACCGCCACCGACCAAGATGACCAGCCCGATCGCCACAAGAGCGACGTCGACTGCGCTCACAGGCTGAGAGCAAGACTCTGAGCGCGCCCGGCCGCTGATAGGCAATGGCGGTCCGCGATCAGCGGCGCGGCAAGCTCTGTCCGGGTGCCGATGAGTACTGCCATCCTCGCAGGCAACTGGCGCTGCCTGACTGGCCGGATCGAAAAGGACATCGACACTGCTCCTGACGGTCTCGGAAGGTCCTCCCGACGTCGATCGGTCGAGGCGGAACACTGGGGCGGAGATGCAGGCCGGAATGATGATGGCCCAGCGTTGAACTCACTTCCAATGCGTAGCACATCACGCGAATCCTACCGCGCATGTCAAATGGACGTGAGCCAAGTTGCAATCCACGCCACCGCGTCGCCCGGGTCAATCGACCACTCGTAGCCCAGCCATCCTCGCCTCGAGGTACGTCGACCAACGCGGCGCTGCCGGCGTCGCATACCCACGCATGGAATGACCGCAGCGGGAACCTCCCACGGGAACGACGCGGGCCAGGTGCCTGCGCTTCTGGGCCGGTGTCCGTTTGGCCCGTCCGGTGATGTGTTCCGGTGAAGAAGCCCTATTCGGTCGGGCCGCCGTGGAACCCGAGGCGAGGCCAACCGCCTACCTTCACGACGAGCCACTGATCGACCGATCTCGCCAAACTGTCCCGCGCGCGCGTCAGCAATCCTCCCTGCATCTCGACAACGGGCGGCGCCATGGCTGGTCCCGCGGCAACAGGTGCCTCAGAACAGTGCTATCTGCGCCTCGTCGACCGACGCCAGCGCGCGGGCAATCCGCTCGTCATCCCAGCCGTCCGCAACCGCGGCTCGCAGCGCGAGCGACCTGCGGTACATCGCCTCTCGGCCGAACATCCGACTGCGGTAGCCGCGCGCACCGCCGCGGCCATGCTGCGCGATCCGGGAAAGGTTCGCTGCTTGAGTGGACCCTTCGAGGTGATCCAGCAGGGTGCCCTCGGCGCGTACGCAGATCGGGTTGTCACACACGACGTGCTCGACCACCGGGGAAAGGTCGATCGACACCCCCTCGGCCAGCGCCCAGGCAACTCGATGAGGCCTAAGCACCCTGTGGCGACCTTCCCGCGATATCCAAAAGCGCCCGTACCCGTCATCACCGATCGCGGCTGTGCCGCCCCCGGCCCACAACCAACAATCGGTCTCCCGAGGGCCCTCACGACGCGCGACCAGAACCTGTCGACCTCGTCCGCCGTGAGCTGCATGCGGCCAACGTAGACGCCAGGCAGGGTCAGGCCGCCGCGCCGGGCTGCCGTCATCGCCACGGCGCGGGCGTCGGTCACCGCGCGGTGGCGGTCGGCGCTGAGCACCGCGTCGCGAGTGGTGCCGAAGGACTGCGCGGCGGTGGCGATCGCGATCGCGCAGATGCCGTCGGGTCCGACGTCGGCCACCTCGCCAGTCGCGGTCTCGGCGGCGTTGACCTGAGTGGCCAGTGCGATCGCGAGCGACCGCAGCTGCTCGGCGTTCATCTGGTCGAGCGTCCGCTCGACGGCGGACTGATTCGCGTTGGCGACCAGGGCGGCGAATGCCGCCGCCTGCTTGGCGGTGAGCTCGCCATCTGGTGCAGCCGCCTTGGCGGGCTGATCCTGCTGGTCGTCGATGAGCCAGAGCCGCCGAGTGCTGTTGTCTGGAGTGGCCATCGCGGCTACCACCTCTCGTGAAGATCGTTGTGGGCGGGCTTGGTGTCGTCGGGTTGAGTGGCGGCCGCGGCCAGTTCACCGGCGCGGTCGACGTCGTCGCGGTAGCGCTGCCGGCGGCCGCGGCGCACCGTCGTCGAGGCGTGGGTCTCGTCGCGCTCGTTTCGGGGCCTCGGTTGGTGCTTGCCCGGCTGGCAGCCGTCGCCCAGCCGGTCACGCAACCTCTCCAGGAAGCCCGGCAGGCCGTATCGGTGCCAGTCCTCGAGCGCGGCCGGGGTGACGGCGAAGCTGGTGTAGTAGCGGCTGCACGCCAGCACCGCCAGGTCATGCACCAGGTGGGGGTGCGCGGGCCAGCACTCGGGGATGCCGGTGCGGGTCACGTTCCACAGGTGCTGCTCGTTGACCCACATCGCGACCATGTCCAGCCACGCCCACAGCTCGGTACGCATAGAACCGGTACACGCGGCCGGGTCCCAAGGCCGCGGCATCTGCGCGAGCTCGCGCAGCGCCTCCTCGTCGGCTGGCGGCTCGACGGTGGCCTGCTGCAGCTGTTCCATCGCGGTCCGGATCGTCGGCCCGGGCTCGGGGAACGGCCGCACCATCAGCCCGACCAGAGGCATCATCGCGTTCCCGCCGGGGGCTACAGCAGTTCCGCCCGCTGCGCGAGAGGCGACCTGTGAGGGGCGCATCGTCGTCATCGCTCCCCCTCCCTACTTCGGCATCCCGAGGCGCTGTCGGGTCCGGGACACGGTCTCGGTCGGTGTGGGCTGGTCCGCTGCCGGGGCGGTGGGTTCCGCGACTGGGCTGCGGGCCGCACTCCGGGCACGCTTCTGCGCAGCCAGCAGCTCCTTCCCGCGCTTGCCGTCGATGCAGCGGTGCAGGTTCGCGATGATCGGGTCGTACATCTCGGCCAGGACCAGGGCCTTGCGCTGCTCGATGCGGCGCAGTTCAGACGGCTCCAGGATCGGCACCCGACGCTGGTCAAAGGACCGGTCCATCACGCCGAACAACTCGTGGCCGCGCGCCGAGTACCGGGTCTCGGTGTGGCTCGTGGATCCGATCAGGTCGGAGAGCTCCTGGTAGAAGCGGATGTCCTTGCCGCCACCGAAGACCACCAGGTTGTTCGACAACCCGTAGATGGTGCGTGCCTCGTCCTCGCCGTAGGAGACCACGAACTGCCGCCAGGTCTGGGCAGCGAGGATAAAGGACAGCCCCAGTGCGCGCTCGTTGGCCATCCGCGTCGACAGTGTGGGGATCGGCGCTGTTGAGGGCAGCTCGTCCAGGCAAGCCAGGAACGGGGGGCACAACCGTCCATGAGGGGAGGTCTCGCCCAGCCGCTTGGCCGTGTCCAGGATCTGCTCGGTGACAGCCGTCATCAGCGGTGACGCGCTTGCGTACGGGTCGTCGCGACCCAGCAGGTAGATCGTGCCGCCGGCCTTGATCAGTGCTTCCAGGTCGGTCGCGGGCCGCGTCGCGGAGGGGACGCAGCGTTCCCGGATCGAGCGCTGGAAGAACAGCGCCATGGACTGTTGGACGGTGGTGATCGTGTTGCCGGCCGTCCGCTCGTCGCCGTACAGGGCGCCGCGCAGCAGGCCGTCCCATAGGGGCTCCGCCGCCGGGTGGGTGCGCAGGATCTCCTCTGCCTGGGGATGCTCACGCGGGCTGGAGACCCACATGAGCACCTCATCCAGACCGATGCCGGCGATCGCCGCGGCGTGGAAGAAGGCCTGCAGGACCTTCGCGCACTCACCGGCGTAGAACCGGGCCGCCTGATCCGAGGACTGGGAGGTGGCACCCTTGATGGTGCCGTCGGCGAACGCCTTCGCGCGCCGTTCGGCGTGCATCGCGTCCTCGCAGCCGGCGATCGGGTCCCACACCAACTCCGGGGTGCCGGGGGCGGCGTTGAACGGGTCCAGGACCACGACCGGGCGCCCGTCACGTTGCCGGGCTTCCAGCGTGAGGAACAGGTCCTCCGGCTTGGTCAGAGTCACCAGGGCGCCGCCGGGGGCATCCAGCAGGGCAGGCACCAGCAGGTCCAGGGTCTTGCCCGACCCCTGGGGGCCGATCACGCACGTGGTCCGGTCGAACGGCACCCACAGCTCGGGACCGTTGCGCCCGGCCCGGCCGAGCCGCCAGCCCACCTCGTGGGGGTTCACGTTCTTCAGGCCTGTGGCCATCAGAGGGTCCTCTCTTCCGGCTGGTTGGCGGCCCGCCGCTTGCTGCGGACTGGCCCCCTGCGCTGGGAGCGGGCGTAGAGGTCGGGCCGGACGACGTCGGCGCTCTTGCGTAGCCGCGGCACCCCGAGCGCCTCCGCGGCCTGCGCCGGCGTGGCCAGGCCGTGCAAGGACGTGGCACCGGTCAGGCCCCGCATCCACATGCCGACGACAACCGCAGCACCGAGCACCAGCACCTCGCCGACCGCTGTGAGCACCCACATCAGTGCATGCGGCGGCAGAGTCTCGGCAACGTCGGGGCGCAGACCCACACCGAATTGCCCGTGCAGCAGCCCGCCGTAGGCGTCCAAGAGGTGCGCATTCGGCAACGCGAAGTGCCCCGACGTCGCGAACCCGATGACGGCCTGGACGACCAGCGGCGTCACCAGGAAGAAGAAGAGCGCGGCAACCATGCAGGCTGCCTTGAACTCGCCCGCCGACGGGGCGATGCTGGTGAACCGGTCGCGCCGTGCGCGCTCCATGCTCATAGCGCCGCCGCCATCGAGGCGCAGCCCGGGACCTGCCACCGGTGACACGGGAAGTCCACCGGCCCACGCTGGTCCGCGATGACTGCGACCGTGTCGATCGGCCAGTCCAGGCGCCCCTGACCGTCGAGGACTGCGGCCTCGGATGCGTCGGAGTGGTTGGGTCGCACCAAGCCCACACAACTGAGATTGGCGCCGAGCAGCGTCTGGCCGGTGAGGTTGTTGCCGCCATGAGAGGTCAGGATCGTCGTGCCCGTTCCCAGCGGCAGCAGGGCGAGCTGCTCGTCGTCGATGAGGTCCATGTCGTCGATCACCACCAGGCAGGTTCGGCGGCGGCAGGCGCGTCGGACTTGGCGATGTAACTGGTCGGGACGCTCGACGCTGCAGCGAAGATCGGCCCACTCGCTGGGTGTCTGGGCATAGACGTGCGCGTGCCGCGCTGTGTTGGCCAGCCACCAGCGGGTGAGGTAGCGCGCGGTGGTGGTCTTGCCCCGCCCGACGTCGCCGACCAGCAGCAGCGTTCGCGGGGTGCTGATGTCGAACCTGGCGGCTTGGCCATCCAAGGTGGTGCCGATGCGTACGTCCATGCCAGGAAAAGCAACCCGCACTTGCGCAGATCGGACACATAGGCACCACCGATTCACCGACTGCTGTTGCACCCCGCTGATGACAGGCGTGGGTCATGCGGCCACGGCCGGCATCCCGCCGAGGTCGAACGCCTGCTTGGGCAACGCCCACGTCACAAAGCCACCAGGTGTGGCGACGTCGGCGAACCCGACGCAGCCGTAGACGCCGTTCGCGGCGCAGCCGTAGTCGTTGCCGAAGATCTTGCCGCCGCCCACGTAGATCGCGACGTGGCCGACACCGTTGCCGGTGTTGTAGGAGACCACGGCACCCACGGGTGGGAGCGGGTCGAGCCCGGTTCCGTGAGATTGGGCTAGCCCGGCGTTGATGATGCCCTGTGCGACGTCCTGCCCGTCGCCGTAGCCGCGGCCCACGCCGGGACCGCCGTAGAGCGCGTCGACCACCTTGGGGCACTGGTTGTCGTAGGTGCAGGGTGCCCCCGAGGTCCACGACAGCCCGCACAGACCGAGAGGGGTGTTCATCATCGCGTCGAGACGGGCTCTGAGCGCCGCCGACAGGTCGCCGGCGACAGTGATCGGTGACGTGACGCAACTGGTGGCGGCGCCGTTCGTGGCGCTGCCTGCGGTGGCGGCCACCGCTTGGCGGGCGGCGTCGAGGTACTGGTGGTAGTCGGTCTTCTGGAAGGGGATCCAGTCGGCGAACTTCGCCTCGCCCGACCCGGGCCGCGCGGAGTAGAGCGCGAAGGCGTACCTCGCGTTAAGGGCCGGGTCGAAGATGTCGGCCGGGGTGTCCCATCCAGGGATCTTGCCCCGGTGCTCTCGGGCGATCTGCCACAGCCCGAAGTGGCTTCCGTTAGCCGCGTCCGGGTTCCAGCCCGACTCCACGCGGGCGATGGCCACCGCAGTGACCAGGTCCTCCCCACGGAACCCCGCGGCGTGGGCTGCCGAGGCGGCGACGCCCGCGGCGTCGAGCTCGCCGGTGAGCGTCCCCGCAGGGTCGGACACCGCCACAACGCTGCTGGTCGGACACGGCGGACAACCCGCCGGCGTGGTCGCCCCGGGCCCGGTGGGTGATCCCGCCCCCGGCCCGGCTCCGTTCATGGCCATCCGCGTGAACAGAGCCGGGTGATCGGAGTGCACCGCGGCCGCACTGATCTCCCAGGTCCTCACGACCGTCACGGGCGCGGTGTAGAAGTTGTAGATAACCCCGGAATCCTTGGTGTAGCGGTAGCCGGCCGCCTCCATCCGAGGTGCAGCCGCCTGGGGGCCGTCCTCGGCGTGCGAGTTCAGGTCGCCACCAACCAGCACCGGCCCGTACGGCGCAAGGACACCAGCCAGCTCGATCAGGTGATCCATGCCAAGGCCGTACTGCTCGACGCGGGTCATCGGCGGCGTCCCCCACTGGCGGGGATACCGGTAGGCGTTCGTCATGTGGTGCACCGCGATCACCGAGACCACGGCCCCATCCGTGCGCTGGAACAACCCCCAGGCTGCATACCGATCCCACAGCCTGTCGCCGTCCCGAACGACGACGTGGTCGTCGTCAACGATCTTCACGCGGCCACCGTCGAGCAGAGTCCAGGTGTCGGTGCGCCACATGATCGCGTTGTTCATCGACTGCTCGCGGCCTCCTGGGGTGTCATCGACCGCCTCCTCGCGGTAGGCGTCATAACCCGGCGCGGCCGCGCGCATCTGGCTCAGCGGCACGTCGCGGACCTCGTTGAGGGTGATGAAGTCCGGCGACGGCGCAGCGAGAGCGCGGACACCGGGGTCGAAGCCACCGCGGGTCTTGATGTTCGCGTTCGCGACCAGCACCTCACCGTCCATCGGGCCATCGGGTGTCGCCTCGACGGCAGGCATCTCACCTAGACCAGCGCCGTCCTGCGTCCCGCTGGTCGCGGGACCGGTCAGCTGCGCGGTGGTGTGGACGAACGGGTGGTCGGTGTAGCTGTGTGCGCCGTCGTTGGTGCTCTGGTCGACGACGGTTCCGGAGAAGGTGACGGCGGGGCTGCCCATGATCCAGTCGATCTGCTCGTCGCTGGGGTTGGCGCTCGACCAGCCCTGAGCCAGCGACGAGAACACCCGCTTGAACCGGGCCCTGTCGTTCATGTCGCCTGTCAGGAACAGCGGGGTAGTGGGCTCGGTGGCCTGCAGCTGCTGCAGCGCCTGTGCCTCGGCGGTCACCGCGGCGTCGCGCATCGCATCGGTTCCCCCGACGGCGTCGGCCGGGTTGTGCACGTTCAGGACCCAGATCGACCCGAGTCCCGTGGTGGAGGTGAACCGGGCCATCGGCATCTGGACCAGTGGCCGGCCGTATTTGACCGAGACGTAGCGGACCTCGACGACGTCCCATGCGTCGGGCTGGTAGGCGATCGCGTTGGCGGTAGACGGGTTGCCCTGGCCGTTCTTGCCCTTCACGATCGCCCACGCACCGTCGGTGGCCTCGAGGAAGGCTTGCGCCTGCGGCGGCTCGAACTCTTGGAACCCGATGATTGAGGACCCCGAGGCCCCGATCGTGGTGACCATGTTCGGGACGCGTTCGGCGTAGGGCCGCTCGCCGGGGTGCGGATTGGTGCCGTAGTGCGACGCGCCACGCCAGTTCAGGGTGCCGATGCTGAAGGAGCCGCCTATGCTGTTCGCCGTGGCGGCGCAGGCGGCGCGGACGGCCTCGATGTTGGCGTTGCCCATGCCGAGCATGAGCAGCAGCAGCGGACAGATCAGCACCAGCGGCAGGCCGAGCAGGATGGCCTTCTTCACGACTGCGACCCCCTCAGGCGTCTGTCTCTAGGCACTCAGGTTCGATCGGCGGCATCAGAGGCTCCGATCTGCGTTTGTGCAGGTAGCGTCGGTTCGTCACCGGCGAGAATCTGAAGTGATGGACCGTCACTCTGGCTGACGGTTTCGTCGTAGGATTGACGCATGGTCGCCTCCGTTGAAGGTGATAGCTGATGGGTCTGGTGGCGCTGCCGGGTGGCGGTGACGCCGATCTGGTGTTGGCGAGTCCGCAACAGGCGGAAGATTTCGAGCAGGAGATCGTCGACCAGTTCGCGATGGCAATGTCGGCGGCAGGGCTGAGCGACGACCACATCCGCCAGACCCGCTCGATCGTGATCGAGTTCGCCCGCTCGCTGACCAAGCCGCTGTGGGAAGCGACCTGCAAGGACGCCGACGCCTTCATGGCCGAGCAACGGCGCCTGGGCCACGCCGTGTCGACCCGGGCAGGCAAGGCGGGTGCCCTGTCGACGTTCTACGAGTTCCTCATCGCCCGCTACGAAGGACAGATCCGCCGCGCCACCGGTGTGCTGGTCGAGCAGCCGATCGATGAGTTCAACCGTCAGTCCGGCGCATCGCTGGGCAAGGTCCGCGTCCCGCCGTCCGACGACGAGATCGACGCACTGTTCACCGGCTGGCGCGAATCGATCCCGCATGCACGCAAGTACCTGCCCGCAGCCAGGGACTACGTCGCTGCCTCGCTGTGGCGGCGACTCGGGCTGCGCATCAACGAGACCGTCATGCTCGACATCCGCGACTGGCGCCCCGACCTGGGCGAGTTCGGCAAACTCCATGTCCGCTTCGGCAAGGGCAGCCGCGGCCGCGGTCACAAGCCGCGGCTCGTGCCCGCGATCAACGGCGCCGACAAGCTGATCGACTGGTGGCTGGCCGAAGTCCGGCACCAATACGGCACCGACTACACCAACCCGGATGCACCGATGCTGCCCTCGGAACGGTTCGACGACGACCTCGACCGATGTGGCCGCGTGGGCAGCAACGCACTGCGACGTGGCCTGATGATCCAGGTCGACCGGCTCCTGCCCGCCTGGTCGGGTCAGATGACACCCCACGTGCTGCGGCACTACTGCGCCTCGTCGCTCTACGCCGTCGGCATGGACATCCGAGCCATCCAGGAACTGCTCGGCCACCAGTGGCTCTCGACGACCTCGGGCTACATCCACGTCCGCAGCGAACACATCACCAACGCCTGGAACGCCGCCAACCAGCGCGTTGAAGACCGACTCGGCCTCGCGCCCAGCCGGCCGCACTAACACGACCAGAACGAGAGAGGAGCTGATCAGGATGCAGTGGAACCTGCGCCTACGCGCCGCCGAGCGAGGGATCTGGAAGTCCGCGCAACTGCGCCGCATGCTCGCTGAGGCAGGCGTCGAGATCTCCGCGGGGAAGATGTCGTCATGGTGGGCCGGGACCCCACCGACCATGCGGCTGGAGGAACTCGACGTCCTGTGCGCGCTGCTCGAGTGCACCCCCGACGACCTGTTGACTCCCGAACCCGACAAGGTCGCGGCACGTATCCGCCAGGCCAAGGCAGCGAACGGCGACGGGGACCAGCCCGACCCGAACGGCGGCAGGTCGGTAGTTGCCCCGCGGTTCGGCAAATCTCGCTCCACCCCGCCGTTGTGAGCGGTCTTCGGACCGACTGAGACCTCGACGACGACCCCATGCCAGCCCCCGGGCCCGACGCGCCCCTGCGACTGCCGCCCCGGTGCAACAAGTGCCAGGCCAGCCCGGTCGCATGGACGAGCCCACGCGTCGACTTCTGCTACGACTGCCTGCCCGGCGGACCGTTCACAACCCCGCCATGTCGCTGGTGCGGCACGACCAACGACTACTTCAGCCAGGGCCTGTGCGTGCTCTGCCACCCCCGAAGCCCTCAACGAGCGGGCTCCTGCAAGGGCTGCCTCGCCTGGGGTGTCTACCCGCGCTACAACTGGACCTGCTGGCCCTGTCGCTGGTGGCGCACCCACTACCCCGAAGGGACCTGCGACCACTGCGGACGCCTCGCCCGGATCGGCAACTCCGGTGCCTGCAGGCTCTGCGTCGAGCAAGCCCAGATCACCCAAGAGGCCGGCCGAGCCCTCGACTACGCCGGCGCCAACCAGCACAGCCAGCAGCTGTTCCTTGCCAACATGCTCTTCAAGAGACGCGTCACCCCACGCCTCGCTCCCCAGCCCAGCCTGCGCCGGGGACCCCGCGCCCGCAACGCGAATACCACTCGCGTTCGAACCGGCGACGAGCCATGGCGCAGCCGCTACAAGAACCAGCTGCCCTATCCCGCCGGGACCGGCTTCGACGACGAGGCGTCGGTCCAGCTGGCACTGTTCGACATGGCGCCCGATCCCGAAGCAGTACGACGACGCGCCCTGCTCGAGGACAGCGAGCTGACCCGCTACTGCGCCGCCGTCGTCGACGACCACGCCGAGCGCTACGGCTGGTCCGTACGCCAACGCAACGACGTCATCCGGTCCCTGCGGCTGCTGCAGACGCTGCGTGAGAACCCGACCGCGAAGATCCGCGCCAGCGACGTCCTGCAACTGCCTCGCTACGACGGCAACATCGTCTCCACCATCGACGTCCTCGCCGACGCCGGTCTCCTCATCGAGGACCGCCCCAACCGAGTCGAGATCTACTTCGCTGCCAAGGCCGCCAACTTGCCGCCTCAGATGCGCGAGCAGCTCGAACTGTGGCTCAACGCGATGCTCCAAGGCTCCACACAGGCGCCGCGCCAGGTCCCGCGCGATCCCCAGACGGCCAGGGTTCAGATCCTCGGCATCGTGACCGTCGTCAACACGTGGGTCGAAGCTGGCTACACCTCCTTCGCGCAGGTGACTCGCGCCGACATCGAGCACGCGCTGGAGCCCCTCAACCCAGGCCGGCGTCACGCCGCCGAGCTCGGCCTGAAGTCGCTGTTCAAGACGCTCAAGGGCCGCAAGCTGGTCTTCGCCAACCCGACGCGCGGCATCAAGACCACCACCTTCACAGGCACGATCCCGCTCGCCCTGGACCCGGCCGTGATCCGCACCGAACTGAACCATCCCGACCCGGTGGTCGCTCTGGCGGTCGCGCTGGTGGCGTTCCACGCCCTGACCGGCAAACAGCTGCGGGCGATCAAGCTCACCGACATCGTCGACGGCCGGCTCACCATCGGCGACCGCGTCATCCCGCTCGCCGCACCGGTCCTCACCCGCCTGACGGCCTGGCTCGACCACCGCAACCAGCGCTGGCCCAACAGCCTCAACCCGCACCTGCTGGTCAGCCGCCGCACCGCACCCCGACTCGTCCCGGTCGGGCACAGCTATCCCTGGAAGGGCATCACGCTGCGGCCACAGGCGCTGCGCGAGGACCGGATCCTGCACGAGATCCACGCCACCGGCGGCGACGTACGCCGCATCTACGACCTCTTCGGCCTCAACGTCGACAGCGCGACCCGCTACCTCAAGACCATCGAACATCCCGACCTCGCCAACGGGGGCAAACCTGGCGGTGCCCCGATAGAGTGATCCATGCGCGCGAGGGCGCAACCGGGTCCGCGGACAGGACTGAGTCCACCTCGCGATCGACACACGGCGTGCCACTGTGACGATCTCCTTGCCCGGCAAACGCGGACCTGCCGGCCGACGAGGAGCCGTCATGACCGAACTTCTTCCACGCACCGATCTCGATCAACTCCGCCGCCAGGCCAAGGAACTCCTTCGCACGGCTCAAAGCGGTGACACCGGCGCCGCGGCGCGCATCCACGCGGTCTCGGACCAACTGATCCTCACGTCCGCACAATTGGCGCTGGCCCGCGAGCACGGCTTCACCAGCTGGGCCAAGCTCAAGACCGAGGTGGAGCGCCGACAGGTCCTCGACAGCCTCGACGCACAACGCCTGCGCGAACTGCTCTCCGGCCATCCAGAGCTCGCCACCGAACCGCTCACAGGCTGGTGCGACCACCGCGGCGTGACGCCGCTGGGCTACGTAGCGATGATGCGCTACGACACCACCTGCGGAGCATGGCGAGAGGTTCAAGGCACAGCCGCACTCGCACGAGAACTGCTTCGTGCCGGTGCCCCTGTCGACGGTGCACCTGGCGACGCCGAGACACCGCTGATGACAGCGGCGAGCTACGGCGACGCCGAGGTGGCCAAAGTACTCGTCGAGGCAGGCGCGAGCCTCACCGCGACCGCGACGCCCGACGCCGGTGGCGTCCCCGGTGGAACCGCACTGCGTCACGCCGCGGTCTTCGGGATGACCGAAGTCGCCGAGGTACTGCTTGCCGCCGGCGCCTCCGACATCGTGCATGCCGCAGCTGCTGGCTCGATCGCCGGGATGCTGACCGCTGACACGCCCGATGCCGACCGGGTCGCGGCGCTGCGGATCGCCGCTGAACACGGCCGACTCGAGGTGATCGACCAGCTGCTGGCGACTGGGACTCCGATCGACGGCATCGATGGTGACGGCTCCACCGCCTTGCACGAGGCTGCCTACAGCGGACGCGCAGACAGCGCCCGCCACCTCCTCGCCCGCGGAGCAGACCCCAACCGTCGAGACAGCCGGTTCAACAGCACGCCGCTGGGTTGGTGCCGCCACAGGCGGGAGGAACTCGGGCCCGGTCACGGCCACGACGAAGTCGAAGAGCTCCTGGCTCCACTGACTAACGAAACCGAGTAGAAGCCGCGGGTAGGGAACGATGGGCTCGGCCAACAACAGGTTCCTCCAACCTGAGTAGCCAGATGCGCTCAACGCACCCTGCATGCTCAGGTTCGCTTCAAAACCGTCAATTTTCATGCGAACTTCTAACCTGCCGCGGCGATCGCGTCGTTGGTGTACGTGAGCTTCTTCTCCAGAGGCGTCAGCAGGGTGTGCACCTTGTACCGCTGGTCGCCGACCATCCACAGGGCACGGCCCTTGTCCTGCATTGCCCAGCCGGTGATCACGCCCTGCTGCATCTCTGAGAGGCCCATCAGCTGGCCGAGCTCGTCGGCGACCGACTCGTCTTGCCCCATCAGGATGCGGACGTCGGAGAGGCTGAGCAGGTCCTTAGCGATCTGGGCCGCCTGGCTGCCCTGGTCGCCGGCCGACAGCGGGTCCGATGGCTTGTGGTAGGTCACGATCTGGATGTCGCCCTCGGTGCGGGAGAGTCGCAGGTTGGAGTCCAGCGCCATGACCGCGTCCAGCGACAATCGGGTCTGCAGCCACGCCTCGTCGCGGAGCACGATCCGCCGGTCGCCGGCCGACGCTGTCTCCCGCATGCCTTGGCCCCACGAGTTGAGACACATCAGCGCGATGCCGACGGCGACCTTGTTGCCGGTCTCGTGCAGCGACCGCAGCGACAGCGTCTGGATCGGGGCACGCCAGTCGGGGCGATAGGTCGACTCGGTGTCGAACATGCCCTGCAGCGACCCCTCGCACAGGGCACCTAGAGCGTCGCGCAACGGCCGGGTGCCGTCGAAAAAGTCCTGCTCGGAGGAGTAGCGGCAGTCCGCGACCAGGTCCTTGCTGGGCGAGTCCAGCGCCGCCCACACCTGGGGAATGGTCACCGGCTTGAGCTGGGAGGCGCCGGCAGACCAGCCGGTCAGGTGTCGCAGGACCTTGTTGATCACCCGCTCCTCGGTCGGGGAGAACGTCACGCCCTGGGAGCCGACCAGGCCGCGGATCAAGAAGAGCCAGCGGTTGAAGATCACGGTCGCGCGGCGGTGCTGCTCCTCGCGGGTCTGCTTGTCCCAGTCCACGCCGAGCGGGCCGAAGTCGAGGGGGTTGATCCGGCCGGCGAGGCCGGGGCCGATACGGAACGGGTCGACGCCGAGGAAGCGGGCGAGGTCCTCGTACTCGTCCTTGACGTCGCCAAGCACCAGGGACCGGTAGCCGTAGCGGATCATGCGGAGCATGAACGCCTTGACGGTCGCGGACTTACCGCGGCCCGGCTTGCCGAAGATGAAGATGTTGGGGTTGGTGACGGGGATCGCGTCGTCGAGCACCCAACCCATCGGGTCGCAGTAGAACTTGCCGCCCGAGAGGGCGTCGTAGCCCATCTCCGCGCCCCATGGCGGGAGCCCGTCCCCGGAGATCAGTGGCCACAGGACGGGGGTCTCCTCCGACGTCATCTGATAGCCGGCCAGCGGCGGCAGACTCGCGGCCCAGCCGTGCCCCATCCGCCGTACCCCCTTGGGCTTGACCGAGCCGGGGAACAGCTTCTCCGTGGGCAGCTCCGCCGCGGGCGGCAACTTGCGCGGCATCGTGGTCCCGAAGTCCGCCAGCAGGTCGTCGATCGTCCGCGACGCCGCGCCGGGGTTCTTGGCGCCGCCGCGGGCGCGGCTCCTGGTCGACGCCACGCTCACCACTCCCCCGCCGTGCGGGCCGAAGACGTCGAGCGGCGGGGCGCCCACGCGAGTGGGTCGATCGCGCCGCCCGCGACCAAGGGCAGGACCGGCGTGAAGGCTGCCGCCTCGTCGAAGATGACCGACGGCCCGAACCGGCGCCGACTCGCGTCGGTGTGAAGCTCGCGCACCAGCGCGGTCTTGCCGTGTCCGGGCTGCCTGCGCCCCTTACCCGAGCCGGGCTGCCCGAGCACGAACGTCTGCGGTCCGAGCATCAGGCCCCGACGACCCAGGTAGGGGTCGTGCCACCACGTTCGGGGTGTGGGCACGGGGCGCGTGGTGGCCATCTCGTGCAGGTGGCCTCCCAAGGGCCGCTGCGTGCTCCTGGCCGGGTAGGTCCTCGAGCGCGACGACATCATGGGCATTTCCTTCATTGGGTCGGGTGTTGGTGCTGCGGTGTCTGGAAAAGCAACAGCCCGGCCGTCGGATCGGACATCCGACGGCCGGGCTGTTCAGGAGCGCAGCGCCCCCCGATCCCTGGGTTAGCGTCGCTTGCGGGGCAGGCCCGCCCCCAAGGGGATGGCGGACACGGCGAACGCCGCGTCGTGTGCCCCATCGAGAGGAAGAGGTGTGAAGCCACTGATGCGGATCGACGCGTCGAGACGGCGGCCGAAGTCCTGCACGTTCCACTCCGCCGGGACCGTCACCGACACCGCGGAGGACACCCTGACCAGGGAGCGGCCACTCTCCAGCTTCTCGTCGCGCTCGTGCAGGTTGCCGACCGAATGCCGGTCCTTGGCCCGCCCGACCACGCCGGCCTTCTCGCGCAGCGTGCCGGCCATCACCGCCGACATCTGCGCGCGACCGGTGGTCCGGTCTGCGGCTTGCTGTGAGACCGGCCGGTAGAACACGGTCAGCGCGCGTCGCTCTCCGGGCTGGGAAGGCACCAGCACCCGGGCCAGTGCACCCATCCGGGCACCCTTGCGGGGCAGCAGGATGGTGGAGGAGATCGACTCCCACTCACCGTGCCGGTAGGAGCGCAGCGCTGTCGACGCATGGGTGGGACCTGCGGCGCCGACCGGGACACCGGCCGCGATCGAGGGGTTGTCGCGGTGGTGGATCGCGGCGTCCGCGAGCGCGGGCGCATCGCCTGGCTCGAACCCGGTGCGAATCGCCACGGCGAGCTCGGAGCTGTCGAGCCAGTTCACCCGCGTGCAGCCGATCGAGCCGGTCAGCCGGGCCTCGACCTCTGCCAGCACCGAGTACAGAATGCGCGCCCGACCGATCACGCCGCGTCCGGCGCGCTTGGCGTCCTTGTTGATGACGTCCTCACGAACCACCACGGTCACGAACGCTTCGCGTCGCACCGCCGCCCCGGCGGTCATCGCATCGAGCTGGTCGTTGACCTGGGCCGAGACCCGCGGCTCGTCGGTGCGGGCGTTGTGACGCACCCACTCGGCCCGCTCGGTGCCATCGTCGGGGACGGTGCGAACCTGCACCACCACCAGGTCGATCTGAGTGCCTGCGGTGGCGGCCTCCATCATCTCGGTCAGCCCGGCACCCATGCGGAACCGGTCCGCGTCGTCGCTCATCCCGATACCGGGGTGGACGATCCGTGCGGTGGCCGCCCAGGTGCGAGTCGCGTGGTTCTGGATGATCGCCGGCCGGGCGGTCTGCCCCGTCATCGGCGGGCCGTCGTGGATCTGGATGCCGGCCAAGATCCCGGGAAGGTCCGCCTCCCCGGCGTCGCCGTCGTCCTGGTCGTTCTCGCCGTCGCCGAGGTCGAGGTCGCCGGCAGCGGCCTTGGACTGGAACCGCGACCACCCGAACGCTGCCCCCGCCAAGTGCCGGAACAGGACCCCGATCCACTGGAACGCCGAGTGGCCGCGGATCGGCAGGCAGATCAACAGACCGACCACGCCCCACAGCGGGACGAGGACGAGCAGCGTCACCCACTGCCCGATGGCGATGGCCATCCAGGTCGGGAACCCGGCGGCCAGGATCAGGAAGAACTGAGGGCCGGTCAGCCCGAAGAGCCAGGCTTGCCTGTCTCGCGTCGCTGATGCTCCGTACACGCTCATGCTAGGAACGCTCCATCTTCAATGGCTTCTGTGGCCACGGGCTTGATGTCGTTGGCGATGCCGTCGCCGTTGGTGTCGTTGAAAGGCTTCGACGTGTGCCCCTGCTCCTGACCCTGTCGGGACGAGCCCTGCTTCGGGGAGCCCTGTCGTCTCTGCTTGGGGTGGTGCTCGGTGGGGTAGTAGCCCTGGTTGCCGATCCCGCTCTGACCCAGCACGTCGACGCTCATCGAGGCGCCGGCTTGGGCGACCTTTCCGGTCTTCTCCATCGCGCCGGCGACGACGCCGCCGACCGCGCCGCCGACCTTGGAGATCTTCGAGGACTGCCAACGGTTCGCGTTCTCCGCCTCGGCGCCGTTCTCCGAGGTGGTGCGCCCGTCCGAAGAGGTCTCGCTGGCGGCACCGGAACCCGAGCCGGCCGCCTGGGCGCCGGCGCCCTTGCCCTTCACCAGGCCGGCAACGCCGCCGTTGGCGTCCATCGTCGAGCGGAACGAGGCACCCGAGGCGGTGCCGGGGTCGACGAAGGCCAGCAGCCGGAACAGCACCATCGGCATGAAGCAGGCCACCAACATGATGATCGACCCGATCACGGACATGCCGATGTTCTCGGCGCTGGAGGAGGCCCCGTTCCCGCTGCCGTCGGGCATGCCTGCCCAAGCGAACTGGGTGCCCACCCCCAGCACCAGCGCCAACAGCGGCTCCATCAGCACGCACGCGATGAACCAGCGGATCGACTTCCACATCCACGACTTCGTGCCCTCAGACAAGGCTCCGGCGGCCGCGATCGGCATGGTGGCAACGAGGATCAGCAGCGCGGCGGACCGCACCATCATGATCACCATGTGCCCGAAGGCCGCCGGGATCAGGATGAACAACGAACAGATCCCGAGCGTGGCTGCCGCCACGCTCCCCGAGACAGTGTCAACGAACCCGTCCCCGGCCGCGTATCCGGAGAAGCTGTCGACGCCGAGCAGGGTGTCCAGGATGCCCTCGGTGAGCCCGGACGCGGCTGCGATGAGCCCCGCAGAAACTCCTACCCAGCAGGACAGCACGACGCCGTACTGCACGACCCCTGCAGCAAGGGTCCCGAACCCGCGGCCGTCCTGCCGCAGAACCGCTAGGCCGATCTGTCCGAACGCCATCACTAGGGCGATGACCAACGAGACCCACAACGTGACCGAGTAGAGCTTGCCCAGGTCGGGGTCGGCGACGTTGGGGGTGAAGTTGTCGATCAGCCCGAAGGCCGTCTTGAGCAGCCACATTCCGGCCGACCAGATGCCCATCATCATCGAGGTGAACCCCTCGGCCAACGCTTCCTTGGCCTTGCCGCCGAGCCACTTCAGGGGGTTGAGGCTGAACATCGGGACGATGGTCACCACATGACCCATGGCCTGACTCATCATGACTGCGGCACCTCCAGCCACTGGTAGCCGGCGTCGAAGGAGGCCTGGGAGCCTGGCCACAGCGAGGGAGCCGGTGCGGGCTCATCACCGGGGCCGATCATCCAGCGGCCCTCGTGCCAGACCATGCGCTGGCAGTCGGCGGCCGCGACCTGTTGCGGCTGTCCCCCCGCGATGGTGGCGGTGATGATGAAGTCGATGCACGGGACAACGAAGTCATCTCCGACCGTGCCCTTGATGAACCCCATCTTCGGCTCAGCAGCGATGGTGATCGTGTTCTTGGCATCCGAGGACATGCCAGCCGACTCCAGCAGTGCGGCCACCGCCTGCACACCCGTCCAGCTCTCGGGCGTCGGACCGCCCGGGGTTGCCCACTGCGTGATGACGTCCTGGGCGACCCGGACTGAGGCGGAGCTCAGCGCGGTCGTATCGATCGCGGCCAGCTGGGCCAGCGCCCCTTCCGGGGTGTGCGGGAACCCGGTCGCCACGCCCAACTCCCCCACCTCCATCGGTGCAGGGATCTCGAGCGTGCCGGTGGTGCCCGATGACAGGCTTCCGGGCTGAGCGGCCTCCAGCGGCGCCTCGGGCAGCTGCTTGCCGGCGAGCTGGTCGTGGGCTGGCTGTGCCGACCCCGACCCGGTGCTCTTGTCGGTGGAGGAGCCGGTGAGCATCCCTACGACCGACCACACGCCGCCCGCCACCAGGGCGAGGACGACGACAGCGGCTACCCCCAGCACGAGCTGCAGCCTGCGACGGTTCCACTCGATGTCGGGGTCGACCAGCCTGGACTGGTAGACGTCGCGGGAACGCCTCAGCATGTCAGCAGCCGTTCCCGACGATGCCGTTGAGGATGGCGTAGATCGTCACGAACGCGATCGCGCCGATCACGGTCCAGAACATCCCTGAGGCACCGATCTGAGCGGCGCGCCCGCTCGAGCTGATCTTGCCAGCGACCATCATCCCCACGGAGGCGAAGCCGGCGCCGATGATGAGGACGATGACACCCCACTTGATCCACCCGACGACGTCGTTGGCGTAGGTCTGGACGCCCTGGGGGGCCTTGGCGCACACGTTGCCCATGCCTTCGGCCTGGATGGCGCCGCCGGTGAGGGCCGTCACCTGGGTGACGACCTCGGAGATTGCTTCGATGTACATCTGTGTCTCCTTCTTTCAGGTCCGGTTCGCCGTCAGCGGCCCGGTGATCGTGGTGATCCGCTCCAGCAGGCGCTGAGAGGGGTTGGTGAGCTGCTTGGGCAGCGGGTCGGGGCCAAGGCCGGGCAGGGCCTTGGCGGACAGCAGCGGCGCGAATAGCACGGCGTCCTGTCGGTGGGCGGCACGAAGAAGCCGGCCGGCGCTCGCAAGCTCGCGATCGCTCCATCGGCTGGCGCCCACGACCACGACCAGGACCAGGCCGGCGTTCAGCTGGTCCTCGAGGTCGATCAGCGCAGCCTCGCTCTGACTGAGCGCCAGCGCGTGTGGACGGGTCACGAGGACCTCGACGTGCGCGAGGGTTGCTGAGACCCACGTGTCGGCTCCGCTGGCCGCCAGCTCACGCATCGACCAGCCGGCGTCCAACACCGTGAGGTCGACGCCTTCAGCAGGCCGCGGGCTGGGCACCTGCGCCGGAATATGGACGAGGTCGTCGACGCGGTCGATCAGCACGCCGGCACCTCGGCGGCCGCGGCGCCAGCCCTCGGCAGCTCCCAGCTCCGTGACGGTGGCGCCCGTGAGTCCTGACCAAGCCGGGGTGGCCGCATCAAGCACCCGTGCTCGGATGCCTGCGGCGTCGGCGACGTCGGCGAGCGCGAGTGCGATCGTCGACGCGCCCGCACCAGCGTTGGCGGCTCGCACCCGCACCAGCGGTGCCGACCCGATGGAGATGGCCGCCGGGCCTGTCTCGACCGGGGTGCGCTCGGTGCGGTGCTCGCCCTCGTCGGCGGCGCCGTCAGGGCGGCGGTGCGGCTGGGTTGGCTGGTCGTCGATCGTTGCCGGGGCGCCTGCCCGAGAGGTCGTCGGCGAGAAGCGACCCTCCGCGAGCGCCGCTGCCGCGGCCTGGAGCTCGCGGGCGGAGTACCGGGGCGTGGTGCTGGTCTTCATCGCGTTGTCTCGATCCGGGCGGCCCGCAGTCGCAGCGCCTCACGCAGTACCGGGGCGGGGGTGGTGCGGAGCACCGCACGAGCCTCGGCGGCCTGTGCTGCGTCTGCCCGCAGGCGTTCAAGCATCTGCTCCATGTCGGACAGTGCGTGGTCGACGTTGTGGTCGGCTACCACGTCCAGCAGCTGCGCGACGACCTCCGGGGTCGGGTCGGAGGCGGTGACTGTTCTGGCCTGCTCGCTCATGTGGGGAACAGCAACCGCTCCCTGTCCGGATCGGACAGGGAGCGGCGAAGTCTTCAAGAAATTCCGGGACCGGAGTGCTCAGGCGATCTCGGCCAAGTACCTCGGAGCCGCATCACGAAGCCGTGCGGCCGCGCGGTCCCGGCGACGCCGGATCGTCCGCATGGCCACACCGTGCCGCTCGCCGACGAGCCGCTGCGCCTCCTCGCGTGCCAAGCCGCCGTTCTCCTCGGCGAGAAGCTCTAGGAGCAGGTCGACGTCCTCGCTGCCGATGACCCCGACCCCGGTGGCCCACGTCAACAGGTCCGTCAGGTCCTCGACCGGGTCCTCGACGGCGGGGACCGCCATGAGGAGGTCTCGGTCCGGGCCTGCTTCGCTGGGCGCGTCTTGTGTGCCGGCCCGCGCGTCCAGGGACGTCGTGTTGACCCGGGCAACCATGCCTGCGGCCGGCCGGCTGAGCCGCTGTCGGGCCCGCTGCAGCAGGTAGCGGGCGGCTTGGCTGCCCAGCTGGGGCTCGGCTGCCTTGACCTCCTCCCACACCGTGGTGTTGACGTCGTCGGTCTCCCACACGTCAGTCAGGGTGGTGGCCACCCGGTTCACCCCGTCCTCGAGTAGCACCGCGACCGCCAGGGCGGCGTCGTCGTCATCGCCGCCGCGCCGCGACCCCAGCGCGGTCAACCCGGCCACCACTTGGTAGCAGCGATTGTCGCGGCGACGCCACCCCTCGAGTGCTTCCTCCAGGCTGTCGAACCCGACCAGCCGCGGCTCTGCCTGCTGCCACTGAGCCCACTTCTCGGACCGGTCAAGGCTGCTGACGACCGAGGTGGCCAAGGCGCTCTGGGCCCGGTTGTTCTGGCCCTCGCTCCGGGGCGCTTCGGTGGCAGGTGGGCACGTGGGGCCGTGGGTGAGTTCGTAGGCGGGGCGACTGGCCGACATGGCGGTCCTCCGAGGGCAGAGGCGAGCAGGACGCGCCTACTGCAGAACCAACCCCTCACCACCTCGCTCACCAACGCCGCCGCCGATGCCCCACGAGGTGACAGCGCCGCTCACCACCGCGCTCACCAACGCGCAAAACCGCAGGTCAGACCCCGTGCGGGCCCCACCGTTCCCCGACATGAAAACTGCGAAAAAAGTTTGGCGGCAGGGGGTAGCGCCGGCCTGGAAAAGCGTTCGGCCCCGCCCCACCCGGTTGAGGGTGGGACGGGGCCGAAGGCGTTAGGAGCCCGGTCGGGGGCTACCCGGTGGCGCCCCACTCCCGTTGCTCAACGATGGTCTCCGAGCGCAGCGGGAGGTCCTCGTCGAAGAGGTCGAGAACCTTCTCCCGGACCAGCTCGCCAGCGGCGTCGCGGCCGGATTCTGCCTCGGTCGCCGCGGCCTGATCCAGCCAGGGGATGTCGCTGTGCGGACTGGCCTTCCGCGCCGCGTCGCAGGCTAGCCGGACCAGGTCGGTGCGACCTTCCGCGATCGCTCGCGTGGCGAGCACGTGGGCTGCGTCATGGATTGCGCCGACCAGGATCTCGTCATGGCGCTGCTGGCCAGCCTGGAAGAGCCACTTGAAACGGTGCTCGCTGGCGGCCTCAAACGGGGCGCCGGTGACCAGGGATAGGGCGGTCAGCAGGTCCTCCTCGCAACCGTGGTCGCCGCGCTTCTGAGCCCGGAACTTCAGCCGCACGAACAAGTCTGCGCTGGTGAGCACCCCATCGAAGTCTCGGACGAGCTCGTAGGTCGGGCTGGTGCCTCGCCGGGCCCCTGCGCTCATGCTCGCGTCCGGCAACCAGTCGGTGCCGTCGGGTCGCGTGCCCAGCAGCGACCGGGCGTTGGTCGCGCGGTTCTGGACCGTCTTCTGGGTCTTCCACCCGAAGGCAGCGGCGACCCGCTCGGCTGTCACTCCGTGGTCCTGAACGGCGAGATAGGCGATGAAGGAGACGGTGCCGCTGAGGTTGCCGATGGCGCTTGGGTCACCTCCGTTGAGCGACGTCACCTCGACCGGTCCCAGCAGGTGCACCTTGGGTCGCGAGGAGGACTCGTCGAACCAATCGGCGACGTCCTGGTCCAAGGTCGGGTCGAGTGCATCGATCTCCGCGCGGATCTCCGCCGGAACGCTGGGCGCCCCTGCGGCGAGGTCCTCCGGGGTCGTTGCCCCCGTCGCCATGTAGATCTCATCGGCCTCAGGCAGCTGCGAGGTCGGGTCGTTGCCCTCGGTGTGCCGGGGCTCGGTGTACTCCTCGCGCAGCGCCCCGTCGGCACGGGCGTACTTGCCCAACGGTCCGTCATCGGACTGGGTTGCCGGCACCGGCTCGTCCTCAAGGTTGCGGGTGGCGGTGAGGAGGTCCGCCATCGGTGCCGCGTGCTCCGGCTGGATCGTGAACGCCTTGACACTGATCCCCCACATTGGCAGGAACGCCATCCCGTCGAGGCCCAGTTCCACCACCGGGGACTCCTCGTCGCCGTGCACCAGCACCACTCGGGACCGGTCGCGAGGTTCGATGTCTGAGATGAACTCGCCCTCGGGTCGGGAGGCCAGGACCATCACCACGGGGTGGGCGGTGTCCAGGAGCAGCCCGTCGCGCCGACGGGTCAGCACGTCGGCGTTCAGGTTCTGCTCGACTTCACCCATCTCGCTGGTGAGCACAGCAGCGCGGGCCAGGGCGTCGCTCCGCTTGACCTGACGGAGCCGTCCCGGGTTCATGCGAATTGCCTCGGCCGCGAACTCGTCAGCCAGCAGCACCTCGCAGCCCTCGGCCCAGTCGTTGACGGCCAGCTCGGCCACCATGAAGCGGATCAGGTCGGCGACCTGCTGCGGCTCGCCGCCGATGCCGCACATGCCCAACGTCTCCAGGTCGACCATCCAGGTGCGGCCGCTCTCGTCCAGTCCAACGCTCACGAGGGCGGGGTACGGAGCGGGCTGGGTCTCCAGGTCCTCCTCGAGGAAGGTCTCGCGCGGCAGGATCCACGCGCGCGCGTCCTCGGTGGCCGTCCAACCCCCTGGCACCTCGCGGGTGGCGGAGTGGGTGAACAGCAGGGTCAGGTCTTCCTCGCCAAGTACTGCGGCTCCCAGCTGTGGCAGAGGGCTGCCCGTCGCCTTGCAAGAAGCGGACACGTGCCGCAGTGCCCGGTCGAGGAACTCGACGTCAGCTTGTGCGTTTGCGCCGCTTTCGACCAGTGCTTGCTCCACCTCCGTGAGCTCGTCGGGCGTCGAGGCGATCGTCCGCCCGATCCGGCGGCTACGGAACTGACGACGACGGTTCGCTGCTAGTAGTCCCAAGGAACCCACTGAGAGACATACCGCGCTCGCAAGCAGTGCCCGCAGCGCGGTCATCTCACCCTCGTCCTCGGACTCGCCGACCTCGGCCGGGACCTGTTCCGAGAGGCGGGGGTCTCCCTGCTCCACCTCTGCCTGCGGGACGGCCGGACTAACCGAGGCCGAAGGAGCCGTCGAAGGAACCGGTGGCTGGTCCTGGCCAGCCGCATGGTCTGTGCTGCCCCTGTGTGCCCCGCCTTGCCGCTCATCAATGGCGTTGCCGCTTGAGCCGTCCGCGTCGTCCCGCTGACGCCCCCGGGACTGCGGAAGATGATCCTCGATTGGATTGACGGCACCGGCGCCCGGCAACACGAGCACCTGACCGGGACGAATCAGGTCCGGGTCGCCTCCGACCACGTCCTCATTGGCCTTGTAGAGCGCCTCCCAGTTGTCCGCGTCGCCGGTGGTCTCCCGCGCGATCTCCGACAGGGTGTCGCCCGGTCGCACGGTGACCGCGCCCATGTCGGGCCCCGCGCCTTCGGCCGGCACGCGCAGTTCCCAGCCTGGCTTGATGTGATCCGCAGCCACGAAGGTGCTGCCGTCGTTCATGGTGAGCCCTCTGTTGAGCTCTGCGATCTCTGGCCACCGAGCACCGTCGCCTAGGTGGCGTTCCGCGATGGACCACAGCGAGTCCAGCCGCATCACCGTCACCTGGGCAGTGCCGTGTTCCCGCTGCTGCTGCGAGGTGTCCTCACTGGCCCGACCTCGATCCTGCTCGGCTGCAGCCACCTGCGCGTGAGCACCACTGGAGCTGGCAGCGGGTGTGGCGCTGTTTGTCGTGAGAGCCCCACCGCTGGCCGTCGCCGCTGTAGCGACGCCGGCGGCGACGGGCGTAGCCACGGTCGCGATGACCACAGCGGTGATGAGTCGCCGCGCGAGGTGCTGCTGCACACCGAGCGCGAAGGGCACCTCGAGCCGGACACGATCGTCGGTGAGGGCGGCCATCGCCTCCACGGCGATGCATGCCATCAGCTGGGCCCACAAGATCCACACGACGACGGCAAGAAGGCCAACGATCGCGCCATCGGTGAGCGGCGCCGACAGCGAGACGCCCTCGGCCGGCCAAGGGTTGCCGATGTATCGGAGCAGCGCCCACGGCGGGCCGACAACGAGGGCAGCCAACACGCCCCCTGCTAGCAGTGCCTTGATGTGTCGCATCGTTGTTGTCCTCTCTGTCGAACAGGCTGTCTCCTGGCACGCCGTGGCGCACACGGCCCGCTTTAGTCGTCCTCGTCGATCGAGAGCGCAGTGGCGGTCGCCTTGACCGGGATGGAGCCCACCCCGACCGCGGAGAGCAGCTTGGTGTCCTGCTGTCCCGTGACGGTGACGGTGACTTCACCGCCGGCGATATCAACGGTTCCCTGCGCGCCCACCAACGCCAGGTAGGCCTGTGCGGCGTTGACCGCCCGCCCCGGGTCGACCATGGTCTGCCCGTCCCGAAGGGCACCCTGGTTGAGGGCGTCGGCCCCGGCCCGCGCGGCCTGCTCTGCGTTGTTCATCGCCTCGCGCTTGGCGCCGAGGGCGTACCCGCCGTCGATGACCAGCCCTGCGACCGCGAGCAGCGCCACGGTGAACAGGACCACGAAGATGGTCGCGGCCCCACGCTCATCCTGTCGCCGCGGCGGTCGCCGCATGGTGTCCGAGACCGTCATGTCGTTCCCCCCTTTGCCTCAGCCACCGCGGTACGTCTCGATCGGGACCACCGAGGTCGCGGAGAACACGCGGCTGCCGGGGAAGCCGGCCAGAGCCACGTCACTGAGCTTGGTCTTGCAGGACACGGTGACCGTGACGCGGCCACCGGGCTGGTAGCTCGACAAGTCCACGTCCACGTTGAGGTTGGTGCAGCTGACCCCGGCGTCTCCTAGCGATTGGGCGGCAGCGACCTCGGCGGCATGGGCGGACTGACTGGTATTGCGCTCCAAAGACGCGGCTCGAGCCGAATCGGCGGCGACAGCCTCGATCTGTTGCCGCGCATGCGCCATCCGTCCCAAACCGACCACGAACAGCAAGACCACCATGAGCACCGGCGCGATCAGAGTCAGCTCGATCGCTGACACCCCCCGCTCATCACGGCGGCCCAGACGCCAGCGGATCATGGGTTGTCCACCGGAGGCACATACTTCTCGACCGGACCTGAGGCACTCTCCGATACCGACAGCGAGAAGCCCGGCACCACCGACACGACCGTGCCCGTGACGGTGACCGAGGCGGTGTCGGCGGTCCGCCTGGCGGTGACGTCACGGTCCTTGAGGGTGCCCTCCCCCACGGCGGTGAGCAGCTGGAGCGCCCTCTCGCGACCCTGAGTCTGGGTCCCATCGAAGCGACGTGCCACGGCGGCACCTTCCTGGGCCGCCTGCTCCGCGATGTTGCGGGCATGGAACATCAGCCCGAACTGCACGATGAGCATGAGCAGGAACAGCAGCGCGGGCGCGGTGATGACGACCTGCGCTAGGGACATTGCCCCGCGCTCGTCATGGTCTCCTGGTCCCCTCATCTGCCGCTTCACCCGCGAATCCCTCCCTCGAAGTCAGAGCCTGGTCACCAATCGGTGGTCACTCGGTCGGGATGGTGTTCGCCTTGTTGGTGAACTTGGTGACGATGATGGTGCAGATTGCGATCGCGGCCGCCGCCAGAATCGCCACGATGATGACCGTCTGGGCGATCTCGCCGCGCTCGTCACGCTCACGACCGCCGCTGAGGGATGACGCCAGCACACTCATGTAGGTGCGCAGCATCTGGACCTCGGGAGAGTTGAGAACCATCGGCTTACCTTTCTGTTTGCCCAGACGCCCAAGCGCCCGGGAAGTTGTTGTTGCTCGCTGGGGGCAAGTCCCACAGCGAGGTCTGAAGTGACAGGACGCCGGCCATTGCTCAGATCCCCATCACCGCGACGACCGCGGGGAACCCAAGGAAGAGCACGAAGCCGATGAACAGCACCACCTGCGCCATCTCCATGGACTGATCCGCCTTGGCCGCGGCGCCCTCGGCCTCGGCCAGCTGGCGGCGTCGTTGGGTGGAGGCTCGGGCCGTCAGCGACTGGCGGACCTTGGCGCCGTCGTCGGCGACCAGCATCAAAGCCCCGCCCAGGTCCTGGAGCTCCTGCATGCCTGTGCGCTTGCCCAGGTCGGCTAGCGCCGCCCATGGGGTGTCTCCGACCAGGCGGGCGCGGTCGATCGTCGAGCGCAGCAGCTCGAAAGCCCATCCCGTGCCGATCCGCGCCGCCGTGGGCAGAGCCTCGGGGATGCCGCGGCCACCGGCCAGCGACATCGCCACCAGGTCGAGGTAGCACGACAACGCCCGACGCAGCTCGTGCCGCCGCTGCTCAGCCGCCTGGACGACCGACAGGTCGGGTACCCAGAAGAACAGTGCACCGAGCGCGAGGCCACCGACCGCCGGCACCGTCAGCGGAGGGGTCACCCCGACCGCCATCATGGTGACGGTCAAGATCGTCGGCAGCAGCAGCCCGAGCAGCCCGTAGGTCATCTTGCGGACCAAGTGCCCCTCGAGGGTGTAGTCGGTCAGCTCGAGGTCGGCGCGCAGCTTGCCGAGCGTGATGCCCCGTTGCGCGAGCTGCGCAACCAGCCAACGCCCGAGCCGGCCCTGCCAGCTGGTGTCGTCGACGTCGAGCTCAACGACTGCGGCCTGGCGGGCCCGCTGCCGCTCCCACCGGCCCACGACGCTGGCCAACGCCGGCCGGGGCGGCACCAGAGCGAACACCAGCAGGCACAGCGAGGCGCCCAGGGCGGCACCGAGGAGAAGCCCGAACGTCATCGGGTCCCACCTCCAGCAAGCCCGGGCTGCAACGCCGCGTCGACCTGGTCGACACCGACCAAGAACCGCTCAGGCGGGCGCAGGTTCGCCGCGGACCTGATCCACATCAGGCCACCGGCGAAGACCGCGAGCACGACCGCGAGCATCAACTGGCCCAGCGGAGTGGAGTACGGGGCGACGTAGTCGCGGGAGAACACCGCCATCCCGCCCGCGAAGATCGCGGTGGCACCGACGATGATCAACGCGGTCCGGCGCAGACTCTTGCGGCCCTCCTCGATCCGACGTCGCATGTCGACCTCCTCGCGTGCCGCGCTCGCCAGGGCGGTGAGGGTGGCCACCAGGCCCGGGCCGCGCAGCTTGGAGTTGAGGATCAGTGCCGCCACGACCAGGTCGGCGGAGGAGTCCTCGAACTCCTCCGCGAACGCAGCCAGCGCCTGGGTGAGCGGGATCTGCACTCGCAGACGTCCCTCGAGCCGCTGGAGCGCCGGCTGGAGCACTGGCGGTGCGGCAGTCAGGGAGTGCCGGATCGCGTCCTCGAGTCCCACCGACCCGGCGATGGAATCACGCAGCGACTCGGTCCACGTGGCCAAGGCCTCGACCCGCTCGACCTGCCCGGTCGCGGTCTTGCCGCCGCCGAACATTGTGGGCCACAGGTAGATCACCGCGGCGGCCGCGCCTGCGGCTACGGGCCACCTGGTGAGGACCGCGACCAGCACCGCGACGCCGAGCGCGATGAGCGCACGTCGACGGGCCGCGCTGCCCCACAGCGCGTTCCCGCGACCCTTGCTGGCTCGCGTCCGTGTCGGAGGCCGCCACCCCATCAGGGCCGCGGCCAGGAGCAGGATGCTGCCACCAAGCGCGAGCCCAAGCAGAAGACCAGAGACCGCCGTCAGGGACATACCGCTCACCACCCTCCGGTGCTCGGCTGCTGCCACCCGGCGGCAGCCAGGTAGTCCAGTCGTTGCGGAGTGGTGCCGGTCCAGGTCGCCGACCCGTGCGGGCCCGCGGAGAAGATCTCCGAGGCCAGCACCGAGTCTTCGTAGCCGTTGACCTCGAGGATGGAGTCCAGGCGCCGCTTGCCGGTCTTGGGGTGGCGGCTGATGAACACCACATAGTCCAGGCCGCCGGCGATGAGCCGGAACGATGCCTCGTGCGGGAGCCGCTCTTGGGACTGAATGGCGTAGGTGGCGATCCGTTCGAACACCTCGCGTGAGCTGCGTGCGTGGATCGTCGACATCGACCCGTCGTTGCCCTGTCCCATTGCGTTGAGCATCTGGACGATCTCGGGGCCGAGGACCTCACCGACGATGACCCGATCGGGCGCCATGCGCAGGGTGCGCCTCACCAGGCGGTCCATGCCGATGTAGCCCTGGCCCTCGGAGTTGGCCAGCCGCACCTCCATCGGCACACAGTTGGGGTGCCGGTCCTCAAATTTGTGCAGCCCAAGCTCGAGCGCGTTCTCCACGGTGACGATGCGTTCCTCGGGCCCGATCTCGGCCGCCAGAGCCCTGAGCAGGGTGGTTTTCCCACTCTTGGTGCCGCCGGCGATCATGATGTTGAACCGGGCCTGGACGATCGCGCGCAGGAAGTCGGCGGCCTCATCGGTGATCGTGTCGTTGCCGACCAGGTCTGCCAGCTCGGCCTTCTCCCAGCGGTGTCGACGGATCGACACCGACGGCCACGGGGCGACGCCCATGACCCCCGACAGACGCGATCCATCCGGCAGGGTGAGGTCCAGCTCCGGGTTGGCGGCGTCCCAGGGCCGCGAGTTCAGGCCGGCGTACGCAGCCAACCCCTGGATCACTTCGATCAGTTCCTCGTCGCTGCTCGCGACCGACTCAGCAAGCTCCCACGGCGTCTTCGACTCGGCCCGGGACACCCAGACGTTGTCGTAGCCGTTGATCGCGATCTCCTCGATCGACTCGTCGTTCAGCAGCGACTGGAGGCGCCCGGCACCGAACATGCGTGCATGCACACCTTCGGCGAGCTCCTGCTCGATCTCGGGGTTCAGCGGAGACTGCCCCACCGCCAGGAGCTTCTCGGCGTGCTCGCGGATGACGTCAGCGATCAGCCGGCGCGTGTACTGCTGCTCATTGGCGCCGGCCAGCTCGCCCTGGCCGCTGCGAAGCCGCCTCTGCTGCTCGCGGTGCAACCGGTCCCCGACCTCGCGGTGAACGGTGCGAAGCAGATCTGGATCAACCATCGCGTTTCACCCACTGGTCTCGTCGGTACACCGGAATCGAAGGCTCCCGCTTGAGGTCATGCCCATGCGCCCGAGCTGCGCTGGCGAGCATCGCGGTGACAACGAACAGGCCGAAGCCCAGTGCGGTTGCCACACTGGCGGGCGACGCATGCAGGACGATCGCGGCAACCCCACAGAGCGCAGCGACGAACACCCCCATCCACATGGTCAACCGCCGCTGCTGCGTCTGGTGAGCGCGAATGAGAGCGCCGACCTGCTCGTCGTCGCTGAGCACTGCAGGAGTCGGCTCGGCGTTCATGCCGGCACCACCTCAACCATGCCGAGAGACGCCGCGAGTGCTTTCGCTCCGCGCAGCAGCAGTGTGCGTCCCAGCCGACCGGAGGGAGACTCTCCCTGCTCAAGCCGGGCGAGCGCCTTGGGATCGAAGGGCACGGAAGCCGTAGGCCAAACGGCCATCCCCGCATCGTCGAGCACCTGGTCGAGGTCCGCACGGTCGCGACTGGCGCGGGCATCTGGTCCCACCAGCACCGGGCAGACGGGGATTGCTGCGACCTGCGCCAAAGCCCCCATCAAGTCTTGGACGTCCTCCCGTAGGTGCATCACCGACTCCAGCGTTGCCGCGGCGACGGTAAGCAGGTGGGTGGAGTGCTCGGCCAGTGGCATCACGGCGCTGGCCCGGTCCAGTCGGCCGAGGTCTGCGATGACGTCGACCTCGGCGTCCACGCAGGCGGTGGCGATCGTGGGCCACAGTGCGGAGAAAGCTCTGGCCTGTCCGGCCCGGGTCACGCCCTGGACGAGGCTCACCCCGCAGGCGAGCAGCTGCGCCTCGTCGACCACCACCCCCGCACCGGGAAGTCCGCCCCGTACCGCGGCGGCGAGTTGCAGCAGTCCCTTGTTTGCAGCCACAGGGCCGCCGTGAGCTGCCTTGCACCTGTATGCCAGGTCTCCACCGGACGGATCTGCCTCGAGCAACACGGCCGGGCGCGGCCACATGGCTGCCAGCGCCAACGCTGTCGAAGTGACGCCTGGGGAGCCCTTCACTGAGGCGATTGATATGAGCACGAGCTCACTCCCCCGTCGTCTCTGCGCCGGCCGGTGCGGTCTCCACGACCGCGACACGGTTCTGGGTGGAGTAGGCGGAGATCCGGGCGGCGTCGGCCGCGTCGACGACCAGAGTCACCAACACCTGACCCCCGGCCGTGGCAGCACCCTCGACGCTGTAGACGCTCGCATCAGCGGCCAGCACCTCCGGTGTGTCCAGAGCCGCGGGGTCCTTCTGGGCGGTGTCGCCTCCGGGGACGGCGATCACGTCGACCACGTCGCCAGGATCTAAACCCGCCCCAGGGACCCGTGCCGGGTCGAGTGCCAGCCCGACGGTGGCCTCTCCGGAGGCCGGCACCGCGGAGGCTGCGAACATCTGGGAGGTCAGAATCTGCCCGTCGACCAGGTCGACGGCCGCGGTCTGGTTCACCACGGTGTTGATCTCGCTGACAGGGATCGCCCCGGAGACACCCGACACCGACGTGGTGACCAAGTCGTCACGAGCGATCACCTGACCCTTGGAGACCGGCTCGCCGAGCGCGAGCACCGACTCCTTCTGCCCTGCGTGCAGTCCCCAGGCCGCGACCGCGAGTCCGGTTCCCAGCACGCTCAACGCCGCAACCGTCACCAGGCCCCAGGACCGGTGGCGTTGACCGCCCTGAGTGGCGCGTCGCTCGCCGGCGGCCAGGAGTCCTGGCGCGGGAGCATGCATGCCCCGGGCTGCCTTGCGGTCCTGTTTGGTCATCGTGTCGCTCACAGTTCTGCCCTTCATCGGATGACGACGGATTGGCGCTCGCCGACTTGGATGGTGGTCGCGTCGCTGGTGAAGCCAGGCACCTCGCCGAGCGTTCCTGCGGTTGAGAGACAAGCGCCAGAGCAGGTCCAGTTGACGGCGTAGGAGATGACCGCCGTCACCTTGAACACACCGTCAGGCTCGAAGTCCGATACGTGCTGGAAGGCGTAGGAGCAGTCCGTCTGCTCGTCCGAGCTCATGCCCTTCTGCCACTTGCGGCCAGCCGTGGTGCACGTCTCCATGCCGTCGCCCAGATCCCAGGTGACTCGGATCGGCTCGGCCACCACAGTCACCGTGGTGTTGCCGATGGTGGCGCTACCGGTGACGTTGCTCCACTGGTTCTCGCCCATCCACAACCAGGTCGGCAGCCCGACATACGTCATCAGCGGGGGCTGAGGAGCCATGTTCACCGTCGGCTTCACCAACGGCATGGACTCGACGACCGTCTCCGCCATCTGGCCTGGATCTGGAGGAGTCTCACCGCCAGGAACAAACCACGTGTTCCCGGGGATCGCTACGCTGCGATCACAGGTCCACACGTTGCCCTCACTCGGGTCGTGGCCCTCCCAGTACGCACTGTCCGCCGGTGGCTGCGGAACAAGTGGGTAGGCGTAGCACTGGTGGCCTGCGTTCCACACGCCCCCATCAGCATTCGTGCACGGAATCTCAGCCCCACTCGCGTCGTGGCACGCAGTCGTTCCCGGGTTTGTGTTGCCGTCATCCGGATCTTCGTTGCCAGGGTCGGGATCCTGGCCGGGGTCGATGGCCGGAATGCAGACGCCACCGCCCTCAGGAAATGGCGACGGCGTCTCGCCCTCTTCACAGTTTGGGTACTCCCCAGCATGTGCGGGAACGGGCACGAGAGCCAGCATCGCGGCTATCAGCGCACCGACGATCACGCGGCCTACTACGTGCATGGCTTGGGCTTCCCGTCCACTAGTTCCTTGACCCCATAGATGAGCCAGTCGTAGCCCTCGGGTTGGCTGAGGAAGATGGTCCGCAACTGAGGCTCCGGGGTGGGTCGGGCGATCTCCTCCCCGTCTTGAGTCCTCTGGACCGACGTGTAATCCACGCACTGCTGGATCTGCACGCCAGTGCCGCTCTCAGTGACCGATTTCGCCTTGGACCAATAGACCGTCGGTGTCCCAGATACCTTGACGTTGATCTGCTGGTAGCCCTGGAGCCGCTCCCAGTAGTCCATCCATGCTGGATGGGGGAAGTACTCCTTGAAGAGCTTCTCGGCTGCCGGAGTTGCCTTGCCCTTGGCCCAGATCGGTTCGGAGCGGGACTCGTAGGACTCCCAGCGTTGGAGGGCAGTCTCGTAGGCATCGAGCTGGGCCGGGCTGAACTTGGACTCCCAAGAGCCGGGGTCCAACGTGGGGGCCGGCTCAGTGGTGGGTTCTGAGGTGCTGTCGGTCGCGCTGCTGGTGGGCCCGTCAGTGGGAGCGGTCTCAGGGTCGTTGCCTGCGCATGCTGCTGTGAAGATGGCCAGCACGCTGAGCAGGGTCACAGTGAGCGCGTAGCGGCGAGGGGTGTGGGCAAGCATGGGCTTTGCCTTCCCGAGTAGGCGACAGTTCTGAAAAGCGTAAAGCCAAGCGATTCGCCACGGTTTTGCAGACGAATCGCGATCCTCAGCTTCAACATGGGGTCCTTCCCGTCCGGGGTGCTCTCTAATCAAGGAAGGCAACCGGTAGTCGGGCAGATCGGACACCCGGGGTGAAATCACGTCAGAACGCGTGTCCCCGCGTTGCGCCGCACGGTGCTTCCGCATCGTCAATTGCGACGGTTGCCGTCGCGATTCGCATGAGTCCCACGGGCGTCGGCTTCGTTCCGCGCGGCCGCGGTGACCGAAGGCGTCTGTGCCCTCGGTGGCAGCTGCTGACGCATCCCCAAAACGTCCCTTCTTTCTCCGCCCGAACGGCGGCATCCGCGTCCGTTGTTGTCAGCCCGAAAACCCGAATCAGCCTTCGGCGTGACCCGTTGGGTCGTTCCCGTGCCGCGCCGGAGTTTGGGGTAGCCCCATCATGACACAAACGGACGTGTGACACGACCCTTTTGAAAGTGGAGTGTCGGGCACAATGCGCACCATGCCGTCGTTGCCCGCACCCCGCGACATGCCGACGGAGGTGAAGGTCATCATTGACGCGATCGGGCACAGCGTCCGCACCGAGATCCTCAGACAACTAGCCGAGCGCCCCCTCGGCGTCCGAGAGCTCGCCGATGCGACAGGCACAGTCGTGAGCCAGGTCCGCAAGCACCTCGCGATCCTCGAGGACCTCGGTCTCGTCATTGCAGACGTCTCCCCCGACGGGCGCCGCCCCGGCGGGCGCGGCCGAGCCGTACTTTGGAGCACCAATCCTGAGCGCGCCAAGGAAGTCGGAAAGATGTGGATCGATTACGTCACCGGTCGCAGCTCGCATGACGTCGCTCAGGACGAGTAGCAGTCACGTCGTGGGACGGAACCTTTTACGGCTAACCGTTTCTCGACCATCCGTCTCGACAGACCCCTGCGGCTCCGCACGGCAGTCGGAACAGCCCGCGATCGCGTTACCCGCCCCACGTGTCTTGCGGCACCTCCCCCGGTGCCTGGGGCAGAAACCGGACGACACCCGGCGTCCGGCGTCCATCCCGGCGGTCTCTGTGAGCCTGCGTCGATGTCCAGTTCTTCTCCACCGCCTGCCCACCGAGAGGGTTCTCCACCGTCTGGCGGTACCCCCGACACCGCGGCTGTTTCACTGGGCGGCCCGGGGCGCCCCACGCCGCGACGTACGAAAGGACCACATCTGATGTCTGCTGCGTCCACGGTGAGCACCGACAGCGTGTACGACGAGACCCCAGAGTTCGTCTACGCGGTCTCCCTGCTCGCGGCACTCGAGGCCGCGACCGGACTGGCCGGACACACCACGGTGCTGCCTTTCCTCGGCATGGCCCGTGCCGAATTGACTGACTTCGGGCAGCGTCGACCGATCCGATACGACGCGGCGCACATCGACTACCTCGGTTCCGGGCTAGCAGAGCTCGACCAGTGCTTCACCGCACTCCTGGCGCAGTCGCAAGGCCTCCAGCACAGCCTTCGGACGGAGTCAGCTCTCAGACTGCTGCGACGCGGCGCGGCCGCCGTCAGTGACGGACCAGATGGTCGCACCACCACCACTAGCCCCCTCGCAGCCGAAGGCGCGACCCACCACCCCCCAACGCCGGCCTCTCGTCCACCTTCCATCAAGAAGGGGTCGGTGTGACCCATCCGAAACCACGACCGGCGACGACGTCGCGGCAGCCCTGGAGGACCTGACTGGTCGAGTCCGCGAACTGGAGTTGGCTAATTTTTGGCCAGGCGTTCGATCAAAGCGCTGATCCAGCATCGTCTGGGACCAACTACGTGCTCTTCGCGACCGCATCGAACGCACTGAGTAGCCCACGGCAGGCAGCTAGCCAAATTCGACCAGTACCGAGGCCTGCACCGCAACGCCTCCAGTAAGCGTCCCGTGGAGTGGTGGGGTTTGGGGTAGGACGGCGGGGCTCCGTACGTGAGGGGGCCATCGGCGAGATCTTCGGTGTGAACGGCCAAGCACACATCGAAGAGGAGTTCACCGATGGCCCTACCCCAGTCTGCCCTGTCCGAGCTGCTCGAGGCTTTCCGTGCCGGTGACGGCGTGGATCTGATCCGGGAATCGGTCCGAGTGGCGTTGCAGGAGCTGATCGAAGCCGAGGCGACCGAGAGGATCGGCGCCGCACCGTACGAGCGCGCGGACACCCGCGTGACCGAGCGCAACGGTCACCGACCAAGGGTGCTGTCGACCAAGGCCGGTGACGTCGAGCTGCGGATCCCGAAACTCCGCAAGGGCTCGTTCTTCCCCGTCATCCTCGAGCCGCGCCGACGGATCGACCAGGCGCTGTACGCGGTGGTGATGGAGGCCTACGTCCACGGCGTTTCCACTCGCAGCGTGGACGACCTGGTCGAGGCGATGGGCGTGGACGCCGGCATCAGCAAGTCAGAAGTGTCGCGGATCTGCGCGGGGCTCGACGAGCAGGTCGAAGCATTCCGCACCCGGTCGCTGGAGCACACCGAGTTCCCCTACGTCTACCTCGACGCCACCTACCTCCACGTCCGCAACGCCACCTCCCAGGTGGTGTCGATGGCGGTCGTGATCGCCACCGGGATCGCCGCCGACGGGTCCCGGGAAGTGCTCGGACTCGACGTGGGTGACAGCGAGGACGAGACGTTCTGGCGCGGCTTCCTGATCGCGCTCAAACAGCGTGGCCTGCACGGGGTGCGGCTGGTGATCAGCGACCAGCACGCCGGCCTCGTCAAGGCCCTGAAGCGGTCCTTCCAGGGCGCCGGCCACCAGCGGTGCCGGGTCCACTTCGCCCGCAACCTGCTCGCCCACGTTCCCAAGTCGCACGGCGACATGGTCGCCGCGGTGTTCCGCACCGTCTTCGCCCAGCCCGACGCTGAGGCGGTCAGCAACGCGTGGGACGAGGTCCGAGACCAGCTCGCCAAGTCGTTTCCCAAGATCGGGCCGCTGATGGACGAGGCCAAGACCGAGGTCACCGCCTTCACCGCGTTCCCGCGAGCGCACTGGCAGAAGATCTGGTCCACCAACCCCCTCGAGCGGGTCAACAAGGAGATCAAGCGCCGCGCCCGGGTGGTCGGAATCTTCCCCAACCCCGCCGCCGTGATCCGACTCGTCGGCGCGGTTCTGACCGACATGCACGACGAGTGGCAAGCCGGCGACCGCCGCTACCTGTCCGAAGCATCCATGGCGCTCCTCTACCCCGACAGCGATACTGGTGACATCGCCGCCATCGACAGCGGCGAGTAGGCACCGAGGATCACCTCAAAGCCCACCACCCCGCGGGGCTCTGCCACGCCTCCAACGCGCATGGTGTGACGTGTCCGATCCGGCCCTGCGCCGGTTGCTTCTCCGCCCATGAACATCACTCGCCTTCATCCCGTCCTGGTCGGTGGTCCCCGATGACCGTCTCTACCTACAGCGGGCACGCCGAGAAGGCAGCCCACGCACTCAACTTTTTGATCCTCGACGACACGATCCCGGCCGACGAGCACGCGGTGGACCAGTTGTTGCACTGCCGTGAAGCGGTCGTCGACGCGCTGCGGCAGCGGCTCTACGACATCGGACAGGACAACTCGTACCCACCGGCGGACCATCTACCGGTCCAGACCCCCAAGCCTGCGCTGACGGGACTGGACGCGAAGCTCGCGACCCTGGTGGACAACATCGCCTTCGCCCTTCCCAGCCTCCCGCTCGACGAACGTCGGGGACACGCGGACTACCTCACGCCAGCCTCCGATGACCAGACCGTCGAGTCGTGGCGTGCTGCGGCAGTCGAGCTGCTGTCGGCTTCCCACGCCCTTTCGGCTGCCGAGGAGCAACCGTGGCGCACCGACCCGGGGGCGGGCTGGTGGGTGATGCGCGACGTCGCCGTCGCCCTCGAAGCGGTCCTGGTGCTCGACTCCCGGCTCGAAGAGGTGGGCCTGCTCGCTGAGCATCAGCGGCCGGACTACGCGATGGGTCTGGATGAGAAGCGGATGGTTCTCGCCCAGACCGCTCGGGTGGCCACGTGGCATGCCACGAGTGCGAGCCCTGAGGAGGCCACCCCGCGATTCCAGCAGTCGACGTCATCCACGGTGGTCGAGCCGGTTTCAATGGTGTCGACTCCCGCGGACCTCGCGGCCGCCCAGCAGCGGCTCGCCCAGTTCCTGCGTCCACTGCGAGCAAACGACGCGTTCTACGTCGACGAACCGGAGATCACCGCCGACTCAGCACGTCAGATCACCGCCAGCCAGCTCTTCTTGTGCCGAGCGTTCGAGAGGGCTGCCGGCCACTCCCCGAAGACCGAAGTCTTCGCAGCGTTCTTCAACGAGCGCGCCGAGGTACTGGCGGCGCTGCAACCCCAGATCAGCCACCTCGCTGACGTCCAGGCGGGCCAGGAGCCCAACATGCGCCGTTTTTGGCAGCAGAGCGAGCTCACGAGTGCGGTCGGTCGCATGGAGCACCGCGGCGGCGGCATCCGGCTCCAACCCACGCAAATGGTCGAGCTGGCCAGGGCCACCCACGACGTGACACACAACCTCGGCAAGGCACTGCGTCGCGAACTTCTGCGCGGCGCCAGCAACCTGATCGACGCCCACCCACGCCACCATGACGGCCCCGTCCGCGTCGGCCGGCGCTCGCGACTGGAGAGGACGCTAACCGACCTGACCAACATGCCTGCCCCGAAGCAGCGCGTTTCGCGGTTCAGCAACCCGCTTCAACGAGCCGCCTTGCAGCAGACGCTCAACCTGACGCCGCCGTCATCATCACGGCCTCCCACACCCTTTCCGGCCACCCGATGGGCCCCCGACAGGACGCCGTCGTTCTGAACATCAGACGGGCACCCCTTCCCCACCATCACGCATGCGTCTCGGTGTCATGGCGCCGCCACGATGACCACCACGGGTTTGATGCCGCTCCTGTTTGAGTCCAAGGAGATGTGGGGAACAGTCGCTGTAAACCACCGCGTCGAATCGCTTGACTTACGTGCGTTGCGGACCAATACGCTCCATCAAGCTGCCTGTTCGTCACGCTTAGTCACCGCCAACACCGAGGACGCCTCGGCTCCATCCGCGAGAAGTACCGCGCGTGCTGAATCGCTGCGAGTTGTCCGATTTCTTGTGCCAGCCGTTGCTTTTCCTCTCATGCGCAATAGAAGGGTCGACACGCTCGAAGCGGCGGCTGTCCGTGGCGCGGCGGCCGAGACAATACGAGGGTGGGCGGAGCGGGTAGCGGCGAGTTTCCCACCAGTTGGACCCACCGTGGCTGACCACCTCGTGGCCCGTCTGAACCTCGAGGATGACTGTCAGCAATTGGACGGCATGAAGAGCGATCGTGCCATCGAGGCCGCTTGATCCGTCCCGGTCGCGCAGGAACTACGCGCGGCTTGGCTGAAGCGAGTCGAAAGCCAGGACGCGGCTCGGGACGATGACGACCCGGTCAGGATCGAACTTCCGACCACGAACTTCTGCTCGCTTGATAGTCACATCCAGCAGCGTCCGGACGACCTCTCGACGATCGTGAAGGTCGGCGCGGGTCCACCCTTCTTCGAGCGTGAGCGCAGTCAGCATACGCCGGACCGCTGGCGAGCTCACCGAGGCCGTCTGACTTTCGCGAAGCTCCTCGATCGACGCCTCAATACGCCTCGTCTCCGCTGCGTAGGCACGCAAGGTCAACGCGCCCTCTGCTCGCATCCCTTCGACTTCGTCGAGCTCGCGTTCCCGCTCGTCGATCAAGGACGCGAGGTCGGGCTCGTCTCGCCGCTTCTTCTCACGGCGATCGTGCGCTGCAGCAACAGAGGCGATGAAGTCGGGGCGGGCAAATAAGGCGAGAAGGACTGCCTCAACACACTCGTCGACGCGATCAGCGCTCACCGTAACCCGCATGCACCCTTCGTTGCGGCAGGCGTACGCACGAGGCATTCTCGACAGATTCGTAGCCGCTTTGAGACGGGCGTGGCATTCGCCGCATGTGGCGATCCCGCTCAGGAGGTGGCGGGGTGCAGGACCCCTGGGGTTAGACACGCTCAACCGAGCGGGATCCTTTAGCAAAGCACGCAACCTCAGCCACGTGCCATGGGGAACTATCGGCTCCCAGGACGCCTTTCCGATGTCTTCGCCGCGATGGATGCGTCGACCGGCGATCGTCGGATTCAGCAGCAGTTGGCGCAGGGTTGAAGGTTCCCACTTTGTAACAACGCCCATGGGATTCTCTTCCAGCGTTGACCTGCGCGCCTTCCTAGGGGTCGGTATCCCACGAGTGTTGAGATCGCGACAGATCTGACGCAGAGTCCCGCCATCTAGCAAGGTGTCGACGGCCTCGACCAGTACCACTGCCTCCGGGGAGAGGGTCCTCGGAACCTCATCACTCAGGACTGGCACGAACTCGCCTTCAGGCGTTCGTGCAGGACTACCCGATGAATCTACCCGCACAAATGGAGTCTGGCCGACGAGGACGCCGGTGCGAGAGTCGTAGCACCGCCGGAAGCCATACGGGATTCGACCATGCGGACTTCCTCGCATCGCGTTCGTCTCGACACTGTCGATGTTTCGCTTCTTGATGCGCCGAGCCTCAGCTTCCGCCATAACCCCTTGCAGCACCAAGGGCAGCCAGTCGTCGACCTTCGTCGGGTTATACCGCGTGCCGGACACCGCTATCTCGAGACCGTTGTCAGCGCAGGCATTCACAAGACCCATGAATTCCTCAAGATCGCGACTTGACCGCGAAACCTCCCACAAGATTAAGACGTCGGCTCGCCCAGCATCGATCAGACCGCGGACCTTCAGAAACCCGTCGCGCTCGCGCGAACCGCGTGACGCTGACTTGTTGTCGTCACGAACTTCAGCGACGACGTCGACGCCGTCGCGCTGGGCAAAGCTGCGCCCTCGCTCGATCTGTTTCGACACGCTGGTGCCGCCGCCCTTGGGATCCCGGGAAGCGCGACCATAGATGACACCCCGTTCCACGGCACTATAATACATCCCTTATTGGCTGTTGTCTCCGGCGAGCAGCGGCAGCGTGCACATCTTCACCAGCGCCTCGCGTGCACTGTTGGCGTGGAGGGTGCACATGCCCGGCAGTCCCGAGTTGAGCGCCAGCAGCAGGTCGAGGCACTCCGCGGCACGCACCTCCCCGACCAGGATCCGGCTCGGCCGCATCCGCAGCGCCTCCTTGACCAGGTCGCGCAGCACGATCGCGCCCGTCTGCTCGAGGCCCGCCTGCCGGGTCTGCATCGCGACCCAGTCCGGGTGGTTGAAGCGGAGCTCGAAGACCTCCTCGGCACTGACCACCCGCTCGCCGCCGGGCACCGCGGCGGCCAGGCAGTTGAGCATTGTGGTCTTGCCGGCCTGCGTGCCGCCGGCGACGAGGATGTTCATCCCCGCCCGCACCGACGCCTCGAGGAACGCCGCGGCCTGCGGCGTGAGGCTGCCCAGCGCCACGAGGTCGGACAGCCGGTGCGCGCGGAGGAGGAACTTGCGAATGTTGACGGCCGTGAAGCCGCGCGTGATGCCCTCGAGCACCACGTGGAGACGGTGCCCCTCGGGCAGCATCGCGTCCACGAAGGGCGTGCTGATGTCGAGACGTCGCCCGCTCGACTTGAGCATCCGCTCGACCAGCTCGTCGACCTGGGCGGCGTCGAGGCGCAGGTTGGTCAGCTCGTGGCGACCACGGCGCGCGATGAAGACCCGCTCCGGGGAGTTGATCCACACCTCCTCCACCTCGGGGTCGTCGAGGAAGGGCTGGAGCGGACCGAATCCGGAGACCCGCGCGAGGAGCTCGCCCACCATCGCCTCGTCGTCGGCGATCGGCGCGACGGCACCGGTCAGGCTGAGCTGGTCGTGGTCGCGGACGACGTCCTCGGCGATGCGGCGTACGACGAGTGCCTCGCGCTGCGGGTCGACGCCCTCGCGCCGCACCCGCTCGCGCACCGACGCGTCGAGGCGCTCGACGAGGTCGTCGCGCACGGGCGTGCGCTGCTCCTGTCGCGGTCGATCGACCGCCAGACGGTCCACTGCCATGGCCTACCTGCTTCCCCGAGATCGTGCACCAGGGACGCTACCCAGCAGGACGCGGCCGAAAACAGGTCACCGGTAAAGGTTGTGGACAACCTCAGGACCGGCGGGCCACCCCTCCCCCATCGGTTGCCTGCGTCATACGTTCTCGCACGCATGGGTGCGGGAACGTATGACGCAGGGCAGGGATGAAGCTGGACGGGCCCGGACGGCGTGATAAATGACGCCGAGGGCGAGCTGGTGGACGCGGGAGTCTGAGCCGGAGGGCTCAGGTGCCGGTCTCGAGGCGGAAGCCGACGCCGCGGATGGCGACGACCTTCTCGCCGGCGTCGGCCGCCTCGAGCTTGCTGCGCAGGCGACCGATGGTGACGTCGAGCGTCTTGGTCGAGCCGTACCAGTTCTGGTCCCACACCTGGTTCATCAGCGTCTCGCGCGGCACGACCTTGTCGTGGTTGGACGCGAGCACGGCCAGGACGTCGAACTCCTTGGCCGTCAGCGCGATCTCGCGCTCGTTGAGGTGGACGCGGCGCGAGGCGGCGTCGATGCGGAGCCCCGAGGACGTGGTCACGGTCGTGTCGTCGGTCGCGGTCGGCGTACCGCTGCGGCGCAGCAGGGCGCGCACCCGGGCCAGGAGCTCGGCGAGGCCGAAGGGCTTGGCGAGGTAGTCGTCGGCGCCGACGTCGAGGCCGACCACGCGGTCGAGCTCGCCGGCGCGGGCGGTGACCATGATGATCCCGCCCTCGTAGCCGCCCGAGCGCATCTGACGGCACACGTCGAGGCCGTCCATGTCGGGCAGGCCCAGGTCGAGGATCACGACCGCCGGGTCGTTGCTGACGGCGAAGGACACCGCCTCGGCGCCTCCGGACGCGCGGCTGACCTCGTAGCCCTCACGCTCGAGGGTGCGCATGAGGGGTACTGCGATGTCTTCCTCGTCCTCAACCACCAACACGTCCTGCACCATGCAAGCGAGCATAGAGGCAGGGTCAGCGGTTGGTGGACTGAACGCCCGAGTCGACCGTCGTCGAGACCACCGTGGTGGCGGGCTGCGCCGGGGCCTGCTCGCCCGGGCCGAGCACGACGCCACCGGCAGCCAGGAGGACTGCGACGGGGACCAGGAGGATGCGGGACATGGGTAAAGCATGTGGCGGGCACATCCACACCGGACCCTCAGAGCGGTCACACGAAGGGAATACTTGAAACCTGAACGGGCACGGCTGGGCGTAACCGGGTGTGACAGTTCGGAGGGGCGCTCAGGCGTCGAAGACGTCGCCCAGCTCCTCCACCCGCGCGAGCACCTGCTCGAGCGTGAGCTGCTCGAGAGCGAGGTCGTCCTCGGCGCCGGCCTCCACCTCGTCCCACGTCAGCGGGGTCGCCACGGTGGGCCGCTCCCGCCCGCGCAGGGAGTAGGGCGAGACCGTCGTCTTCGACCCGGAGTTCTGCGACCAGTCGAGGAACACCTTGCCGGGACGCTTCGCCTTGGTCATGGTCGCCGTGACCAGGTCGGGGTGCTCCTTCTGCAGGCCCTCGGCCACCTCCCTGGTCAGTGCCGTGGTGCCGTCGCTGTCCAGGTCGCCGGGCAGGTGGGCGTAGAGGTGCAACCCCTTGCTGCCGCTCGTGACCGGCGTGCAGACGAGGTCGCGCTCGGCCAGCGCCTCGCGGACCATGAGCGCGACCTGCGCGCACTCGTGGAGGCCGGCCGGCTCGCCGGGGTCGAGGTCGATCACCAGTCGGTCGGGGTGGCGCGGCGTGCCGTCGGCGTCGACCTGCCACTGGTGGACGTGCAGCTCGAGGGCGGCGAGGTTGGCCAGCCACGTGAGCGTCGCGAGGTCGTCGCAGATCGGGAAGCGGATGGTGCCGTCGCCCTTGCCCGAGCGCGAGCCGGTGGTCGGCACCTCGACGGTGCGCACCCACGAAGGCGTCCCGGGAGGGGCGTTCTTCTCGAAGAAGCTCGACCCCTCGACACCGTGCGGCCAGCGGATGCGGGTGACCGCGCGGTCCCGCAGGTGCGGCAGGAGCACCGGCGAGACCTGGGCGTAGTAGTTGAGCACCTCGCTCTTCGTCGTGCCGGTGCGCGGGTAGAGCACCTTGTCGAGGTTGCTGATCGTCAGCGTGCGGCCCTCGACGTCGACCTGCACCTCGCTCACCCGCTCACGTCCTCGGGTCCGATGTCGGTGCGGACGCCGCGGTAGGACGGCTGTCGCAGGCGGGTGACGGGCATCTTGTTCAGCGAGTCGACGTCGACGACGAGGAACGGCTCCACCCACCTGGTGCCGCGCGCGTCCACGGCCGGCACGTCGTCGGCGAACGGGCTGGCCCCGACCTCCCGGCCCGCGAGCTGCTCGCCGAGCAGCCGGCTCGCGGCGCCGCCGATGCCGCTGCCGACGCGCCCGCGGTAGAGCAGCCCGTCCGCGGTCGGCTCCCCCACCAGCAGGGAGGCGAGGCGGTCCTTCGTCCCCTCCTGCGGTCGCCAGCCGCCGACGACGAAGGAGAAGCGGTGCCGGTGGGCGAACTTCAGCCACGCCTTGCTGCGCACCCCGGGCTGGTAGGTCGAGGTGAGCCGCTTGGACACGATCCCTTCCAGTCCCTGCGCCAGCGTGGCCTCGCGCAGCATCGCCCCGTCGTCGTACGTCGGGGGCACCTGCCAGCCGCCGAGGTCGAGCCCCTCGAGGATCTCGCGGCGCTCGGCCAGGGGCAGCCCGGTGAGGTCGCGGTCGTCGAGGCGCATCACGTCGAAGACCATGAAGGTCGCCGGCACGCTCTTCGCGAGCCGGGCCGCGGTCGTCGCGGAGCGGACGTGCATCCGCTCCTGGATCACCGCGAAGTCCGGCACCCCGGCGTCGTTGATGCCGATCACCTCGCCGTCGACGAGGAGGTCGCGCCCACCCATCGGGGCGGGGCCGAGGTCGGGCCAGGCAATGGTGGCGTCGTTGCCGTTGCGGGTGGCGAGTCGCGCCCGGTCCCCGCCTGAGGTCACGTCGGCGAGCATGCGGACGCCGTCCCACTTGACCTCGTGGGACCACTCGTCGCCCGTGGGGACGACGTCTCCCTTGGTGGCGAGCATGGGGCGCATGGGACATGCTTACCCCATGCGAGCCATCTGGAAGGGCGCGGTCTCCTTCGGCCTGGTGTCGGTGCCGGTCAAGCTCTACGCCGCGACCGAGAGCCACGACGTCTCGTTCCGCCAGGTGCACGCCAAGGACGGCGGCCGCATCAAGTACCAGCGCGTGTGCTCCCTCGACGGCGAGGAGGTGGCGTACGCCGACATCGCCAAGGGCTACGAGACCGAGGACGGCGAGATGGTCATCCTCACCGACGACGACATGGCCGACCTGCCGTCGACGTCGTCGCGTGAGATCGCGGTGGAGAAGTTCGTCCCGCGCGACCAGATCGACCCGCTGCTCTTCGAGAAGTCCTACTACCTCGAGCCCGAGGGCGCCGGCGCCAAGCCGTACGCCCTGCTGCGCCAGGCGCTGCTCGACGCCGACCGGATGGCGGTCGTGACCGTGGCGCTGCGCCAGCGCACCAGCATCGCGGTGCTGCGGGTCAAGGACGACGTGATCGTGCTGCAGACGATGATGTGGCCCGACGAGATCCGCACCCCCGACTTCTCGGTCGAGCCCGGCGACGTCAAGGACTCCGAGGTCAAGATGGCCCAGATGCTCGTCGAGACGCTCGCCGGCGACTTCGACGCCAGCGAGTTCGAGGACGACTACGCCGGCGCTGTCGAGGCGCTGGTGAAGTCGAAGATCGAGGGCGGCGAGATCAAGCGCACCGAGACCTCCACCAAGACCTCCGGCGAGGTCGTCGACCTGCTCGCCGCGCTCCAGAAGTCCGTGGCGGCGGCCAAGTCCGCCCGCGGCGAGGAGACCGACGAGCCCGCGGCGAAGAAGACCGCCGCCAAGAAGTCGACGGCTGCGAAGAAGGCTCCCGCGAAGAAGGCGCCCGCGAAGAAGACCGCCGCCAAGAAGACCGCCGCCAAGAAAACCGCCGCGAAGAAGGCGCCCGCGAAGAAGGCGCCCGCGAAGAAGCAGGCGAAGAAGGCGAGCTAGCCTCCTCGCAGCTCAGCTCGCGGCAGCCACCGGCGGACGCCCGGTGAGCTCGCGCAGCAGCGCGGACACCTCGGCGGCGACGGCGACGGCCAACTCGCGCGGCGACTCCCCGTCGACCTCAGGCACCACGCGGTGCACGACACCGTCGGCGAGCAGGTCCGTGGCGCGCACCCGCTGGCGCTGCGCCATCTCGGCGGCATGCGTGACGTCGCCGTGGACGATGACGCTCGCACCCTCGGGCGGCAACGGCGAGAGCCACGCGTGCTCGGTCGCGATCACGGTCCGGGCCGGGAGGAACGCCAGCGCCCCTCCCCCGCAGCCCTGGCCGAGGATCACCGACACCGTCGGCACGGTCATGGTGGTCAGGGTGGCGATGCAGCGGGCGATCTCGCCGGCGATGGCGCGCTCCTCCGCCTCCGGCGACAGCTCGGCGCCCGGCGTGTCGATGACGCTGACCAGCGGCAGCCCGAGCTCCTCGGCCAGCCGCATTCCGCGCCTGGCCTCGCGCAGTGCTCCGGGACCCATGGCGTGTCCGGGCGTCTGGCGGGAGCGGTCCTGCCCGATCACGACGCACGGCTGGCCGTCGAGTCGGGTGAGGGCCACCAGCACGGTGGAGTCGCGCTCGCCCTCGTCGGTGCCGCGCAGCTGGAGGGTGCCGGTGGCGCCGTGGGCGAGCAGGTCGCGCACGCCCGCCCGGTCCGTACGACGCGTGCGCTCGACGCTGTCCCAGGCGGCGTGGTCGCCGATCGTGCGCGGCGCCCGCGGCTCGAGCCGGCCGGGGCCGGGTCCGTCGACGAGCACGGCGAGGGCCGCGTCGACCATCGCGGGCAGGTCCTCGGCGCCCACGACGCCGTCGATGACGCCGGCCGCGGCGAGGTTCTCCGCGACCTGGACACCAGGGCGGAAGGGCCGGCCGTTGAGCGCCTCGTAGACCTTGGGCCCCAGGAAGCCGACCAGCGCGCCCGGCTCGGCCACGGTGACGTGGCCCAGCGAGCCCCACGAGGCGTAGACGCCGCCGGTGGTGGGGTGACGCAGGTGCACGAGGTAGGGCAGGCCCGCGGCGCGGTGGTCCATCAGCGCCCGGGAGATCTCGACCATCCGCACGAAGGCCGGCGTGCCCTCCTGCATGCGGGTACCGCCCGACGCGGTGCTGGCCAGGAGCGGCAGCCCCTCGGCCGTCGCACGGCGTACGGCTGCGGTGATCCGGTCCGCGGCGGCGCGGCCGATGGAGCCGGCGAGGAATCCGAACTCGTTGACCACGACGGCCACCGGGCGCCCGCGCACCTCACCGCGGCCGGTGACCACCGACTCGTCCGTGCCGGCCTTCTGAGCGGCGGCCTCGAGCACCGCGCGGTAGCCCGGCTCGACCCCGGAGAGGTCGATGGGCTGGTCCCAGGAGGTGAAGGTGCCCTCGTCGAGCACCAGGTCGAGCATCTCGTGGGAGGTCCAGCGCTTCACGCCCCACCCCCGCCGATCCACGCGCGGATCTCGTCGGCGTGCTGGTCGAGCAGGGGCGGGGCGACGTGGTCGCGCCGTGTGACCTCGGCGCCCTCGGCGTCGAAGAACCGCAGCGGCGGGCCCGGCAGGGTGATCCCGCCGAGGGTGGGGTGCTCGACGTCGACGAGCAGGCCCTGGCTGGCGACCTGGTCCCACTCGTAGACCTCGTCGAGGCTGCGGACCTTGCCCGCGGGGATCCCGATCTCGGCGAGGCGGGCCAGCAGCGGCTCGGCGTCCCACTCGGCGAAGGCCTGCTCGACGAGGGCGATCACGTCCTCGCGGCGCGCGACGCGCTCGCCGTTGGTGGCCAGGCCCTCGGCGTCGGGGTCGAGGCCGAAGCCCGCGCAGAACTTCTTCCACAACCCCTCGCTGCCCAGCGCGATCTGCACCGCGCCGTCGCGGCAGTGGAACAGGCCGTAGGGCGCGATCGAGGGGTGGTGATTGCCCTGCGCCCGGCCGACCTCGCCGGCCACGGTCCAGCGGGTGCCCTGGAAGGCGTGCACCCCGACGACCGAGGCCAGCAGGGACGTACGCACCACGGTGCCCTTGCCGGTGCGCTCGCGTTCGTGCAGCGCGGCCATCACTCCGTAGGCGCCGTACATCCCCGACAGCAGGTCCGCGATCGGTACGCCGACGCGCTGCGGGTCGTCGGGACCCGAGCCCGTCAGTGACATCAGGCCGGCCTCGCCCTGCGCGATCTGGTCGTAGCCGGCGCGGCCGCCCTCGGGGCCGTCGTGGCCGAAGCCGGTGATCGAGAGGACGACCAGGCGCGGGTTGCGGCGCATCAGCTCCTCGATCCCCAGGCCGAGGCGCTCGAGCACGCCGGTGCGGAAGTTCTCCACGAGCACGTCGGCGCGCTCGACCAGCCCGACCAGGACGTCCTTGTCGGCCTCGTCCTTGAGGTCGAGGGCGATGGACTCCTTGTTGCGGTTGGTGCAGAGGAAGTAGGTCGACTGGCGCGCGTCGGGGTCGCCGACGAACGGCGGTCCCCAACCGCGGGTGTCGTCGCCGCTGCCGGGCGCCTCCACCTTGATCACGCGGGCACCGAGGTCGCCCAGCATCTGCGTGGCGTGCGGTCCGGCGAGCGCGCGGGTGAGGTCGACGACGAGCAGGTCGGAGAGGGGGCCGGTCATGCGGGCCATCCTCCCGCAGGGTCTCCGAGGGCTGCCACGGCAACTTCCGACGCGACCGGACACCCGTGACTGGCAGAACGGCTTCCCCGCACGCGTGCGCAGTCCCTAGGATCAAGCTCACACACAAATCACTCGGGGGTTCACCATGAAGGTCTTCACGACACTGGCGCTGGTCGTCCTTGCGACGCTCTTGGCGTGACCTCGACCCCGCACTCCACAGTGTGTTGGTAGCGGGAGTTCTCTGCCCGCCACCGGCCCGCAGCACGCAGTGACCCTGCTCGAGGGCATCCTGGTCGTCGCGACCGGATTCGGCGCCGGCGTGCTGTCATCCACGGTCGGGGTCGCCTCCCTGCTCAGCTTCCCGGTCCTGGTCGCCCTCGGGCTGCCGCCGGTCGTCGCCAACGTCTCCAACACCCTCGGCCTGATCCCCGGCGGCCTGGGCGGCGTCCTGGGCTATCGCGACGAGGTCCGCGAGGCCGGCCCGATCGCCCGGGCGATCGTCCTCGTCTGCGCCCTCGGGGCCGTCGCCGGGGCAGCACTGCTGCTCGGCCTGCCTCCCGGCGTCTTCGAGGCGATCGTGCCGTGGCTGATCCTCTTCACCTGCCTGCTGGTCGGCGTACAGCCCCGGATCGCCCGGTGGCTGCGCGAGCGCCATGAGGCACGCCACGGCGAGGTGCGCGCCGAGCGCCGCCACATGTCCCCCGCCACGACGGCGTTCGCCACCGTGACCGGCGTCTACGGCGGCTACTTCGGCGCCGGGGCCGGCGTCATGATGGTCGCCGTCCTCGGGCTCGGGACCGACCTCGAGCTCCGGGTGGTGAACGGCCTCAAGACGCTGTCGCTGATGGTCGGCAACATCGTCGCGGGCCTCATCTTCATCGTCGTGGCCGAGCCGCGCTGGGACGTCGTGGTGACGCTCGCGGCAGGCTCCCTGGTCGGCGGCTACGTCGGCGCCCGGATCGGGCGCAAGCTGCCCGACGCGGTCTTCCGCTGGGCCGTCGTGGCCGCCGGCGTGGTCGCCGCGCTGCTGCTGTTCTGACCCGCGCCGGACGTCATGGCCGGTGGTTGCCCGGACGACCACTCGCCATGACGTCCGGGCCTCAGGTCGAGGCGTCCGTCAGGACAGCAGGCCGCGCACCACCCGCAGGCCCACCGACAGCCGGGCCAGCTCGGCGGTCTCCTCGCGGCAGATCTCCTCGAGGGTGGCACTGGCACGGGCGACCAGCTCCTCCTCGGAGTCCTCCCACGCAGCGACCCGCGCCGGGGCGCTGTCGTCGGCACTCGTCGACTCCAGCACCTGCGCGGTGAGCTGCTGGTGCACGCCGTAGAGGTCGTCGCGGACCGCGGCGCGCGCCATGGTCTGCCACCGGTCGTCGCGCGGCAGCGCGAAGATGCGCTCGACCAGCGCGGGCAGGCCCAGCCGCTCACCGAGGGCGAAGTGGACGCGGGCCACCTCCACCGGGTCGAGGCCGAGCCGGTCGGCGGTCTCCACGATCCCGAGCAGGGCGTACGCCGACGCCAGCACCGCGACGCGCGAGGCGAGGTCGGCGGGCACGCCGTGGTCGGTGAGCCGCTTCTCGCGGGCGCGGTAGTCGTCGAGCTCGCGGCCGCTCATGATGCCGGGCAGCTCGGCCATCACCGTCTGCACCGGGCCGCGGAAGAACTCCACGGTCGCGCTCGAGTCCAGCGGGGGCCGGCGGTTGGTGACCAGCCAGCGCGACGCGCGCTCGACCAGGGTGCGCATCTCGATGCGCATCCGGGTCTGGCGCTCGGCCGGCACCTGGTTGTCGAGGGCGGCGATCTCCTGGCGCAGCGGCAGCGAGCCGAAGATCTCGCGAGCCACGAAGTTCGCGCGGGTCAGGTCGGCCGGGCTCGCACCGGTCTCGCCCTGGAGCCGTGGCCAGAAGGTCATGCCGGCACCGTTGACGAGGTCGTTGACGACCTGGGTCACGATGATCTCGCGGCGCAGCGGGTGGTCCTCGATCGCCTGCTGGAGGTCGGGCACCATCTGCTTCGGGAAGTACGCCAGCAGGTCCTCGCGCAGGTAGGGGTCGTCGGGCAGGTCCGAGCCGATCAGCTCGTCGGCCAGCACGATCTTGGTCCACGCCATCAGCACCGAGAGCTCCGGCGCCGACAGCGCCTGCTTGCGGTCGAGGCGGCGCTTGACCTGGCGCGTGCTGGGCAGCCCCTCGAGCTCCCGGTTGAGCACGCCGCGCTTCTCCAGGGCCCGCATCCACTCCTCGTGCACGTGCAGGAGCGACGGCGCGTGGGCCTCGGCGTTGGCGAGCGCGAGGTTCTGCTCGTAGTTGTCGCGCAGCACCAGCGAGCCGACCTCGTCGGTCATCTCGGCGAGCAGCACGTTGCGCGCCGACTCGTCCATCGCACCCGAGCGCACCACGCGGTCGAGCAGGATCTTGATGTTGACCTCGTGGTCGGAGGTGTCCACCCCGGCGGAGTTGTCGATGAAGTCGGTGTTCATCCGACCGCCCTTGCCGCCGGCGCCGTAGCGGGCGTACTCCACCCGGCCGAGCTGGGTGAAGCCGAGGTTGCCGCCCTCGCCGATGCAGCGGGCGCGCAGGTCCTCGCCGTTGACGCGGATGGCGTCGTTGGCCTTGTCGCCGGCGTCGGCGTCGGTCTCCTCCGACGACTTCACGTAGGTGCCGATGCCGCCGTTCCACAGCAGGTCGACCGGCGCCAGCAGGATCGCCTTCATCAGCTCGACCGGCGTGAGCGCGGTGACGCCGGAGCCGAGGCCGAGCACCTCGCGCACCTGCGCGGAGACCGGGATCGACTTCGCCGAGCGCGGCCACACGCCGCCGCCCTCGGAGATCAGCGAGGTGTCGTAGTCCTTCCAGCTCGATCGCGGGAGATCGAAGAGCCGGCGCCGCTCGGCGTAGGACGACGCGGCGTCGGGCGCCGGGTCGATGAAGATGTCGCGGTGGTCGAACGCCGCGACCAGCCGGGTGTGCTCGGAGCAGAGCATGCCGTTGCCGAAGACGTCGCCGGACATGTCACCGATGCCGACCGCGGTGAAGTCCTCGCGCTGGCAGTCGATGCCCATCTCGCGGAAGTGGCGCTGCACCGAGACCCACGCACCTCGGGCGGTGATGCCCATCGCCTTGTGGTCGTAGCCGACGGAGCCGCCGGAGGCGAAGGCGTCGCCGAGCCAGAAGCCGTAGTCCTTGGCCACGCCGTTGGCGATGTCGGAGAAGGTCGCGGTGCCCTTGTCGGCGGCCACCACGAGGTAGGAGTCGTCGCCGTCGTGACGCACCACCCCGGTCGGCGGCACGGTCTCGCCGTCGACGAGGTTGTCGGTGATGTCGAGCAGGCCGGAGATGAAGGTCTTGTAGCAGGCCACGCCCTCGGCCAGCCACGCGTCGCGGTCGGAGGGGTCGGGCAGCTGCTTGCAGAAGAACGCGCCCTTCGCACCGACCGGCACGATCACGGTGTTCTTCACCATCTGCGCCTTGACCAGGCCGAGCACCTCGGTACGGAAGTCGTCGCGTCGGTCCGACCAGCGCAGGCCACCGCGGGCGACCGAGCCGAAGCGCAGGTGCGAGCCCTCCACGCGCGGGCTGTAGACGAAGATCTCGTAGCGCGGGCGCGGCTCGGGCAGGTCGGGGATCGCCGACGGCTCGAGCTTGAAGGAGATGTAGTTGTGCACCTGCCCTTCGGCGGTGCGCTGGAAGAAGTTCGTGCGGAGCGTGGCGCGCACGAGCGTGCGGTAGGAGCGCAGGATGCGGTCGTGGTCGAGGCTCACCACGTCGTCGAGCGCCTTGGCCAGTCGCTCCTCGATCGCCTCGACCTTGGCGGTGCGGGCCTCGGCGTCGGCCTCGAGCGCGCGGTCGCCGCGACCGGGGTCGAAGCGCGCCTCGAAGAGCTCGACGAGCAGCCGCGTGATGTCGACGTTGTTGCGCAGCGCCTCCTCGATGTAGTCGAGGGCGAAGGGCGAGTTGCCCTGCTTGAGGTACTTCGCGTAGGCCCGCAGCACCGTGGCCTGGCGCCACGTCAGCCCGGCGGCGAGGACGAGCTGGTTGAAGCCGTCGATCTCGTTGTAGCCGTCCCACACCGCCCGCAGCGCCTCGGCGAAGAGGGTGCGCTCGTGGGGCGGGAGCGTACGCCCGTGGCGCAGGCCGAACTCGTAGATGTAGGTGGGCCGGCCCAGGCCCGCGAGCTCGTAGGGGCGCTCGTCGACGACCTCGACGCCCATCGAGGTGAGCATCGGGAGCATCGTGCTCAGGGAGAGCGGCTCACCGACGCGGAAGACCTTGAGGCGCGACTCGCCGCGGCGGTAGAGGCCGGACTGCTGGTCCTGGTCGAAGAGCGCGAGGTCGATGCCCACCGGGCCCTCGATCGCCTCGATGCGGCCGACGTCGGCAGACCCGCGCTGGGGCTGGTAGTCCTCCTTGTAGGCCTCGGGGAACGCGTCGGCCCAGGCCCTGGCCAGCCGCGACCCGCGGTCCTCGCCGTACTCGCCCACCACGGCGGCCATGAAGTCGTCGCGCCACGAGCGCGACGCCTCGGTCAGGCGGCGCTCGAGGTCGGGGACGTTGATCTCGGGGATGTGGTCGCCCTTGGGCGGGTGGACGACGAAGTGCACGCGCGCGGTGGTGGACTCGTTGACGCGGGCGGTGAACTCGACGTGCTCGCCGCCGAGGTCCTCGCGCAGGATGTCGGAGAAGCGCTCGCGCACGGCGGTGCTGTAGCGGTCGCGCGGCAGGTAGACCAGGACCGAGACGTAGCGGCCGTAGGTGTCGCGGCGCACGAAGGCCCGCAGCTGGCGACGCTCGCGGGCGAACATCACGTCCTGTGCGATCGGGGCGAGCTCGTCGGGCGAGGTGTGGAACAGCTCGTCGCGGGGGTAGTTCTCCAGGGTGTCCATCAGCGCCTTGCCGGCGTGGCTGCGCGGGTCGAAGCCGGCGTGGCGCATCACCTCGGTGACCTTCGAGCGCAGCACCGGGATGCGGGTGACGGACTCGGTGTAGGCCGCGCTCGAGAACAGGCCGAGGAAGCGGCGCTCACCGACGACCTCGCCGTCCGCGCCGAACGTCTTGACGCCGACGTAGTCGAGGTAGGCCGGGCGGTGCACGGTCGCGCGGGAGTTGGCCTTGGCCAGCACCAGCAGCGTCTTCTCGCGGGCCTTGGCCTTCGCCAGCGGCGGCAGCTTGGCGAACGAGCTCGACAGGTCCTGGTCGCTGCGCAGGATGCCGAGCCCGGAGCCGGGCACGGCGCGCAGCCCGCACTCGTCGGGCGCCCCCTGCTCGGCCTCGAGCAGGTACTCGCGGTAGCCGAGGAACGTGAAGTGGTCGTCGGCCAGCCAGGTGAGGAAGTCGCGGCCCTCGCGCAGCTCGGCGTCCGCCAGCGGCGGCGGGTCCTGGTCGAGCTGGTCGACCACGGCCAGCACCTGGGCGTGCATCTTGGCCCAGTCCTCCACCGACTCGCGTACGTCGCGCAGCACCCGCTGCACGCCCTCGGTGATCTCGGCGGCCTCGTCGTCGTCGGTGCGGTCGATCTCCACGTGCATCCAGGACTCGGCACCGGACTCGGCGGTGCCGGCACGCGGCTCGACGACGTGGACGGCCACCTCCTGCAGCTCGCCGGTGATGTCGCGCTCGACCGTGAACTGCGGGTGGATCACCGCGTGCACGTTGTGGCCCTGGCGGTTGAGCTCCATGGTCACCGAGTCGACGAGGAACGGCATGTCGTCGGTGACGACCTCGACGACCGAGCGGCCCGAGGCCGACCAGCCGGACTCGGCGCTCGTGGGCGTGACGACGCGGACCGCGGCGGTGCCCTGCGGCCGGGAGGCAGCCAGCTCGCGGTGCGAGGCGACAGCACCGAGCAGGTCCTCCGGCGAACGCTCGGCGACCTCCTCCGGTGCGACGTGCCGGTAGTAGGCGCGGAGCAGGTCACCCCATGCGGGGCGAGCCCGGGTCGCGGCGTCGAGCTGCTGGTCCTTGGTCTCCTCGGGCGTGGCCACCCACCGACCATAGGACCCGCCGTGTGACGCTCACAACAGGGGGGTGGAGGCTGTTGCTGGGCCATGATGGGTGCCATGAAGAAGCTCTCCAAGAAGCTCACCTACGACGCCTCCGCCGACGCCGTGGCCGCCATGCTCGACGACCCCGCCTTCCGCGAGGCGGTGCTCGAGCGCCAGCGCGTCAAGCGCGGCTCGGTCGCCATCGACGGCGACGTGGCGCGGATCGAGCAGGTGCGCTCCGCCGACGACATCCCCTCCTTCGCCCAGAAGTTCGTCGGCGACGAGATCGTGATCGTGCAGACCGAGACCTGGACCTCCGCGCACGGTGCCGACGTGGAGCTGGCCATCCCCGGCAAGCCGGGCGAGGCGGTCGGCACGCTGGTGCTGGTCGAGTCCGGCGACACGACCACGGAGACCGTCGAGCTCGACGTCAGCGTGAAGATCCCCCTGGTCGGCGGCAAGATCGAGGCGATGATCGCCGACATGATCGGCCACGCCCTCGACGTCGAGCACCAGGTCGGCGTGGAGTGGCTCAGCCGCTGACGTCGGGCCGGGCCTCGTCCCTCGCCAGGGCCTGACGCTCCTCCTCGGCCGCGTCCTCGCGCCGGCGCGCGCGGACGACGAGCCCGAGCACGACGAACGGCCCGAAGGCGAGCAGCAGCGTGAGCACCTGCTCGAACGGGTGCAGGGCACCCATGTGCCACAGCGGGCGGAGGACGGGGTCGATCACGACCCCATCCTCCCCCACCCCGTCGTGGCGGGCGACCTCAGCCCTGGTGCGGGTAGAGGTGCTCCTTCGGCGGCACGAACGTCTCCTTGATCGAGCGCGGCGAGGTCCAGCGCAGCAGGTTGACCGCAGCGCCGGCCTTGTCGTTGGTGCCCGACGCCCGGCCTCCGCCGAACGGCTGCTGGCCCACGACCGCACCGGTCGGCTTGTCGTTGATGTAGAAGTTGCCGGCGGCGAAGCGCAGCGTCTTGCGCGCCCAGGCGATGGCCGCACGGTCCTGGGCGATGATCGCCCCGGTGAGGGCGTACGGCGCGAACGACTCCATCTGCGCGACGACCTGCTCGAAGCGGTCGTCGTCGTAGACGTGGACGGCGAGGATCGGGCCGAAGTACTCGGTGCTGAACATCTCGTCGGTGGGGTCGCCGCCCTCGACGATGGTGGGGCGCACGAAGAAGCCCTCGGAGTCGTCGACCTGCCCGCCGGCGAGGATGTCGAGCCCGTCCGTGGCGCGGGCCCGCTCGATGGCCACCTTGTGCTTGTCGAAGGCCCGCTGGTCGATCACCGCTCCCATGAAGTGGGACAGGTCGGTGACGTCGCCCATCGACAACGCGTCAGTGTCGGCGATCAGCTGGTCCTTGATCCTCACCCAGACCGAGCGCGGGACGTAGGCCCGTGAGGCGGCCGAGCACTTCTGGCCTTGGAACTCGAACGCACCGCGCATCATTGCCACCCGCAGCACGTCGGGGTCGGCCGAGGGGTGGGCGACGATAAAGTCCTTGCCGCCGGTCTCGCCGACGGTCCGCGGGTAGGCGCGGTAGCCCTCGATGTTCTCCCCGATCGTGCGCCACAGGTGCTGGAACGTCGGCGTCGAGCCGGTGAAGTGGATCCCGGCCAGGTCGCGGTGCGGCATGACCACCTTCGACACGTCGAGGCCGTCGCCGGGCAGCATGTTGATGACGCCGGGCGGCATACCGGCCTCCTCGAGCAGCTCCATCGTCAGCGAGGCAGCGAGCTGCTGGGTCGGCGACGGCTTCCAGATCACCGTGTTGCCCATCAGCGCCGGAGCGGTGGGCAGGTTGCCGGCGATCGCGGTGAAGTTGAACGGCGTGATCGCGTAGACGAAGCCCTCGAGCGGGCGGTGGTCGGTGCGGTTCCAGATGCCGGGGCTGTTGGCGATCGGCTGGTCGGTGAGGATCTGCTTGGCGTAGTGGACGTTGAAGCGCCAGAAGTCGATCAGCTCGCACGCCGCGTCGATCTCGGCCTGGAAGGCCGTCTTGGACTGGCCGAGCATGGTCGCGGCGTTGAGCCGCTGGCGCCACGGCCCGGCGAGCAGGTCGGCGGCCTTGAGGATGATCGCGCACTTCTCGTCGAACGGCATCGCCTGCCACGCCGGCGCGGCGTCGGCCGCGGCCTTGACCGCCGCCTCGGCGTCGGAGGTCGTGGAGTTCTTCAGCGTGCCGAGCACGTGGGCGTGGTCGTGGGGCTGCACGACCTTGATCTCCGCGCCGCCACCGTCGCGGTGCTCACCGCCGATGACGGCGGGGAAGCTGCGCTCCTCGCCCTCGAGCCGGGCCAGCTCCGCGACCAGGTCCTCGCGCTCCGGGCTGCCGGGGGCGTAGGTGAGGTTGGGCTCGTTGGTGGGGGCCGGCGGGAAGGTGATCGCGTCCATGCCGCTGATCGTGTCAGAGACTGACCGGTGCCTCAAAGTGCCTGCGTCAGCGACCGGTGAGGAGGTCGCCGACCTCCTGGGTGGCCCACCAGGCGAGGTCGTCGTCGGGGTGCGCGTCGTCGCGGTCGTCGACGTGCACGGCCACCACCTCACGCCACGTCGCGGGCGCGTCGGTGGTGGCGGTCTCGACGACCACCACCACCCGGCGACGCTGCCCGGCGGGCAGTCCCGCCACCAGCTCCGCAGAGGCGTCGGCGGCGGTCATCAGGGCGGCGTACTCGGTCTCCTCGCCGTCGTCCTCGGCCAGGACGGGATCGGTCAGGGACGGACCCTCGCGCTCCCAGTCCTCGGCCAGGCGGGGCAGGGTGCTGGGCACGTAGCGGCGGGTCACTTCTTGCGTCCTCGGGGTGCGCGCGGGCGCGAGTCCGAGGCGGAGTCCTTGAGCTCCTCCAGCGACTCGAGCACGCACTGGCCGAGCGTGTCCGCGTCGGCGACGGCGTCGCGGTCGGCGGTGATGCCGTAGAACACCCCGCCGTCGTAGGACGTCACGCCGATGGCCAGCGGGTGGTCGGGCAGCAGCGGGTGGACGGGGTAGGACTCCAGCATCCGCGCGCCGTCGGCGTACAGCGGGAACTGCGGGCCCGGCACGTTGGTGATCGACATGTGGAAGCCGTGGCGCAGCTCGGCGGCGGCCAGGCGCGAGCCGAGCGCGTGGAAGGTCGTCGGGGCGAAGCCCGCGATGCCCGACAGCCTCCGGGCCGACACGTTGCGGCCGTTGTCGCGGTGGGCCCTGAGGTCGTAGCTCACCTGGTGCAGGCGGACGACCGGGCTCGGCTCGCTGACCGGCAGGTTGACGAGGTGGCCGGTGATCTGGGTGCCGAGCGAGGTGGCCTCGAGCTCGTCGTCGATGACCGACATCGGCACGATCGCCTTGATGGTCCGCAGTCCCGCCATCGACTCCGCGCGCGCCATCAGCCAGCCGCGCAGGCCGCCGGCGATCGTGGCGAGGATGACGTCGTTGACGGTGCCGCCGTGCACCTCACGGATCGCGCGGTAGTCGGCCAGCTCGGTGCGTACGGCGACGAAGCGGCGCTGCTGGGAGAGCTTGCGGTGCACCGGCGTGGAGTGCACCGGACCGCGGCCGGCGAGCGCGCTGGCGACCTCCGCGACACGGGCACCCGAGGCCGAGGCCTGACGGCCCATCGCCTCGGCGTTGGCCCGGGTCGTCGACCACAGCGTGCGAGGGCTCTCGAGGCTGTCGGTGACCGCGTTGAGGGCAGCCGCCACCGGACCGGCCGTACGCCGGGGGCGCCAGTCGTCGTCGTGCCCGAGGGTCGAGCGGTCGGGCGAGGTGTCCAGCAGCACCTGCCCGATGTCGACGGTCTCGCGACCGTCGACGAGGATCTGGTGGCTCTTGGTGAGCAGCGCGATGTGTCCGTGGGCCAGGCCCTCGACGAAGTAGCACTCCCACAGCGGACGGCTGCGGTCGAGCGGGCGTGAGGCGATGCGCGCGACGAGCTCGCGGAGCTGGTCCATGGTGCCCGGGCGCGGCAGCGCGGAGCGGCGTACGTGGTAGCCGAGGTCGAAGTTCTCGTCGTCCACCCAGGCCGGGTTGGCCAGGCGTCCCGGCACCACCTGCAGCCGCTGGCGGTAGCGCGGCACGAACGCGATGCGGTCGGCGATCAGCTCGACCAGCCGGTCGTGGTCGAAGCCGGAGTCACCCGGGTCGAAGACCTCGACCGTCGCGTTGTGCATGGGCGTTGTCGGGGACTCGGCGGCCAGGATCGCCAGGTCCCGCGGCCCGAGCCGATCACTCATGCACGTGCTCGCTGCGCTCGCTCATGGGGTGCGCCCCTTCCTGAGGCCGAGTCGTCGATGGCTTGTCCCGCATGGGATTCTGGCAGAGGCGCTGGCACGGCGTGAGCCGTGGCCACCGTCACTCGTGGAACAGTCGTTAGGAGAAACCTGTGTCCGGTCGCGGTCTCGCGCGCCTCGCCCCCCTCGTCCTCGTCCTCGCCGGGAGCCTCAGCGCCTGCGGTGACGACGCCGACCCCGCGACGGGAAGCCCGGCGGCGAGCGAGTCCCCGAGCTCCTCCCCGAGCTCCTCCCCGAGCTCCTCGACCTCCGAGGACGAGTCAGGCAGCGAGGACACCGGCGACGACACCGTGACCGTCGAGGTGACCCGCGAGGGCGACACCTTCACGCCGAACGGTGAGCGTGTCGAGATGGCCGTCGGCCAGACACTCGTCCTGCAGGTCACCGCCGACGAGGCCGGTGAGCTCCACGTGCACAGCACCCCCGAGCAGGACCTGGCCTACGAGGCCGGCACCTCCGAGCACGAGATCACCGTCGACCGTCCCGGCGTGGTCGAGGTCGAGAGCCACGACCCCGACTCGATCGTGCTCCAGCTCGAAGTCCGTTGAGCCCGGGCGCCGGCGGCGCGATCTCGGCCCACGGGCTGGGCGGCGCCAAGGACCTCCCGATCCCCTCCGAGCTGGCCATCGCCGGCGCGGTCGCGGCACTGGTGATCTCCTTCACCGTCCTCGCGGTCGCGTGGCGTGAGCCGCGCTACGACGCGGCGACCAGCGGCAGGCCCGCGCCCGCCTGGCTCGACCGGCTGGTGTCCTCGCGAGCGCTGGCCGTCGCAGCGCGGGTGCTGGGCATGGCGTTCTTCCTCTACGTCGGGGCCGCGGCCGTCTTCGGCAAGGACAGCCTCACCAACCCCTTCCTCGGCACCTTCTACGTGCTGCTGTGGGTCGGGCTGGTCCCTGCGTCCCTGCTGTTCGGTGAGTTCTTCAAGGCCGTGAGCCCGGCGCGCACGATCGCCATGCTCTTCGCCAGGATCTCCGGCGTGCCCGAGGGACAGGGGCTGTACGCCTACCCCGCACGCCTGGGCTACTGGCCGGCGGCAGCGGGACTCTTCGCCTTCGTCTGGCTCGAGCTGGTCTACCCCGCCTCCACCGACCTCGGTCCCGTACGCCTGTGGGTCGCGGCCTACCTCGGCATCATGCTGATCGGCTCCGCGGTGTGGGGCACGACGTTCCTCGCCCGCGCGGACCCCTTCGAGGTCTACTCCTCGCTCGTGGCGAAGCTGTCGGTCTGGGGTCGCCGCGAGGGCCGGCTCGTGATCCGCAGCCCGCTGGCCAACCTCGACACGCTGGTCGCGCGCCCGGGCCTGGTCGCGGTCGTCGGCATCCTCTTCGGCAGCACGGCCTTCGACTCCTTCCGGGAGTCCACTCCCTGGCTCAAGCTCGTGCAGTCGATGTCGGCGTCGCGGGTGCTGCCCGACACCCTGGCGCTGGTGTGCTTCTCAGCCGGCGTCGCGCTCGTGCTGACGCTGGCCACGATGGCCACCGGCGTCACCAGCGAGACCCCGCGCCGGGCGCTGCCCGACCTCTTCGCCCACTCGGTCGTGCCGATCATCGTGGGCTACATCGTCGCCCACTACCTGACCTACTTCGTCGAGTACGGACAGCTGACGATCATCCAGCTCAGCGACCCGTTCACCCGCGGCGACGACTACCTCGGCACCGCCGACCTGGCGGTCGACTACTGGCTCTCGACGCACCCGACGTTCCTCGCCGTGACGAAGGTGGTGGCGGTCGCCCTCGGGCACGTCGTCGGTGTCGTCGCAGCACACGATCGCGCCATCAAGCTGCTCCCCCGGCGCCACCAGCTGACCGGTCAGCTCCCGCTGCTCGTGGCGATGGTCGGCTTCACCGTGGGTGGGCTCTACCTGTTGTTCGCGGCCTGACGCGCAGGCGCGGTGACCGGACCGTAGGGCCAGCCGGCCGGGAGGTCGGTCACGGTCATCTCGAACTCACAGGTGCCGTAGGGGTCGACGACGTCGAGCGGGTCACGCCAGCCGACGAAGACGACCCGGTCGGACTGGCCCTGCTCCTGGCCGCCGTCGTCGCAGCGGATCTTGTCGACCGAGCCGTCGGGCAGGACGTAGATCGTGTCGCTGCCCTGCTCGGTGAAGACCTTGTCGGCACCCGGACCGAGGAAGACGACGTCGTCGCCCTCGTCGCCCTTGATCAGCCAGTCGTGGCCGTCGCCGTCGACGAGCACGTCGTTGCCCGCGCCGCCCTGGATGGCGCCGTCGTCGCCGGCGCCGCCGTCGATCCAGTCGTTGCCGGCGCCACCGATCATCTTGTCGGAGCCCTCGCCGCCGATGAGGCGGTCGTCGCCGTCGTTGCCGCCGAGGAGGTCGTTGCCGACCTCGCCGTAGACGACGTCGTTGCCGGTGTTGGAGGCCAGGATGTCGTCACCCTCGCCGCCGTACATCACGTCGTCGCCCTGGCCGCCGTCGACCTTGTCGTTGCCGAGGCCGCCCGCGACCCAGTCGTCGCCCGGCTGCAGCGTGATCCAGTCGTTGCCGCCGTCGCCGTAGACGACGTCGTGGCCCTTGCCGGCATAGATGGTGTCGTCACCGCCGTAGCCGCGCACCCGGTCGCGGCCGCCGAGGGACATGATCCGGTCCGCCTTGGCCCGGCCCACGATGACGTCGTCGGTCGTGGTCCCGCGCGCCACGGGCGCTGCGAGGGCTGGCGTGGCGGTCAGGGCGAGCGCCGTCAGGGCGAAGACGCCGGCGCGCGGAGCAGAAATCACGTGGGTTCTCCTTGGAATCAGAACCCAATCTAAGTTGAATCTTGAGGTTTAGCACCATTTTCACCGGGTTCGTCTCCGGCGTGCCCGCGCGCTCCTCCTCCCCCGGCCCTGCTCGGGCACGACGGATGCCGGGAACACCGCGTCGGTGAGCGTGGCAAGCGCCTGGCCCAGCACCGAGTCCCCGACCTCCCGCACCGGCAGCCCCGCCACCAGCGCACGGTCCAGACCAGGTCGGTCCTCGGGCAGGAAGTGCAGTCCCGCCGCCCGCGTGAAGCCCTCGACCATGCCGGCGATCTCCTTTTCCGACCACCCGATCGAGGGACGCATCCGGTTCACGACGACCCGCACCGGGGCGGCGTACGCCTGCGCGCGCAGGTCGACCAGCCCGCGGGCCAGCCGCGCCAGGCCGACAGGGTCGGCCGCGCCCACCACCACGATCTCGTCGGCCTGCTCGAGGGCGGTCAGTGTCAAGGCGTTGCGGCTCGGGCGCCCACCGAAGTCGGATGCCGTGTCGTCCTCTAGGCAGAAGCCCGTGTCGACGACGACCTGGCCGAGGTCGCGCGAGCGCTCGAGGAGCTGCTCGACCTGCGCGGTCCGGACCTCGCGCCACCGGTCCGCCCGCGGGAGGCCGGTCACCACGGCCAGGTGGTCACCCACCCCGCGGCACACCGAGGTGAAGCGCTCGTCGAGGTGTCCGGCTGCGGCCAGTCGCGCTGCCGACAGCAGGCCCGAGACCTCGTCGAGGATCCCGAGCTGCTGAGCCACCGCACCGCCGTAGGGGTCGAGGTCCGCCAGGACCACGTCCGTCCCGCGGCCGGCGAGCTCGCAGGCGAGGTGGGTGGCCACGGTCGTCCGTCCGGGGGCGCCGGCGGGGCCCCACACGGCCACCACCCGGCCCGCCTCCGTCGCGGAGGCCACCGGGGCGAGGGCGGGCACCGCCCGGCCGGGGGACGGGTCGGCGGGACGCACCCTGGTGTCGGCCGCGTCCTCGACCGTCACCACGACGTCGGGGAGCGTCGCGAGCTCCTCGGAGCCCACCACCGCGGTGATGCCCAGCCGCTGGGCGCGCTCGCGCACGTCGACGTCGGACGACGCGGAGGTGGTCACGGCGACCGGCCGGACGGCGTGGCGCCGCAGGTGCGACACCGATGCCGGGTCCAGCCCGGGGGCGTCGAGGGACACCACCGCGACGTCGGCCTGCCCGCTGGACACCGCTGCGAGCAGGTCGTCCACGTCGACGCAGCGCTTGAGCACGACCACGCCCGGGCGCGCCTCGAGGTCAGCCAGGGCGGGTGACTCCCAGGCCTCGCCCGCAGCCATGACGAGCACGCAGATCACGACCTCACCCCCGGCCGACGACCCGGACGCGGTCGTCCCCACTGGCCGCGAGGACGAGGCCGAGGGACTCCTCCTCGTCGACGGGGACCGAGAGCACCAGCTGCCGGCTGGTCGCGGACGCGAAGGAGTCGGCGACGACGGGAGCGTCGAGCACGACGATGTCCTCGAGCACGGGCTCTGCACCCGCACCGCGTCGTCCGCCGCCGGTGCCGAGGGTGCCCTCGCCGATCACCCAGACGTCGACCCGTGAGCCGCGGACCACGTCGGGCGGCACATGCTCGGCGGCCACGGCGATCGACACCGCCACCGCGTCCTCGTCGGCGGCCTCCCCCAGCGCAGCCGCCGGCACCAGCTCGCCGGCCGCCAGCGGGCGGGTCAGCGTCAGGGCGGCCGGGAGCTCCTCGCCGACGGCGAGGTAGAGCTCGCGGTCCAGGTCGTCGCCGAAGCGGACGCGCGTCGCCTCCAGGTCGTCGGCGCCCACCGTCTGACCGGCGACGAGGTCGGTGGAGGCCGACCAGACCTGGGTCATGTCGTCGGCGCCGGCGAGGATCCGTGCCCCGGCGACGACCGAGCCGGTGACGAGGGCGACGCCGATCCACAACCGCGGGTCGCGCCAGCCCGGACGGGTGGCACGCGTCGCCGGCGGCACGTCGAGGCCGCCGGTGGTGCGGGAGGGATGGCGCGAGGAGTTCCGAGACAGGATCCGAGACACGGGGCCATCATTGCCATGCCGCGCCGAGTTCACACCTGTCTCTCCACAGGCACCGGGAGGTCGGCCACGGGCGCGACCGCCTCGGTGGCACCATGACCCCATGGCCGACGACCCCCGCTTCCTGACGCTCGCCGACGTCGCCGAGGTGCTCAACACCTCGAGCGCGCAGGTCTACGCGCTCGTGCGTCGCGGCGACCTGCCGGCGATCAAGATCGGCGGACGCGGCCAGTGGCGCGTGGAGCGGGTGCAGCTCGAGGACTTCATCCAGCGGATGTACGCCGAGACGCGCACCTTCGTCGACCAGCACCCCTTCGTCGAGGCGGACGCCGGTGCGGACCAGGCGAGGGACTGACTAGCCGACCTTGCCGTCGAGCTCGACCTGAACGACCCGCTCCTCGCCACCGCGCACGACCGACATCTCGACGGTCTCGCCGGGCAGGTGCGTCCGGATCGCCACGATGAGGGCGATGCCGTCGTTGACGGGCTGGTCGTCGACCGAGGTGATGACGTCGTCCTGCTGGAGGCCGGCCCGCTCGGCCGGGGTGTCGGGCATGACCTCGGTGATCGTCGCGCCCTCCGCGTCGGGCTCGCCACCGGTGCGGACCTGCGCCCCGATGACGGGGTACTCCGCCCTGCCGGTGCGCAGGATCTGGTCCACCGTCGTGCGGACCTGCTCGATCGGGATGGCGAAGCCCACGCCGATGTTGCCGGACTCCCCGGACGCGCCGCCGGTGGTCGCGATGGCGGAGTTGACCCCCACCACCTCGCCGGCGAGGTTCACCAGCGGACCGCCGGAGTTGCCCGGGTTGATCGCGGCGTCGGTCTGGACGGCGTTGATGTACGACGACTCGTCGTCGGACTCCCCCGACGTGGTGACCGGTCGGTTCAGGGCGCTGACGATGCCGGAGGTGACGGTCTGGCTCAGGCCGAGCGGGGCACCGAAGGCGACGACGGACTCGCCGACACGCAGCACCTGGGACGCCCCGAGCGCCGCCGGCTCGAGCGATCCGGCGTCCTCGACGGTCAGCACGGCGAGGTCGTAGACCGCGCTGCGGCCCAGGACGGTCGCCTCGCGGCGCTGACCCGCCTGGTCGATGACGATGATCGACCCGTCGTCCGCGGCGGCCGACGCGACGACGTGGTTGTTGGTCACCACGTGGCCGTCGCGGTCGAGCACGAACCCGGAGCCGGTGGCGCCGGCGGCCTGGCCGTCGAGCTCGGCGAGGATCTGCACCGTGCTCGGCAGCAGCGCCTGGGCGACGGCCGAGACCGAGCCGTTGTCGGCCTCGAGGGGCGCGGCAGCCTGCGTGCGCACTCCCCCGAGCCCGTTGTCGTTGGTGCCGCGCTGCGAGGCCAGCTCGTCCTGGAGCGCGCCGCCGGCGAGGCCGCCGAGGATGCCCACGACGAGGGCGAGGCACGCGACGGCCGGCCACACCCACAGCGGGAGGCGTCGCGTGGACGCGGGCCGGGCGTACGGCGACCGGGCGTAGGGCGGCTGGCCGTAGGGGGCCTGGCCCGGAGCGGGCTGGCCGTAGGGGCTGGGGCCGGGGCCGAACCACGGGCCGGGACCGGGACCCTGCCGCATCGGCACGGTCGGCGCCGCCGGCCCGTCCGGACGCTGCTCGACAGCGTCCCCGATGGTGGCGGGCGGCTGGTCGGAGGTCTCGTCGGCGGACGGGGGCGGTCCGGCGAGCATGTTCTCGTCGCGGCCGTAGGGCAGGCCGTCGGGCTGCACCGCCGGCTCGGGTGCCGGTCCGGCCTCGGGCGCCGGCTCGGGCGCCGTCGCGCGCTCCTCGGTCCGTGACGCGGGGTCGCGCCACCCCGCGAGGGGCTGCGTCGGCTCCGTCCCGTCGTGGGTCGGGCCGTCGGAGGGGTCGTCGTACGCCTGGTCGTCCGGCTCGCGCTCGTCGCTCACGGAGCAATCTTCTCCCGGATCGCCACGAGGCGCTCGGCCAGGGGCGTCCGGGAGGGTGACACGGGCCCGCGGGCGGACCGGTCGTCGACGTTGACCGCGGGGGTCGCCGGGACGGTCGGACGGGTGAGGTCGGTGGTGGGCGGACGGGGGTCCACGCGGGGCGCACCGGCGGCACCGAGCACGAGGACACCGACGACGCAGGCGCTGGCCGCACCGCCTCCGATGGCCACGAGGCCGCGACGGGGACGGTGACCGGCGACCGGGAAGGCAGCGGGCGTCAACGGCGACGGAGAGCCCGAGGCAGCGGCACAGCGGCCGAGGAGAGAGGTCTTGAAGTCGTGGGAGGCCGTCGAGTCGCCCATCGAGAGCTGGGCGAGCTGGGTCTTGACCCAGCCCTCCTGCTCGACGAGGTCACGGCAGGTGTGGCAACCGTGGACGTGGCTCCAGCAGCGCTCCTCCTCCTCCGGCGCGAGGCGGCCGTCGAGGAGGGCGCTGACGCGCGATCCGAGGTGGCTCATGCTCACACCGTCCCACGCGGCTGGTGTGGACCGGAGTAGCGCTGGCGTCCCTCGGTGGGCTCGCGGTGCGCGAGGGCCGTGCGGAGCATCGTGCGGCCCCGGTGGATGCGCGAGCGGACGGTGCCGAGCTTCGCGCCCATGATCTCGGCGATCTCCTCGTAGCTCAGGCCCTCCACGTCGCACAGCACGACGGCGGCGCGGAAGTCCGGGGGCAGCGTGGCGAGCGCGGTCTCGATGTCGTCGTCGAAGGTCCGGTCGGCGAAGGCCAGCTCGGGAGCCGGGGCCGCGCTGGTGAGCCGGGCGGCGCGCTCGTCGGAGAGGGGGTCGAAGCGGATCCGTTGCTTGCGTCGCGCCCCGTCGAGGAAGAGGTTGGTGGTGATGCGGTGCAGCCAGCCCTCGAAGGTGCCGGGGGTGTAGGTGTCGAGCGACCGGAAGACACGCACGAAGACCTCCTGCGTGAGGTCCTCGGCGTCGGGCCGGTTGCCGGTGAGGCGGTAGGCCAGGCGGAAGACGCGGTCGGAGTGCTGCTCGACGACCTCGTCCCAGGTCGGGACCTGACTCGTGGTGGTGCCGACCTGCTCGCCCACGGGCGCTCCCTGGCTCGACTTCCTCGACCGCAGCTGCAACGGTTCGCTGTCCTTCCTGACGCTAGGCGTCACGCCTGAGAGTTCCCTGTGAACCTCATGCGGTCCACCCAAGAACTTCGGGGTCCGGCCACCCGCGGTATCGCGGGCGCACTGCCTCCAACGACCGGGGTGGTGCGTGTGTTCCCGGCCACGCGCGTGGCCCGGCGCGCGATAGAGTCCGCCCGTGCCCCACCACACCACCCCGATCAAGCCCGCGAGCTGGTCCTACGCCGAGTCGTTCGTGGCCGAGGACGAGATCCTGGCCGCCGCCCGCAGCCGTGCCGAGGAGGTGGGGGTCTCCCCCGTCGGCCCCGGCGTCGGAGCCGCGCTGCGCTTCCTCGCCTCCGTGCTCGACGCGCGCGCCGTCGTGGAGATCGGAACCGGCACCGGCGTCTCCGGGCTCTGGCTGCTGCGCGGCATGCGCGCCGACGGGGTGCTGACGACGGTGGACATCGAGGCCGAGCACCAGCGCCTCGCCAAGGAGACCTTCACCGAGGCGGGCATCCCCGGCAACCGCGCCCGCACCATCGCCGGCGCCGGGCTCGACGTGCTCCCCCGCCTCACCGACGGCCACTACGACCTCGTCTTCTGCGACGGCGACAAGCGCGAGTACGCCGCCTACCTCAAGGAGGCGCTGCGGCTGCTGCGCCCCGGCGGCATCGTCGCCTTCGACAACGCCCTGTGGCACGACCGCGTCGCCGACCCGGCGCAGCGCGACGACGAGACCGTCACCATCCGCGAGCTCGGTCGCACGATCCTCGAGCACGACGCGCTGGTGCCGGTGCTGCTGCCCGTCGGCGACGGCCTGCTGGCCGCCAAGAAGGAATGGGCCCCGGAGGCCTGACCTCCGGCGGCGCTCAGGCGCGCGGTGCGGCGACGAAGCCGTCCCAGCCCTCGGCGACCGCGACGATGTCGCACGCCTCGATGAGGACCGGCGACGAGCCGATGATCCGCGATCCCGGCGACTCGTCCGCGCCCGCGGCGAAGGTGCGCTGGAACTCCTCGCGCGCCTCGTCGGTGGCGAAGACGTAGCAGCCCTCGAACCACTGCCCCGGCACGGACCGCCAGGTCTTGAAGCGCAGTCCGGACATGCCGGTGAAGCGCGCGTGCGAGGTCTCGGCGACGTAGGTCGCGAGCTCCTCCTCCACGCCTTCGGCGGCGTCGACGAGCGACCAGCGGACGGTCAGGCCCAGCATCAGCCGAGGACCCGCATCAGGCGATCCCGTCCAGCGGGTCCTCGGAGCCCAGCCAGGCGAGCAGCAGGCGGGGCCCGAAGCCGCTGGGGCCGGCCGTCCACTCGTGGCGGTCGGCCGGGGACTCGGCGGCGGAGGCGAAGTCGACGTGCGCCCAGGGGACGTCGCCGGCGAAGTGCTGGAGGAACAGGGCTGCGGTGATCGCGCCCGCGCCGCCGGCGGCGTTGTCGCCGTCGGCGATCTTGGAAGCGACGCGCTCCTCGTAGTCCGTGACCAGCGGCATCCGCCAGACGTTCTCGCCCGAGGAGACGGCGGCGGCCTCGACCTGCGCGGCGAGGCCCTCGTGGTTGGCGAAGTAGCCACCGGTCCACTGCCCGAGCGCGACCTTCATCGCGCCGGTGAGGGTGGCGACGTCGACCAGGACGGTCGGCGCGAGCTCGGAGACGGCGTACGCCATCGCGTCGGCGAGGACGAGGCGGCCCTCGGCGTCGGTGTTGTTGACCTCGGAGGTGCGCCCGCCGAAGTGGGTGATGACGTCACCGGGGCGCATGGCCGTGCCGCTGACGGCGTTCTCGGCGGCCGGGACCAGGCCGATGACGCGCACCGGGCAGTCGACGTCGCGCAGGGCGGCCATCGCGGCGATGACCGCGCCGCCGCCGCTCATGTCGCGCTTCATCGTCAGCATGCCCTCGCTGGGCTTGATGTCGAGGCCGCCGGTGTCGAAGGTGATGCCCTTGCCGACGAGGACGACGGTGGGGACCTTCTTCGTCGCCCCGCGGGGGGTGTAGTCCATGCGGATCAGCCGCGGCCCGTGGGCCGAGGCGCCGCCGACGGCGAGGATGCCGCCGAACCCCTCGGCGGCGAGCTGGTCGGTGTCCCAGACGCGCACCTCGAGACCTGCCGCCTCGCCGACCTCGACGGCCTGCTCGGCCAGCCATGCCGGCGTCTTCAGGTTCGACGGGACCGTGGCCAGGGCGCGTGAGCGCCATCCGGCCCCGCCGAGGGCGATCGCCCGGGCGAGCTCGTCGTCGGCACCGTCGTCGGTGACGTCGGCGAGCACGATGCGGGAGACCGGCTGCTCGCGCGGGCCGGTGGAGCGCCAGTGGAAGGCGAACGAGCCCAGCATGGCCCCGACCACGAAGGCGCCGAGCCCGTCCTCAGGAGCGATCGCCGCGACCGAGGTGACGACGCTGACGCGGTCCTTGGTCGCTCGCGCCAGGGCGGCACCGGCGCGCCGGAAGTCGGTCACCGACGCCTCGCCCACCCCGACGAGGAGCACGACGCTCACGTCGTCGGCCGACGGGAGGCCGGCCACGGGGACCGTGGTGACCTCACCGGTGCGCCCGGTGGCCCGGGCGGCGTCGAGCGCGGCGAGGAGGTCGGTCCCGAGGAGCTCCGAGGCCTCGTCGGCGCCGGGCCCGAGCAGGGGGCCGTCGTCGCCGGGAAGGACCGGGAAGGCCCAGACCTCGGCGCCACCGATCTGGTGGGGCAGCGCCGGGCTGAGGGCGAACTCGGGCGGGGAGACCTGCGTCGGCAGCTGGGGGATGGCCACGATCAGCCGACGACGTCCTTGAGGGCGTCGCCGAGAGCGCGTGCCTCGTCGGCGTTCAGCTCGACGACCAGACGCCCACCGCCCTCGAGCGGGACGCGCATGACGATGCCGCGCCCCTCCTTGGTGACCTCGAGGGGTCCGTCGCCCGTGCGGGGCTTCATGGCGGCCATCGGCGCACCTCTTCCTGTTCTGCCATCGGTTCGGCGATGGAGGCTCATCACATGCGAATCGAGGCGGCTGAGTCGTGCCTGGCCACCTCGATCGGCGTCGTACTCCTCCATTATCCCCCATGACGGGCGTGATCGGCACCACAGGGCACCCGGACAGGCGAACTGCGTCGGGCAGACTGCCCTCATGACCAGCCCTGCTCCCGTCCTCCTGGACGTCTCCGACGCCGTCGCCACCATCACCCTCAACCGGCCCGAGGCGATGAACGGCCTCGACGTCGCCACGAAGGACCTGCTCCTCGAGACGGTGCGGCGCGTCGCCGACGACCCCGCCGTGCGCTGCGTCGTGCTCACCGGCAGCGGCCGCGCCTTCTGCGTGGGGCAGGACCTCAAGGAGCACCTCGCAGGCCTCACCGGCGAGGCTGACGTGCCGCTGTCGGACACGGTGGAGAAGCACTACAACCCGATCATGCTGGCGCTGTCCACAATGGCCAAGCCAGTGATCGCCGCGGTCAACGGCGTCGCCGCGGGCGCGGGGGCGAGCCTGGCCTTCGCCGCCGACTTCCGGATCCTGGTCGACACCGCCGGCTACAACACCTCCTTCGCCGGTGTCGCGCTGTCCTGCGACACCGGGTCGAGCTGGACGCTGCCGCGCCTCGTGGGCCGCGCCAAGGCGATGGAGCTGCTCTACTTCCCCCGCACCGTCTCCGCGACCGAGGCCCTCGAGCTGGGCCTGGCCACGCAGGTCGTGCCGGAGGCCGAGCTCGCTGCCACCGTCGGGCAGCTCGCTGCCCGCCTCGCCGCCGGGCCGACCGTCGCGTTCGGCTCGATCCGCCAGGCAGTGGCGTACGCCGCCTCGCACCCGCTCGAGGAGTCGCTCGCCTTCGAGGCCGAGAAGATGGCGCTCACCGGCGGCACCGAGGACCACCTCGCCGCGGTCACGGCCTTCATGGCCAAGGCGAAGCCGGCCTTCCAGGGGCGCTGACCAGAGGGGGCGTCAGCCGCGCGAGGTGCGGTGCGCGCCGAGGGCACCGAGCAGCTGGCGCGGGGCCTGCACGACCATCCGGTGGCGCGAGGGGCGCGCGCCGTACTCGACCGTGAGCGCCGAGCCGCGCATGCGGTGGTTGAACCACATCGTCATGGTGCCGTGGCAGAGCCCGCCGCAGTCGAGGGACGTGCGCGGCAGGCGCAGGGCGCGGGCCAGGCGGCGGGCGAACCGCGGGTCCTTGGTGTCGGTGTCGACGCCGTTGAGCGGCTGGTGGAAGCTCACCACCCGGACCGGGTCGATCTCCTCGAGGAACGCCATCACCGCCCGCGTCTCGGGCTCGCTGGCGGGCCCGCGGCCGGACTCGTAGCGCCCGTCGAGATCCTTCCAGCGGTGGGGGAAGTTGCGGTTCAGGTCGACGCCGCGGGCGTTGCGCCGGGTGCCGCGCGCCAGCCCGTCGGGGTTGAAGGTCGGGACCACCCAGAGGTCGACGCCCCGGATCGCGCGACCGTCGCGCAGCGTCTCCAGGATCGCCCGGGTGTGGGGCTCGTCGCCGTGCATCGTCGAGACGAGCACGATCCGGCGCCTGCCCGGCTCGCCGAGGCGCCAGGCACGGATCGGACGGCCCTTGACGGAGTGGCCGATGGTGCGCGCCTCGACCACGGCGGGGCGATCCTCTGAAGCAGGCGCCGCGACCGCGGGCACAGGCACAGCGAGGCCGAGCGCCACGAGCACAGCGGTGACGAGACGCCGCATCAGACGGCGGCGGTGAGGTAGGCGTAGGTGAAGACCAGCACGCCGACCACCATGCCGAGGTGGGCCAGCAGGGAGAGGCCGGGCCCGTCGCTCCAGCTGTCGCCCGCCGCGGCCGGCACGTGCCGCCCCCGCGACGGCAGCCAGCGGGCCAGGACCAGGAGCCCGCAGATGGCGGTGACCCACCAGCAGGCGATCGCGAGGATGCCGACGAACGGTCCTCCGAGGAACGAGTCCTCCGGCGACACCAGCACGCCCAGCCACAGGACGAGCGCGAGCACGCCGGCCACGAAGTGGGCGAGCGGCACCCGCCTGCTGATCGTGAACTGGCCGGCCGCGCCGTCGCCCTTGAGGCGGAGGCGGGTCAGCACGATCGCCACGGCGGCGAGGGCCGTGAGGATCCACACGACGATCGGGAACGACATGGCCGTGCAGTCTGCCCTAGTCGCGAGCCGGCTCGCCAGACGAGCCGTCGGCGGCGGGGCCGTGGTCGGTCGGGGGGCCGGTCCGGTCCTCGGGCCGGTCCTCCAGCTCGGTCGCCAGGCGCGCGAGCAGCGCGTCGACGTCGGACATCCGGTAGCCGCGCAGCGCGAGGGGGAACCGCACCCGGCGCAGGTCGCGCGCCTCGAGCGGCCGGTCGTCGGGCAGCGCGAGGTCGGGGCGGTCGTCGTACGCCGGCGCCATCGACCCGCCGTGGCCCGAGGCCACCATCGCCACGCCGGCCATGGCGAGGACGATCAGTGCCGCGAACAGCCACATCATTCGGGACGCTCCGGCGGCGGTGTCGGGAAGCGGTCCTCGCGGGCGGCGACCATCAGCGCAACGGCCTCGTCGACGTCGTCGGTCACCACGAGCATGTCGAGGTCCTCGGCGTTGATCTTGCCCTCGGCGAGCACGGTGCCGCGCAGCCAGTCGAGCAGGCCCTGCCAGTAGTCCGTGCCGATCAGCACGATCGGGAACGAGGTGACCTTCTGGGTCTGCACCAGCGTCAGCGCCTCGAAGAGCTCGTCGAAGGTGCCGAGCCCGCCGGGCAGCACCACGAAGCCCTGGGAGTACTTGACGAACATGGTCTTGCGGGCGAAGAAGTAGCGGAAGTTGATGCCCTTGTCGACCCACTGGTTGAGCCCGGACTCAAAGGGCAGCTCGATGCCGAGGCCGACGCTGACTCCCCCGGCCTCGCAGGCGCCCTTGTTGGCCGCCTCCATCGCGCCCGGGCCACCGCCGGTGATGACCGCGAAGCCGGCCTCGGCCAGCTTGCGTCCGGCCTCCTCGCCGATCGCGTAGAACGGGTGGTCGGCCGGGGTGCGGGCCGAGCCGAAGACGGCAATCGCCGGCCCGAGCTCGGCGAGCGCGCCGAAGCCCTCGACGAACTCGGCCTGGATCCGCAGCACCCGCCACGGGTCGGTGTGGACCCAGTCGCTCGGGCCGCGGGAGTCGAGGAGCCGCTGGTCGGTGGTGGTGCCCTCCTCGACCTGGCTGCGGCGGGTCATGACGGGGCCCTTCATCCGGTCGTGGGAGCGGTCGCTCATGCCAGCCAGTCCTTCAGGAGGCGCTCGCAGCGCTCGATGTGCTCGGTGGGGACGTGCTCGTCCTGCTTGTGGGCGAACATCGGGTCACCGGGGCCGAAGTTCACCGCCGGGATCCCGAGCCTGGTGAACTGCGCGACGTCGGTCCAGCCGAACTTCGGCGCCACCTCGCCGCCCACGGCCTCGACGAAGGCCTTGGCGGCCGGGCGGTCGAGGCCGGGCAGCGCGCCGGCGGCCAGGTCGGTCACCGTGACGTCGTAGCCCTCGAAGAAGTCGCGGACGAAGGCCTCGGCGTCGGCCTCGCTGCGGTCGGGGGCGAAGCGGAAGTTGACCTCGACGACGCACTCGTCGGGGATCACGTTGCCGGCGACCCCACCACGGATGCCGGTGGCGTTGAGGCCCTCGTGGTAGGTCAGGCCGTCGATCTCCGGCTCGCGCGCGACGTAGTCGTTGAGCCGCGCCAGCACGGGCCCGGCGAGGTGGATGGCGTTGACGCCCTTCCAGCTGCGCGCGCTGTGGGAGCGCTCACCGGTGGTGCGGACGTCGACGCGCATCGTGCCCTGGCAGCCCGCCTCGACGGCAGCGTTGCTGGGCTCCATGAGGATCGCGAAGTCGGCCTCCAGCAGGTGCGGGTCACTCTCGGTGAGCTTGCGCAGCCCGTTGTGGACCGAGTCGACCTCCTCGGCCTCGTAGAAGACGAAGGTCAGGTCGCGGTTGGGCTCGGTCACGTCGGCGGCGAGCTTGAGCATCACCGCGTCGCCGCCCTTCATGTCACAGCTGCCGAGGCCGTGCAGGACGCCGTCCTCGAGGCGCGAGGGCAGGTTGTCGTTGAGCGGCACGGTGTCGATGTGACCGGCGATCACCACGCGCTCGCCGCGGCCGAGCTCGGTGCGGGCGACGATCGTGTGGCCGCGCCGGGTGACGGTGAGGTGCGGGAGGCCGCGCAGGGCGGACTCGACCGCGTCGGCGATCTCCTCCTCCTCGTGGGACACCGAGAAGATGTCGACGAGCTGCTGGGTCAGGGTGACGACGTCGGCGGACAGGTCGAGGTGGGCCATGGCTCGATTCAACCAGCCGTGCCGCGGCGGCCCCGGGTCCCCCGGCCGCGCAGCGCGCCCTTCCCGCTGGATCGCAGGGCGCCGAGCAGGTCGGGCTCGAGCGACCCGTAGCCCGTACGGGTCCACGCGCCGAGGTCGAGGCGGAAGTAGTGGACGGTGCGGTCACCTTCGATGAGGTCGAGGATGTCGCGCGGCTCGCGACCGTCGCGTACGTCGGCGGCGCACGCCGCGCATGCAGGCACGTCGACCTCGCGGTCCGCGTCGCGCCAGGCGACCTCGCTGGTCCGGCCCTCGTGGAGCGGGTTGAACCAGCAGGCGGGCCGGGGCGTCCAGGCCGAGGGCTTCCGCTGCTGCGCGCGCGAGCGTGCCTCGTCCCCGCGGCGGGCCAGGACGAGTGCGCCGACGACGTCTGCCGGGACGGCGGCCTGCGACAGGACCGACCGCGCAGCGGCGTAGTGGTCGAGCGCCTGCTGCCAGGCGTCGAGTGCGTGGGCGCTGTCGCCCGGCTCGCCGCTGCCGATCGCCTCACCCAGAGCGAGCACCTCGGCGTCGGCCTGCTGGCGCAGCCGCCGGTCCTCGGCGGCGCGCACCGTGTGCAGCACGGTGGCGGGCAGGGTGAAGCCCGAGGGGCGGGCGCGGCGCCGCCGACGCCACGCGACGATCGCGGCGACGACCACAGCGAGGGCCACCACGATGCCGAGCCCGCCGACGACCTCGGAGGCCTGCACGCCCTCGTCGGCGGTCCAGGAGTACTTCTCGTCGTCGGGGACCTCGGCCCACAGCGCGTCGGCGTTGCCGTCGTCGAGGAGCTCCTGCACCCGGACCACCTGGTCGGCGACGTCGTCGGGGTGCTCGTGGTTGGCCACGTTGGCGACGGACATGGTGCCGGGCTGGTCGCCGAACGCCTGGACGCTCAGCTCCGGCTCGCTCCACCGGTTCCACCCGACGTAGGTGGCGTCGCCGCCCGCGTCGTCGTGGAGCCAGGCGCTGAGGTTGGCGAAGCTGCCCTGGAACCGATCGTCGCCGCTGTCGACCTCGACGAGGACGACCTTCAGGTCGGCGCGCCCTGTGGAGGCCACCGCCTCCTCGATGCGCGCCTCGTCGGCGGCCGAGATCCCGTGGGTGGTGGCGAAGGACGGCTCGATCCACACCCCGTCACCGGCCAGCTCCTGCTCGATCTCGGCGATCGTGGCATCGGTGATCTCATCCATCAGGCGGCCTTCCGTCGTCGGGTTCCCACGTACCAGCGGAGCACCAGGAAGGCCGGCACGACGCCGAAGGCACCCATGAGCCCCGCGGCTGCGAGTCCACCGCCCGCATCGCCCCAGTAGTCCTGGTCGCTCGCCTCGTCGGGCTCGGTGCGGAGGGGCACGGCCTCCCAGGCCGCCATCTCCGCCGCGAGCCGGACCAGCGCCGGACCGGGCTGGCCCTGCGTTCGTGCGTCGACGTAGTGCTCCTCGAGCCCGACGGCCGTCGGCTCGGTCCCGCCGTCGTCCCACAGCACGACGTAGTGGCCCACCTCCCCGACCGCGGTGCTCCACTGCACGGCCGCGCCGGTCGGGGTGTAGCCGACGTCGCCGGTCCGCGGGTAGGCGAGATAGGCGATCCGGGCCGGGACCGGCGCGTCGGCGAGGATCGCCTCGGCCCGCGCCACGTCGTCCTCGGACACCCGGTCCACGAGGAGGGGGTCGACGGCGACGAGCGAGTCCTGGGCGAGGAGGGAGCGGATCGCGTCGACCGGAGGTGGCACCGTGTCCTCACGGTGGAACACCTCTGCGCGCGCCGCCACGTCGGAGGTCTCGCGTGCCTCCTGCCAGTCCTGGACCACGACGGCGAGGGCGGAGCCGGCGACCACGCCGACCACCGCCCCGATCCACCAGCCGGCCCGCCTCAGCGGCCCCGCGTGCGCCGCGCTCACCGCTCCCCCGCCCGATCGGCGAGCACGTCGCGGGCGAGGTCGTCGGAGATCGAGCCGAACCCGGTGCGCGACCACACGTCGTCACGCTCCCAGTAGGGCTGCGCGCCACGCCGGGACGGAAGGCTCAGGTAGGGCGGGTGCCCGTCGTGAGCCATCGCCAAACCACAGGCGGCGCAGCACGGCACGTCGACCTCGCCGTCGCCCAGCCGCCACGCCGCGAAGGTCGTCGCCTCCCTGTGACGGGGGTCGAAGAAGCACGGCACCAGCCGCGGCCCCTCGCCCCGGCGGCCACGGCCGAGGTCGTGCATCCCGACCTGGGCCAGGACGCGCGCACCGATGACGTCGGCGACGTCCGCCGACTGCAGCAGCGGCTCGACGGCGTCACGGGCGGTGAGGGCACGGTCGGCCAGGTCGCGGTCGCGTAGGCGCTCCCAGTCGGTCCTCTCGATCGCCCTCGCCAGCGCATCGGCGAGGCGGGTCGCGCGGCGGCGCTCGTCCTCGAGCACCGGCAGCGGGACGGCTGCCGGAGGAGCTGCTGCCCGGTCCGCGCCCTTGCCCCTGGCCCCACTGGACCGTCCGGTGCGCGGCCAGCCGCGCAGCGTCTGGCCGAGGAGGAGCGCGATGACCAGCGCGGAGAGCCCACCGACGATCGCCGAGAGGCCGCGGGAGGCCGAGCGGACCTCGACGAAGCGCGACGCCCCGGGCCGCCACGACGCCACCGCCTCGACCTCCAGCGCGCGCCGCGCGACCTCCTCGGCCTCGGCGGCGGTCACCGTCGCCGGGTACTCGCCGTCGTCGGGTCCGCGCGCCAGGTCGACCAGGTCCCCGGCCGCCACCGCCTGCATCTCCGCCTTGGCGAAGGCGGGCGGGTAGATGTAGTCCTCGGTCTGGATCCGGTAGCCACCGACCTCCTGCATGGTCTCGTCGAGGAGGTCGGTGTTCCTCCCGGCGCCGATGCTCAGGCGCACCGGATCGGCATCGAGGCCGTAGGAGTAGACCCGCTGGATCCCCTCGGTCGTGTCGAGGACGTAGAGCCCGTCGCCGAGGCGCCTGTTGAGCAGACCCGCGAGTGCGTCGACCGACGCCACCGCGTCGGACGGAAGGCCGTCGGGCGCGTCCACCAGTGCGACGTAGACCGGGAACGGCACCTCCCGCACGAGTGCGGAGATGCGGTCCTCGGCCTCCTGCGCCTCACCGCTGCCCATGACGCGGTCGATGACCACGCCGTCCTCGCGCAGCGCCTCGGCCAGCGCGTCGATGTCGGTCGGTCCGTCCATGCGTACGTCTCCCCCGAGATGTCGTGTGCGTCAGGCCCGGGCGACCTCGACGGCCACCTCGTCGGCATCGGCGTACGCCACGCTGGTGGCGAGCGTCTCCTCGGCGATCAGGGCCTCGTGGGTCCGCGCGGCGTCCAGGGTGGCGGCGGGCGCCGAGATCGTCAGCGCGATCCGGTCGCTCACCTGGAGCCCGGCGTCCTTGCGGGCCTGCTGCACCGCACGCACCAGGTCGCGCGCGGTGCCCTCGGCCTCGAGCTCCGGCGTCACGGCGGTGTCGAGGACGACGAAGCCGCCGCGCGGCAGCATGCCGATGGCGGTGTCGTCGGCCGACGAGCCGGCGACGGTCTCCAGGGCGTACTCCCCCTCGACGAGCGCGAGCCCACCTGCGGTGACGGTGCCGTCCTCGGCCACCGACCAGTCGCCGGACTTGGAGCCCTTGATCGCGAGCTGGATGTCCTTGCCCAGGCGCGGGCCGGCCGCGCGGGCGTTGACCGTGAGGCGCTGCGAGACGCCGTACGCCGCTGCCTCGGGCGCGTCGGTCGCGAAGAGCTCGACCGACTTGAGGTTCAGCTCGTCGGCCACCAGCGAGTCGAAGCCGGTGAGGTCGGCCTCTGTGACGACCGTCAGCCGCGAGAGCGGCAGCCGGTTGCGGAGGTTCGCGGCCTTGCGCAGCGCCGATCCGGCCGAGCAGACGTCGCGGACGGTGTCCATCGAGGCGACCAGCGCGTCGTCGGCCGGCAGGTCCTCGGCGGCCGGCCAGTCGGCCAGGTGCACCGAGCGCTCGCCGGTGAGGCCGCGCCAGACCTCCTCGGTCGTCAGCGGCATCAGCGGCGCGGTGACCCGGCAGACGACCTCGAGCACGGTGTAGAGGGTGTCGAAGGCGTCGGCGTCCTCGTCCCAGAAGCGCTCGCGGGAGCGACGGATGTACCAGTTGGTCAGCACGTCGAGGAAGCTGCGCGTCGAGTCGCACGCCGCCGCCACCTCGTAGTTGTCGAGCTGGTCGGTCATCGCGGCGACGTAGTCGCGCAGCTTGGCCAGGATGTAGCGGTCGATCGGGTGCGCGCTGTCGGTGCGCCAGGTCGCCTCGTGGCCGGCGCCGCCGCCCGCCGCGTTGGCGTACAGGGTGAAGAAGGACCAGCTGTTCCACAGCGGGATCAGCACCTGGCGGACCGAGTCGCGGATGCCCTGCTCGGTGACGACGAGGTTGCCGCCGCGCAGGATCGGGCTCGACATGAGGAACCAGCGCATCGCGTCGGCGCCGTCGCGGTCGAAGACCTCGCGGACGTCGGGGTAGTTGCGCAGCGACTTCGACATCTTCTGGCCGTCGTTGCCCAGGACGATGCCGTGGCTCAGGCACGTCGAGAAGGCCGGTCGGTCGAAGATCGCGCCGGCCAGGACGTGCATCGTGTAGAACCAGCCGCGGGTCTGGCCGATGTACTCGACGATGAAGTCGCCGGGGAAGTGGTGGTCGAACCAGTCCTTGTTCTCGAACGGGTAGTGCACCTGCGCGAAGCTCATCGAGCCCGAGTCGAACCACACGTCGAGGACGTCGGTGACGCGCCGCATCGTGGACTTCCCCGTCGGGTCGTCCGGGTTGGGACGCGTCAGCTCGTCGACGAACGGGCGGTGGAGGTCGGGGTTGCCGTCCTTGTCGCGCGGCAGGGTGCCGAAGTCGCGCTCGATCTCGTCGAAGGAGCCGTAGACGTCGACGCGCGGGTGGTGCTCGTCGTCGGACTTCCACACCGGGACGGGGCTGCCCCAGAAGCGGTTGCGGGTGATCGACCAGTCGCGGGCGTTCTCCAGCCACTTGCCGAACTGGCCGTCCTTGATGTGGTCGGGCACCCAGCGGATGTCCTGGTTGAGCGCCATCAGGCGCTCCTTGACCTTGGTCACCTCGACGAACCACGACGAGACGCCCTTGTAGATCAGGGGCTGCCGGCACCGCCAGCAGTGCGGGTAGGAGTGGTCGTAGGTCTCGCGGCGCACCAGGACGGTGCCGGGGGTGACGGAGCCGGTCTCCCCCTCGCCCCGGGTCGCGGCCTTGAGGTGGTCGATGACGTGGAGGTTGGCGTCGAAGACCTGCATGCCCTCGTAGTCGGTGACCGGGAACGTGAAGCGCCCGTCCTTGCCGACCGGCATGACCGCCTCGATGCCCTCGCGGTCGGTGACGACCTTGTCGTCCTCACCGAAGGCGCCGGCGGTGTGCACCAGCCCGGTGCCGTCCGTGGTGGTGACGAACTCGGCGGGCACGAGGCGGAAGGCGCGCTCGTGGCCGGCGTAGTAGCTGAACGGCGGGGCGTACTCCAGGCCGACGAGGTCGGCGCCCGTCCCGCGCCAGGTGACCTCGGGCGCCTCGCCCAGCTCCCGGGCGTACGAGGCCAGCCGGGCCTCGGCGATGAGGTAGCGCTCGGGGTTGCCGGTGGGGCCGTCGGAGGTGACGACGACGTAGTCGATGTCCTCGCCGACCATGACCGCGAGGTTGGACGGCAGGGTCCACGGGGTCGTCGTCCAGACGAGGACCTTGACGCCCCTGAACGGACCGTCGGTGGTGACGTCGTAGCCGACGGTGACGGCCGGGTCCTGGCGCATCTGGTAGACGTCGTCGTCCATGCGCAGCTCGTGGTTGGACAGCGGCGTCTCGTCCTGCCAGCAGTAGGGCAGGACGCGGAAGCCCTCGTAGACCAGGCCCTTGTCGTGCAGCTGCTTGAAGGCCCAGATGACCGACTCCATGAACTCGGGGTTCATGGTGCGGTAGTCGTTGTCGAAGTCGACCCAGCGCGCCTGTCGGGTGACGTAGTCGCGCCACTCGCCGGTGTACTTCAGCACGGACTGGCGGCAGGCCTCGTTGAACTTCTCGATGCCGAGCTCGACGATCTCGTCGGTGGTCTTGATGCCGTTGAGGCGCATCGCCTCGAGCTCGGCCGGCAGGCCGTGGGTGTCCCACCCGAAGCGGCGCTCGACGCGCTTGCCGCGCATCGTCTGGTAGCGCGGGATGAGGTCCTTGACGTAGCCGGTGAGCAGGTGGCCGTAGTGCGGCAGGCCGTTGGCGAAGGGCGGGCCGTCGTAGAAGACGAACTCGTTGTCGCCGCTCGCGCCCGCCTCGCGCTGCTCGACGCTCGCGCGGAAGGTGTCGTCGGCCTCCCAGTAGGCCAGCACCGCCTCCTCGATCTCGGGGAAGCGGGGGCTGCTCGCGACGGTCGTGGCGTCGGTGTGCGAGACCTTGGGATAGGCCATCAGGGTGCTCCTCGCGGTGCGTCGTACGTCTCGGGTCTTCACCACGAGGACGATCTGCAGACCGCGGTACCACCTCGCTTGCCGCTCCCCGGCGGGGAGACGACCGCTCGTTCCGGCTGTGTCGGGCCGCACCCGTCGGGGTCTAGTGGGGCCGCGGCCGGATCGCCGTACCCGTTCTTCCCGAGGCTCGCCGCTGATGACGGCTCAGACGCCTGCGGCGATCGTACGGCGTGTGCTCGGGCACGCGCGAATCAGTTGCCGAAGTGGCGCAGCACCCGTTCCCTCAGCTCGAGCGCCGACTCGCGCAGGCCGGCCCGCTGGATCTCCACGTAGCCGACCTCGACGCCGACCGGCACGTCGGTGTGGAAGCGCTGGGTCAGCCGGCAGGAGTGCTCGCCGGTCGGCTCGACGTCGAGACGTCCGCCGCTGGGGAGTGCGGCCGTCAGGGTGCGGGTCGTCGCCGTCCGGCCGGGCTCCATCGCGACCACCTCGAGCGCGGTCAGCTGCCGCTCGGGGCCGGTGCGGTGCATCGACACCTGGACCTCCCCCACCTGGCGGTCGGGGGTGCCGGGCAGCGTGCCGGCGTAGGTCACGTCCGGCTCGATGACGAAGAGCGACTGTGGGTCCCACATGAAGTCCCACACCTCCTCCGCGCTGCGCGGCACCTCGAACGTGATCGACTCCTCCACCCGCACGGGCTTGTCCAGCACGCGGATCCAGCGGCGACGCGTCTTCATGGGTCGGAGTCTGGCGCAGGTGTGCAGCTGGCGTGGGGGAACGTGCCTGCCTGGCCCGGGGTAGTCCACCGGGATGTGGTCGTTCGCTCGCGGTAGTCCACCGGGATCTGGTTGCTCCAGGTCCGCCGCCCCAGCCACTTCCCGGTGGACTACCCCGGCACGTCGGGGACGGCCGGCACCGAGCCCCGGACACGCCTCAGGCCGTACGCCGGTAGCGCAGCACCCGCTCACGCTCGAACGCGTCGAGCCGCCGCCGGCGCGCGACTGTGTCCGTCGGCGTCCACCATGTCGGCGGCGCGACGGTCCACAGCCGTGGGGCAGTCCGCCGCGCCGCTCGCCGAGCAGCCTCCAGCAGCCGCCGGGTGAAGTCGTCGAGGTCAGCGAAGTCGGTGACGAGCATCGACACCGTCTCGAGCCCGAGCTCGCGGTAGGCAGCGTCCTTCTTCGTGTCGGCCGCTGCTCCGGCGATCGAGAGGTGGTCGATGCCGTTGTACTGGCCGACCAGGCCGAGGACGGGGTCGATCAGGTCGGGCGTGCCGACATGACGTCCCTCCAGCGTGAACACCGGCGCGTTGCACAGAGGTCGCACCAGCCCGGCCCGCCTCGTCCAGACACCCCGCATAGCCGTCTCCTTGGGTGACCACGAGTTCTCGTCGCCGAGGGCGAGGGCGTCGCGTGCCTGCTGGATCCCGGTCACCGGCCCCAGCGCCCCGACGTACGCCGCCACCTCGGCGAGGCTGACGAGGTCGGAGTAGCAGGCCATGTCGAGCGCGATCACGGCCTCGCCCAGCGCAACGGCGTACCTCATCTCGTGGACCACCGACCGCACGGGGAGTGTGACGGGAACGCCGTCGACAGTCGTGATCTCGTCCGGGTGGAGGAACTCCTGGCTGACCACTGCTCCGCTCGGCGCCGCGCGGTCCCTGCGTGCCAGCAGCGGCACGTCGCGCGGGCCGTTCTGCCCGTCCGTGCCCTCGAACCACGCCGCGCCCTGCCACCGCAGGCCGGCCCACCCCGTCACCGCCTCGTCAGCGCGGAGGACGGCGGCCGCCTCGACGATCCGTTGCTCAGGAGTGACCTCGACCGCAGCCGGGACGTACAACCCGTGGCTCGTCCTGCGCCACTCGGGCCCGCGAGCCTGACCGCGTGTGGGTCCCGTGCTCCCAGTGGGGTCCATCCGGATCGGACCGACGAGGCCGGGTCTGCGTCGGTGGAAGGGCTTCGGGGCGAACACGTGGAAAGCCTTCCCACGTCACGTCCGCCCAGCAGGTCATCCACAGAGCAAGTTGGTCTGACCTGATGTGGTCGGCGTAGTCCACCGCCATCTGGTCGTCAGGACGCCGTCGAGGCAGCCACTTCCCGGTGGACTACCAGCCATATCCCGGTGGACTACCCCGCGAGGCGTGCGGTTGGCTGACCCCATGGCGAACCCCGGGTACGACGGCATGTGGCTCCCGACCGACCAGGACCCCCGGATGCAGCTGGGGCCGACGCGCGGCGAGCGGGAGTGCCTGGTGGGCTACCTCGAGCACTACCGCCAGACGCTGGCGCTGAAGTGTGACGGCCTCGACGCTGCGCAGCTGGCGACGAAGGCGGTGCCGCCGTCGAACATCTCGCTGCTCGGGCTGGTGCGGCACATGGCACGGGTCGAGCAGAGCTGGTTCCGCCGGGTGATCGAGGCGCGGATGGACCTGCCGCGGCTGTTCGGCGACGAGGCCGAGGACGCCGGCTTCACCTTCCCCGAGGCCGACGACGAGCTGGTGCGGGAGTCGCACGCGCTGTGGCAGTCCGAGATCGCATACGCCCGCGAGGTCCTCGAGCGCACCGACCTCGACACGATCGTCGACGTGCACGGTGATCCCGTCGAGGTGCGCGACATCGTGGTCCACATGGTCGAGGAGTACGCCCGCCACTGCGGGCACGCCGACCTCGTGCGCGAGTGCGTGGACGGCCGCGCCGGGCAGTAGCCCTCCACCCGGCCGGGTGGGGCCGCTTCCGTACCCTTGCCGCGTGACTGCTGCTTCCGGCTACGGCCTCGTGACCCTGCACGGCGACACCGTCCTCGACGCGTGGTTCCCCTCCCCCGTCCTCGGCGCGACCGAGGGCGAGGCCCCGGCGGAGCTGACTGCGCTCGAGGGTGACGACGGGGCCCGCGGCGTACGCCGTGAGGTGCGCCTGGTCGAGATCGCCGACCTCGGCGACGCCCCGGCCACGACCGAGGACGTGTGGCTGCGGCTGCACCTGCTCTCGACGCGGCTGGTGAAGCCGCACGGCATGTCGATGGACGGTGTCTTCGGGCTGCTCACCAACGTCGTATGGACCTCCGCCGGCCCCTGCGCGGTCGAGGGCTTCGAGACGACCCGTGCCCGGCTGCGCGCGTCCGGCCAGCACGTCACCGTCTTCGGGGTCGACAAGTTCCCGCGGCTGGTCGACTACGTCGTGCCCAGCGGCGTACGCATCGCCGACGCGGACCGGGTCCGGCTCGGCGCCCACCTCGCCGAGGGCACGACCGTCATGCACGAGGGCTTCGTGAACTTCAACGCCGGCACCCTCGGCACGTCGATGGTCGAGGGCCGCATCTCCGCCGGCGTGGTCGTCGGCGACGGCTCCGACGTCGGCGGCGGGTCCTCGATCATGGGCACGCTGTCGGGAGGCGGCAAGGAGGTCATCTCCGTCGGCGAGCGCTGCCTGCTCGGCGCCAACGCCGGCATCGGCATCTCCCTCGGCGACGACTGCGTCGTCGAGGCCGGCTGCTACGTCACCGCCGGCACCAAGGTCACCGTCAACGACATCGACGGCAAGCCGCAGGTGGTCAAGGCGGCCACGCTCTCGGGGGTCGACAACATCCTCTTCCGTCGCAACTCGGTCAGCGGCGCCATCGAGGCAGTGCCGTGGAAGGGCGACGGGATCGCCCTCAACGCGGCACTGCACGCCAACTAGCCATGCCGTCCCTGCGCCAGGCCGCGATCGGGGCGTTCGTGGCCGCCGGCGCGGTGGCGACCGCGCTCGTCGTCGTCGATCGCGGCGGGGTGCCGTCGATCCTCGACACCAGCGGGTGCACCGCGGAGGTAGACGGCCACACCGTCGAGGTCGACCTCGAGCAGGCCGAGAACGCCGCGCTCATCACGGCCGTGGCGGTCGAGCGCGGCATGCCCGCGCGCGCCGCGAGCATCGCGCTGGCCACGGCCTACCAGGAGTCGAAGCTCTACAACATCGACTACGGCGACCGCGACTCCGTCGGCCTCTTCCAGCAGCGACCGTCGCAGGGCTGGGGCACCGTCGAGCAGCTGACGGACCCCGTCTACGCCACCAACGCCTTCTACGACGCCCTCGCGCAGGTCGACGGCTACGACACGATGGAGATCACGGTCGCCGCGCAGGAGGTGCAGCGCTCGGCCTACCCCGACGCCTACGCCGACCACGAGAAGGACGGCCGGACGCTGGCCTCCGCGCTGACCGGCAACTCGCCGGGCGCCCTGTGGTGCGACGTGCCGGGCGACGCCGACGAGGCCAGCGACGAGCTCGACGAGACCGGCTTGGTGCCGCGCGCCACCGTCGTACGCCGTGACCTCGAGCAGCGCTTCGGCCAGCTGTCGCTCGGCGGGTTCGAGCCGGGCGGCGTCTCGAGCGGCCACATGGAGGGATCGGCCCACTACGAGGGGCGGGCCGTCGACGTGTTCTTCCGCCCGATCAACGCCGAGAACACCAAGCGGGGCTGGGCGATGGCGTCCTACCTCGTCGCCAACGCCGACCGCCTCGACATCAGGACCATCATCTTCGACGACCGCATCTGGCAGGCCGGGTCGTGGGCGGGCGACGGCTGGCGGGACTACCGCGTGCCGTCGTCGTCGGGCGGCGACCGGGCGATCCTCGAGCACCGCGACCACGTCCACGTGGACGTCTTCGACTGACTCCTCAGCCGCGCAGCCGCGCGGCCGCCGCCTCGACCCGTTCGTCGGTGGCCGTGAAGGCGACGCGTACGTGCTCGCGTCCGGCAGCTCCGTAGAACTCGCCGGGCGCCACGAGGATGCCCCGCTCGGCCAGCTCGGAGACGGTCGTCCAGCAGTCCTGCCCGCGGGTCGCCCAGAGGTAGAGCGAGGCCTCGGAGTGGTCGATGCGGAAGCCCGCGGCCTCGAGCGCCGCCCGCAGGGTCGCACGCCGGGCGGCGTAGCGGGCGTGCTGCTCGGCGACGTGGTCGTCGTCCTCCAGCGCGGCGATCATCGCGCGTTGCTGGGGCGCGGGCATCTGGAGGCCGAGGTTCTTGCGGACCGCGAGGAGCTCGCCCACGACCGCGGGGTCACCGGCGACGAAGGCGCAACGGTAGCCCGCGAGGTTGGACCGCTTGGACAGCGAGTGGACGGCGAGGATGCCGTCCAGCGAGCCGCCGTTGACCTGCGGGTCGAGCACCGACAGGGGCGCGTCACCCTCCCAGGCGCACTCGAGGTAGCACTCGTCGGAGACCAGCAGCGTGCCGCGCTCGCGGCACCAGTCGACCACCTTGCGCAGGTGCTCCAGCGGCAGCACCCGGCCGCTGGGGTTGGCCGGGCTGTTGATCCACAGCAGCCGCGGCGTGCGGGGGCCGAACGCGGTCAGCGAGTCGGTGGCGAGGCTGTCGGCACCCGCGAGCGCCGCGCCCACCTCGTACGTCGGGTAGGCCAGCGCCGGGTAGCCGACCAGGTCGCCGGCACCGATGCCGAGGTGCACCGCCATCGAGGCGATGAGCTCCTTGGAGCCGATCACCGGCAGCACGCCGTCGAGCCCGAGCCCGCTCACGCCGTGGCGGCGGGCCAGCCAGTCGATCGCTGCCCGACGGGTGGCCTCGAGGCCGATGGTCGTCGGGTAGCCCGGCGAGTCCGCAGCCTCACGCAGCGCGTCCTGGACGACCTGCGGAGTCGGGTCGACCGGGGTGCCCACCGACAGGTCGCACACCCCGTCGGGGTGCGAGCGGGCCGTGGCCGCGTGGGCGGTGAGCTTGTCCCAGGGGAAGTCCGGGAGGCGCTGCGAGACGAGTGGCTTCGAGGCTCGCTCCGCTCGCACCTCAGCCACCGAAGGCGCAGGTCACTCGTCGTGCTCCTGCGGGGGCAGCGCGGCGACGAGCTCGTGGTCCTTGTCGATGACGCCCATCTTCGCGGCGCCACCGGGCGAGCCGAGGTCGTCGAAGAAGTGCACGTTGGCGTCGTAGTAGCCCTTCCACTCCTCCGGGGTGTCGTCCTCGTAGAAGATCGCCTCGACCGGGCAGACCGGCTCGCAGGCGCCGCAGTCGACGCACTCGTCGGGGTGGATGTAGAGCATCCGCTTGCCCTCGTAGATGCAGTCGACGGGGCACTCGTCGACGCACGCGCGGTCCTTGAGGTCGACGCACGGCTGGGCGATGACGTAGGTCACCGGATCCTCCTGAGGGGGCACGGGGTGGGACGCGGGCAACCTTAGTATCTCGCCATGACCGATGCGCCGGAACCCCAGTCAGACGAGACTGGCGTGGGCAGGCACGGCCTCGGTCCCCACGTCGTCGGGCAGCGGGTCGTGGTGCGCCACCTGCTCCCCGACGGCCGCGCCACCGACGTCCTCGGCACCTGCACCGAGTGGGGCGCGGACTCGCTCACGGTCGACCGGGAGCGGCACGGCCCCGTGGAGATCCGCCTGGCAGACGTGGTCACCGGCAAGCCGGTTCCGCCGCGCGCGTCGGTGCGCGCCCGCGTCGCCGCGCAGGAGGTCGAGCAGCACGTCGCGGCGCTCTGGACGTCGATCACCACCGAGCCGCTGGGGCAGTGGCAGCTGCGGGCCTCTCCCCCGCACGGCGGCCGGCTCCGCCGACGCGGCAACTCCGCGCTCGCCATGGACGACCCGGGCATCGGGTGGGCGGACGCCGCGTGGGGCGTACGCCGCTTCTACGACGCCCTCGACCAGGTGCCGACGGTGCAGGTGCAGCGCGGATCGCAGGTCGAGCAGACGCTGGCACCCCTCGGGTTCGCGCCGATGGGCGACGGCGACGCGCACGCCCAGCTGGCGTCCGTGGCGCGGGCGTTGAGGTCAGTGCGCTCGGCTGCTCCCGACGTCCCGGCCGAGGTCGAGGAACTGCCGGGCTCCGTCGCGGTGGCGCTGGACGGAGGTGCTGCCTCCGGGCGCGGGGTGCTGTCCGGGGACTGGCTGCTGGTCGAGTCGCTCGTGGTGGACGCCGCCCACCGGCGCCGGGGCCTGGCCACCGCCGTGCTGGCGGAGGTCCTCGACTGGGGTGCCTCGCTCGGCGCGACCACGGCGCTGCTGCACGTCGAGACCGACAACGCGGGCGCGATCGCGCTCTACGAGCAGCACGGCTTCACCACGCACCACACCAACCGCTACCTCGTCGCGCGCTGAGGAAAACCGGTCGCCGCGACCCGCCGGATCGACCTACGCTCCTGTCCGACGACGCGGGGCGTGACGAACCCCCTCCTCCCCCGGAGGCAGAGCAGCGCCGTCCGTGCGTACGACGTCATCGACGAGAGGCCGGCACCCACGGGACCGCCGGCGAAGGTGTGGTGGCACCGCGACCCAGCCCTCCGCCCACACCTCCTGGGCCTCACCACGCCAGGAGGAATCCATGAGAACGCTCTGCCACGACCTGTCCAGCACCGCCCCCGGGTCCCCGGTGGAGACGACCGTCCGGGTCACCGGCACCGCCACCGCCAACGCGCAGGCACCCGGCGGCATCGAGGTCACGCAGGCGTACGTCGAGCCGCTGACCGACGACGCCGCGACACCTCCTGCCGAGCTGTGGCGGCCCTCGCTCGACGTCTCGCTGCCGACGCTGCTCGACCATGCCCCCGTGCTGTGGCGCCACCCCGCGCAGAAGGCGCGCTGGGAGCTCGCCGCGGCGTCGCTGCGCGGCTTCCGGGCCACCCTCGACGCGCTGGGCTTCACCGAGGTCGCCACCCCGAAGATCGTCGCGACGGCCACCGAGTCCGGCTCGTCGGTCTTCACCGTCGACTGGTTCGGGCGTCCTGCCCACCTGGCGCAGAGCCCGCAGTTCGCCAAGCAGCAGCTGGTCGGGGTCTTCGAGCGGGTCTACGAGGTGGGGCCGGTCTTCCGCGCCGAGCCCCACGACACGGTGCGCCACCTGGCGGAATACCGCTCGCTCGACGTCGAGCTCGGCTTCATCGAGGACCACCGCGACGTGCTGCGGGTCCTGCGCGAGGCGCTGGCCGGGATGGTCGGCGCGGCGGCGGAGGCGGAGCAGGCCCTGGCGCTCACCGGCGCCCGGCTGCCCGTCGTACCGGAGGAGATCCCCGTCGTCCACTTCGCCGACGCGCTCGCCCTGGTCGGGGCACCGGCGGACGAGCCCGACCTCGCGCCCGAGCACGAGCGGGCGCTGGGTGCGTGGGCGCTGGCCGAGCACGGCAGCGACTTCGTCGCCGTCGAGGGCTACCCGATGGCGAAGCGGCCGTTCTACACGCACCCGCAGCCCGGGGACGAGCGGTGGTCGAACTCCTTCGACCTGCTCTTCCGCGGCCTCGAGCTGGTCACCGGCGGCCAGCGGCTGCACCGGCCGGGCGACTACGAGCGCGCGATCCGGGCGCGCGGCGAGGACCCGTCGGCGTACGAGTCCTACCTCCGGGCGTTCCGACACGGGATGCCGCCGCACGGCGGGTTCGCGATCGGGCTGGAGCGCTGGGTGGCCCGCCTCGTGGAGGCGGCCAACGTCCGCGAGGTCACGCTCTTCCCGCGCGACCTGCACCGGCTGGCGCCGTAGGCGGCCTACTCGTCGGCGGCGTCGGGGTTGGTGCAGATGACGGTGTCGCTCGGCGTGTAGGTGGTGCGGAAGACCTCGTCGTCGCGGGTCTCGGTGTTCGCCCCGACCGGTCGGAAGTAGCGCACGACGTCCACGTCGAAGCCGCCGTAGCCCTCGTTGGGGTAGCAGTCGGGGGTGTCGAGGCGACGCACCTCGGGCTGGGTGAGGTTGTAGCGGCCGCTCGTCGTCGTGGTGATGTCCCAGTGCTTCGTCGAGTACATCGTGACGGTCACCGCGCCGGACGACGACGGCGTGGAGTCGGTGAACGAGGTGTCGACGAGCACGCCGTAGGGGGTGTCGTTGGTGAAGCGCAGGTCGATGGCCCCCCACGCGACCGTGGCCTCGCGGCCGACCGGGTAGCGGTCGATGTAGAAGGAGTGCGGCTTGTGCTCGACGTCCTCGAGGCCGGCGAAGAACATCGCGTTGAACAGCGTGGTCGCCATCTGGGAGACACCGCCACCGAGGTCCTCCACGAGGATGCCGTCGTTGATGACGAAGCCCTCGGTGAAGCCGTTGGCCTCGGTGCGCTCCCCGACGATGTCGTTCATCGAGAAGGTCTCGCCCGGCTTCAGCAGGGTGCCGTCGATGATCTCCGCGGCGCGGCCGATGTTGATGTTGCGGTACTCCGCGTAGGGGAAGTAGGTGGTGAAGGACGAGACCTCCTCGCGGACCTTCAGCGCCCGCGCCTCCTTGGTGGTGAAGTCCGGCTTCGCGACCGTGGCGGTGAGGTCGATGCGGCGCTCGCCCTGCGGACGGGCGACCGCGTCGAGGAAGCCTGCCTCGAGCTCGGCGGGGTCGAAGGTCACGCCCGGACGGGCGGGCACCACCTGCGGGCGTCCGTCGACGAGGGCGACGGTCGCGTCGACCGGGGCGCCGCTGGTGACCCGGGTGTCGACGACCGCGGTCAGCGCCTTCGCGTCGAGGGTGGGCACGAGCTCACCGTCGGTGGCGACCAGGCTCAGCGCGGCGGTGTAGTCCTCGGGGAAGACCTTGACCTCGGAGCCCTCGAACACCAGCGTCACCGGCGCCGCGACAGCGGGTGAGGCAAAGCCGTCGAGCGCCTCCTGCACGTCACCGGCGTCGATGTCGGGGGCGACCTCCGACCTCTCCAGCGCGACGACTTCCGGGGAGTCCTCGAGGTAGGCCTGCTGCAGCGCGGCGAGGGTCTCGCTCGGGTCGAGCGCCTTGCCGGTGCGCGCCTTGGTGGTGCGGATGTCGATGCCGTCGAAGGCCACGGCGCCGTCACGGGGCGTGGCGCCGTGCTGCTGGTCGAGCTCGGCGAGCTGGGCGTCGTACGCCGTCTCGTCGACCTCCACCTCGGCCTCGAAGTCGTCGCCGCCGGTGAAGTAGTTCCACAGGCGCACCGGGTCCCAGCTGCGCTCGCCGCCGGCCTCGGCGACCGAGGCGTCGTAGTCGACCGCCAGGCCCGCGCGGGCCGGGTCGATCGCGACCTGCTCGCCCTCGATGGTGGTGGCGATGGGCCGGTTCACCCGGTCCGCGAGCCCTGCCTGCAGGCGCTGCGCGGCCTCGCCCTGCGGGTGCCCGCCGATGCGTACGCCGGACACGGTGGTGTTGCGCGGCACCTTGTCGCCCGCGACGTAGTGCGCGGCGACGTAGAGCCCTCCGAACAGGACCACGAGGCCGAGCAGCAGCCACACGACGACAGAGGCACCAGCCTTGTCGCGGGGCTGGCCGTCGGGACGCTGCTGGTTCTTCGGCACGCCGCGAGTTTAGGTCGCCGTGCGCCGAACCCCGTGATCCCCGGAACGGTCCGCGGGGCGCCGACGACCCGACGCGACCGTCGCGAGGGCGGCGAGGAGCAGGACCGCGGAGCCGGCGAGGAAGGACCAGCCGGCGGTGTCGGCGGAGATCAGGAAGCCGCCCGCCGGGCGCTCCAGCGCGCCGCGTGCGACCGGGACCCACCACCCGAGGGCGAAGGCGAGGCGGACCACCCCGGGCGGCAGCCAGGCCAGCACGACGAGACCGGTGCCCATCGCGAGGGCGAGTCCCCACCACTGCTGGTGCAGCAGCGTCCCGGCGGCACCGGAGACGGCGCCGACGAGCAGGGCGGCCGGGACAGCGGCCAGCGGCCTCACAGACCTGCGAAGAGGTCGTCCTCGAAGCCGTCCGCGTCGATCGGACCGGGGGTGCCCTTGACGAGGCGGTAGAACTCCTCCGACCACCACGCGTGGCCGCTCTCGGCTCCTGAGAAGAAGCCCCCGTCCGTCTCCACCTGCGTGTCGTGCTTGGCGAGGGCGTCCATCTTGCGCTGGACCGTCTTCGAGCCGTCGACGCGGGCGCTGATGAGCTCGTCCGGGGTCACGAAGGCAGGCAGCTTGCCGTCGGGCTCCATGCCCTTGAAGGTCTCGGCGTCGCCCGACTCGCGCAGCGCCCGCAGGCTCGCGCGCATCCGCGACTCGCTCATCGCCGTCCAGTAGATCTTCGCGATGTCGTGCGGTTCGCCGAGCTCGCGCTTGTAGGACGGCGCGGCGGCCAGCTGGGCGGCGTACATGGCGACGCGGTGGGCCTGGATGTGGTCGGGGTGGCCGTAGCCGCCGAACTGGTCGTAGGTCACCAGGACCTGGGGCCGGACCTCGCGGATGACCTTCACCAGCTCGTCGGCGGCCTCGTTGAGGTCGGCGGTCCAGAAGGCGTTGTCGGGGATCTTTTCGGCCGCGACCGCGTGGCCGTCCTCGTGCCAGGCCATGCCGGAGTCGTGGAAGCGGCCGAAGCCGCCGAGGAAGCGGTGGTCGGTGACGCCGAGGACCTTCATCGCCTCGTCGAGCTCGCCGCGACGGTGCTCGCCCAGGCCGCCCTTCTCCTCGAAGGCCAGGTGCGACAGGTCCGGCACGAGCACCTCGCCCATCTCACCGGCGGTGCAGGTGACGAGGGTGACGCCGACGCCCTCGTCGACGTAGCGGGCCATGGTGGCCCCGGTGCCGATGCACTCGTCGTCGGGGTGGGCGTGGACGAGCAGGATGCGGCGGTCGGTCATGTTTCCTCAGCCTAGGTCGGGGCGCTTGATGCGCTTCGGCGCGGTCGGGAGGTGCAACGGCGGGAGGGGGTCGCTGTGTTCCGCACCCGTGCCGGGACCTCCGTCGTCCTCGTCGAGCCAGCCGTCGTGGGTGTCCACCAGGACCTCCAGCATGAAGGCCGGGGCGTCGCTCACGACCGCCCACGGGTGGTCCTCGTCGTCGTCCTCGCCGGCCAGCCGTTCACGCTCGACGTGCGCCTCGAATCCGTCGGCACGCAGCCGCGCGACGACCGCCTGCGCGTCGTCCTCGTCGAAGAAGATCGCCCTCACGGGGGTGATTGTGCCCCGCCCCCGGCTGGCTAGGGTCACCCCATGTCCACCGCGTCCGAGATGCCGTACGTCGAGGGGGTGCACCTGCAGCGCACCGACGAGAACGTGCGGGAGATCGCCGCCCTCGCCGAGCTCCTCGGCGAGCCCGCCGGCCTCGGGGGGCTGCTCGCCGACCTGAAGTACCGCGTCCGGCGCGCCCGGGTGCCCCGGCTGCTCGGGCGCGCGGTGCGGGAGGCGTGGCGCTGGGACGACTACGACGAGCGGGACGAGCAGTGGTACCCCCAGGGCATCTCGACGAGCGCCGACGCCTCCGACACCGAGGACGTCGACGGCCGCCGGGTGCTGGTCACGACGTGGTACTCCACGGGCCGCGACGGCACCAAGCGCGGCTCGCGGGTGACTTTCGTCGACCTCGACGCGGGCACCTACCGCCACGTGCTGCTGGTCTCCCCGGTGCTCGACGAGGACGGCCGCCTGGTGCTGCGGCCGATGAACATCCACGCCGGCGGCATCGTCTGGGCCGGCCCCTACCTGCACGTCGCGGCCACCAGCCGCGGCTTCGTCACCGCCCGCGTCGACGACATCATGCGGGTCCCCGGCGACGACGACCACCCGGACCGTCTCGGCGTCGACGGCACCGCGGTCCACTCCTTCGGCCACCGATACGTCCTGCCGGTGCGGTTCACCCACCAGGCCTTCACCGACGAGGGCCACGAGAAGCTGCGCTACTCCTTCATGTCGTTGGACCGGAGCTCGGACCCGCCGGCGCTCGTCGCGGGCGAGTACGCCCTGCGCGCCGGCGCGACCACCCGCCTGGCCCGCTACCCCCTCGACCCGACGACGTGGCAGCTCTCCACCGGCGACGACGGGTTCTCCCGGCCGCTGGCCCTCGACGACGGCGGGGTGCGGCAGATGCAGGGAGCGGTGATCGCGGCCGGACGCTTCCACGTCAGCGTCTCCCACGGCCCGTGGATGCCCGGCAGCGTGTACGCCGGTCGGCCGGGGTCGATGCGGCGGCGCCGCTGCGCGCTGCCGATGGGCCCGGAGGACCTGTCCTACTGGCCGTCCACCGACCGCATCTGGTCGCTCACCGAGCACCCGCGACGGCGCTGGATCGTCGCGATGGAGCGGGCCTGGTTCCGCTGACTCGGGGCTGACTCGCGGCTGAGTCGCTGGGAGACTCAAGGGCGAGGACGAGGCGGGACCGCCACCGCGACACGCCCGGGATACGGGTTGAGTCTCCCAGCGACTCAACCGCAAGCGCGCAGGTCAGGCGCGGGGTTGCATCGCCAGCTGGCGGCTCTGGGCTACCAGGCGGTCGGCCGAGTCCCAGACCTCGCAGTCCTCCTCGAACATGCCGCCGGCGATGTTGCGGGTCCGGTGCGAGACCCGGAGCCACCCCGGCGCCGGGACGGCGCGGACGTGGACGGTGAGCTCGAGGGTCGGGGCCCAGCCGGGCCGGCCGAGGTCGAAGGTGACCGGCGGCAGCGCGTCGCAGACCATGAGCAGGGCGACCGGGTCGACGTCGTGGCCGTCGGCCATCCGGAACCAGGCCTGGATGTGCCCGCGACCGCTGGGGGCGCCCATGGCCCAGCCGATGCACGCCGGGTCGAACCGCATGTCGAAGCGGTCCATCACCGGAGCCACGCGGCGCGTCTCCTCGGGCGCCAGCGAGCCGGCCACGCACTCCTCGAGCGGGGGCAGCCGCGGGGGTTCGGCCGTGGTGGCGACGTCGTCCGGCATGGCGCGCAGGTCGCCGTACGTCGCCAGGACGCTGATGCGGGTGGACCCCTCCTGGGCGAGCTCCGCCGACACGGTCGCGACGGAGCCGCCCTCGCGCAGCACCCGGGTCGAGACCTGCGCGGATCCGGGCCGTGCGGCAGACAGGTAGTGGGCGCTCACCGCGAGCGGGTGCGGCTTCGCCGGCACGGCCTCGGCGATCGCGGTTCCGACCACACCGAGGAGGTAGCCGCCGTTGACGCCCCCGCCCACGAGCCAACCGGCGTCGAGGTCGGCGCCGAAGAGTCCGTCGCCGGTCGCGGTCAGGGCGGTGTGGGTGTCCCACTCGGAAGGCATGGACCCGAGCCTAGGTCGAGGGAGCCTCAGCGCGCGCGGAGCCACTCCGCGACCACGGGCAGCCCACCGACCCAGTCGAGGCGGGCGGCGTACATCGACCGCAGCCCTCGCTGGCGCGGCTTGTGGTCCCACTTGCCGGTGCCGGCGCACGGGAGCGTGGTGCCGCGACAGGTCCAGCCGTGCAGGAAGGCGAGCGTGCGCCCGTCGGGCGTCTCGACCAGGTCGGCGCCGCCGGGGCCGCACAGCCCGGTGGTCGCGGTGTCGAGCAGGGTCCCGCTCTCCGCGAGCGTCCAGTCGAGCAACGCCGTCGAGCGCAGCCAGCGGGTGCGGTAGCCGCAGCGGGTCCAGTCGCCCTCCGAGATGAGGAGCACGTAGCCCTCGGGGCGCGGGGTGAGCACCGGGTTCTCGATGACGCCGGGCGAGCGCACCAGCTCCACGCTGGTCGCTCCTGCGCCCACCGACTGACCGTCGCGCGTCAGCGCCACGATCCGCAGCGTGGAGGGGATCCGGTCGGTCTTGTAGAGCAGGTACGCCGTCCCGTCGACGTCACGGAAGAAGGACGGGTCGATCACGCCGGCGCGGGGCAGCGTGGGGTCGCGCGGCAGCAGCGGGTCCTGGGCGGTCGGCGTGCCGGCGTAGGACGGGCAGACGAGCGGGGCGCGCCCGACCGGGCGGAACGGCCCGCGCGCCGAGGTCGAGCGGGCGACGCCGATGCAGCGCCCGTGCTCGCCCATCCCCTTCACCGGGGTGGCGTAGTAGAGCAGCCAGCGACCACGCACCCGCGCCACGTCGACGGCCCAGATGCCACCGTCGCGCGACCACGACGGCCGGTGGGACAGCAGGCTGCCGCCGCGCCGCCACGGGCCGTCGGCGCTGCGCGACCACGCGTGCGGCACCCGGTCGCCCGTCGCGTACGCCACCAGACCGCCCGGCGCGGAGACGACCGCGGGGTCCGGGAAGTCGACGTCGAGGACGGGTCGCGGCACCGGTTCGGCGGCGAGAGCGGGCCCCGCGACGGACAGGACCCCAGCGGTCAGCAGCAGCACGAGCAGGCGTACTGCTCCCCGGATCGGCACCGGGGGAACCTACCCCGTCGGTTGCTCCCTCAGGGCCGCAACGTGGCAGGAAGCGTCTCGAAGCCGCGCAGGATGCGGGTCTCGCGCCGCCGCGCCCCCGGCTCGAGGCGCAGGTCGGGGAAGCGCTGCCAGATCGCCCGCAGCCCCACCTCGCCCTCCATCCGCGCCAGCTGCGCGCCGAGGCAGTGGTGGCGACCGGCGGAGAAGGCGATGTGCTCGCGTGCGTTGACCCGCGCGACGTCGAAGCGGGTCGGGTCCGCGAAGACCTCGGGGTCGCGGTTGGCGCCGGCGAGGATCGCGGTGACCATCGAGCCCGCCCGCACCGGCTGCCCGGCCACCTCGGTGTCCCGCACCGCCATCCGGCCGGTCAGCAGCACCGGCGGGTCGAGGCGCAGGGCCTCCTCGACGACGTTGGTCCACAGCGACGGGTCGGCGACCACCCGCGCGCGCTGCTCGGGGTGGTCGTGGAGCAGCGCGATGCCGTTGCCGAGCAGGTTCACGGTGGTCTCGAAGCCTGCCGCGAGCACGAGGCCCGCCGTGGCCTTGAGCTCGGTCTCGCTCAGGCCGGCGCCGTCGTCGCGTACGGCGACCAGCTGGCTGAGCAGGTCGTCGCCGGGGTGGCGGCGCAGGTGGTCGAGGTGGTGGCCGAGCCAGGCGTCGAAGTCCGCCAGCGCCCGCGACACCGAGCGGTAGCGCCGCAGCCCGAGGCCCAGGTCGAGGCTCGGCGCCGCGGCGGAGCCGAACTCCAGGACGCGGGCGCGGTCGCGCTCGGGCACCCCGAGCACCTCCGCGATGACGGTGACCGGCAGCTGCGCGCAGTAGGCCTCGACGAGGTCCACCGGTCCGGACGCGCGCGGCTCCAGGGCGTCGAGCAGGTCCGCGGCGATCTCCTCGGTGCGCTCGCGCAGCCGCTCGACGGCGCGCATGGTGAAGACGCGCGTGACCAGCCTGCGGTAGCGGGTGTGGTCGGGCGGCTCGGTGACCAGCAGCGACGGCGGCTCGACCGGGTGGAGGGTGGTCGGCGCCGCCCACCGCGCGATCCGCCCGACCGGCCCCTGCGTCGTCGGCAGGCCGGTGCGGAAGTCGTCGCTGGTGAGGAGGTGGCGCACGGCAGCGTGGCTGGTGGCGACGTGGCCGATCCGCGAGCGGTAGAGCGGACCGCGCGACCGGATCTCCTCGACGAGGTCGAAGACGTCGTCGGTGCCGAGCGAGCCGACGCGGATGAGCCGGGCCTGGAGGTCGCCGCGGTCGGCGGCGCGGCGCAGCAGGAGCGTCGGCAGGCCGTGCGCGACACCCCAGTGGACCGTCGACCTCATGCGCCCCACCTCATGCGCCGAGACTATCCGCGCGCTCCCTAGGCTGGCGGGCATGTGGCTGCTGATCGACCTCCTGCTCGTCGGCGTCTTCGCGGTCGTCGGCCGGCTCAGCCACTACGGCACCCTCACCGCCGGTGGCTGGTGGTCGACGGCCTGGCCCTTCCTCGTCGGCGCGCTGCTCGCCTGGGCTGCGCTGGCCGCGACCCGTCGCCCGCCCGCGGCGGTGACCTCGGGCGTGGTGGTCTGGCTCGGGGCGCTGGTCGGCGGCATGGTGCTGCGACAGGCCGCGGGGCAGGGCACGGCGACGGCCTTCGTCGTCGTCGCGACACTGGTCCTCGGCGCACTGCTGGTGCTGCCCAGATCGGTGGCCCGAATCGCGGTGTCTAGAGTCGGCGCACGTGCCCGACGCTGACACCCGCCCCACCCGCAGCGCCGCTGTCCCGTTCGGGCTCCTCCTCGCCGCCGTCGTCCTCGTCTCCATCAACCTGCGTGCCGGCGCGTCCTCGCCCGGACCGGTCCTGGAGGAGGTGCGCGAGGGGCTCGGCATGACCGCCGGTGTGGCCGGCGCGATGACCGGGTTGCCGGGCCTGTGCTTCGGCCTGGTCGGGGCGCTGGCCGTCGGGTTCGCGCGCCGGGTCGGGATGACCGCGTCCGTCGCGGTCGGCCTCGCCGCTGCTGCGGTCGGGCTGCTGCTGAGGGTGACGACCGACAGCGTGCCGATCTTGCTCGTCCTCACCGTGCTGGCGCTGGCCGGCATGGCCGTCTGCAACGTGATCGTCCCGGCGTGGATCAAGGCCCACGGCCACGCCGTGGTGCTGATGACCGTCTACGGCACCGGCCTCGTCGTCGGCGCCACGCTCGGCGCGCTCGTCACGGCGCCGGTCACCGAAGCGACCGGATCGTGGCGCGTCGGGCTCGGCATGTGGGGCCTGGTCCTCCTGGTGGCGGCCCCGCTGTGGGGCTGGTTGGCGCTGCGCGAGCGCCGCTCGCCGTCCGAGCACAGCGTCAGCGGCGGTCCCGCCCCGAGCGGGCGCATCGCCCACTCGCGCACCGCGATCGCGCTGACCGTGCTCTTCGGCATCCAGTCGATGCACGCCTACGTCCAGTTCGGCTGGCTGCCCCAGATCTACCGCGACGCCGGGCTGTCCGCCTCGTCCGCGGGCGCGCTGCAGGCGCTGCTGTCGGGGGTCGGCATCCTGGGTGCCCTCGCCATGCCCACCGTCATCGCCCGGGACCGCGGCCTGCACGCCTGGATGGTGTCCTTCGGCGTCTCCCTCTTCCTCGGCTATGCCGGGCTCCTCCTCGCCCCGGCCACGCTCCCGTGGTTGTGGGCGCTGCTGCTCGGCTTCTCCGGGCTCGCCTTCCCGACCGCCATCGCGCTCATCACCGCGCGCACCCGCCACCCGTCCGTCACCGCCCAGCTGTCCGGCTTCGTGCAGCCCATCGGCTACGCCCTCGCCGCGGTCGGGCCCTTCGCTGTCGGGCTGCTCCACGACGCGACCGGCGACTGGCAGCTGGTGCTCGTGCTGCTCGCGCTGACGTCCGTGCCGCTGACCCTCGCGGGCCTGCGCGTGGCGCGTCCGGCGTACGTCGACGACGAGATCTGAGCGACCCGCCGCCTGGTCTGTCAGGATCGGCCGCGTGAAGCAGTGGGTGGTGGTCGTCGGCGGCACCAACATGGACGTCGTCGCGCGCACGTCCGCCCCGCTCGTCGCCGCGACGAGCAACCCGGGCCGCACCCGCATCTCCCCCGGCGGGGTCGGGCGCAACATCGCCGCCTGCCTCGGCCTGCTCGGCGCGCCGGTGCGACTGGTGTCGGCGGTCGGCGACGACACCTTCGGCGACGAGGCGCTGCGGGCCACCGCGGCGTGCGGCGCGGACGTGGCGGCCGTACGCCGGGTGCCGGGCGCGACCGGCACCTACACCGCGGTCCTCGACGACCGCGGCGAGCTGGTGGCCGCGGTGTCCGACATGGCGGTGGTCGACGAGCTGGTCCTCGAGACCGTGCACCTCACCGACGCGGCGCTCGTGGTCCTCGACGGCAACCTCGCGCACGGCCAGGCCACGCGCGTGGTCGCGGCCGCCGCGCAGGCAGGGGTGCCGCTGGCCTTCGAGCCGGTCTCGGTGGCGAAGGCCGCCCGGCTGGCCGACCTGGTCCACGACCTCTTCCTCGTCACGCCGAACACCGACGAGCTCGCGGCGCTGACCGGGCGCGCCGCGACCGACTGGCGCGACTCGGTCGCCGACCTCCACGCCCGCGGCGTCGAGCACGTGTGGGTCCGCCACGGGGCCGACGGCTCGTGGATGTGCAGCCGCGGGAACGAGCCGGTGCACCTGGCCGCCGCCCCGGCCGAGGTCGTCGACGTCACCGGCGCGGGGGATGCGATGCTCGCCGCATGGGTCGCGGCCTGGCTGCGCGGCGGCGACCCCGTCGAGGCGGCACGTGACGGCCACCGGGCCGCTGCCGCGACCATCCAGAGCCCCCACACCGTCCGGCCGGACCTGGCCGAGGCCATGCACCACCTCACGAGGGAGCATCGTTGAACCTGACCGTCACCGACGAGGTCCGCGACGCGCTCGCGTCCGGGCAGCCCGTCGTCGCGCTGGAGAGCACGATCATCAGCCACGGCATGCCCTACCCGCAGAACGTGGAGATGGCCCGCACCGTCGAGGGCATCGTCCGCGAGGGCGGCGCCGTCCCCGCGACGATCGCGGTGCTCCACGGCCGGCCCACCATCGGCCTGACCCCCGACGACCTGGAGCTCCTCGCCTCCGACGACTCGGTCATCAAGGTCTCCATCCGCGACCTGCCCTACGTCGTCTCGCGCGGCCTGCACGGCGCGACGACCGTCGCCTCGACGATGCGGCTCGCTGCCCTGGCCGGCATCGGCGTCTTCGTCACCGGCGGGCTCGGCGGGGTGCACCGCGGCGCGCAGACGACGTACGACGTCTCGGCCGACCTCACCGAGCTCTCCACGACGTCGGTTGCCGTGGTCTGCGCCGGGGTGAAGAGCATCCTCGACATCGGGCTCACGCTGGAGAAGCTCGAGACCCTCGGCGTCCCGGTCGTCGGCTACGGCACCGACGACTTCCCGTCGTTCTTCTCCCGCTGGTCGGGCTTCGCCGCGCCGATGCGCCTCGACTCCCCCGCCGACGTCGCCGCGCTGATGCGCGCCAAGTGGGACCTCGGGCTGGCCGGCGGAGTCGTCGTCGCCAACCCGATCCCGGAGGAGTCGGAGATCCCGGCCGAAGACATCGGCGCGATCATCGACCGCGCGCTCGCCGACATGGACGCACTCGGCATCCGCGGCAAGGACGCGACCCCCTACCTGCTCGGACGGATCGTCGAGATCACCGAGGGCAGCTCGCTGACGGCCAACATCGCGCTCGTGGAGCACAACGCGCGCCTCGGCGCGGCGATCGCCCGGGAGTACGCGGCTGGTTGATCTCAGAGCGCGGCGAGCACCTGTCGCGGCGGCGGATTCGTGTGCGGCGCGCCGGCGATGACCACGGTCGGCACGACCTCGTCGCCGTCGTTCACGCTCCTGACGTAGGCCGAGGCCTCGTCGTCGGCCCACACGTCGACCCACACCACCTCGCGCACCTTGCGACCCAGGACGAGCTGGAGCCGCTTGCAGAACGGGCAGCCCTTGCGCCAGTAGACGACGACGCGGCCCTCGTCGGCCGCGCGGGCACCCTCGGCGGCGGACACGGAGGCGGGCCTGCGGGCGAACACCCGACCAGTATGCGCCGTGCTTGGATCGACGCATGGCCTCCCGACTGACCGAGATCTCCCTCGACTGCCACGACCCCGACCGGCTCGCCGAGTTCTGGACCGCGGCCCTCGACTGGGTGGTGCTCCACCGCGAGCCCGGCCTGGTGGAGATCGGACCGGCCCGCGCGAGCGACCAGGCCCTGCTCGACGCCGTCCGCACCGGACCGGTGCCGCCGACGATGTTCCTGGCCGCGGTCGCCGAGGACAAGGTGGCCAAGAACCGCATGCACCTCGACCTCTCCCCCGTCGACCGCTCCCGCGACGAGGAGGTCGAGCGGCTGCTGGCGCTGGGCGCCACGCACGCCGACGTCGGGCAGACGGGCGAGGAGACCTGGGTGGTGCTGGCCGACCCGGAGGGCAACGAGCTCTGCGTGCTGCGCAGCCTGGCGCCGGGGCACTTCGCCCTGTGACCGGCCTCGAGCCCGACCTCCCGATCGAGACCGAGCGCCTCCTCCTGCGAGCACACCGTCCCGACGACCTCGACGACCTCCTTGCCTTCCACGGCGATGCGGACGTGGTCCGCTTCGTCCCCTGGCCGGTGCGCGACCGCGCGGCCACCGCCGAGACGCTGGCGGTCAAGCTCGACCAGGCAGCGCTCCGCGAGCCCGGCGAGTGGCTGGTGCTGGCCGTCGAGCACCGCGAGACCGGCCGCGTCATCGGCGAGGTGCTGCTGAAGTGGGCCTCCGAGCGCCAGGGCGAGCTCGGCTTCGCCCTCGCCCGCGACGTCCACGGGCAGGGGTACGCCGCCGAGGCCGCGACCGCCGTGCTCGACCTCGCCCTCGACGGGCTGGGGTTCCACCGGGTCAGCGCCGTCGTCATCGAGGGCAACGACGCGTCCGTCCGCCTGCTCGGTCGCCTCGGCTTCCGCCAGGAGGCGCGCCACGTCGACGGCGCGGACTTCAAGGGCGTCTGGGCCACCCAGCTGGTGTTCGCCCTCCTGGAGGACGAGTGGCGCGAGCCCTCAGCCGTCGGCTGACATGAACTCCCGGAGCACTCGCGCGAAGCGGCCGGGGTCGTCGAGGTGCGGGAAGTGCCCGGCCCCCTCGAACAGCTCGACCCGGCAGCCGGGCACGGCCCGCTGCGCGCTGAGCGCGTGCCAGGCGGGGATCATCCGGTCCTTCGAGCCCCACACGATCAGCGTCGGTGGCGGGGTCACCGCGCCGAGGTGGTCGTGGGCGCTGATGCTCTGCCCACCGAAGTCGATCACCGCGCGGGTGGTGGCGAGGAACGCGCGCCGGCTGTGGCGGTCGCCGAGGGAGGTGAAGCCGCGCCAGATCGCGCCGATGTCGGCGCCCGGCTTCCAGCCGACCTTCTGCGCGCCGCGGCCGAGTGCCTCGACCTTGTCGAGCACCGGCGCCGATGCGATCACGCTCAGCACCTGCTCGGCGCCGGGGAGGGTGGCCGAGCGCAGCACGAGGTTGACCTCGCGGCCCAGCCCGCCGCTCGAGACGAGCACGAGGCGGTCCACCCGCTCGGGGAAGAGGTAGTAGAACTGCATCGCGATCCCGCCGCCGAGTGAGTGCCCGACGAGGGTGACGCGCTCGATGCCGAGGTGGTCGAGCAGGTCGCGCAGGGTGGCGGCGTGCGAGCTGAGCGAGTAGTCGCCGGTCGGCTTCGCCGAGGCGCCGTGGCCGAAGAGGTCCGGCACCACCACGCGGTGGTCCTCGTCGACCTTGTCGACCAGGTGGGCCCACTGGCCCTGGGAGCCGAGGATGCCGTGGATGAAGAGGACCGCGGGACCCTCGCCGCTGTCGACGTACGAGAGCTCGTGGCCGTGGAGCACGACCGTGTCCGGGGCCAGTCGGGTCATCGTCGGCGTCCTTGCGTGGTGGGGTGGTTACTCCACGGTAGCCCGGTGGAGCGATCCCGGCAGGAACAACGCGTCCGGGGACACCGTTGACGTCACCATGAGCACACTGGGAATCGTCGGAGCAGGACACATCGGCAGCACGGTCGCCCGCCTCGCGGTGGACGCCGGGGTCGACGTCGTCATCGCCAACAGCCGCGACCCGGAGACCCTGGCCGACCTGGTGGCCGACCTCGGCCCACGGGCACGCGCCGCGACCGCCGAGGAGGCGGCCGGCGCGGGCGACCTCGTGGTGCTGACCGTGCCGCTGAAGGCCCTCGGCGACCTCCCGGTCGCGGCCTTCGAGGGACGCGTGGTCCTCGACACGGGCAACTACTACCCGCAGCGCGACGGCCGCATCGCCGACCTCGACGACGGGTCGACCACGGCGAGCGAGCTCACCGCGCGCACGCTCCCGGGCGCACGCGTGGTCAAGGTCTTCAACAACATCTTCTCCGAGCACCTCGGCGCGCTCGCCCGACCGCAGGCGCCGGCCGGCAGCGACGAGCGGAGCGTGCTCGCGATCGCCGGCGACGACGCCTCGGCCAAGCAGGCCGCGACCGCGCTGCTCGACACGATCGGCTACGACGTCGTCGACGCGGGCCCGCTCAGCGAGGGGTGGCGCTTCCAGCCCGACACCCCGGCCTACGGCCTCCCGTACGACGGCAGCACCGACGGCACGTGGAGCGGGTCGACCGCCAAGCGGGTCGGGGCCGAGGAGCTGCGCGCCGCGCTCGCGGCCGCGACGCGGGGCTGAGTACGGCGGGGCGGACCCTCAGACGTTGAAGCGGAACGAAAACCGGGGGTGTCGGGTGTTGACGGTCACCGCTGGTTGAGACCGGAGAAGGCGGTCTGACCTGCGGAAACGCGTTTGCGAGATCGTTGGACGTCGTCGGTGAGAATCGGTCTCCGCCGGACTTCTTGCGGACTATTTGCGGACCGCTGGACGATCCGAGGCCCTCCGGCTCTGGTCGAAAGTGGGCGGCCGTGGCGGTTCATTCGTGGCGGAGCGACGCCTCCCAATCCTGGCCGCCGTGGAACACACCGAGGACGTTCACCACGAGCCCACCGGAGGACTCGTCGACTTCGTAGGCCATCAGCGTGCGCTGCTTGAAGGTGGTCGTCCGCATGCCCGGTCTGACGTCGTCGCGCGCTCGGCGCGAGGGAAGACGAGGATGCCGTCGATGTAATCGAGGATCGCCGAGACGAAGCGCTCTGCCACGTCCGGCGACGCCTTCTCGGTGATCCATGCGTCGAGAGCGTGCAGCTGCTGCTGGGCCTGAGGGGTGTAGTTGATCCGGCCCGTCATAGACGGGCGGCCCACTTGGCCGCGAAGCTGGCACGGACGGTCTCAGCAGGGATCGCTTTGGATGGGTCCGCCTTCAGCCCGTCGTAGGCGGCGGCCTCGGAGTGCAGCCACGAATCCGAGCCAAGGTCGAACGCCTCCTGCGGGTCGACTGATTCGAGCAATCGGAGAGCGACGTGCTTGCGCACGCCAGGAGGCAGGGACATCCCGGCCTCGTAGAACTCCGATTCGCTCAGCGCCATGACGTCAGATTACTCCGAGCGCCGAGGTCAGCCCCAGAAGATCGGGACGCCGCTGCTGCTGATGTGGTCCAGTAGGGCCTCGACCTTGAGCTCATCCCACAGGTGCTCGGGCCCCCGCTCACGCGCTCACAGCCGGATGCGGTGCAGAACGTCTCGGGAAGTGCCATCACGGAAGCCTGTTCCCCGCATTTGCGCCAGCACCTCCGCATGCGCTCGATGGACGGCAAGGCATCCGGGGCGCGCGTTGTTGACAGCTACCAACCTGATGGCCGGGTACAGCTAGGCGGCTAGGGCGATAGACGTGCACGAGGAGCCTCGGTCTTTCCCTTACCCCCGAGCATCATGGGTTCCACGCTCGGTCCGATCAGAGCGCGGCGTACACCGCCTCCTCAAAGTCTCCGTAGAGCTTCCAGGCCTCGTGACGCGTGATGAAGGGCAGCGAGTTGGTGTAGATCGAGGCGCAGATACCGGTCGTGCGGTCGATGAAGAAGTGGGTGTTGAAGAGCCCTGCCCACGACCCGGTGCCGGCGCGGCGGCGGCCAGGGATGTCGTGGCTGTTGAGCAGGAGTCCGTAGCCCCATTTGTGGCCGGGTCCGGCATACATCGTGTCGGTGATCGGCGGGTCGGCAGTCGGGATCTCGGCGGGGAAGTCGAGGTCGCCGATTTGGTTGGTGAAGGCGGCGTCGACCGTGGCTTCGTCCAGGATGCGCATGCCGTTGAGCTCGCCACCTCGCAGGAGCGCCTGCTCGAAGCGGATGTAGTCGCGGGGGGTGGAGAAGAGGCCGTGGCCGCCCGCCCACCAGTCGGGTTCGGGGTTGAGGATGTTGCCAGCAGACGCCCATGTGCCGTCCTCGCCCTTCACGTGGACGGTGACGGCGTTGTCCATCTGCGTCTGGTCCGGGTGAAATGTGGTGCTGCTCATGCCGAGCGGGCCAGCGATGCCCTCGTCAATGACTGCGTCCAGCTTCTTGCCGGCGACGGCCTCCACGACGCGGCCGAGCCAGTCGGTGTTGATGCCGTACACGTACTTCTCCCCGGGGTGCGCCGTCATGGGCGCACCGAAGGCGGCCATCGACCCGGGTACGACGTTCGGGACGCCAGTCGCCGCTTCGTACTTCACGAGCTGGTCGTTCCAGAACCAGTACCCCAGGCCAGAGGTGTGCGTCACGAGGTGGTGAACCGTGGCCTTCGTGCGCGGCTCGACCAGGATGGGCTCGTCCCCGTCGAACCCCTCGAGCACCTTGACGTCGGCGAAGTCCGGGACGTACTCCTCCACCGGAGCGTCGAAGTCGAGCTCGCCACGTTCCTTCTGCTGCAGCGCAGCGACGGTGCAGACCATCTTGGTCATCGACATGATGCGGAAGTGGGTGGAGGTGCCGACCGGGTCATCAGACTCTCCCGCTATGCGGATCCCGGCGCCGCCCTCGTAAAGGACGCCGTCGCGGTCGGCGACGATCGCTGCGACGTGCGGCACTGCGCCGTCCGACACGGCGTCGGCGAGCACGCGGTCGATCCCGGATCCGTCGATGTGTGTGGCCATGGCTGCTCCTCAGAATGCGGGGACGGTTTCTCCGTCCGGCTGCCGACCACCGTCTTCCAACCGGTGGCGAGTGGGAACCGACAAGACGTCTGGGTCGGAGGAGTGACGACCGCCACATGGCGGTGGCAGGCTGGCGAGCCAGCCGATCTACTGAGACGCCCAAACTGCGATTCGCTGATTGCACAAGATGCGGAGAGACCTGTGACAGCCGAGGTGCAGCCCGTCGCGCGCCCGCCGTTCGACGCCGAGCTGCGGGCCGGCCTGACGGTGGTCGGCGGCATGTTCCCGCCGACGATCACGCCCGACCTCATTGATTTCATGCGTACGTCCTACGCGGCGCCGCCGATCGATGACCTCCTCCTTGCCAAGGGCATCGTCTGCACCGACGACGTGGTCGTCGCTCCGGACGGGCATGAGGTCGCCGTGTCGGTGCTGCGTCCCAAGGATGCGCCTGGTGAGCGCCCGGGCGTGGTGTATGCGCACTCGGGCGGGCTGATGTTCGGCGACCGCTTCAGCGGGATCGACCTGGTCCTCGACTGGGTGTCCGACTTCGGCGCGGTCCTCGTGACAGTGGAGTATCGCTTGGCACCCGAGCACCGGCACCCGTACCCCTTCGACGACATGTACACCGCGCTCGAGGCCGCTGCCTCGCGTGCAGGGGATTGGGGCCTGCGGCGTGACCGCCTCGTGGTCGCAGGAGCGAGCGCCGGAGGTGGGCTCGCAGCAGGCCTTGCGCTCGCAGCCCGCGACCGGGACGGACCGGCGCTACGGGGTCAGGTACTCGACTACCCGATGCTCGACGACCGCGGCACCACGGCCTCGACCCACCAGTTCGACGGCATCGGCGTGTGGGACCGCGTCAGCAACGAGACCGGCTGGACCGCTCTGCTCGGCGACGCCCGCGGCACCGAAGCGGTGTCAGAATACGCCGCCCCCGCCCGCGCAAGGGACCTCTCGGGCCTGCCTCCGGCGTTCATCGACGTGGGTGCCGCCGAGATCTTCCGCGACGAGGCGATCGCCTACGCAGACGGGATCTGGCGTGCGGGCGGTGACGCGGAGCTGCACGTGTGGTCGGGGGCCTTCCACGCATGCGACATCTTTGCCGCCCATACCTCCGTCGGCCGCGCCATGATCCGGACTAGGAACGACTGGGTCGAGCGGATCATCGCCGACTGAGAACCGGACTACGCTCGCTCGCAGAAGGAGGTCGTCGTGCAGGAGCTGCTCGGCCGCATTGCCCGGCTCGACCCGAGCGCGAGCCTCGGGCTGCGCGTCATCGCCTGCTTCGACGAGCTCATGGTCGGCAACGTCAACACGCGCGCGCTGCTTGCCGCTGCCGCATCGCTCTCTGGCTGCGTCGCTGGCTTCCACTCCGAGACGCCGGCCCGGACCGTGCGCATCGATCACCGCGGCCATCACGCGGACGGCGTACGACCGGAGGTGGACCCGGCCTTCCAGCAGGATGTGAGCGACGGACTGACAGTGTGGTTGGAGCGGAACGGGGCGCGGCAGCCCAACGACGCCATCGTGCTGGAGCGACTCGCCCTGGCGGTTCGCATGCGGCACGGCCGCGGGCGTGAGAGCGACCACCGCCGCGACCTGAGCCTGCTGCTCGATCCCGACGTGGACGTTCAGGCCCGCTGCGTCTCGGCGATCACCCTCGGACTGCGTCCGGGGACGCGCTACCGAGTGGTCTGTGCGCCGCTCTTCGCCGTGTGGCCCGAGCACCCGCAGGGCCCCGAGGACGTCGTTGCAACGCGTTTCGGTGCAATCCACGCGCTGGTCCTACCGGCCAGTGCACACGAGGTGACCGCTGTACCCAGCGGGGTCGGGGTGGCCACCGAGGTGGAGGACCTTCACCACTCCTTCCGCACAGCTCTCGTCGCGCTGCGGCTGTGCGATCCGCCGGCGGTCGGGTCGGTCCTGGCCGACGACTTCGGCGGACTGATCGGGCTGCTCGCCGACGCGCCGGACGGCTCCTTCCAGCCCGACGTCGCGCTGGTCGACGCGGTGATGGCCTATGCGTGGGGCGCGGAGACCTTGGCTTCGGTCGTCCGGTCGCACTCGTTGCGGCAGGCAGCTCGCGAAGCCGGCGTGCACCACAGCACGATGCAGTCGCGCCTCGAGACCGTGAACGCGACCCTCGGGTTCGACCCATTCGAGGGCTACGGGCGCACACGCCTTGGAACGGCGTACCTCGTCTGGCGCCTGCGCCACTCGCGCGTCTTGGACCTACCCGCGCCCACCGCCACACCTGAGGGTTCTGACGGTCGGTTCGGCAAGATCCGCGATCACACCGGTATCTGAACGCCCCCGGCTATTGCGTCTTTCCGCCGCGATCGGACCGGTCCCGAGTGAATGTCAGCGGCGGTGGGGCCTGGTTGTCACAGGGCCCGGGGCGCTATCCATAGTGGTAGCGACACGCGGCTATGCGCACTTCCTGATCCGCGATCTTGTACACCAGACGGTGTTCATCGGTTATGCGTCGCGACCAGTAGCCGGCGAAATCGTGCTTGAGCGGCTCCGGCTTGCCGATGCCCTGGTTGCCGTTGCGCTGGATGTCTGCGAGGAGGGTGTTGATCCGTTTGAGGACCTTGCGATCCTGTGCCTGCCACCACAGGTAGTCCTGCCAGGCGTTCTCGTCCCAGACGAGCAGCACGTCAGTCGGTCTCGAGCAGGTCGTGAGCTTCGCCGTGACCGGCTTCCAACCTCTCCATCGCATCCAGGAGTCGTCGAGCATTCGCAGGTGAGCGCATCAGGTAGGCAGTTTCGCGCAGGGACTCGTAGTCCTCGAGCGAGACGATGACAACGGGCTCGTGACCGGCGCGGGTGATGACGACCTCTTCACGGTCGTCGGTGACGCTGTCGAGTACCTCGGCGTAGCGGGCTCGGGACTCGGTGTAGCTCATCGTCTTCATGGTCCACCTTTCTGTACAGAAAAGTGTACGTCCGGGTTGGCGTAGCGGCAAGCCGATTGGTCAGCCCTGCTCGACCGCGGCGCCGAATCCGTCGCCAGAGAGGCACCTCGCGGGTGGGTCACTGGCAGCACCCGGGGTCCGGAGATCGGCCCTCCGAGCGGCCAGCTCGAGCCCATCACGCCAGGACTGTTGCGGACTCTGTGCGGACTGGAAGCGGTCACACCCCGCCCGACCTGCAGTTTTGCGTCGATTCAGACGTTGAAGCGGAACTCCACCACGTCACCGTCGGCCATGACGTAGTCCTTGCCCTCCATGCGCACCTTGCCGGCCTCCTTGGCCTTGAGCATGGAGCCGGCGGCCATCAGGTCGTCGAAGGAGACGACCTCGGCCTTGATGAAGCCCTTCTGGAAGTCGGTGTGGATGACACCGGCGGCCTCGGGGGCGGTGGCGCCCTTCCTGATCGTCCAGGCCCGCGTCTCCTTGGGGCCGGCAGTCAGGTAGGTCTGCAGGCCGAGGGTGTCGAAGCCGACGCGGGCGAGCTGGTCGAGGCCCGACTCGGTGATGCCCATCTCGGCGAGCATCTCGTGCGCCATCTCGTCGTCGTCCATCTCGGCGAGGTCGGCCTCGAACTTGGCGTCGAGGAAGATCGCCTCGGCCGGCGCGATGATCGCGCGCATCTTGTCCTTGAGCGCCTCGTCGGCGAGCTCGTCGGCGTCGCAGTTGAAGACGTAGATGAACGGCTTGGCCGTCAGCAGCGACAGCTCGCGCAGCAGGGAGCGGTCCATGTCGGTGGCGATGACCGGGGTGCCGGACTCCAGCGCGTCCTTGGCGGCCTTCGCGGCCTCGAGGTTCGCGACGAGGTCCTTGACCTTGCGCGACTCCTTCTCGAGGCGGGCGATCGCCTTCTCGACGGTCTCGAGGTCGGCGAAGATCAGCTCGGTCTGGATCGTCGAGATGTCGTTGGCCGGGTTGACCTCGCCGTCGACGTGCGTGACGTCCTCGTCGCGGAAGACGCGCGTGACCTGGCAGATCGCGGCCGACTCACGGATGTGGGCGAGGAACTTGTTGCCCAGGCCCTCCCCCTGCGAGGCGCCGCGGACGATGCCTGCGATGTCGACGAACTCGACGGTGGCCGGCAGCTGCTTGGCCGACTCGAACACCTCCGCGAGCTGCGGCAGCCGCTCGTCGGGGACGCCCACGACGCCCACGTTGGGCTCGATCGTGGCGAACGGGTAGTTCGCCGCGAGGACGTCGTTCTTGGTCAGTGCGTTGAAGAGCGTCGACTTGCCCGCGTTGGGGAGACCGACGATGCCGATGGTGAGAGCCACGGGCGGGGAGTCTACGGGCGTGGCGCTCCCCCGGACGAAACGTGCCCCGGCGCCGCGGAGGGGCCGCCGGCGCAGTGACGGCCCTCCACGCCCACCTGCAAGACTCGCCCCATGAGTCACGTGGGGGGTACGCCGGTCCTGCGGGAGCCGGCGCACCAGGTCTCGCCGCAGGCGATCGGCTTCTGGACGGTGTCGGCGGTCATCGGCGACGGGCTGCTGGTCCTCGGCGCGCTCGTCGCTTGGCTGGTCGTCCCGGGCGCGCCGGGCTGGGTCGGGATCGTGGTCCTCCTGCTCGCCGTCGTCGCGGTCGCCCACGTCGTGCTGATGCCGCGGATCCGCTTCCGCGTGCACCGCTGGGAGGTCACGGACACCGCCGTCCACACCCGCGAGGGCTGGATCGGCCGGCAGACCCGGATCGCACCGATCAGCCGGGTGCAGACCGTCGACTCGCGGCAGGGCGCGCTGCAACGGATGTTCGGCCTCGCGTCGATCACCGTCACAACTGCGTCGGCCGCCGGCCCCATCACCGTCGACTGCCTCGACGCCGACACCGCACGCCACGTCGTGGCGCGGCTGACGGCGATCACCGCCACGACCGAGGACGACGCGACGTGATCCCCGCCCCCGGCTCGCCGGGCGAAGGGTGGTCGAGGCTCAGCCCCCGCAAGCTCCTGCTCGACCCGGTCAAGGCGATCGGCCAGGCGATCGTGCCCGTGGTGGTCGCGCTGATCGGGATCAGCCAGAGCGACACCCGCTTCTGGCCGTTCGTCTTCCCCCTCGTGGTCATCGCGCCGCTCCTGTTCGGCGCCCTGCCCTGGCTCACCACGCACTACCGGCTCACCGACTCGCAGATCCAGGTGCGCAGCGGGGTGCTCAACAAGACGACGTCGACCGCGCCGCTCGACCGGGTGCGCAGCGTCGACCTCGAGGCCTCCCTGCTCCACCGCGTCCTGGGCCTGCAGAAGGTGCAGGTCGGCACCGGCGTCGACGACGACCGGATCACCCTCGACGCCCTGAGGCTCGCCGACGCCCAGGCACTGCGTACGACGCTCCTGCGCCGGCGCGAGGCCGAGCAGCCCGCGTCCGCCCCGGTCCTGCCCGCGGAGGACGGAACCGCCGCACCCGTGGCCCCGGTGCCGGCGCCCGCCCTGCTCGCACGCATCGACTGGTCCTGGCTGCGCTTCGCGCCCTTCAGCCTCGCGCGCCTCGTCCTGCTCGCCGGAGCCGTCGGCGTGGTGGCGCAGTTCGGTGACGACCTGCCCATCTGGAACGAGGAGACCGCCACGTCGGCGTGGGAGTGGGTCACCCAGTTCGCCGTCGCGATGGTCGCCCTCGTGCTCGCCGTAGGCGGCCTCGTCCTGTGGCTGGTGGTGTCCGTGGCCGGCTACGTCGTGCAGTGGTGGGGCTTCCGGCTCGTGCGCGAGCACGGCTCGCTGCACCTGAGCTCCGGGCTCTTCACGACGCGCTCGATCACCGTCGAGGAGGCGAAGGTGCGCGGGGTCGAGCTCGTCGACCCCCTCCTGATGCGCCTGGTCGGCGGCGCGGAGCTCTCCACCCTCGCGACGGGCGTGGAGGACGGCGTCACCCAGGTGCTGCCGCCGTGCCCGCGCGACGTCGCGATCGGCGTCGGCGAGTCGGTGCTCGACCAGCCCGGCCCGCTGACCGAGCCGCTCGTCGAGCACGGGCCGAAGGCCCACCGCCGGGCGTGGTTCCGCCAGCTCGGCAACGCCGTCGACGTCACCGTGGTGGTGGCCGTCGCCTGGTGGTTCCTCGACTTCTCGTGGCTGTGGGTGCTCGGCGTCGGCGTCGCCGCACTGCTCCTCGCCGCGGCGGCGGGCGAGGCGTCGTATCGCCACTTCGGGCACGCCCTGCACGAGCGGCACCTCGTCGCCGGGAGCGGCACGCTGGCGCGGGTGCGCACCGTGCTGGAGACCGACGGCATCATCGGCTGGGTGGTCTCCCAGTCGTGGTGGCAGCGCCGGATCGGCCTCGCCGACCTCACCGCCACCACCGCGGCCGGCGCGGAGCGGGTGCTCGTGCGGGACGTACGCCTCGACGTGGCCGTCGCGCTGGCAGACCGGGCGACGCCCGGACTGCTGACGGACTTCCTCGAGCCTGTCTAGAACCAGCCCTCGCGCATCTCCAGCGTCGTGGTGTCGCCCGAGGCGAGCAGGTCGAGCTGGGGCGCCACCTTCGGCAGCTCCCAGCGGAAGAAGTAGCGCGCGGCCGCCCGCTTGCCGTCGTAGAAGTCGCCGGTCCGCTCCCCCACGGCCACCAGCTGCTCGAGCCACATCCAGGCGATCACCACGTGACCGGCGGCCTCGAGGTAGACGGTGGCGTTGGCGAGCATCCGGTCCGGGTCGCCGAGACCGGCCAGGCCCATCGTGACCTCGCCGAGGCGGTCGACCGCGGCCTTCAGCGCATCGGCGTACGCCGCCGGCTCCCCGCCCAGCCCGCCAGCACGGGCGACGGTCTCCTCGATCCGCCCGGCGAGGGCCATCAGCGCGACGCCTCCCCCACCGAGGATCTTGCGCCCCAGCAGGTCGAGGGCCTGGATGCCGTGGGTGCCCTCGTGGATCGGGTTCAGCCGCTGGTCGCGCCAGTGGGCCTCGAGGTCGTGGTCGCGGGTGTAGCCCGAGCCTCCGAGCACCTGGATCGCGAGGCTGCAGCTCTCCTGGCCCCACTGCGACGGCCACGACTTGGCGATCGGCGTCAGCACGTCGAGCAGCTGTCCCGTCGCGAGCCGCTCGGCGTCGTCCTCGGCGCTGGCCTGCTCGTCGAGCAGGCGCGAGCAGTAGAGGTTCAGCGCCAGCGCACCCTCGACGTAGGACTTCTGCGCCAGCAGCATCCGGCGCACGTCGGCGTGCTGGATGATCGGCACCTGCGGGCCTGCCGGGTCGGCGGCGGTCAGCGAGCGGCCCTGCGGCCGGGAGCGGGCGTAGTCCAGCGACTTCAGGTAGGCCGTGTAGGCCGTCGTGGTCGCCGACATCCCCACGCCGAGGCGGGCGGCGTTCATCATGTGGAACATGTAGGACAGGCCCTTGTGGGGCTCGCCGACCAGGTAGCCGACCGCGCCCGCGGCCCCGCCCGGCGTGAAGGCGCCGCTGCCGAAGACCGGCGCGGTGTTGACCGTGCCGCGGCTGCCCAGCTTGTGGTTGATGCCGGCGAGCACGACGTCGTTGCGCTCACCGATCGAGCCGTCGTCGGACACGAGGTGCTTGGGCACGATGAAGAGCGAGATGCCGCGCGAGCCGGCGGGCGCGTCGGGCAGCTTGGCGAGCACGAGGTGGACGATGTTGTCGCCCATCTCGTGGTCGCCGCCGGAGATCCACATCTTGCTGCCGAAGATGCGGTGGGTGCCGTCGTCGGCGGGCACCGCGCGGGTGGTGACGTCACCGAGGCTGGAGCCTGCGTGCGGCTCCGAGAGCGTCATGGTGCCGAAGAAGCGTCCCTCCAGCATCGGCTGGACGTAGCGCTCGACCTGCTCGGGGGTGCCGTGGGCCAGGAGCAGCCCGGCGTTGGCGACGGTGAGGAAGGAGTACGCCGCGGTGCCGATGTTGGCCGCGGTGAACCACGCCATGCAGGCCGATGCCACCACGTGCGGCAGCTGGAGCCCGCCGTGCTGCTCGTCGATGGTGAGCCCCATGAGGTCGGCCTGGGCGAACTTCTGCAGCGCGGCCTCGATCTCGGGGATCAGCCGCACCTTCTCGCCGTCGAAGACCGGCTCCTCGGTGTCGCTCTTGCGGTAGTGCGTGGCGAAGTGCTCGGTGGCGATCTCCTCGCACAGCGCCAGCAGGGCGTCGTACGACTCGCGGTCGTGCTCGGCGAAGCGCGGGCGCTCGCTCAGGTTCTCGACGTCGAGCCACTCGAAGAGCAGGAACTCGAGGTCGCGGGCGGAGAGGACGGTGGAGGCGCTGGTGGACACGCGTCGACGCTACCGGCCGCAGTGGTGCGGACATGACGAACGCCCCCTCCGCTCGGGACGGAAGGGGCGTTCGCGACTGCGGTCGAGCCTAGCCGATCAGGCGCCGTAGAGGGCGGCTGCGCCCTGACGGTCCGTGGCGGTCATGCTCAGGTTGCTCGACGTGCCGTTGCACTGGGGGTAGTGCATGATCGAGGACGAGTCGTACGGCGTCAGCGGGCGCCAGTTGTTGTCCTCGAAGCAGGTGCCCGACTCGGGGCGGGTGTGCTCGTGGCGGAAGCCGAGCGTGTGGCCGAGCTCGTGGCCCATGATGTTGGCCGGCGTCCAGGAGCCCGAGGTCCAGATCGAGTCGTCGACGAGCACGTTGCGCGAGCGCTTGGGCGTGCTCGGGAAGAACGCGCGGGCGATGTACTGCGAGGTCTGCACGGGCTCGACGGAGAACAGCACCGACTTGTTGCGGGTGGTGCAGCTCGCGTCCTGCGACGGGACGTGGACGTAGTCGATGCGCGAGGACGCGTCCTCCCACAGCTGGGCGCCGGCCGCCATCGCGTTGACGACGTCGGTGTAGCGCGAGCCGAACTTGGTGCTCACGCAGTAGGTCAGGTTGCCGACCTGCGAGGTCGACCACTTGTCGTCCACGCCGTAGACGGTGTTGACGACGAGGCCCTCCTCCATGGCCTCCTCCGAGCCGTGGACCATCCGGTCGTAGTAGGCCTTCAGGTCACCGGTGCTCGAGATGGGCTCGTCGCCGTTGACGATGTACTGCTGGTCGGCGTCCTTGAACGTCGAGGACGCGAACTGCTGGAACGTCGGGATCTCCGAGTCCGTGGCGGCCAGGGCCGGGGTGGCCAGGGCGGAGCCGAGGAGGGCCGTTGCACCGAGGGCGATCGCCCCGAGTCGAGTGCGCTGCATGGTGGTTGTTCTCCTAGATGGGGGGATGTGGACACACTCCATCTCGGAAAGGGTCGAGCAGGTGGGCACGAGTTCCCGAGACAAGTGCGTTGCGGATGAACCTCCACCACGGAGGCCGCATCTGTAAAGGGTTTCCTGCGTCAAGAGGGATCCGCCCCGTGACGTCCTGCGTGGGACCCCTTCCCTAGGGTGGAGCGGTGCGCATCGCCACCTGGAACGTCAACTCCCTCCGCTCCCGCATCGACCGCGTCGAGGCCTTCCTCCAGCGCCACGACGTCGACGTCCTCGCCCTGCAGGAGACCAAGGCGCGCGAGGACCAGCTGCCGCTGATGGGCCTCCAGGCGCTCGGCTACGAGGTCGCGGTGGCGGGGGTCAACCAGTGGAACGGCGTCGCGCTGCTGTCGCGTGTCGGCCTGGAGGACGTCGAGGTCGGCTTCGCCGACATGCCGCCGTACGGCGACCCTGCCGCCGCGGAGGCGCGGGCGATCGGGGCCACCTGCGGCGGGGTGCGGGTGTGGTCCCTCTACGTGCCCAACGGGCGCAAGCCCGACGACCCGCACTACGCCTACAAGCTCGACTGGCTGGCCCGGCTCCGCGAGAGCGCCAGCGAGTGGCTCGACGTGCCCACCGCGCTCGTCGGTGACTGGAACATCTGCCCGACCGACGACGACGTCTTCGACGTCCGGCAGTTCGCGAAGTCGACCCACGTCACCCCGCCCGAGCGCGCCGCCTTCCAGGGCTTCCTCGACGACGGTTGGGTGGAGACGACCCGCGCCTACGCGCCGGGCTACACCTACTGGGACTACTACCGCCAGCGCTTCGAGCGCGACCGCGGGCTGAAGATCGACTTCGTCCTCGGCTCCCCGGACCTGGCCTCGCGGGTCACAGGGGCCTTCATCGACCGCGACGAGCGTGACCCGGCCCAGGGCATCGGCTCGCCGTCGGACCACGCGCCGGTGATCGTCGACCTCACATGACCGCGGCCGGGGGCCGCGCCGGCTCGGGCTCCGGCGCGCGGCGGATGGCGTACGACATCACCGCGGCGAGCGCGCAGAGGCCGGCGGCGGCGTAGAACGCCGGGTCGTAGCCGCCCGTGAGGTCGCGGACGACTCCCGCACCGGTCGCGGCGACCGCGGCGCCGACCTGGTGGCTGGCGAAGACCCAGCCGAAGACGATCGGCCCGGCGGACGCGCCGAACCACTCCCGGCACAGCGCCACGGTCGGCGGCACCGTCGCCACCCAGTCGAGCCCGTAGACGATGATGAAGACCCACATCGTGGGCTGCACGTGCGGCGACATCAGGGCCGGCAGCGTCATCAGGCCGACCCCGCGCAGGACGTAGTAGCCGACCAGCAGCAGCCGCGGGTCGACCTTGTCGGTGAGCCAGCCCGACGCGATGGTGCCCACGACGTCGAAGATCCCGACCACCGCCAGGAGCGACGCGGCGGTCGTGGCCGGCATGCCGTGGTCGTGCGCGGCCGGCACGAAGTGGGTGGCGATGAGCCCGTTGGTGGTCATCCCGCAGATGGCGAAGCCGCCGGCGAGCAGCCAGAACGTACGGCTCCGCGCGACGTCGCGCAGCACGCCCAGCGCGCGCCCGGCGCTGGACCCGACCTGCTGGTGGGGCGGCGGGCCGGGGTCGGCGTCGGTGGCGCCGTAGGCACGCAGGCCGAGGTCGGCCGGGTGGTTGCGCAGGAGCAGCAGGACCAGCGGGATCACCGCCAGCGCGGCGACGGCCGCGAGGAGCGCCGCCGTACGCCAGCCGTGCTCGGTCGCCAGCCAGGCCACCACCGGCAGGAAGACCAGCTGGCCGGTCGCGTTGCCGGCAGTCAGGATGCCGCTGACCAGGCCGCGGCGGGCGACGAACCAGCGGCTCGTGATCGTCGCGACGAAGGCCATCGACATGGATCCGGTGCCCAGCCCGACGAGCAGTCCCCAGCACAGGATCAGCTGCCACGGCTCGGTCATGAACACGGTGAGGCCGCTGCCGAGCGCGACGAGGGTGAGCGCGGCGGCGACGACCCGGCGTACGCCGAAGCGGTCCATGAGCGCGGCCGCGAAGGGCGACATCAGGCCGAAGAGCATGAGGTTGAGCGAGACCGCCGAGCCGATCAGGCCGTGCGACCAGCCGAACTCCTCGTTCAGCGGCTCGATCAGCACCCCCGGGACCGAGCGGAAGGCCGCGGCGCCGACGAGGGTGACGAAGGCGACGCCCGCCACTACCCAGGCCCAGTGCACCCGCTGGTCGCGGTCCGCGGGCCCCGGGGCGGGGCGCCCGGCAGGAGTCGTGGTCGTCACGCGTGCCAGTCTGGCCGAGGAGCACCCGCTCCCGCGAGCGGCCCGGTGGTCAGCGAGCGCACGAAATCCGCCACGTTGTCGGTGGTGACGCCCATGCTGGCCCCATGGACACCTTCCCCCTCCTGATGGTCCTGGCGCTGGCCCTCGCGGTCGGCCTCGCCCTCGGCGCGCTGATCGGCGTGCTGTGGGCCCGCAGCCGCCCCGGCGACGACGCGGCCGTCGCCGCGCTCGAGCGACGGGTGGCCGACCACGCCGTGGTCCAGGACGGCCTCGAGCGGCTGCAGGACCAGCTCAGCGACCTCGCCCACGACCGGGTCGCCTGGCAGGCCCAGCTGCACCAGCAGGTCGCCGACATGCGGCTGTCCACCGAGACCCTGCGCCGCGAGACGACCACCCTCGCCACGGCGCTGCGCAAGCCGCAGGTGCGCGGTCAGTGGGGCGAGCTGCACCTGCGCCGCACCGTCGAGCTGGCCGGACTGGTGGACCACTGCGACTTCGCCGAGCAGGTCCGGATGGACGACGGTCGGCTGCGCCCGGACCTGGTCGTGACGCTCGCCGGCGGGCGCACCATCGCCGTCGACGCGAAGGCGCCGCTCGCAGCGTTCCTCGACCTGACCGGGACCGACGACGCGGCCGAGCACGACCGGGCGCTCGCCCGGCTCGGCGAGCACATGCGCACCCACGTCGCCGACCTCGGCTCCCGGCGCTACTGGGAGGCGCTGTCCGGCACGCCGGAGTTCGTCGTCCTCTTCGTGCCCGGCGAGGCGATCCTGCAGGCCGCGCTGCAGGCGGTGCCCGACCTGGTGGAGCAGGCCTCGGCCAAGAACGTCGTGCTCGCCACGCCGTCCACCCTCATCGCGCTGCTGCGCACCGTCGCCCAGGGCTGGCAGCACGAGGTGCTCAACGAGCAGGCGCAGGCCGTGCAGCGGCTCGGCCAGGAGCTCCACGCCCGGCTCGGGTCCATGGCCGGCCACCTCGACAAGGTCGGCCGCTCCCTCAACGCCAGCGTCGTGGCCTACAACCAGGCGATGGGCTCGCTCGAGGGTCGCGTGCTGGTGTCCGCACGCCGCTTCGCCGAGCTCGGCGTGACGACCGTCCCGCTCGACGAGCCGCGCCAGGTCGAGACGGTCCCGCGCTCGGCCGCGGCCCCCGAGCTGGCCGCGCTCGACGGCGTACGCAGTGCGACGCAGGAGCCCACGATCGACGACCTGCTCTCCCAGCAGGCGCGCTCGTCGGGTGAGCCCCCGGCGCGCCGCGCCCGGGGAGCGTGAGACCGGTCCTAGGTTGAAGGACGTGACACTGGCCGAGGCGTGGTGGCAGGTCGGGCGCGAGCCCGGCCGTCAGGTGGTGTCCCTCGGCGTCGCGGTCACCCTCACCGCGGTGAGCATCGACGTGTTGCTCGTCGGACGACTGACGCTGTTCTTCGACCTCTGCTTCATGGTGCTCTGCCTGGGCCTCGCCGCGCTGGTGCGCCGTCGCGACTTCTTCATGGTGGCGCTGCTCCCACCGGTGCTCATGACGGCCGTCTTCGTCTTCGTCGCGCTGGTCGCCCGCGACGCGATCGCCGACCCGAGCGACAGCGTGCTGCAGGCGGTCATCTCCGGGGTCGCCACCCACGGCATCGCCCTCGGCGTCGGCTATGCACTCTGCCTGGGCTGGCTCGCCTGGCGCCTGCACCGCGAGGGCGAGGCCGACATCGCGACCGAGCTCGAGCGCGAGCTCGCCGAGCCGACCGGCTGACCGGGCACTTCGTTGCGCTGCACCGGGCCGACCGGGCAATCCCTTTCGCGAGGAAGTGCCCGGTCGGCGGCTCCCAGCGCGAGGAAGCGCCCACTCAGGCCTCGAAGCGCTCCACGTCGCCGGCCCCGCGGCGTACGACGACGGGCTCGGCCTCGGACCAGTCGATCACCGAGGTCGGCTCGGCGGTGACCTCGCCGGACTCGACCACGACGTCGACGACGTGGTCGAGGTCCTCCTTGATCTCCCAGCCCATGGTCCGCGCCTCGGTCTCGCCGGGCAGGATCAGCGTGCTGGTGAGGATCGGCTCGCCGAGCTCCTCAAGCAGCGCGCACACGAGCGTGTGCTCGGGGATCCGGACCCCGACGGTGCGCTTCTTCGGGTGCATCAGCCGCTTCGGCACCTCGCCGGTAGCAGGCAGGATGAAGGTGTAGGGCCCCGGCGTGGCCGCCTTGATCGCACGGAACGCGTAGTTCTCCACGTGCACGAACTGCCCGAGCTGGGCGAAGTCCTTGCACATCAGCGTGAAGTGGTGGCGGTCGTCGAGCTCGCGGATCTTCAGGATCCGGTCACGACCTTCGCGGTTGCCGAGCTGCGCTCCGAGGGCGTAGCCCGAGTCGGTCGGGTAGGCGATCAGCTGGTCGCTGCGCAGCGCGTCGACGACCTGGGACACCAGCCGCGGCTGTGGGTTGTCGGGGTGGATGTCGACGTAGCGGGCCATGACCGGCTCCTGCTCAGGCCTTCTGGGCTGCGCGCATGTCGCGGCGCAGCTCCGGGGGCAGAGCGAAGATCAGCGATTCCTCCGCCGAGTGCACGGCCTTGGCATCGGGGTAGCCGCGCTCGGAGAGGAAGGCGAGCACGCCCTCGACGAGGTCCTCCGGCACCGACGCACCCGAGGTCACCGACACCGTGTCGACGCCTTCGAGCCACGCCTCGTCGATCTCGGTGTGGTCGTCGACGAGGTAGGACGCCTTCGCGCCGGCCTCGAGGGCGACCTCGACCAGGCGCACCGAGTTCGACGAGTTGCGCGAGCCGACCACGATCACGAGGTCGGCCGACGGCGAGATCTCCTTGACCGCGAGCTGGCGGTTCTGGGTGGCGTAGCAGATGTCGTCGCTCGGCGGGTCGAGCAGCAGCGGGAACTTCTTGCGGATCGCCGCCACCGTCTCGAGCGTCTCGTCGACGCTCAGCGTGGTCTGCGAGAGCCAGGCCACCTTCGCAGGATCGCGTACGACGATGCCGTCGACGTCGTCGGGGCTCTGCACCAGCTGGATGTGCTCGGGCGCCTCGCCCGCGGTGCCCTCGACCTCCTCGTGGCCCTCGTGGCCGATGAGCAGGATGTCGTAGTCGTCGGAGGCGAAGCGGCGCGCCTCGTGGTGGACCTTGGTCACCAGCGGGCAGGTGGCGTCGATGGTCTTGAGGCTGCGCTCGGCGGCCTGCGCGTGGACCGCCGGCGAGACACCGTGGGCGGAGAACACCACGGTCTGGCCCTCCGGCACCTCGTCGAGCTCCTCGACGAAGATCGCCCCGCGCGACTCGAGGTTGGCCACCACGTGCTTGTTGTGCACGATCTGCTTGCGGACGTAGACGGGCGCGCCATAGAGGTCGAGCGCCTTCTCCACGGTGATCACGGCCCGGTCCACGCCGGCGCAGTAGCCGCGGGGGGCCGCCAGCAGCACGTTCTTCGCGCTCTCGGGGTCGAGGACGGGAGGAAGGCCGAGGTCGGTGCTCATGGGTGCGAGTCTACGGGCCCACCCACCAGTGTCCGACCCCTCGCCTATCCTCGCCGCGTGCCCTCACTCCGCGACGCCACGGCCGAGTCCCCGGCCCCGGTGCGCGCGGTGGCCAACGCGGTGGCGCAGTGGATCGACAAGCTCGGCGGCGTGTGGGTCGAGGGACAGATCGCCCAGGTCAACCGGCGCCCCGGGGTCAACACCGTCTTCATGACCCTGCGCGACACGGTCGCCGACATCTCGGTGACGCTCACGTGCGCCCGCTCGCTCTTCGACTCGATGAACCCGCCCCTGGTCGAGGGGGCGAGCGTGGTCGTCCACGCGCGCCCCAGCTTCTACGCCAACCGCGGCTCGTTCTCGCTGGCCGCGCGCGAGATCAAGATGGTCGGCCTCGGCGAGCTGCTCGCGCGACTCGAGCGCCGCCGGCAGCTGCTGGCCGCCGAGGGGCTCTTCGCCCCCGAGCTCAAGCGCGACCTGCCCTTCCTCCCCGGCCGGGTGGGCCTGGTGACCGCGCCCAACAGCGCGGCGGAGCGCGACGTCCTGGAGAACGCGCGCCGCCGCTGGCCGGCCGTGCAGTTCGAGGTGGCCTACGCAGCCATGCAGGGCCAGAGGTGCGCGGCCGAGGTGATCGAGGCGCTGCAGCGCCTCGAGCGCAACGCGGACGTCGACGTCGTCGTGGTCGCCCGCGGTGGCGGCTCGATCGAGGACCTGCTGCCCTTCTCCGACGAGGCCGTCATCCGCGCGGTCCACGCCATGCGCACCCCGGTGGTGTCCGCCATCGGTCACGAGCCCGACCAGCCGCTGCTCGACCTCGTCGCCGACGTGCGCGCCTCCACCCCCACCGACGCCGCCAAGCTGGTCGTTCCCGACATGGCCGAGGAGGCGCAGGGCGTGACGTGGGCCCGCGACCGCATGCGCCAGGTCATCACCCAGCGCATCGCGCGCGAGCAGGAGTGGCTCGTCCAGGTCCGCTCACGACCCGCGATGGCCGACCCCCGCAACCTGCTCGCCGTGCGGTCCGACGAGGTCGACGAGCTGCTGGCGCGCGCCCGGCGTACGCTCTCGCACCGCCTCGACCGCGCCGCCGACGACATCGGCCACCAGCGCGCCCGGGCCCAGGCCCTCTCGCCGCTCGCGACCCTCCAGCGGGGCTACGCCGTGCTCCAGGACGCCGACGGGCACGTCGTCACGTCCGTCGCCCAGGCCACCGCGGGTGCGGCCGTCTCGGTGCGGGTCGCCGACGGCCGGATCCACGCCACCACCGACCGCGTCGAGCCCGACGCCCGCACGTCAGACCCCGTCCAGGAGGACCCCGATGAGTGACGCTCCCACCCAGCCCGCCCCGGACCAGCCCAGCTACGAGGAGGCGCGCGAGGAGCTCATCGAGGTGGTCCGCACCCTCGAGGCCGGTGGCACCACCCTCGAGGAGTCGCTGGCGCTGTGGGAGCGCGGCGAGGCGCTCGCCAAGGTCTGCCAGTCCTGGCTCGACGGTGCCCGCACCCGGCTCGACGAGGCGATGGGCAACGAGCCCGAGGACTAACGGGTCAGCAGCCCCATGAAGGCCTCGATGTCCCCGGCCGGCGCGGAGCCGTAGACCAGCAGCGCCTCGTCGCCGATCTCCGTCGCGTAGCCGGTGTCCCCACCGTCGTCGGTGAAGGTCTGCCAGGTGTCGGCGACCTCGGAGGTCACGCTCGCCTCGTCGCCGGCGTCCGCGTCCTCGTCGACGTAGAGCTCCACGAGGTCGTCGACCGACGCGTCCTGCTGGCGGACGCCGACGAAGTCGCCGTCGTCGGTGAGCACCCCGAGGCCCCACCGCGGGTCGTCGCCGGCCGCCAGCTCCACGCTCGTCGCGGTCCACCCCGCCGGCAGGTCGCGCGGGTGCACGACCGAGAGGTTCGCCTGCTGCGCGACCTCGACGCTGTCGCGCCAGTCGACGGCGACCGGGGTGTCGTCGACCTCACCGCGGAACAGTCCCCGCCAGGTCACGAAGGCGAGCACGAAGAGCACGGTCACGATCAGTGCGCCAGTCATGCCGCCGAAGGAACGGTTGTACCTGCCCGGCTGTCCTTGCGCACTCACGGGCTCCATCCTCCCAGCCCCGCGGTAGCCCGACAGCCAGCGGGGCACGATGCATCCGCAGCAGCGGATGAATCAGCGCGTGATGACCGCAGGTGCGGCATACTGCCGACGTGATCACCTACCGAATCGCGGAGGCTGCGGAGATCCTCGCCGTCAGCGACGACACCGTACGCCGCTGGGTGGACGCCGGCCGGCTCCCCTCGCAGCGCGACGGCGGGCGCACCACCGTGGCCGGCACGGACCTCGCCGACCTGGCCGCGCACCTGGCCGAGACCGGCGAGGTCGCCGAGCGTGACCGCACCCGGGCCAGCTCGGTGAGCGCGCGCAACCGGATGAGCGGCATCGTCACCCGGGTCAAGCGCGACCACGTGATGGCCCAGGTCGAGATGATCTGCGGGCCCTACCGCGTCGTGTCCTTGATGAGCAGCGACGCCGCCGACGAGCTGGGGCTCGAGCCGGGCGTGCGCGCGATCGCCAGCGTGAAGTCGACGAACGTGATCGTCGAGGTCCCGTGATGCGCGCGGCCGTCGCCCTCCTGCTGCTCCTGCCGCTCGCCGCGTGCGGCGCCGACGGCGACGACGGGCAGACCCTCACCGTGCTGGCCGCCGCCAGCCTCACCGAGACCTTCACCGAACTGGCCGAGACCTTCGAGGACGAGCACCCCGACGTCGAGGTCGAGCTCGTCTTCGGCTCCTCCACCACGCTCGCCGAGCAGGCGGCCGACGGTGCACCGGGACAGGTGCTGGCCACCGCGGACGAGGCCTCGATGGGTGTCGCCGACGACGCCGGCGTGCTCGCCGGGGCACCCGTCGGCTTCGTGGGCAACAGCCTCACCGTCGTCACCCCGCCCGACAACCCGGCCGGCATCACGTCCCTCGATGACCTCGACGGCTCCGGGGTCGACTACGTCGTCTGCGCCTCCACCGCGCCGTGCGGCGCCGCCGCCGAGACCCTGCTGGCCACGGCGGGCATCGACGCCCCGCCCGCGAGCGAGGAGGTCGACGTCAAGGCCGTGCTGGCGCGGGTCGTGCAGGGCGAGGCCGACGCCGGGCTGGTCTACCGCACCGACGCCGTCGCTGCCGGTGACGACGTGGCGGAGGTGGCGATCGCCGACGCCGACGCCGTCACCACCACCTACGTCGTCGCCCCGCTGTCCGGCGCCGACGGTGCGACGGGCGACCTGGCGGCCGACTTCGTGGCTCTGGTGCGGAGCGAGGAGGCACGGGCGGTCTTCTCCGACGCCGGCTTCGGCGAGGTCGCGGCCCCGTGACCGGGCCCCGCCTCGGCCGCGCACCCGCGGTCCTGCTCGTCCCCGCCGTGGTGGGCGTCGCGCTGCTCGTCGTACCGCTCGCCACCCTCGTCCTGGCCACCCCGTGGCGCACCCTGCCCGAGCACCTCGGCTCGCAGGTGGTGCGCGAGGCGCTGGCGATCACCGCGCTCAGCAGCCTGCTGACCGTGGTGGCCTGCGTCCTGCTCGGCACCCCCCTGGCCTGGCTGCTCGCCCGCGTCGACTTCCGCGGCCGGCGCGTCGTGCGCGCCCTCGTGCTCGTCCCCCTGGTCCTGCCGCCCGTCGTGGCGGGCGTCGCGCTCGTCACCGCGCTGGGGCGCAGCGGGCTCGTCGGGCAGCACCTGCCCTTCACGCTCCCCTACACGACCTCCGGCGTGGTGGTCGCCCACACCTTCGTGTCGCTCCCCTTCTACGTCCTCGCCGTCGAGGGGGCGCTGCGCACCCACGGGGCGTCGTACGACGTCGTGGCCGCGACACTGGGCGCCGACCGGTGGACCGCCTTCCGCCGCGTCACCCTGCCGCTCGCGCTGCCCGGGGTGCTCGCGGGCAGTGCGCTGGCCTGGGCGCGCAGCCTCGGCGAGTTCGGCGCGACGATCACCTTCGCAGGCAACTACCCCGGCACCACCCAGACGATGCCGAGCCTGATCTACGTCGCGCTCAACTCCGACCCGACCGTCGCGCGCACCCTCAGCCTGATCCTGCTGGTGCTGTCGGTCGGCGTGCTGGTGCTGCTGCGCGAGCGCTGGGCGGTGGGCCGGTGATCCACGTCGGGGTCGACCTCCCGGGAAGGGTGTCCGCCGACGTCAGCGCCGCAGCCGGCGAGGTGCTGGTGGTCATCGGACCCAACGGCGCCGGCAAGTCGACGCTGCTGCGCGCGATCGCCGGCCTCGAGCCCGGGCGGGTCCGGGTCGGGGACGAGGACTGGACCGACCGCGCGGTCCCCCGCCGCCGGGTCGGCTACGTCTTCCAGGACCAGAGCCTCTTCCCGCACCTGTCCGCCCTCGACAACGTCGCCTTCGGACCGCGGGCCCGCGGGCTCGGCCGGCGCGAGGCCGACGCCACCGCCCGTGCGTGGCTGGAGCGCTTCGGGATCGCCGACCTCGCCGGCCGCAGGCCACGCGAGCTCTCCGGCGGCCAGGCGCAGCGCGTGGCCATCGCCCGAGCGCTCGCCACCGACCCCGACGTGCTGCTCCTCGACGAACCCTTCACGGGCCTCGACGTCTCCGCCCAGATGGCGCTGCGCAACGAGCTGGGCAAGCACCTGCGCGACTTCACCGGCGTCACCCTGCTCGTCACCCACGACGCGATCGACGCGGTCACCCTGGCCGACCGGGTGCTCGTGCTCGACGAGGGCCGGGTGGCCCAGGTCGGTCCCCCGGCCGAGGTCGCCGCCGAGCCGCGTACGCCCCACGTCGCGCGCCTGGTCGGACTCAACCTCGTCCCGGACGGCGACGAGCTGATCGCCTTCACCCCCGACGCGGTCACGGTGTCGCTGACCGAGCCGGAGGGGTCGTCGCGGCTGCGCTGGCGCGGCCCGGTCGCCACCCTCGCGCCGCACGGCGACGCCGTACGCCTGCTGGTGCACGCCTCTCCCGACCTGCTCGCCGACCTCACACCGGCCGCGGCCGCGGAGCTCGGGCTCGCGCCCGGCCGCGACGTGTGGCTGTCGGCCAAGGCGACGGCGGTGAGCCGCTACGGAGCCCGTGCCTGAGCGCCGCGAGCGGTCGATAACATGCGCGCCATGAGCCCCTCTGCAGGCAAGCCCGACCGCAACCTCGCCCTCGAGCTGGTGCGGGTCACCGAGGCGGCCGCCATGGCCGCGGGCCGCTGGGTGGGTCGCGGCGACAAGAACGACGCCGACGGCGTGGCGGTCGAGGCGATGCGCGAGATGATCTCGACGATCGGCATGCGCGGCACCGTCGTGATCGGCGAGGGCGAGAAGGACAACGCCCCGATGCTCTTCAACGGCGAGGAGGTCGGCGACGGCACCGGCCCCGAGTGCGACGTCGCGGTCGACCCGATCGACGGCACCACGCTGACCGCCAAGGGCATGAACAACGCCATCGCGGTGCTCGCGGTGTCGCCGCGCGGCACGATGTACGACCCCAGCGCGGTCTTCTACATGGACAAGCTGGTCACCGGGCCCGAGGCCGCGGACGTCGTCGACATCCGCCTGCCGGTGAAGGAGAACATCGCCCGCGTGGCGAAGGCCAAGGGCCTGTCGATCCACGACGTCACCGTCGTGCTGCTCGACCGCCCGCGCCACGCCCGGCTGGTGGAGGACATCCGCGAGACCGGTGCGCGCATCAAGTACATCACCGACGGCGACGTGGCCGGCGCGATCATGGCAGCCCGCCCCGACACCGGCGTCGACCTGATGCTCGGCGTCGGTGGCACCCCGGAGGGCATCATCGCGGCCTGCGCGATGAAGTGCATCGGCGGCAAGATCCAGGGCAAGCTCTGGCCGCAGGACGACGACGAACGCCAGCGCGCGCTGGACGCCGGGCACAACCTCGACGCCGACTTCGTGCTGGGCACCGACGACCTCGTGACCGGGGACGACGCCTTCTTCGTGGCCACCGGCATCACCGACGGCGAGCTGATGCGCGGCGTGCGCTACCGCGGCGAGGGCGTCACGACGCACTCGCTGGTGATGCGCTCGCGCAGCGGGACGGTGCGCGAGATCACCGCGGAGCACCGGCTCTCGAAGCTACGCGATCTCTCCACGATCGACTTCGACAACTGACGGCGCGCTGACCGGTCGCAGCGCGACCGCGACCGCGGCGATCACCACCGGGTCGAAGGCCATCCCCACGTGGGACGAGCGCACCTCGACCGCGACGGCCGCGGGGTCGACGCACGCGCGCCAGTCGACGATGCCGTCGCGGCGCGAGAAGATCGCGGTGAAGTCGACGTCGGCCCCCAGCACCGCGCGCGCCTGCTCGAAGCTCTCCTGAGCGCAGTGGCCGGCGACGCAGTCCTCGGCCATCAGGTTGCGCAGGCCGGCGCGGTTGAGCCGCACCAGGAGGTCGACGCTCCGCGCCAGCGACGCGTGGTGCGCGCCGGGAGCGAGCATCGGGCTGCCCATGGTCACGATCCCGGACACGAGGTCGGGGCGCCGGGCCGCGACGCCGCGCGCGAGCATGCCGCCGAGGCTGTGGCCCACGACGCGCACGCGCGAGCCACGGCGCTGGGAGATCTCCTCCAGCCGCTCCTCGAGCTGGGCCGCGGCCGCCAGGGTGCACCCCACGTTGGCGCGGATGTCGGCGCGGTAGGTGCGGAAGCCTGCGTGGCGCAGGGTGCGGCTCATCGGCGCGAGCGAGGAGTCGCCGGCCAGGAACCCCGGGACCAGCAGCACCGGCTCGCCGACGCGCACCGGGCGCGAGCCGTAGGGCGTACGACGCCGGGCGCCGCGGGTCGTGAGGGCCTGGACGGCGTAGCGCGAGGCCTCGGTGACCAGCGATCCCTCGCGCAGCACCGCTGCCACCGACGGCTGGGAGAAGCCTTCCGGTGTCAGGAACGACGCCACTGTGCGCTGGGTCACAATCATCGAACCTAGCCCAGACCCCGCAAGGAATGGGGGACGTGGGTCACTCTTCCCCCTGTTGGGGTGATGCGTCGTGTTCACTGGAGGCATGTCACCGCGTCGCCCCAGCACCGAGGATCCTTCCGTCTCGGCGGAGCTGTTCGCCCCCGTCGGCACCGAGGTCGAGCTGTGCTACCAGACCTTCGGCGACCCCGACGGCGAGCCGCTGCTGCTCGTGATGGGCCTCAGCGGGCCGATGACGTGGTGGGACGAGGTCTTCTGCGCCCACCTCGCCGCGGCCGGCTTCCACGTGGTGCGCTACGACAACCGCGACACCGGCCGCTCGTCGCGGATCAACGCCCCGGCCCGCCCGGACCAGCTGGTGAAGGCATTCGCCACCGGCCGGGCGACCACGCCGTACACGATGTCGGACCTGGCCGGCGACGCCGTCGCGCTGCTCGACCACCTCGGGCTGGAGTCCGCGCACCTCGTGGGCGTGTCGATGGGCGGGATGATCGCCCAGACCGTCGCCATCGAGCACACCGCCCGGGTGCGGTCGCTGACGAGCATCAGCTCCACGACGGGCCGCCGCACGGTCGGCTGGCAGCACCCCTCGCTCCTGCCGCGGCTCATCGCTCCCCGCAAGGCAGGACGCGACGCCTACGTCGAGAGCAGCCTGGTCATGTGGTCGCTGATCGGCTCCGCCGCCTACGCGTCCGACCCCGACGTGCTCCGCACCCGCGCCGAGGCCACCTTCGACCGCGGCGTCAGCGCCAGCGGCGCGGTGCGCCAGATGCTCGCGATCCTGACCCAGGACGACCGCACCCCGCGGCTGCGCAGCCTGCGGGTGCCGGCCCTGGTCATCCACGGGACGGCCGACAAGATGGTCCACGTCAGCGGTGGCCGTTCCACCGCCTCCGCGATCCCCGGAGCCGAGCTGCTGCTGGTCGACGGCATGGGCCACGACCTGCCGGCGGAGCTGTTCGAAACGTTCGTCGAGGCGATCGCGCGGACGGCCGACCGGGCGTCCTGACCCTCGAGGGATCCCCGGACATCCGGGGATCCTGGAGGTTCCAGTGCGAAGTTTCGGGGGCGAGGCTTCAGTTTCCCCGGATATCCGGGGAGAGCGACCGCGCCCCGGCCGCCGGCGCCGCGGTGAACAGCGCCGGCTCGCCGAAGCCGGCCTCGGCGAAGGCACGGCGTACGCCGTCAGCGGCCGCGTCGAGGAGCGTGTCGGGCACCAGGCCGATCACGCAGCCGCCGAACCCGCCGCCGGTCATCCGGGCGCCGAGCGCCCCCGACTCGTGGAGGGCGTCGACGGCCGTGTCGACCTCGGGCACGGTGATGCGGAAGTCGTCGCGCATCGAGACGTGGGAGGCGCTCAGCAGAGGGCCGAGGTCCTCCACCCGGCCCTCGCGCAGCACCTCGACTGCCGCGAGGACGCGGTCGTCCTCCGTCACCACGTGGCGCACGAAGCGACGCAGCTCGTCGTCGTTCAGCTCGGCCAGCGCGGCGTCGAGGTCGGCGGCGGTCACGTCGCGCAGCGCCGGCACGCCGAGGCGGCGCGCGGCCTCCTCGCAGCCGTCGCGGCGCGCGGCGTACTCCCCGTCGGCGTGGCGGTGAGGCGCCCGGGTGTCGACGACCAGCACGGCGAGCCCGGAGGCCGCGGGGTCGAAGGGCACGGCCTGCGAGGTGAGGTCGCGCATGTCGCAGAAGAGCACGTGACCGGCCTCCCCGCGCAGGCTGGCGAGCTGGTCCATCCCGCCGGTGGGAGCGCCGACGGCGTCGTTCTCGACCCGCCGGCTCAGGGCCAGCCGGCCGTCGGGGCCGAGGTCGAGCGCTAGGTGGTCGTCGAGCGCGCACACGACCGAGCAGACCAGCGCCGCCGACGACGACAGACCGGCACCGGTCGGGACGTCGGAGTCGACATCGATGCGCAGCGGCGGGACGACCACGCCGTCGTCGTGGAGCAGCCACAGCGCACCCAGGACGTACGCCGCCCAGTCCGGCACGGACTCCCGGTCAGCCAGGCCGGAGGGGCGCACGACCACGTCGCCCGGAGCCTGTGCGGAGGAGACCGCCCAGCCGTCGGGCGCGTCGGTGACCGTGGCGGTGCAGCCGGCCTCCAGGGCGAAGGGCAGGACGAAGCCGTCGTTGTAGTCGGTGTGCTCACCGATGAGGTTGATGCGTCCGGGCGCGATCCAGCGACTCACGACAGGTCCTTCCGGGGGCTCATGCGAAGGGCGGTGGTGCGGTTGCCAAACACTAGCGCCAGCCGCTAGACCAGTGACCGGAGTCACTCATGAGGAGGACGCATGGCATCCCGATCCACGACCCGCACACGAGGTCGACCAGGAGCGAGGCGGATCGGAGGGTCGATGGCCGCGCTCGCGCTCGCGAGCAGCCTGCTCGCCGCGTGCGGCGGCGACAGCGGCACGCCCGAGCTGGTCTGGTACATCAACCCGGACAGCGGAGGGCAGGACGCGGTCGCCGAGAAGTGCTCGACCGACGACTACACGATCTCCACGCAGGTGCTGCCCCAGGACGCCGGCCAGCAGCGCATCCAGCTGGCCCGTCGCCTCGCGGCCAAGGACCCCGAGATCGACCTGATGTCGCTCGACCCGCCCTTCACCGCGGAGTTCGCCGACGCCGGCTTCCTCGCCGAGGTGCCGCAGGACGCACGTGAGCAGCTCGAGCAGCAGGGCACCTTCCAGGGCGCCCTCGACGCCGCCACCTGGAACGACAAGCTCGTGGTCTTCCCGTTCTGGTCCAACACGCAGGTCCTCTGGTACCGCAAGTCCTTCGTGGAGAAGGCCGGCATCGACATGTCGCAGCCCGTCACGTGGGACCAGATCATCGACGCCGCCAGCGAGAACGGCGGCAAGATCGGCGTGCAGGCCAACAAGTACGAGGGCTACGTCGTGTGGATCAACGCGCTCGTCGAGGGCGCGGGCGGCACGATCCTGGAGAACCCCGAGGAGGGCGTCGACGCCGAGATCACCCTCGGCGACGAGGCCGGCCAGAAGGCGGCGGGCATCATCGAGAAGCTCGCCTCCTCCGAGGCGGCCCCGGCCGACCTGAGCGTGTCCAACGAGGGCACCGCCGGCTCGACCTTCGGCTCCGACCAGGGCTCGTTCCTGGTCAACTGGACCTACATCTTCAAGAACTACGACGAGACCGCCCCGGACGTGGCCAAGGACATCGGCTACACCCGTTACCCGCAGACGGTCGAGGGCGAGGAGTCCCGCCCGCCCTACGGTGGCATCGGGATCGGCGTCAGCGCCTACTCCGACGACCAGGAGCTCGCCCTCGAGGCGGCCCAGTGCCTGGTCGACCCGGAGAGCCAGGGCATCAACGCCGACCTGACCGGCAACATGCCGGCCAGCACGGAGGGCTACGAGTACGAGGCCCTCCAGGAGACGTTCCCGGCGGACCTGCTCGAGCTCTTCCAGACGAGCGTCGACGCGGCCGCGCCGCGCACCGTGACGCCCTACTGGAGCGACGTGTCGGGCTCCATCCAGAACATCTGGCACCCGCCGCGGTCCGTCGACGACGAGACCCCCGAGCGGTCGACCACGTTCATCGAGGACGTACTGAAGGGGGGTGACCTGCTGTGAGCACCGCCGTGGCACCCGAGACCGAGAAGTCCGGCAAGGACCACCGCAAGGGCAGCAAGCCGGTGGTCAGCGACCGCACGTCGGCGGAGAACCGGCTCGGGCTCAAGCTCGTCGCGCCGGCCGTCGTGCTCATGCTGCTCGTCACCGCCTACCCGATGCTGCAGGCGCTCTACCTGTCGCTGTTCCGCTACCGGCTCACCGCGCCGGACGACCGGGCGTTCGTGGGCGTCGACAACTACCTCACGATCCTCAGCGACGACCAGTTCTGGCTCAGCACCGGCACCACGGTGCTGATCATGGTCGTCACCGTGGCCGTCGAGCTCGTCATCGGCTTCGCGTTCGCGATGGTGATGCACCGCATCGTCTTCGCCCGCGGGCTCATGCGGACCTCGATCCTCATCCCCTACGGCATCATCACGGTCGTCTCGGCCTTCGCCTGGCAGTTCGCGTTCTCGCTCAACAACGGTTTCGTCAACGCGTGGTTCAGCTGGCTGCCGTGGATCGCCGAGGACACCAACTGGTTCGGTGACTACTGGCACGCGATGTTCGCGATCATGGTCTCGGAGATCTGGAAGACCACGCCGTTCATGGCGCTGCTGCTGCTGGCCGGGCTGGCGCAGGTCAGCGAGGACATGCTCGAGGCCGCCAAGGTCGACGGCGCCACCTGGTGGCAGCGGCTGACCAAGGTGATCCTGCCCAACATGCGCGCGGCGATCATGGTGGCGGTGCTCTTCCGTGCCCTCGACGCCTACCGCATCTTCGACAACATCTTCGTGATGACCAAGGGCGCGGAGGGGACGCAGTCGATCTCGTTCCTCACCTACCGCCAGGTCATCGAGCAGATGCAGCTGGGCCTCGGCTCGGCGATGTCGGTGCTGCTGTTCCTGTCCGTGCTGCTCCTGGCATGGCTGATCGTGAAGCTGTTCCGGGTCGACCTGGCCCAGGCGAGGGGTGAGGGCTGATGGCAGGCAACACGAGCGGCAAGACCGCTGTCGGCACCTGGATCGGGTTCGCCCTGATCATGCTGTGGTGCCTGTTCCCGGTGGCGTGGATCATCTCGCTGTCCTTCAAGTCCGAGGGCGAGACGGCCGCGGGCAGCGCGCAGTTCCTGCCCAAGGAGCCGACCTTCGACAACTACAAGGCGATCATCGACAACCCCGACTTCACCCGGGCGCTGATCAACTCGTTCGGCATCTCGCTGATCGCGACGCTGCTGTCGGTCATCTTCGCCACGCTGGCGGCGTACGCCATCGCCCGCCTGGAGTTCAAGGGCAAGCGCCTGGTGCTCTCCCTCGCCCTCGCGATCGCGATGTTCCCGGTCGTGGCGCTGGTGGGTCCGCTCTTCGACATGTGGACCACGTTCGGGCTCTTCAACACCTGGCCCGGCCTGGTCATCCCCTACATGTCGTTCACGCTGCCGCTGGCGATCTGGACCCTCTCCGCCTTCTTCCGCGAGATCCCGTGGGAGATGGAGCAGGCCGCCCAGGTCGACGGCGCCACGTCGTGGCAGGCCTTCCGCAAGGTCATCGTCCCGCTCGCCGCACCCGGCGTCTTCACCGCGGCGATCCTGACCTTCTTCTTCGCGTGGAACGAGTTCGTCCTCGCGATCTCGCTCACCTCCACCACGTCCTCGCGGACGGTGCCGGCACAGATGTCGTTCTTCGTCGGACCCGACCCGTTCAACCCGCCGTACGCGCAGCTCGCGACGGCGTCGGTCATCGTCACACTGCCGGTGATCGTCATCGTCCTGCTGTTCCAGCGCAAGATCGTCGCCGGCCTCACCTCCGGCGCAGTGAAGGGGTGATCAGCTCATGGCTGCCATCGAGATGAAGAACATCGTCAAGCAGTACGGCGACGGCTTCCCCGCCGTCAACGACGTGAGCATCGACGTGGAGGACGGCGAGTTCCTGATCCTCGTCGGGCCCTCGGGCTGCGGGAAGTCCACGCTCCTGCGGATGATCGTGGGCCTGGAGGACATCACCGACGGAGACATGATGATCGGCGGCAAGAAGGTCAACGACCTCGCCCCGCGCGACCGCAACCTGTCGATGGTGTTCCAGAACTACGCGCTCTACCCCCACCTCACCGTCTACGAGAACATCGCGTTCCCGCTGCGGCTGGCCAACAAGTCGGACTCCGAGGTCGACGAGAAGGTGCGCGAGGCATCCAAGACGCTCGAGCTCGACGAGCACCTCGAGCGCAAGCCCGGCAACCTGTCGGGCGGCCAGCGCCAGCGCGTGGCGATGGGGCGGGCGATCGTGCGCGACGCGGAGGCGTTCCTCTTCGACGAGCCGCTGTCCAACCTCGACGCCAAGCTCCGCGGGCAGATGCGCACCGAGATCTCCCGGCTCCAGAAGCGCCTGGGCATCACCACGGTCTACGTCACCCACGACCAGACCGAGGCGATGACGCTGGGCGACCGGGTCGCGGTGCTCAAGCGTGGCGTGCTCCAGCAGCACGCCACGCCGCGCGAGCTCTACGAGAACCCCGCCAACCTCTTCGTCGCCGGCTTCATCGGCTCCCCGCCGATGAACTTCCTGCCCGCGAAGGTCGACGGCAACCGCGTCGAGCTGCCGTTCGGCACGGTGACGATCCCCGAGGAGCGAGCCGCGAAGGCCCAGGGCAAGGGCCTGCTGATCGCGGGCATCCGACCCGACCACTTCGAGGACGCCTCGGTCGTGGACGCCGACAAGGTCACCGACGAGGCGACCTTCAAGGCCACCGTCGACGTGGTGGAGTGGCTCGGCAACGAGGCCTACGCCTACATCCCCTTCGAGGCACCGGACGAAGTGCGCGAGCAGCTCACCCAGCTCGAGAAGGACCTCGACGGCGAGTCGCTGCGCACGCAGCTGGTGGTCTCCCTCGACGGTGCCAGCCGGATCGCCGAGGGCGACGAGGCCACGATCTGGGTCGATGCCCGCAAGATCCACCTCTTCGACCCGGCCACCGGTGAGAACCTCACCATCGACAGCGACAACGCCGGCATCATCCCCGGCGGCAACGCGATGGCGAAGGCCGAGGAGGTCGGGCACGCCCAGGACGAGGTCAAGCCGGCCTCGGACCAGGCCACCACCTGACCTGACCTGACCTGACCCGCACCACGCACGTCCGGCCCCGCAGGTCGGCGCGGAACCGGGGCCCCGCGAGCACTGCTCGCGGGGCCCCGCCAGGTCAGGAGCCGTGTCAGTAGGCGCTTCAGGATTCGGCGTGCAGCCAGGCCGCGGCGTACGGCGCGAGTCGTACGGCACCGTCGTGCACCGACGGCGCCGCACCCGTCAGCGCGTCGCGCAGGTCGTCGGGGTCGAGGCCGAGCCACAGCAGGACGTCGGCGGCCACCCAGGCCTCCTCGCCCGACACGTTGTGCGCGGCCAGCAGGGGGCCGTCGGGATGGCGGCGCACGACCAGCAGCACCCGCGGGTCGCGGGGGTCCCAGATCTCGGTGGGCAAGGCGGCGTGCAGGTGCGGCAGGCTCGCGCGTACGCCGAGCAGGTGCCGCAGCCCGGCCGTGACGCCGTGCGGGTCCTTCCCCGCCGCGACGACCTCCCACGGCATCCGGGGACGGTGGACCCAGCGGTTGTCGTCGGCATGGGCGGGGTCGTCGGCCCAGCCGGCGTCGTTGAGCAGGCCGATCTCGTCGCCCATCCAGACCACCGGGATGCCCCCGAAGGAGCACACGACGGCGTAGGCCAGCAGGATCCGCGCCGCCGCGCCCGGATCGCCGGCCTCGAGCCCCGCGAGGGACGCGGTGCTGCCGGAGATGCGCCGATCGCCGGTCGCCTCGTTGTGCTGGAAGACCAGGCCGCGCGCCCACGATCCGGGGAACGACCCGTTGTACCAGTCGGACAGGAAGCGGCGGTGCGCGGAGGGGTCGATGCCGACCGCGCGGGCGTCATCGTCGGCGATCGCCCAGCCGATGTCGTCGTGGCACCGGACGTAGGTGATCCAGGCGGTGGTGGACGGCGGCTGCGGCAGCTGCTGGAGGGCGTGGGTCGCCAGCCCCACCTCCCCCGAGGCGAGCATCGACCAGATCTGGACCATCAGCCCGTTGTGGTAGGCCAGGTCGCTCACCCGACCGGCGTGCTCGCCGACGCCGAGGTAGGCCGGGAGGTCCGCCGGGCCGACGATCGCCTCGGCCTTGAAGGCCACGGCGGGCGCGGCCACCCGGGCCACCGTGCGCAGCGCCCGGGTCAGCTCGTGCACCTCCGGCTGGTTCTGGCAGTCGGTGCCCAGCCGCTTCCACAGGAACGCGATCGCGTCGAGCCGGAACACCTCGACGCCCACGTTGGCCAGGGCCAGGATGATGTCGGCGAACTCGCACAGCACGGCGGGGTTCGACCAGTCGAGGTCCCACTGGTAGTCGTTGAAGGTGGTCCACACCCAGGCGTCGAGCTCGTCGTCGAAGGTGAAGTTGCCGGGCGCGAAGTCGGGGAAGACCTCCGGCAGCGTGGCCTCGTAGGCATCGGGCACCGCACGGTCCTCGTGGACGTGGAAGTAGGCGCGCCGGTCCCGGTCGCCGGCGCGCGCCGCCGCGGCCCACGCGTGCTCACGGGCCACGTGGTTGAGCACCAGGTCCAGGCACAGGCTGATTCCCTCGGCGCGCAGCGTCGTGGTGAGCGCGCGCAGGTCGTCGACGTCACCGAGGTCGGGGCGCACGGAGCGGTAGTCCATGACGGCGTAGCCGCCGTCGTTGGGTGCCGGGCGGGGCGTCAGCAGCGGCATCAGGTGGAGGTAGCCCACCCCGAGGTCGCGGAGGTACGCCGCCCGCTCACCGACCCCACGGAGGGTGCCGGCGAAGCGGTCGGCATAGGCGGCGTAGCCGACCATCGAGGGTCGCTGGAACCAGTCCGGCTCGCGCAGGCGCAGGTCGTCGAGCGCGCGCAGGTCGTCGGGGCGCTCGGCGTGGGCCGCACGCGCGATCGCGACGAGGCGCTCGGCGACGTCTGGCGCGGCGTCGCCGTAGACACGCTCGAGCGTGGCGCGGAGGTCGGGCAGGTGGGCCTCGAGCCGGGCGGCGAAGCCCGGGTCGGGACCCGGGTCACGGGAGGTCACGTGGGTGGAGGGGACGCGCTGTGCGATGGCGCCGGGTCGCGGCGCGCGGGTCGGTCGGACCCGCGCGCCACGGACCGGGGACGCTCAGTCGGACAGGCGCTCACCGGTCTCGGTGTCGAAAGCGTGGACGTGCTCGGGGTCCGTGGTGACGTGCAGGATCTCGCCCTTCTGCGGGTGGTGGCGCCCGGCGATCCGGACGATCACGTTGGAGGGCACGCCCTCCACGTCGCACGTGCCGTAGACGAAGCTGTCGGCGCCGAGCTCCTCCACGACCGTGACCTTGACGGGCAGACCGCCCTCCTCGGCCGTGACCAGGCGCCAGTTCTCGGGGCGTACGCCGACCGTGACGCGGCCCTTCATCTTGCGCTCGGCGGTCGGGTCGACCGGCACGGCGTAGCCGCCGACCTTGACGGTGCCGTCCTCGGCAGCGATGCCCTCGAGGAGGTTCATCTGCGGCGAGCCGATGAAGCCGGCGACGAAGAGGTTGGCGGGCTTGTCGTAGAGCTTGAGCGGGGTGTCGACCTGCTGCAGCACGCCGAGCTTCATGACGGCCACGCGGTCGCCCATCGTCATCGCCTCGACCTGGTCGTGGGTGACGTAGACGGTGGTGACGCCGAGGTCCTGCTGGAGGCGGGCGATGTCGGTGCGGGTCTGCACGCGCATCTTCGCGTCGAGGTTGGACAGCGGCTCGTCCATGCAGAAGACCTGCGGGGCGCGGACGATCGCGCGACCCATCGCCACGCGCTGGCGCTGACCACCGGAGAGGGCCTTGGGCTTGCGCTGGAGGAACTCGGTCAGGCCGAGGATCTCCGCTGCCTTGGCCACGCGCTGCTTGCGCTCCTCGGCGGGGACCTTGGCCATCTTGAGCGAGAACGCCATGTTCTCCTCGACCGACATGTGCGGGTAGAGGGCGTAGTTCTGGAACACCATCGCGATGTCGCGGTCCTTGGGCGGGACGTTGGTGACGTCGCGGTCACCGATGTAGATCTGCCCGTCGTTGACCTCCTCGAGGCCGGCGAGCATGCGCAGGGTGGTGGACTTGCCGCAGCCCGACGGGCCGACGAGCACCATGAACTCGCCGTCCTTGATCTCGAGGCTGATGCCGGGGACTGCCGGCTCGTCGGCCCCGGGATACCACCGCTGGGCCTTGTCGAACGTCACTGATGCCATAGCTGTTCTTCTCCTTCACCGGCAGGTACGTGCCGGACGATCCGAGTGGAAGGTGTGCTGCGGACGCGCGTGATGCGTGTCACACAGGTCGACACTCTAGCCTTCTGCGGCGACGCCGTCACCGGCAGCCGTCCGGCGGACGCCCACTGGTCCAGAGTTACCCAACCGTGACCCGAGCCACCGTTGACGAAACTGTGCGCAAACGTTTTCATCTTCGTGATGGGTGTCACACCAGTGGCGGTCATCGCACCCGGATTGACGCGCCAGGCACCTCACCAGCCGTGGCCGCACCCAAGGAGAGGGAAACGTCGAATGAAGAACCAACGGACCCGCAAGGGACTGGCCACCATCGCGGTCATCGCGATGTCGAGCCTCGGACTCGCAGCCTGCGCCGACGACAGTGGCGACGGTGGCGGCGGCGAGGTCAGCGGAGAAGCTCCCGGCGCCGGCCAGGCCGAGTGCGCCCAGCTCGAGCAGTTCGGAGACCTCACCGGCAAGGAGGTGAGCGTCTACACCTCGATCATCGCGCCCGAGGATGCGGTCCACAAGGAGTCCTACAAGGTCTTCGAGGAGTGCACCGGCGCCACCGTGGCCTACGAGGGCTCCTCGGAGTTCGAGGCCCAGCTCGTCGTGCGCGTGCAGGGCGGCAACGCCCCCGACATCGCCTACATCCCGCAGCCCGGCCTGCTGCAGACCCTGGTCCGTGACACCGACGCCGTCGTGGAGGCGCCCGACCCGGTCTCGGAGAACGTGGACGAGTTCTTCGGCGAGGACTGGAAGTCCTACGGAACGGTCGACGACACCTTCTACGCCGCTCCGCTCGGCGCCAACGTGAAGTCGTTCGTCTGGTACTCCCCCGGCCAGTTCGAGGAGAACGGCTGGGAGGTCCCGGAGACGTGGGACGACATGCTCGCGCTCTCCGACGACATGGTCGACGCGGGCGTCAAGCCCTGGTGCGCCGGCATCGAGTCCGGTGACGCGACCGGGTGGCCGACCACCGATTGGCTCGAGGACGCCGTCCTGCGCGACGCAGGCCCCGACGTCTACGACCAGTGGGTCAACCACGAGATCCCCTTCAACGACCCGGCCATCGTCGAGTCGCTCGACCGCGTCGGCGGCATCCTCAAGAACGCCGACTACGTCAACGGCGGCATCGGCGACGTGAAGTCGATCGCGACCACCGCGTTCCAGGAGGGCGGCCTGCCGATCCTCGACGGTGAGTGCGGCCTGCACCGCCAGGCGTCCTTCTACGCCGCCCAGTGGCCCGAGGGCACCGACGTGTCGGAGAACGGCGACGTGTTCGCCTTCTACCTCCCGACCACCAGCGACGAGTTCGGCACCCCCGTCCTCGGCGGCGGCGAGTTCGTGGCGGCGTTCTCGGACCGCACCGAGGTCCAGGCGTTCCAGACCTACCTGTCCTCCGACGTGTGGGCCAACGAGAAGGCCATCGCCACCCCGGGCGGATGGGTGAGCGCCAACACCGGGCTCGACATCGCCAACCTGAAGAGCCCGATCGACCAGCTCTCCGCGGAGATCCTCCAGGACCCCGAGGCGGTCTTCCGCTTCGACGGTTCGGACCAGATGCCGGGTGCTGTCGGTGCCGGTTCGTTCTGGTCGGAGATGACCAACTGGATCACGGGTGCTGACACCCAGACCACCCTCGACAACATCGAGGACTCCTGGCCCAGCTGACCAGGCGAGCGGGGCGCCCGGGCCGAGGCCCGGGCGCCCCGTTCTCCCTCCCCCGAACCAGGAGGTCCGGATGACATCCACTGACAAGCTCGTCCAGATGGCGATCGCCGTCGTGCTCTTCTTCGCCGTGACCGGCCTGATCCTGGTCCTCACCGCCCGGCTGCGCTCGCGCAACGGCGAGCGGGTCCAGGCCGCCGCCTTCATCGCCCCCTCGCTGCTGCTGATCGCCGTGGGACTGCTCTACCCCGCGGCCGGCACCATCTACCAGTCCTTCTTCGGCTCGTCCTACCAACCGATCCTCGGTGGCGAGGGCGGCAACTTCGTCGGACTGGACAACTACCGCACGATCTTCACCAACGGTGACCTGCTCCAGGTCCTCCAGAACACTGCCCTGTGGGTGGTGCTCACGCCGCTGGTCGCGACGACCATCGGCCTGGTCTACGCGGTCCTCATCGACCGGTCGCGCTTCGAGAAGTTCGCCAAGGCGCTGATCTTCCTGCCGATGGCGATCTCGCTGGTCGGTGCGTCGATCATCTGGAAGTTCATGTACGACTACAAGGGCTCCGACCAGGACCAGATCGGCGTCCTCAACGCGATGCTCAAGGCGGTCGGCTTCGACACCTACCGCTTCCTGCTCACCGAGCCGTGGAACACGCTGTTCCTCATCGTGATCATCGTCTGGGTCCAGGCGGGCTTCGCGATGACGATCCTGTCGGCGGCGATCAAGGCGATCCCGGACGACATCGTCGAGGCGGCCAAGCTCGACGGGGTCAACGGGCTCAAGCTCTTCCGCTACATCACGGTCCCGAGCATCCGACCGTCGCTCATCGTCGTGCTCACCACGATCAGCATCACCACGCTCAAGGTGTTCGACATCGTCCGCACCGCCACGGGTGGTCAGTTCGGCACGAGCGTCCTGGCCTACGAGTTCTACGTCCAGAGCTTCCGCTCCTTCGACTTCGGCCTGGGTGCGGCGCTCGCGACGCTGATCTTCGTCCTCGTGACGCCGATCGTCGTCTACAACATCCGTCAGATGCGTCGACTGGAGGCACGATGACCACCACGACACCCACGGCTCCGCAGGCCGGGCTCAAGACCGCTCCCCCCAAGAGCGCGAGCAGCGCGGCCCGGGAGAGCCTCTCCGGACGCTGGGCCTCGGCCGCCGCGATCGTCATCGCGATCGTGTGGACCCTGCCCACGTTCGGCCTCCTGGTCTCCTCGTTCCGTCCGGAGGGAGAGGTCAAGACCAACGGCTGGTGGAACGCGCTCACCGACCCGCAGTTCACGCTCGACTCCTACCGGCAGGTCATCAGCGGTGCGGACATCGACCTGGCGACCTACATGATCAACTCGGTGGTCATCACGATCCCCGCGGTCCTGATCCCGATCAGCCTGGCCGTGATGGCGGCGTACGCCTTCGCGTGGATCCCGTTCAAGGGACGCGACACGCTCTTCGTCGCGGTCTTCGCGCTGCAGATCGTCCCCATCCAGGTGACGATGATCCCGTTGCTGCGGCTCTACGTGGACCCGCCGTTCAACCTGATGCCGCTGGCGGGCAACGATGCCCCTGGCGGCGGCTTCTACACCGTGTGGCTCTCGCACACGATCTTCGCGCTGCCGCTCGCGATCTTCCTGCTGCACAACTTCATGCGCGAGATCCCCGGGGAACTGATCGAGTCCGCCCGCGTCGACGGCGCCGGGCACGTGCAGATCTTCTCCAAGATCATGCTCCCGCTGATGACGCCCGCGATCGCGGCGTTCGGCATCTTCCAGTTCCTGTGGGTCTGGAACGACCTCCTGGTCGCGCTCGTCTTCGCCGGCGGCAACCCGTCGGTGTCCCCGTTGACGGTGCGCCTGGCGGCCCTGGCCGGCCAGCGGGGCGAGGACTGGCACCTGCTCTCGGCAGGAGCGTTCGTCTCCCTGGTGGTCCCGCTGATCGTGTTCCTGTCGCTGCAGCGCTACTTCGTGCGCGGCCTGCTGGCCGGCAGCGTCAAGGGGTGAGCAGGCCGGCGGCGCCACGCCCCTGAGCGGGCGCCGCCACCTGCTCGGCGAACCAGTGGTAGGACGCCTTGGGCGTCCGCGTGAGAGACGGAGAGGACCGGTCGACGTGCACCAGACCGAACTTCTTGGCGTACCCCTCGGCCCACTCGAAGTTGTCGAGGAGGGTCCACACGAAGTAGCCGCGCACGTCGGCGCCGGCCTCCCGCGCACGGTCCACCGCGGCCAGGTGGCCGCGGAGGTAGTCGATGCGGTCGGTGTCCTCGACCCGGCCGTCGACGACCTCGGCGTCCGCGCACGCGGCGCCGTTCTCAGTGATGACCAGCGGCAGCCCGGTGCGGCGGTGGGTCTCGACCAGCAGCTCCTCGAGGCCGCGGGGCTCGACCTCCCAGCCGATGTCGGTGCGCGGCTCGCGCACCACCAGGTCGAGCCGCTCGACGCCGGGGTAGGCACCCTGCTCGGGGTGCTCGCCCTCGCCGGTCCCCAGGGCCGGACGGATCGGCGTGTAGTAGTTGATGCCGAGCCAGTCTGCGGAGCCCTTGATCGCGTCGAGGTCGCCGGGGCGGACGAGCTCGGGGTCGGACAGGACGGGCGCGATCGCGAGCAGGCGCTCGTCGTACGCCCCGTCGACCAGCGGCCCCAGCCAGACGCGGTTGCGGATCGCGTCGACGCCGTCGGCGACGTCCGCGGCCTCGGGCGTCTCCGGCCAGACGGGCGCCAGGTTGAGCACGATCCCGACGTGCGCGCCCGGCAGCGCCTCGCGGGCCCAGGCGTGACCCAGCAGCAGGTGGTGGGCGGCCCGGTGCCCGGCTGCGCCCTCACGGCGACCCGGCGCGTGCACGCCTGCGGCGTAGCCGAGGTAGGCCGCGCACCACGGCTCGTTGTGGGTCGCCCACGACGTCACCCGGTCACCGAGGCGCTGGTGCACCACACCGGCGTACTCGACGAACGCCTCCGCGGTGCTGCGCGCGAGCCAGCCGCCCTCGTCCTCCAGTGCCTGCGGCAGGTCCCAGTGGTAGAGCGTGGCCACCGGCTCGACACCGGCCTCCAGCAGCCCGTCGACGAGACGCTCGTAGTAGTCCAGCCCGCGCGTCTCCACGCGGCCCCGTCCCTCGGGCAGGATGCGCGGCCACGCCAGGGAGAAGCGGTAGGCATCCACGCCCAGGCCGCGGATCAGGGCGATGTCGTCCTCGACGCGGTGGTAGGAGTCGCAGGCCTCGGCGCCGTCGTCGCCGCCCACGACCCGGCCGGGCTCGGCGGTGAAGGTGTCCCAGATCGACGGGCCGCGGCCGTCCTCGACCACCGCCCCCTCGATCTGGTACGACGCCGTGGCGACGCCGAGCGAGAGCGGGGACGGGGTGGTGGGCGTGGTCACGCTCACACTCTAGTGGCGCCGCGGAAGGGCGGACGCTGATGCCCGAAGAGCCCGATCCCGCCCCCGGGATGCACACCAGTCACGTCAACATGGCCGACGTCGCGCGTCGGGCGGGGGTGTCCATCGCCACCGTCTCACGCGCCCTGCGCGGCCTGCCCGGCGTCAGTCCGCGCACCCGCAGCCGGGTGCTGTCCACGGTCGAGGAGCTCGACTACGTCGTCTCCCCCGCCGCGTCCTCGCTGCGCGGCGCGACGCGTCGGGTGGCGGTCGTGCTGCCCCGCCTCGACAGCTGGTTCTCCTCCACGATGCTCGCCACTGTCGAGTCGACGCTGCGCCAGGCCGACCTCGACGTGCTCGTCTACCAGGTCGGCACCGAGGAGAAGCGCAGCCACTTCTTCCGCGACCTGCCGACCCGCCGCAAGGTCGACGCGGTCGTGCTGATCACGCTGCCCATCCGGGCCGACGAGGAGGAACGGCTCGACCTGATGGGCGTCGAGGTAGTGGTCGCGGGGTCGCGGCTGCGCGACTTCCCCTCGGTCAGCGTCGACGACGTGGCGATCGGCCGGGAGGCGGTCGAGCACCTCGTCGCGCTGGGCCACACCCGCATCGGCATGATCCGCACCAGCGACACCGACGGTGCCACGTGGGCCAGCGACGCCCACCGGCGCGCCGGCTTCCTCGAGGCGCTCGCGCACCACGGCCTGCCGCTCGACCCCGCGCTCGTGGTGACGGCCGCGTATGGCGTCGACGCGGGCGCCGTGGGCATGGAGCAGCTGCTAGCGCTCCCCGACCCGCCGACCGCGGTCTTCTGCTACTCCGACGACATCGCCGTGGCCGCGACCACCACGCTGCGCAGTCACGGACTGCGCGTAGCGGACGACGTGTCCCTGATCGGCGTCGACGGGCACGAGCTCGGCGCGCTGTTCGACATCACGACCATCGACCAGCACGTGGTCGACCAGGCGCGGGCGGCGAGCACGATGGTGCTCGACCTCCTCGCCGGCCACCACCTGGCCCAGGACCGGGTCACGCTGCCCACGCACCTGGTGGTGCGCGGGTCCACCGCGGCGCCGGCGCGCTCGCGCAGGCGGACCCGTCAGCAGGTCCCCCACTAGCTCCTCAGTAGGTGCCGAGGTACTTGCGGGGCGTACCGGGCGCGGGCAGGCGCTGCACCTGCACCGAGCCCATGAGCGCGACGCCGCGCACCCGCACGGTCGGCGAGTCGGGACCCACCGCGGCCGGCACCCGGTCCTTGCCCTGGCCGTAGTCGCCCATGATCGGCGTGCCGTCGACGACGACGTGCATGTGCGCGGGGACCAGGATCTTCACGTCGCCCATGATCGCGCTGGCGTTGATCTGGATGTGCGGCCCGGCGAGGATCGCCTCGCGCAGGTCCAGCGTCACGCTGCCCATCAGCGAGAACGCCGAGTGGTGCTCCGGCACGTGCCACACGCCGCGGCGCGTGCAGTCGCCCATGATCGCCGTCGACGAGGTGTGGCCGACAGCGGGCACCCCGGACGGCGTACGCCGCACGGGAGCGCCGGCCGGCGGCGTGACCGGTCCGGCGGCCTGGAGGTCGAGGGTGATCGGCACCAGCTCGCCGTACGTCTTGGCGGCGAAGGTCAGCTCCAGCCGCTCCTCGAGCTCGTCGAGGTCGAGGCGACCCTCGCCCGCCGCGTCGCGCAGCACGTCCGCGACGCGCTGGCGGTCGGCGTCGGAGATGCGCATCTGCGACGGGTCGTGCGGGCGGTTCTCGATCTCCCCCATGACGGTCAGGATAGCGAGGCCGCTCGGAGCTGCTCCGTGACAGTCGTCAGGGAGCCGCGAAGTGCTGGTAGTCCTTCGAGCTGACCCAGTAGCCGCCCCACTCCCAGCCGATGCGGTCGAAGGCCTTCACCACCAGGTCCTCGTTCTTGATCACGCCGAGCCGGAAGGGGGCCGAGCGGCTCCGGTCGATCCCGACGTACGGGCGACCGGCGGGTGGATCGACGCGTCCCGCCCGGACGTAGGGGTTCTGGACGGGGTTGATGTCGATCGACTCGCCGTAGGCGTGCTGCGACCAGTTGGTCTGCCCCGCGACGCGGCGGCAGTTGAAGCCCGACGTGTTGTTCGCCGCCATCGACAGGTCGTCGTCGGCGCGGTAGTCGTCGACGAGCCGCATCCGCGCGATCGGCCAGCCTGCGGCGTACAGACGACCGAAGAGCCCGCGCACCTGACCGGCGAAGCGTCGGTGGACGACCATCTCGCCGGTGCGGGCGCGGCCGTCGAAGTCGCGGTGCGTCATCTGCAGGTAGCGCAGGTCGCGCAGCGGCACCGGACAGCCGGGCCGGTGGCTGCGTCGCATCCGCTGGGCGAGGTCGGCGTCGATCCGGCTGACCGACGACTCGTACGCCGGGTCGTCCGCCTGCGCGTCACCACGCTCGGCGGCGAGACCGGTGCAGCGCTGGCGCGCGCGGAAGTCCGCGACGGCCTGCGCGCGGTCTGCTCCCGTCACCGGCACCGGTCGGCCGTCGACCGGCGAGATCCGGGCGGGCGTCCACGACTTCGCGACCACGCCGTCGGCGTCGAGGGTCACCGACAGCACGCCGGTCTGGGCCTGGCGATCGTGGTACCAGACGAAATTGCCCAGGCCGTACGCCACGAGCGCGTCACCTGCCCAGCCGGCACCGCCGAGGACGTGCGAGTGGCTGCCCACCACCACGTCGGCGCCGGCGTCGGCGAGGTCGCGGGCGAGCAGGCGCTGCGAGTGGGTGGGGCACGACTCGTACTCCTTGCCCCAGTGGAGGTAGACCACGACGAGCTGGTCCTGCGCCGATGCGGCCTCGACCGCGGAGACCAGCGCGGCGGCGTTGCTCCCGCGGGCGGAGGCGGTGCCGAGGGCGCCCGGGCGGGCCGACCACACGTCGCTGGATCCCTCGCGCTGGACCCCGTCGGCGGCGAGGAACGCGACCTCCAGGTCGCCCACCCCGACGACGTGCGGGGCGTACGCCGCGGCGCCCCTACCGGCGCCCACCATCGCGATGCCGCCCTGCCGCCCGGCGGCAAGGGTGTCCTGGAGCCCGACGGCTCCGTAGTCGCCGGCGTGGTTGTTGGCGACGCTGACGACGTCGACACCAGCCGCGTCCAGCACGTCGATGGCCCGCGGGCCGGTGCGGAACCAGTAGCGGTCGCCGGCGAACTCGAGCTCCTTGGGGTCCTGGCTCCCGCGCTGGGTCACGGGCGTCTCGAGGTTGACCATCGCGACGTCGGCGGCGCGCAGCGTCCGTCCGATCGCACCCAGACCCTCGCGCGGACGCTCGAGGAGCTGCGCCACCCCTCCCTCGAAGTGGACGTCACCACCGAACGCCAGGGTGACCTCGCCCTCGCGGACCGGCTGGGCGGTGGCGGTGCTGCTCGTCGTGGGATCGGACGGTTCGGCCCGGTCGCCCGGGGCGCCAGCGGGCGCGGAGGTGCAGGCGGAGGCGACGAGAGCGCAGGCCACCGCCGCTGCACGGTGACGCCCCCGTCCCTTCATTCCTCGAGTGTGCCCCACGGGTGGTGAAGGTTTGTCCAGCCTTGCCCGACTCGAGGTCAGGCGGCGACCGCGGCCAGGTGCCGCGAGACCGCGAGGGCCGCCTGGCGACCCGCCCGGGAGGCGCCGACGGTGCTGGCCGAGGGGCCGTAGCCGACCAGCTGCACCCGCGGGTCCCGCACGGCAGTCGTCGCGCCCTGGACGTTGCCGCGCACCGGCTCGAGGGCGATCCCGCCCTCGTGCGAGCGCAGGCCCAGCGGCGCGAGGTGGTCGAGCGCGGGACGGAACCCGGTGGCCCACACGATCGCGTCGACGGCCTCGAAGCGGCCGTCTGCCCAGCGGACGCCGTCGGCCTCGATGCGCGCGAACACCGGCAGCCGGTCGTACGCCCCGAGCTGGGCCGCCTCCTGCTCCTGGGGCCGCAGCGCCAGCCCGGTCACGCTGACCACGCTCGCCGGCGGCAGCCCACGGCGTACGCGCTCCTCGACCGCGGTCACCGCGGCGAGCCCGGCTTCGGCGTCGAAGCCCTCGCGCCACACCGGCTCGCGCCGCGTGACCCAGATTGTGTCGGCCACCGGCGCGAGCTCACCGAGGTGCTGCACCGCGGACGCGCCACCACCCACGACCAGCACCCGGCGGCCGCGGAAGTGCGCGGGCCCGGGGTAGTCCGCGGTGTGCACCTGCTCCCCCGCGAACGTGTCGATGCCCGGGTAGTAGGGCACGAACGGCCGGGTCCAGGTGCCGCTCGCGTTGACCAGGGTGCGGGTGCGCCACTCCCCGCGGTCGGTCCGCACGACCAGCAGGTCACCCTCGCTGTCGACACGATCGACGCGCACCGGCCGCACCACCGGCAGGTCGTGGCGTCGCTCGTAGTCGTCGAAGTAGTCCGGCACGACGACGTTGGCCGGCAGCCGTGAGACCCGCGGCGCCTCGGAGCCGGGCAGGTCCGCGACACCGTGCACGTCGTCCATGCCGAGCGACTCCCAGCGGTGCTGCCACGCGCCCCCGGCACGGGGGTTGGCGTCGAGCACCCGGTGCTCGATCCCGCGACGTCGCAGGAAGTACGACGACGCGAGGCCGGCCTGGCCGGCGCCGACGACGAGCGAGTCCCAGACCTCCACGCCGGTTGAACGCGCGACCCGCAGCATCTATGCCCGCCCTGTTCTCGCGCCCAGCACCGTGGGAGCCTCGGGACATGGACACCGCCACTCGCGCCACCACCCTGCTCGAGCTCCACCACACCGGCTCCACGCTGGTCCTGCCCAACGTCTGGGACGCCTGGTCGGCCCGCGTCGTCGCCGACGCCGGCTTCGCCGCCCTGAGCATCGGCAGCCACCCGCTCGCCGACTCGCGCGGGCAGGGCGACAACGAGGACATGACGATCGACGACGCCCTCGACGGCGTACGCCGCATCTGCTCCGCGGTGCCCGACGTGCCGGTCACCGCGGACATGGAGGCCGGCTACGGCGTCCCACCCGCCGAGCTGGTCGAGCGCCTGCTCGAGGCCGGGGCCGTCGGCCTCAACGTCGAGGACACCGTGCACTCCGAGGGCGGTCGGCTGCGGTCGGTCGCCGAGCACGCCGACTACATCGGCGGGCTGCGCCAGGCGGCCGACGCGGCAGGGGTCGACCTCGTGATCAACGCCCGCACGGACGCCTTCATCAAGGCCGAACGGTTCGAGGACCCGGTGGCCGAGGCGATCACCCGGATGCTGGCGTGCGAGGAGGCGGGCTCACGGTGCTCCTACCCCGTCGGTGCCCCGGACGCGCCCTCGCTCCAGCGGCTCCTGGACGCCCTGTCGGGTCCGGTGAACGTCATCGCCAACCCCCGCAAGGGCTCCGCCGCCGGATCGCTGGAGGACCTCCAGGTCATGGGCGTGCACCGGGTGACCTTCGGGCCGCTCCTGCAGAAGGAGCTCTCACCCGACCTCGCCGCCCTCGTCGCGCCCTGGAAGTAGTCAGGCCACGACCAGCACCGGCGTCGGCGCCACCTCGAGGCGTACGGCGTCGCCGGGCTGCAGCCGCAGCGCGTCCGAGCTGGCCAGCTGGGCGACGACGTCCGTCCCGTCGGCCAGGGTGCTGGTGACCCGCGACAGCGGGCCGAGGAACATCACGGTCGCCACGGTGGCCGTCCCCGCGGCGTCGGCCACGACCGACACCGACTCGGGACGGACGAGCGCGTGCCCCGCGCCCGTCGTCGATCCGGGCAGCACCGGCACCTCGCGTCCGAGCAGGGCGGCCACGCCGTCCCTGACCTCGGCCGGCAGCCGGTTGCTGAGTCCGACGAACTCCCCGACGAAGCGGCTGGCCGGGGCGGAGTAGAGCTCTGCGGGCGGGGCCAGCTGCTCGAGGCGACCGGCGTTCATCACCCCGACTCGGTCGGCGACGGCGAGCGCCTCCTCCTGGTCGTGGGTGACGAAGAGCGTCGTGGTCCCGACCTCGACCTGGACGCGCCGGATCTCGTCGCGCAGCTGCACGCGCACCTTGGCGTCGAGGGCCGAGAGCGGCTCGTCGAGCAGCAGCACCGACGGCTCGATCGCCAGCGCCCGGGCGAGCGCCACGCGCTGCTGCTGTCCCCCGGAGAGCTGGTGGGCGTAGCGGTCGGCGTGCTCGCCGAGGCCGACCAGGTCGAGCATGTCGCCGGCCCGCGTGCGCCGGGAGGCACCGTCGCGCCCGCGCATCTTGAGGCCGAAGGCGACGTTGTCGATCACCGTCATGTGCGGGAAGAGGCTGTAGGCCTGGAACACCATCCCCATGTCGCGCTTGCTGGCCGGCACCCGGGTCAGGTCCTTGCCGCCCACCGACACCGTGCCCGACGTGGCCCGGTCCAGGCCCGCGAGGATGCGGAGCGCGGTGGTCTTGCCGCAGCCCGACGGACCGAGCAGGGCGACGAGCTCGCCGGGGGCGAGGTCCAGGGTGAACCCGTCCAGCGCCTTCACGGGCCCGTAGACGCGGGTGAGGTCGGACAGCGCGACGGCGAGACCGTGCGACGAGGTGTGGTCGGTCATGAAGAGGCTCCTGGGTTGCGTCGGTGCCGGTCACGGCTGAGGAAGGTGAGGCCGACGAGCAGCGCGGACACCAGCAGCATCGAGGCCAGCGCGGCCGCCATGGCGGCGGGCCCGTTGCTCTTGTAGAGGGCGGCCATCGCCACCGGCAGCGTGTCGAATCGGAGCAGCGAGGCGAAGACGTACTCGCCGAGCACCAGGGCCACCGAGATGAAGGCGGCGCCGAGGATGCCGCCGGAGATGTTGGGCATGATGACCCGCACGACGACGGTGAACCAGCCCGCGCCGAGCGACCTGGCCGCCTCCGACAGCGTCGTGGCGTCGATCGCCGAGAGCGAGGCGTCGATGGCTCGGAACGAGTAGGGCAGCACCAGCACGACGTAGGCGAAGGTCAGCACCAGCGCGCTGTCGCCCAGCAGGTAGGTCACCCACGAGTAGACGTTGCCGATGCCCACCACGATCACGAGCGCCGGGATGGTCAGCGGCAGCAGGCACAGGAACTCGATCAGCTTCTTGGCGCGGGGCACGCGCAGCCGGACCCACACCATCGTCGGCACCAGCAGGGCGATCATCAGCACGACGGTGAGGAGCGCGAGCAGGAGCGAGGCGACGATGGAGGACCGCAGGTCCTCGTCGCGGAACATGAAGGTCCAGTTGTCCCACGTGCGCCCGGGGGCGCTGCCACGGACCTGGGTGGAGAAGTCGAACATCGCCAGCAGCGGCACGAAGAAGTAGGCCGCGAAGACCAGCAGCAGCACCGCGCGGGCGATCCGGAAGCTCCTCGACGGGGTCATCGCATCCACCTCGACGTACGCCGCAGCAGCAGGCTGTAGGCCACCATCACGACCGTGACCACGACGATCATCTCCAGCGCGAGCGCGAAGCCGACGTTGGCCTGGCCCAGGATGACCTCGCTGGTGATGGCCTGCCGGATCAGCAACGGCACGATGGGCTGGCCCTGGCTGACCAGGACCGCCGCCGTCGCGTAGGCGGCGAAGGCGTTGGCGAAGAGCAGCAGCAGCGCCCCGAGGAAGGCCGGCGTCAGCAGCGGGATGGCCACGTGGCGCCAGTAGGACCAGGTGCTCGCCCCGAGGTTCACCGCGGCCTCGCGCCACTGGGGGCGCAGTCCCTCGAAGGCGGGCGCGAGGACGATCACCATCAGTGGGATCTGGAAGTAGCAGTAGACGACGACCAGCCCCGGCAGGCCGAAGAGCCACCCCGAGCCGTAGAGATCGGCGCCGAAGAGGTCGCTGACGAGCTGCGTCACGATCCCGACCTGGCCGATCGTCGCGATCCAGGCGAAGGCGAGCACCACTCCCCCGAACTGGGCGAGGACGCCGCTCAGCGCGAGGGTGCCCCGGCGCAGCAGGCTGCGGGGAGGCAGGGAGACGACGAGGTAGGCGAGCACAGCGCCCAGCACCGCACCGAGGAGCGCCGTCGACGCCGAGAGGATCAGTGATCCCTTCAGCGCCGAGACGGCTGCCTCGCTGGTCAGGGCGTCGAGGTTGCCCAGCGTCAGCGCGCCGTCCTCGTCCTGGAACGCGCCGAGCACGACGGTGAGCGTCGGGACGACGAGGAAGACCAGGACGAAGACGAGGAACGGCAGGAGCGGGAGTGCGGGGGCGACGGCGAGCCGTCGTCCCCGCCCCTCACGGGTGGTCGGCGCGCTCAGCGGATGGCCTTGGACCAGTTCGCTGCGAGGTACTCGCCGGCCGTGACGGTCTGGTCGTCGGTCGGGACCACCGGGTCGCCGCTGACCTCGGGGAGAGCACCCCAGAGCTCGGCGTCGATCGTGCCGGCCTCGGCCATCGCGTCGCCGCGGACCGGGCGGGCGCCGCCCTCGAGCCACAGGTTCTGCCCCTCGTCGCTGTAGAGGAACTCCTGCCACAGCCGCGCCGCGGCCGGGTTCGGCGCGTCGGCGTTGATGGCCTGGAAGTAGTAGCCGGCGACGACGGCCTCCTCGGGCACGACGGTCCTCCACGTGTCGACGTTGGCCGCGGCGGCCGCACCGAGGTAGTCCCAGTCGATGACGACCGGCGTCGTGCCCTGCTCGATGGTGGTCGAGTCGGGGTCGACGGTGAGGAAGTTGCCGGCCTCCTTGAGCTCGGTGAAGAAGTCCACGCCGGGTGCGATGTCGTCGGCGGACCCGCCGTTGGCGATGGCCGCCATCATCACGCCGCTGAAGGCCGCGCCGGCCTGCGTCGGGTCACCGTTGAGGGCGACCTTGCCCTTGAACTCGGGCTCCAGCAGGTCGGACAACGACGTCACCTCGGGGACCACGGCCGAGTCGTAGCCGATCGACATGTAACCGCCGTAGTCGTTGACCCAGGCGCCGTCCGGGTCCTTGAACTCCTCGGGGATGTCGTCCCACGTCGCGACCTGATAGGGCGCGAACATGTCGGTGTTGGCGAGGGCGACCGACTGGCCGAGGTCGAAGACGTCGGGCGCGCGGTCGGTGCCGGCGAGCTCGTTGGCCGCGTTGATCTCATCCTGCGAGGCAGCGTCCGGCTGGGCGGAGTTGACCTCGATGTCGTACTTCTCCTCGAAGGTCGAGATCACCTCGCCGTAGTTGGCCCAGTCCGGCGGGAGGGCGATGACGTTGAGCTCGCCCTCGTCCTGGGCGGCCCGGACGAGCTCGTCCAGGCCACCGAAGTCCTCGGCCGAGGTGGCGGCTGCCGCGTCCACCCCGCTCTCGGTGGTGGTGTCGTTCTCCTGCTCGGGGGCGGCGCAGGCCGCCGCGGACATGAGCGTGGCCGTCGCAGTGAGCGAGACGATCATCTTGCGGGTGTTCATCGGACCTCCAGTGAGCATCTGCCGGGGATCGGCGGGGTGTGCCGCGCGGAGCCTCGTAGGTCCCGTCGGTCCGGAGGCTACTCCCGCGTGGCCGTCGCGCGTCCGACCGATGAACACTGGTCGCCAATTGCGCCGGTCCGGGCGCGCCGATCGGGCCCCGGCGGCGCCCCCTGCGCGCTACGCTGCCGCCGCGCCGGACCGTCGTCGGCGTCCGCGGCCCCGGAAGGGCCGACCTGCGGGGGCCCTGACATGCGGATCGTGCTGTTCCTCGTCCCACTCGTGCTGGGCATCTACTGCCTCGTCGACGCGATCACGAGTCGCGACGACCAGGTGCGCCACCTCCAGAAGACCTGGTGGGTCCTGCTGATCCTGTTCTTCCCCTTCGTGGGGTCGATCGCCTGGCTCGTCGCCGGCCGCCCGCAGCGCGGCCCACGCCACCACGGCCCCCACCAGCAGAGCGCGAGCGCCTACCCCGAGTACGACCGCCCCGGCCGGTTCGCGGCCGCCGACCCGGCCGCCGACGAGGAGTTCCTGCGCAAGGTGCGCGAGCGCGCGGAGAGCCAGCGGCGCACGGCGAAGCCGGAGCCGGCACCGGCTCCACCGGAGGTGGTCATCGACGAGGGCGTCCTGGACGCGGAGTCGGAGTCCTTCCTGGTCTCCAGCGCCGCGCCCGAGTCGGCCGTGGTGGCCGCCGTCAGGCGGGCCAACGACCGGTTCATGCTCGTGGACGAGCTCGGGCGGGAGCACGCGGACGGCGCGGCGCTCGACGCCGCGTTCGAGGCCCACGACGGGGAGGACCTCTACACCCCCAACTACACCGCAGAACCGATCGTGACCGACGCCGGCGTCCGCGGCTACGTCGACTGCAAGGGCGGGATCGATCCGGCCATGGGAGAGACGATGCGCCGGATCCTGCGCGAGGAGCTCAGGAAGCTCGGGGCGACCGTGCACGTGCGGGAGCACGACGGCACCTGAGCCGCGTCGCACCACGGCCGGGGCGCGGCGTACGCTCAGGTCCCGTGACGACCGCTGCCACCGGCCCCGAGTTCCACTACTCCGACCTCCTCCCGACCGCCGGCTCCAACGGCGCGGACGAGACCCCCTACCGGTTGATCACCACCGAGGGCGTCTCCACCACCGAGGTCGACGGACGCACCTTCCTGAAGGTCGAGCCCGAGGCGATCCGCCGGCTCACCGAGGAGGCGATGCACGACATCAGCCACTACCTGCGCCCCGGCCACCTGGCGCAGCTGCGCAAGATCATCGACGACCCCGAGGCCTCGGGCAACGACCGCTTCGTCGCGCTCGACCTGCTCAAGAACGTCAACATCTCCGCCGGCGGCGTGCTGCCGATGTGCCAGGACACCGGCACCGCGATCGTGATGGGCAAGAAGTCCGAGGGCGTGCTGACCGGCGCCGACGACGGCGAGGCCATCAGCCGCGGCGTGTACGACGCCTACACCCGGCTCAACCTCCGCTACTCCCAGCTCGCGCCGCTGACGACCTTCGAGGAGAAGAACACCGGCACCAACCTGCCGGCGCAGATCGAGCTCTACGCGACGCCCGCCAAGGACGTCCCGGAGTACAAGTTCCTCTTCATGGCCAAGGGCGGCGGCTCGGCCAACAAGTCCTTCCTCTTCCAGGAGACCAAGGCCGTCCTCAACCCGACGCGGCTGATGGAGTTCCTCGACGAGAAGATCCGCTCCCTCGGCACCGCCGCGTGCCCGCCGTACCACCTCGCCGTCGTCATCGGCGGCACCAGTGCGGAGTTCGCGCTCAAGACCGCGAAGTACGCCTCCGCGCACTACCTCGACGACCTCCCGACCGAGGGCTCGATGAGCGCCCACGGCATCCGCGACGTCGAGCTGGAGGAGAAGGTCTTCGAGCTCACCCAGTCCTTCGGCATCGGCGCGCAGTTCGGCGGCAAGTACTTCTGCCACGACGTCCGGGTCGTGCGCCTGCCCCGCCACGGCGCCTCGTGCCCGGTGGCGATCGCCGTCTCGTGCTCGGCCGACCGCCAGGCGCTCGGCAGGATCACGCCGGAGGGCGTGTTCCTCGAGCAGCTCGAGACCGACCCCGCGCACTACATGCCCGACGCCGGCCTGGCCCACGACATCGAGGGCGGCGCGGTCGTCCCCATCGACCTCAACCAGCCGATGCCGGACATCCTCGCCGAGCTGTCGAAGCACCCGGTCAAGACCCGCCTCTCGCTGACCGGCCCGCTCGTCGTGGCGCGCGACATCGCGCACGCCAAGATCAAGGAGCGTCTCGACGCCGGCGAGGAGATGCCGGCCTACCTGAAGGACCACCCGGTCTACTACGCCGGTCCGGCCAAGACCCCCGAGGGGATGCCGTCGGGCTCGTTCGGCCCGACCACCGCCGGTCGCATGGACTCCTACGTCGAGCAGTTCCAGGCCGCGGGCGGCTCGATGGTGATGCTCGCCAAGGGCAACCGCTCCAAGCAGGTGACCGAGGCGTGCGGCACGCACGGCGGCTTCTACCTCGGATCCATCGGCGGCCCGGCCGCCCGGCTCGCCCAGGACTGCATCCGGTCCGTGGAGGTCGTGGAGTACGAGGAGCTCGGCATGGAGGCGGTCTGGAAGATCGAGGTCGAGGACTTCCCCGCCTTCATCGTCGTCGACGACAAGGGCAACGACTTCTTCACCGACCCGTCCGGCGCCGTGACCGTGCCGCTGAGCTCGTTGACCGCCGGGATCCGGGTGCGCTCGGCGGAGTAGTCCTCAGCGTGCGGTGAGGCGGTCCGCCAGCGACGCCGCGGCCACGCCGGGCTGGTGCCCGAGCGCCTCGGCACCCTCGATGCGCCCCTGGTGGGCGCCACCGAGCAGGACGGTCGTGGACGTGGAGATGGCCTGCACCGCCTCGCGGACCGCAGGGAGGTCCTCGACCGTCGGGACGGCGAGCACCACGGCGTCGGGGCCGAGCTCGCGCACGGTCTCGACCCAGGCCTCGACCGGCAGGTCGGCGCCGAGGTATGTGACCTGCACCCCGCGGCTGCGGAGCACCATCGCGAAGCCCATCACGCCGAGCTCGTGGCGCGAGCCACGTGCCAGCCCGACCAGCACGCGCGGCGCCTCGTCGGGGTGCGGGAGCTGGTGGAAGGCCTGCGAGAGGCGCCGCAGCACCGCGGCACTGACGAAGTGCTCTCCGGCCACCGTCACGTCACCGCGCTGCCAGGCCTCGCCCAGGCGCACCAGCGAGGGCATCAGCCACTCGTCCACCACGTCGGCGAGGTCGGCCTGCGCGAAGACCTTGTCCAGGGTGCTCTCGAGGCGCACCACGTCGAAGTCCTGCCCGCACGTCACGAGCTCGTCCAGGTGCGACAGCGGCGACCCCGGCGGCGGCGCGTCGCCGGCGATGGCGCCGGCCCGGTCCTCGAGCACCTTCCTCGCTGCCTCGCGCGGGGCCCACCCGGAGTCGACGAGGTCGCGCATCACGGCCAGTCGCCGCACCGACTCGTCGTCGTACAGGCGGTAGTTGCCCTCGGAGCGCACGGGCTCGACGACCCCGTAGCGCTGCTCCCACTTGCGGAGCGTCTCGCGGGGTACGCCGGTGAGCTGCGAGGTGCGGCCGACGGTGTACACACCCCAAAAGGTACACCACGTTGGACAAACCCTGTACAGACCCTCTACGTTCGGCTTACCCACAACAGTGGACAAACTGTGGACAACCCGGGAGCGCGACCATGTCGGACACCTACCAGCTCACTGCAGAGGACCAGCGCCTCGGCGTGTGGCTGCGCTCCGCCGGCATCGCCGCCATCGCCGCCGCCGCCCTCGGCTCGGTCCTCTTCGCCGGTCCGGCCGCGTCCGAGCTGCCCTCGACCGACAGCACGTGCCAGATCAAGGTCGTCGGCGATGCCTGGACCGGCCAGGGCTGCGACGACGCCTCCGAGCGTCCTGCGGAGGGCGCCGCGAACTGACCTCGTCAGGCCCGCGCCGGGGCGTGGTGGAGCCGCTGCGCGAGCGCCACCGCCGCCGCACCGGGCAGGTGGCCGAGGCTCTCCCCACCGGACACCGCGTCCTGGTGGGCCCCGCCGACGAGCACCTGCGTGAGCTCCCCCAGCGCCTCCACCGCCTCGCGCACCGCGGGCAGGTCCTCGAGGGACGGCACGGCGAGCACGACGGCTTCGGGCCGGACCAGCCCGACCGCCCCGATCCAGGCCTCCAGCGGGAGGTCGCCGCCGAGGTAGGTCACGGCGACGCCGTGCGCGCGGAGCACCACCGCGAAGGCGAGGACCCCCATCTCGTGCCGGGACCCGCGCGCGAGACCGACGACGACGCGAGGACTCGTCGGAGGGGCGGGTGGCAGCGACTGGAAGAGCAGGCCGAGCCGGCGGTGCACCGCAGCCGTCACGAAGTGCTCGCCGGCCACCGACACCCCACCGCGCTGCCACGACCGCCCCAGGCCGCCGAGCGCGGGCATCAGCCAGTCGTCGACCACGCGCGCGAGGTCGGCGTCCGCGAAGGCGTCGGCGAGCAGCCGCTCCAGCCGCGGGACGTCGAAGTCGACCGCGCACGCCACGAGCTCCTCGACGCGCCCGTCGGTGCTGGTGGCCTCCCGGCGCGGCAGCTGCGCCTCGGCCGCCGCCGGGTCCTCGACCACGTGGCGCGCGGCCTCCTGCGCCGACCAACCGGCGTCGACGAGGCTGCGCATGACGCTGAGGCGACGCACCGCGTCGTCGTCGTAGAGCCGGTAGTTGCCCCGGGACCGCTGCGGGACCACCACGCCGTAGCGCTGCTCCCACTTGCGGAGGGTCCCCGTCGGCACGCCGGTGAGCGCTGCGGCCCTCCCGACGGTGTACACCTGACCACCGTAGAACGCGGACCGCCCCGCGAGAAGGACTTTCGCGCCGCCCGCGGACACCCCGGGGTGAGGACGCACCGCGCCGACGTGGGCAGGATGGTGGCGTGGACAGCGTGAGCAGCGTGGGGAACGTCGAGATCGCCCGGGCCGAGACCGAGCGCGGAGAGGTCGTGCTGCGACGGCGTACGTCGGACAGCGCGGCCGACGTGCTGGAGCTGCGTGTCAACGGCGTCTTCGTGATGGACACCCTCGAGACGACCAGCGAGATCGAGCTGGCCGCCCAGGCGCTGGCCCTCGTCGAGCAGCCCTCGTCGGTGCTCATCGGCGGGCTGGGACTGGGCTTCACCCTCCAGCGCGTCCTCGCCGACCCCCGCGTGGAGCGGGCGGTGGTGGTCGAGATCGAGGAGGTGCTCGTCCGCTGGATGCGCGACGGCACCGTGCCCCACGGGCCTGCGGTGCTCGCCGACACCCGCGCCACGGTCCTCAACGCCGACATCACGATGGCGATCGCCGAGGCACGCTCCACCTACGACCTGGTGCTGCTCGACGTCGACAACGGACCGGGCTACCTCGTCCACGACGGCAACGAGTCGGTCTACCAGGCGGAGTTCCTCACCCGCTGCCGCGAGCTGCTGAGCCCCGGCGGGGTGCTGGTGGTGTGGTCGGCCAGCGCCTCACCCGAGCTGCTGGCGGTGCTGCGGGAGGTCTTCGGCACGGCCGAGGAGCAGGCCCACCACGTGCTGCTCCAGGACCGCCCGGAGGACTACTTCCTCTACCTCGCGCGCCGGACCTGAGCCCTCAGCGCAGGAACGCCTCCAGCACCGGCCCGGCGGTCTGCGAGCCCGAGACGCCGGTCTCCACGAACACCGCCACCGCGAGGTCGCCGCGGGTGGCGATCATCCACGCGTGGGTGGGCAGGTCGCCGGCAGCGTTCGGCTCGCCGTACTCCGCGGTGCCGGTCTTGGCGCCGATCTCGCCCGGTACGTCGAGCAGGAACCGGCCCGAGCCGGTGGTCACCACGGCCCGCATCAGCCCACGGAGGGTGCCGGCCTCCCGGCCCGTCAGCGGCACCTCCGGCGCGACCTGCTGCACCTCGTGGTCCGGGAGCAGCACCGGCAGCACAGTGCGGCCCGCGGCGACGGAGGCGGCGACCGTGGCCATCGCGAACGGGCTGGCGAGCACGGTCCCCTGGCCGATGAGGTCGGCTGCGGCACCGGTCTCGGTCTCGGCCGGCGGCACCTGGCCGAAGTAGACGCCGAAGCCGAGGTCGTGGTCGACCCCCAGCCCCAGCGCGGCCGCCGCCGCGGAGAGGTCACCCGTGGCGAGGCGGTCGGCGTTCGCGATGAGGGCGGTGTTGCAGGACTGCGCGATCGCCTGGACGAAGGGGATGTCGCCGATCGCGCTGGACGGGTAGTCGTCGTAGTTCTTGAAGGAGCGGCCGTCGACCACCGTGGTCGGCGGGCACGACACGACGTCGTCGACGGCGAGCCCGCTGCGCAGGAGCGCCAGCGAGCTGACCACCTTGAAGGTCGAGCCGGGGGCGTACTGTCCGGTCGCCGCCAGGTCGGCGCCGGCGGCACCCTCGCCGTTGGCGGTGGCGAGGATCGCCCCGTCCGACGGGCGGATCGCGACCAGCGCGGCAGCCGGAGCACCTGCGCCGAGGGTGGCGAGCGCGACCTCGGCACGCGACTGGAATTCCGACGACAGCGTGGTGACGAGGTCGGTGCCGTCGGTGGCCGGCACCTCGAAGAGGGTCCGCAGCACGTCGTCAGCACCCCGCGCGACCACAGCGGTGCCGGGGCTGCCGCGCAGCTGCTCGTCGTAGCGCGCCTGGAGGCCCGACAGCCCCACCTCGTCGCCGGCGACGATGCTGCCACCGGACTCCTCGACCACCTCGGCGGTCGCCGGGCCCACCCGGCCGAGCAGGGCGGCGGCGAACTCCCGCGTCGGGGCCAGCGGCAGGGTGTCGCGGACCGCGAGGGCTCCGGGCACCCGGCGGAAGGCGGGCAGCACCTCGAGCGCATCGTCCTCGCGGAGCACGAGCGCCTCAACGAAGGCCTCCGCCCCCATCGCCTCCGCGCGCTCGGCGTACGCCGCCGCGTCGACGTCGAGGACGCGGGCGATCCGGCGCGCGCTGCGCGCGACCTGCGGGCCTTCCACCTTGGTCTTGTCGAGGCCGTAGCGCAGGACCGGGCGCTCGGTGACCAGCACCTCTCCCCCGTCGCCGATGATGTCGCCGCGCTGCGGAGCCAGTGTCCGCAACCCGACCGTCTCGCCCTCGGCGAGCCCAGGAGCCAGGTCGTCGGGTGACCAGGCGACCGCCCAGGTGCTGCCGTCGCCACCCTGTGTCAGCCCCACGGTGGTCTCGTACTCCCACGCCGCGGTGTCCGAGACGTCCCATCGCCAGGCGAGGGTCGCCTCCGCGCGCCCCTCCTCCTCCACCTCCAGGACGTCGACGACGTCGACGGCGACCGGCACCTCGTCGAGCGGCGCGACCAGCTCCGCGAAGGCCGCCCGCTGCGTCTCGGCACTCAGCGGCACCTCCCCCAGCGAGTGCTCCGAGAGCGCCGCGGCGAGGTCGGTCGCGAGATCAGCGGCGGGGTCGGTGTCGTCGCCGCCGAGCGCGGAGCAGGCCGAGGCGACCCCCACGAGCACGACGGCCATCCCGAGACGGAGTGAACGCATGGCTCCATCGTGCCGGGGTACGGTCGATGTCGTGAGCGAGACACGCACCGAGCACGACTCGATGGGCGAGGTCGAGGTTCCTCGCGAGGCACTCTGGCGGGCGCAGACGCAGCGCGCGGTCGAGAACTTCCCGATCAGCGGACTGGCCCTCCAGCCGCGCCACGTCCAAGCGCTGGCGCACGTGAAGGCAGCGGCCGCGAGCGCGAACGCCGCGCTCGGCGTCGTCAGCCACGAGCAGGCGCACGCGATCGTGGCGGCCGCCGACGCGATCGTCGCCGGGGACCACGACGGAGAGTTCCCCCTCGACGTGTTCCAGACCGGGTCGGGCACCAGCTCCAACATGAACGCCAACGAGGTGATCGCCACCCTCGCCGCACAGGCCGGCGTAGAGGTGCACCCCAACGACCACGTCAACGCCTCCCAGAGCAGCAACGACACCTTCCCCACGAGCATCCACGTCGCGGCGACGCTCGCCGTGGTCGACGACCTCGTCCCCGCGCTGGAGCGGCTGGCGTCGTCGTTCGAGGCGAAGGCAGAGGAGTTCGCCGACACGGTCAAGGCCGGGCGCACCCACCTCATGGACGCCACCCCGGTGACACTCGGCCAGGAGATGGGGGCGTACGCCGCCACGCTGCGCCTCGGCGTCGAACGACTCGAGGCGGTGCTGCCGCGGGTGCGCGAGCTGCCGCTGGGCGGCACTGCCGTCGGCACCGGCATCAACACCCCCGCCGCGTTCGCGGAGCGCGCCATCGCGGCGCTGGCGGAGCGCACCGGGCAGCCCTTCACCGAGGCCCGCGACCACTTCGAGGCCCAGGGCACCCGGGACTCGCTCGTCGAGCTGTCCGGAGTGCTGCGCACGGTCGCCGTCGGCCTGACCAAGATCTGCAACGACCTGCGCTGGATGTCGTCGGGCCCGACCACGGGCCTGGCCGAGATCCACCTGCCCGACCTGCAGCCCGGGTCGAGCATCATGCCCGGCAAGGTGAACCCGGTCCTGCCCGAGGCGACGCTCATGGTGTGCGCGCGGGTGGTGGGCAACGACGCGACGATCGCCTGGGCCGGCGCCTCCGGCAGCTTCGAGCTCAACGTGATGATGCCGGTGATGGCGCACGCGCTGCTGGAGTCGGTCCACGTGCTGTCCACCTCGACGGTCCTGCTCGCCGAGCGCTGCGTCGACGGCATCACCGCCGACGCCGACCGGATGCGTCGCTACGCCGAGTCGTCGCCGTCGGTCGTCACGCCGCTCAACGCGCACATCGGCTACGAGCAGGCTGCCAAGGTCGCGAAGAAGGCGCTCGCCGACGGCGCGACCATCCGCGAGACGGTGGTCGCGATGGGCTTCGTCGAGCGCGGCGACCTCACCGAGGAGCAGCTCGACGCAGCACTCGACGTGGAGTCGATGACCGGACGCTGAGCCGGCGCGGGTCTCGTCGTCCCCTTGACCCAGATACCCCCCGGGGGTATGTTCCGAAGCATGGAGCACACCACTCGCCACGACGTGCACCCCGAGGGGCGCCACGACTCGCACCACGACATGGGCACCAACGCGATGGCGCTCTCCGCCACCCTCCACTGCCTCACCGGCTGTGCCATCGGCGAGATCCTGGGGCTGATGATCGGCACCGCGCTCGGACTGGGCACGTGGACCACCATCGCGCTCGCGGTCAGCCTGGCCTTCCTGTTCGGCTACGCGCTGTCGACCCTGCCGCTGCTGCGGGCGGGGCTCGGCGTCGGCACCGCGCTCAGCATCGTGCTCGCCGCCGACACCCTCTCGATCGCGACGATGGAGCTGGTCGACAACTCCGTCATGGCACTCGTGCCGGGCGCGATGGAGGCCGGCCTGGTCAATCCGGTCTTCTGGCTGTCGATGATGCTGGCCCTGACGGTGGCGTTCTTCGCAGCCTGGCCGGTCAACCGCTACCTGCTCGCCCGCGGCAAGGGCCATGCACTCACGCACGAGTACCACGGCGCCGAGCCGACCGGGGCCCGTCGCTTCATCCCCGAGCTGGCGACACCGACGCTGGTGGCCGCCATCGCGGCCTTCATGCTCGGCGGGCTCGTGGTGTCCGTCGCCGACGACCTCGGCGCGGAGCCGGCCTCACCGCACTCGGCGCCGGCGCTCCGCTGAGGACCGACCGGCTCAGTACCAGTTGTTGCCCTGCTTGAAGCTCCACGCGCTGCACGGCGTGCCGTAGGTGTCCCGGATGTACTCCAGGCCCCACCGGATCTGCGACTCCGCGGAGGTCATGTAGTCGGCCGGGAGGTCGTGGAGCTGCGTCAGCGCCTGCGGGATGCCGTACGCCGACGACGTCGGGTTGTCGGCGTCGACGCGCCAGTCGGACTCGCTGACGTAGAGCTGGTCGAGGCACGAGAACTGGTCGGAGGAAAAGCCGTACGCCGGCAGCAGCGCGCGGGCGATGTCGCGCGGGTCGCCCTCGGACAGCGTCTCGGAGCGGGTGACCGCGGAGCCGGCCGACATCTCAAGCGCGGCGGCCTTGGTGGCGTCCGTGCGCCGCGCGGAGCGGGAGACCGTGGTGCGCTCCCGGGGCTGCTCGGGAGCCGCCGCGCCGGCGCCGGCGCCGGCGACGCCGGACGCGTCGGTGGTCGGCGTACTGCTGGACGTCGCGGTGCCGGTCGGCGCGGCGACGTCTGCCGCCGCCGGGGTCAGCACGTCCGGGTCCTGCGCTGCCAGGCCGCCGCTGACGCTCACGCCGGTCGCCGCGGCCGCGAGGCCGGACAGGACGAGGCCGGTGCGCAGGGCTCGACGCGAGGCACGCGCGGCCTTGTGCTTGCCGGGGGCGCGGTGCGTGGGGACGTACTTGTCAGGCTTGGGCACGAGAGCTCACGGGGGGTCGACGACGGGGGTGCACGCGTCGCGAGGACGCGCGGACGACCGTCCCGGACCCGGGCGGTGGAACGAGGTCCTGGCGGGGTCCCCCGACCCTGCCGACGACCAAGATCACGAAACGGTCACGAGCCACCATGCATGAGGCGCGGAGGGCGTGCAAACCGAACCCCACAACTGCTCGCGCCTCATTCGTCACATGAGCCACTGGCGCCGCTTTGCTCCCACCTGTCACACGCCCGGCGGGCCAGGTGGGGGAAGTCTTGCGGAGTTGGGGCGTTGCAACACCCCAACAGCGCGGGAGTCCCCGCTTGAGCGGGGACTCCCGCACGAGGCGAGACGAGGCAACAACACCTCAGAGCGTGACGTCCTCCAGCATCTCCGTCACGAGCGCCGCGATGGGCGAGCGCTCGGAGCGGGTGAGCGTGACGTGCGCGAAGAGCGGGTGGCCCTTGAGCTTCTCGACCACCGCCACGATGCCGTCGTGGCGTCCGACCCGCAGGTTGTCGCGCTGGGCGACGTCGTGGGTGAGCACGACCTTGGAGTTGGCGCCGATGCGCGAGAGGACCGTCAGGAGGACGTTGCGCTCCAGCGACTGCGCCTCGTCGACGATGACGAAGGCGTCGTGCAGCGACCGGCCGCGGATGTGGGTCAGCGGCAACACCTCGAGCATCCCGCGGTCCATCACCTCGTCGATGACGTCCTTGCCGGTGAGCGCGCCCAGGGTGTCGAAGACGGCCTGGGCCCAGGGGGACATCTTCTCGTTCTCCGAGCCGGGGAGGTAGCCGAGCTCCTGGCCGCCGACGGCGAAGAGCGGACGGAAGACCACGACCTTCTTGTGGTGGCGGCGCTCCATCACGGCCTCGAGGCCCGCGCACAGCGCCATCGCGGACTTGCCGGTGCCGGCCCGCCCACCCAGGGAGACGATGCCGACCTCGGGGTCGAGGAGCATCTCCAGCGCCACCCGCTGCTCGGCTGAGCGGCCGTGGATCCCGAAGGCGTCGCGGTCGCCGCGGACCAGGTGCACCCGCTTGTCCGCGCCGACCCGCCCCAGCGCCGTGCCGCGCTCGGAGAGCAGCACGAGGCCGTTGTGGCACGGCAGGTCGCGTGCGTCGGCGAGGTCGATGACACCGTCCTCGTAGAGCTCGTCGAGATCGGCGGCCGGCACCTCCAGCTCCGTCATGCCGGTGTAGCCCGAGTCGCTGATCGTCTCGGCGCGGTACTCCTGGGCGTCGAGGCCGACGGCCGAGGCCTTGATCCGCAGCGGGAGGTCCTTGGAGACGAGGGTGACGCGGTGGCCTTCATTGGCCAGGTTGCGCGCCACGGCGAGGATCCGGGTGTCGTTGTCGCCCAGCCGGAAGCCCGAGGGCAGCGAGGCGGCGTCCGTGTGGTTGAGCTCCACACGCAGGGTGCCGCCCTGCGAGCCGATCGAGACCGGCTCGTCGAGGCGGCCGTTGACGACCCGCAGGTCGTCGAGCGCCCGCAGCGCCGCCCGGGCGAAGTAGCCCAGCTCGGGGTGGTGGCGCTTGCCCTCGAGCTCAGTGATCACCACCACGGGGAGCACGACCTCGTGCTCGGCGAAGCGGGTCAGCGCGCCTGGATCGGCGAGCAGGACGCTGGTGTCCAGGACGTAGGTCTGACGCTCACCGCTGGTGGAGCCGGGCGATGCGGAGCTGGATGAGGACTTGCTGGCCACGACTAACCCCTTGCTGCGGGTCGGCGCGCACACTCCTCGCCCGGCCCGTGTCATTCAACGGACCGGAGAGCTCCCATTCGAGTGCTCAAGGCTGCCTCCCGGTTCAGCAGGCTTCCCCACCTGCCGATGTCGCGAAAGTACGCCCGCGCGCGGGCCGATCCGGGGCGACACGCCCGAACGCGAGGTGACGGTCAGATGACGTCTGCCGACGGGCGGGTCAGCCGCCGAAACGGCGCTCGCGCGCGGCGTACGCACGGATCGCGCGCAGGAAGTCGACGCGGCGGAAGTCGGGCCACAGCGCCTCGCAGAAGTAGAACTCCGAGTTCGCCGACTGCCACAGCAGGAAGCCACCCAGGCGCTGCTCGCCCGAGGTGCGGATCACGAGGTCGGGGTCGGGCTGGCCCTTGGTGTAGAGGTGCTCGGCGATGTGCTCGACGTCGATGAGGTCGGCGAGCTGCTCCAGGGAGGTGCCTCGCGTGGCGTGCTCGGCGAGCAGGGCGCGTACGGCGTCGGCGATCTCGCGGCGACCGCCGTAGCCGACCGCGACGTTGACCAGGATCCCGTCGATGTCCCTGGTCGCCTCCTCGGCGGCCTTGAGCCTGGCGGCGGTCTCGGGCGGCAGCAGGTCCAGGGCGCCGACAGGGTGGATGCGCCAGCGACCGGCCTCGGCCAGCGACTCGACGGCGCCCTCGATGATCGTCAGCAGTCCGGTGAGCTCCTCGGGCGGGCGGTTGGTGAGGTTGTCGCTGGACAGCAGCCACAGCGTGACGACCTCGACACCGACCTCCTCGCACCAGCCCAGGAGCGGGCGGATGTTGTCGGCACCGGCCTGGTAGCCCTCGGCGGTGTTGAGGCCGACGGCCTTGGCCCAGCGCCGGTTCCCGTCGAGCATCACGCCGACGTGCTTCGGGATCATCTCGGTCGGGAGGAACTTCACCACCCGGGACTCGTAGGCCGGGTAGAGCACCCGTCGCACCGCGTCCTTGAGCCTCACCACCCACCGATGGTAGCGCCGTGTGACGGAGCCCTCTGCGTCGCTCGCGTGCGCGCGTCACCGCTCAACCGGTAATTTCGTCCCATGGAGACCACGACATGACGCCACGCGACCGTGTCGAGCACGCCGTCGAGCGTGCTGGCGAGGTCATGGCCGACAAGATGGCCGAGGTCAAGCCCCACCTGCGCGGCTGGCTCCACGCCGGGACCGCACCGCTGGCCCTCGCCGCGGGCATCGTCCTCGTGGCCCTGTCGCCCACCCCGTTGACCCGCATCGGCTCCCTGGCCTTCGCCCTGTCGGCCCTGCTGGTCTTCACCGTGTCCGCGATCTACCACCGCGGCAACTGGTCCCCGCGCACGTGGGCGTTCCTGCGGCGCTTCGACCACGCCAACATCTTCGTGCTCATCGCCGGCACCTACACGCCCTACGCGCTCCTCTTCCTCGACGGCACGGCGCGCACGACGCTGCTGGTCGTGGTCTGGGCGGCTGCGATCGCGGGCGTGGTCTTCCGCGTCTTCTGGACCGACGCGCCGCGTTGGCTCTACACGCCGATGTACATCGCCCTCGGCTGGGCGGCCGTCTTCTTCATCCCCCAGTTCATGGAGGGTGCCGACCGCTTCAGCAGCGGCGTCGCCATCGCCACCCTCGTCCTGGTCGCCGCGGGCGGCATCCTCTACACCCTCGGTGGCGTGGTCTACGGCCTCAAGCGCCCGAACCCGTCACCGCGGTGGTTCGGCTTCCACGAGGTCTTCCACTCCTTCACCGTGCTCGCCTTCGCCGCGCACTACGTCGGCGTCTCGCTGGCGACGTACTCCCTGCGCTGAGGCGTCCGCGCGACGGGTGAGGTCGCTCACGATCGGAAACGATCGTCGGGTCGCGGGCGTCGTACAGGGGTACGCCCTGTCGCCGACCCGAACCCGTGAGATGACCCGCCCCGAGAAGACGCAGCCCGAGAAGACGCAGCCCGAAGCCCGCAAGCCCCTCCTCGACCTGTCCCTGCCCCAGCTCGTCGCCGGTGCGGTGGCCGCCGCCACCGCCGCGATCCTGAGCAGCCAGATCGGCCTGCTCGGCACGGTCGTCGGCGCGGCCTTCGCCAGCGTGGTGTCGGCGGTCGTCACCTCCGGCCTCGTGGGCGGGTGGCAGCGCGTGCGCACGGTCCCGAGCCGCTTCCCGCGCAACGTGAACGGCATGCTCGTGACCGCAGCCGCCCTCGGTCTCGTCGCGGTGGCCCTCCACACCGGCGTCGACCTGCTGACCCGCGACCTCCCGCGTGACACCTTCGCCGCGCGCTGGCTCGCCGAGATCGGCGTCGGCGTCAGGCGAGGCTGACCCCGGAGAGGACGGCGAACACGGCGAGCGCCCCGACCACGACCACCGCGGCCAGCGCCCACGCCAGGAGGGCGGATCGGCGGGCGAGCCGCTCGAGCGCGAGGTAGGTCGCCCCGATGACGGCGACCCCGACGGTCACGTGCAGCAGGACGGCGAGCATCACCCCGGCGATGGCGCCGGCCATCCGCAGCCGCCCCCACAGCAGGCTCAGCGCGAGCGGCAGCACGATCGCCCCCGACAGCCCGCCGAACAGCTCCTGCCACCACGGCCGGTCCCCCATCCACGGCACGTCGACGGCGCCGAACCACGACCGGTCGAACAGGTCGCTGGTGGCGCTCCAGCCGAGCCAGAGGATCGTCACGATGGTGAGGGCCGCCGCCACCCGGTAGGACCAGTGGCGCGCCCGCGACCATGGCACGGCGCGACCGACGAAGATCGTCGCGACCGTCACTGCCGTCCACACGATCCAGCGGCGGATGACACCGGTGCCGGTGTCGGCCATCGCGTCACGGAAGACCCGGTCGGCCTCGACCCGGTCGACGGTGCGCCCGTCGGTGGAGACGTAGGACGTCGGGTCGTCGCGCCCGGCCACCAGCGCGTCGTGCAGCAGCGCCGCCGGCAGGTGGGCACCGGTCTTGGGCACCAGCCAGGTGAAGAGCGCCGGCACCGAGGTCAGGTCGGTGCGGAACGTTGCGTCGGCCGGCACCAGCAGCTCACCGAGGTGGCGGTCGCGGTAGGCCAGGCGGCGCTCCAGCGAGAAGGTCTCGATGCCCTCCTCGGCGTGGCGCTCGAGGACGATCCGCATCTCCTCGGCCGGGTCGGGCGGCTGGCCCGGAAAACCCTCGCGGGGCAGCGTGCCGCCGTCGTAGAACCGGCTGACCTGCTGCTCCACCTGGTCGGCCATCCGGCTGACGCGCTCCCGAGCCTTCATCCATCCAGTGTGGCGCGCCGGACCGACATCTGTCCGTAGGGTGGCGCCACCATGCGCCTCCTCTGCACCTTCGTCGGCGGGCTCGGACACCTCGCCCCGCTCCTCCCCGTGGCCCGCGCCGCGCGGGACGCCGGCCACGAGGTGGCGATCGCCGGGTCCGGCGGGCTGGTGCCGCGGATCGAGGAGGAGGGCTTCGCGGCGTACGCCACCAGCGAGACGTCCCACCACGGAGCGGCCACGAGCCGCGATCCCGCACCGTTGGCAGTGATGGGCGCCCGGGCGAGCGAGGTGGAGTTCGCGCAGAACTTCGCCAGCAGGGGCGCCCGACGCATGGCGGGCGCCATCCCTGCGGTCATCGAGGACTTCGGGCCGGACCTCGTGCTGCGTGACGAGACCGACCTCGGCACGACCGTCGCCGCCGAGCTGACCGGCGTGCCCGTCGCGACCCACCTCGTGCTGGCCTCCGGCCTGCTGGTGCGTCCCGAGCTGGTAGCCCCGGAGCTGGACGCCGTACGCCTCGAGCACGGGCTGGACGCCGACGCCGGGCTGAGCCGCCTGACCTCCGGCCTCGTCCTGTCCGACGCGCCTCCCGGCTTCCGCAGCCCCCACGCGCCGCTGCGCCTCGAGCCCACCCACTACCGGTCGAGCGCCGCGGTGCGGTCGCACCGCACGGGCAGCCGGCCTCGCGTCTACGCCACGCTCGGCACCATCTTCAACAAGACCTCCGGCGACCTCTTCGAGCGCCTCCTCGACGGTCTGGGCGCCCTCGACGCCGACGTGGTCGTCTCGATCGGCCGCGGCCTCGATCCCGCCGACCTCGGCGCGCAGCCCCCGCACGTGCGCGTGGTGCCCTTCGTGCCCCAGTCCGAGGTGCTGCCCGGAGTCGACGTGGTGGTCTCCCACGGCGGCTCCGGGAGCCTGGTCGCCGCGCTCGCCCACGGCCTCCCGTCCGTCCTGCTGCCGCTCGGCGCCGACCAGCCGCACAACGCGGTCCGCGCGGCCGAGCTCGGGCTCGCGTCGACGCTGGACGCGGCCGACGCCACCCCGGAGGCCATCGCCGCGCACGTGGGCACCGTGCTGCGGGACGACGCGATGCGCGCTCGCTGCGCCGCGGTGGCCGACGACGTACGCGCCCTGCCGGACGTCACCGCGGCAGTGGCGGCGCTGGAGGACGCCGTCGGCTGACCCAGCGAGCCGTCGGCTGACTCAGTGCGGCGGCAGGAGCAGGTCGTTGCGGAAGACGCCGTCCGGGTCGAGACGCCGGCGAAGGGCATCGAAGGCGGCCAGGTCGTACGCCCCGGCCGGTGTGCGCAGCTCCGGGGTGGCCGCGATCTTGCCCCAGTGCGCCCGCGGCTCCCAGGGCGCCAGGGCGTCCTCGACCGCCCGGAGCGCCGGCATCACCAGGTCGGGGTCGGGTCGCCAGGTGAAGTGCGCCATGACCGAGTCGCGACCCCGCAGCGGGCTGAGCCACAGGTCGTCGGAGGCGGCGGACCGGATCTCGTGGACGAGCAGCGCGGGTGCGACGACGTCGCTGATGCGCGCGAGCGTGGGCAGCAGGTGGGGGGCGGCCTCCCGGGGCAGGAAGAGCTCGCTCTGGAGCTCCTCGCCCACGCTGGGCAGGTGCGAGGCGCGGAAGTGCGGGAGGCGTTCGTGCCACGGGCCGGGCGACCCTTGCTGGGGGGAGGCGGCGGACGGGTCCACGCCCGGGACCGGGTGCACCTCGCGGGTGGCCGGGGCGCGCGAGGCCAGGCACGGCGCCGGGGTGCCCGGGTGGTCGAGCCGCTCCTTGACCCAGACCGAGGAGACCGTGGCCGGGTCAGACAGGTCGGTGAAGACGCTCACGCTGGTGCCGCTGCCCAGGACGGCGAGCATCTGCTCGGCCACCTCCGTCGCGGGCAGCCCCTCCCAGACCCGCTGGCGGACCTCGTAGGTCGGCTCGGTGCGCAGCCACAGCCGCGTCACCACGCCCAGCGCGCCGAGCGCGAGCACGGCACCGGCGAAGTCGGCGTGCGCGGAGTCGAGGCGCACCAGATCGCCCGACGCGGTCACGAGCTCGACCGCGACCACGGCGGTCGCCAGCGATCCGAGGTCGTCGCCGGATCCGTGCGTGCCGGTCGCGCAGGCGCCCGCCACGCTGATGTGGGGCAGCGAGCCGAGGTTGTGCAGCGCACGGCCTCGGGCCTGGAGCACGGGAGCGACCTCCGCGTACGTCATCGCGCCGGGCACGACGGCAACCGCACCGTCGTCGCCCTCGATCTCGACGGACAGGCCGAGGTCGCGGGTGCTGACGTGCACCCCGTCGGTGTCGGCCACGTTCGAGAAGGAGTGCCGGGAGCCGAGCGCCCGCACCCGGTCGCCGGCGGCGGCCGCGGCGGCGACCACGTCCTGGAGCTCGGCGACGCTCCCCGGGCGGACGAGCTCCCGAGCCGCGTACGTGAGGTTCCCGGACCAGTTGGTCCGGCGGCTGCGGTCGGGCGTGCTCACAGGTGCTCCTCGAGGTGGGGGCTGCCGGGCCACTGCGTGCAGCGCGACCCGACGGAACGCCTAGTCTGCCGCCATGACCACCGCGCGCACCGTGCCCGTCACCACCGAGATGGACGGTGACGAGCTCGACGCCGAGGACGCCTGGCACCTGGCCCGCCACCACGGCCTGCGCAAGATCGCGGTCGAGTCCTTCGTCCGGTTCCGCTACGGCGACGGGTTCACCAACTCCCGCGCGCTCGCGCTGCAGGCGTGCCTGGCGGTCGTGCCGTTCATGCTCGCGTTGACCGGTCTCGCCTCCGACATCGACGAGGAGCGTCCGGCGGCCGTCGTCGCCCACGTGGTCGACGCCCTCTCCCCCGGCTCCGGCGACGGCGACGCGCTGGCCACCGCGGTGGACGACTCCGACACCTCCGAGACCGCGGGCGAGGTGGCGCTGGTCCTCGGCCTCGGCTTCGCCCTGCTCTCGATGACGACCGCCTTCGCCCAGGTCGAGCGCGGCGCCAACCGCATCTACGGCATCCGGCGCGACCGCGAGGCGCTGCACAAGTACGGCCGCGCCGCCGTGCTGACGGCCGTGCTCGCGGTGCCGGTCGGCATCGGGTTCGTGATGATCGTCGGGGGCAACGCGCTGGGCGACGCGATGGCCGAGAACTACGGCTGGTCCGAGCGCTCCGTCCTGTGGTGGAACATCCTCCGCTGGCCGCTCGGCCTCGGCCTGCTGGTGTTCGCCATCGCGGTGCTGCTCGACCACGCCCCGCGACGCCGGCAACCCGCCCTCTCCTGGCTGGCCCTCGGCTCGGGCATCGCGGTGGCACTCACCGCCGTCGCGACCGCCGGGCTGGCGGCGTACGTGTCGCTGAGCGGGTCGTTCGGCAGCGTCTACGGCCCGCTGGCCGGCATCTTCGCCCTGCTGCTGTGGGCACTGCTGTCGTCGATCGCGTTCTTCTACGGCACCGCGGTCTGCGCACAACTCGAGGCGCTGCGGGCCGGCGAGACCACACCGGCCCTCGACGACCCCGGCCGGCCGCACGCGCGGACCGTCGGCAACGGCGCCGTCGACTGATGCTCCTCGCGGCCGCTGCGGTGGTGACCCCGACGCGGGTCCTCGCGCCGGGGTGGCTGCTCGTCGAGGGCGAGCGCATCGTCGAGGTCGCCGACGGCACACCACCGCGCTCCCCGGACCTCGACCTGGGTGCAGCCACGGTCGTGCCCGGCTTCGTCGACCTCCACGTGCACGGCGGCGGCGGGGCGTCGTTCGACACCGGCAGCCCACCGTCGCGACCTGCTCACCGCGCCCGACGCTGCGAGCATCGACGCGCTGATCGACGCGGGCGAGGGAACCGTCCGGATGGTCACGATCGCTCCCGAGCTGCCCGGCGGCCTCGACGCCGTACGCCGACTCGCCGACGCCGGCGTGGTCGTCGCGATCGGTCACACCGACGCGTCGTACGACCTCGTGCGGGCCGCGATCGATGCGGGCGCGCGAGTGGGCACCCACCTCTTCAACGCCATGCCCGGCGTGCACCACCGCGACCCCGGGCCGGTCGGCGCACTGCTCTAGGCACCGGTCGACGTCGAGCTCGTCGCCGACGGCGTGCTTCTGCACCCCTCGGTGCTGCGGGCGGTCTTCGCCGCCAAGCCGGGTCGGTGCCTGCTGGTCACCGACGCGATGGCGGCGCCCTCGCCGGCTCGACGCTCACGATGGACGCGGCGGTCCGCCATGCCGTGCGCACCGCCGGCCTGCCCCTGCTGGAGGTGGCGTACGCCGCCAGCACGGCGCCCGCGCGCGCGTGGGGCCTGCACGCCGTCGGCGCGCTCGAGGCCGGCCGCCGCGCCGACCTCGTGGTCCTGGACGAGGACCTCGAGGTCGGGCGCGTGATGCGAGCCGGGGTCTGGCTCAGCCCTTGGTCGACCCGAGCGTGAGCCCGGAGACGAACTGCTTCTGCAGGGCGAAGAACACCACCAGCACCGGCAGCGCGACGATGATCGAGCCGGCCGCGACGAGGTTGGTGTCGGTGAAGAACTGCCCGCGCAGGTTGTTCAGCGCCGAGGTCACCGGCAGCTTGTTGCCCTGCTGGATGAGCACCGTCGCCCAGAAGAACTCGTTGTAGACCCACGTCACCTGCAAGGTGGCCAGGGCCGCCAGCGCGGGGCGTACGAGTGGCATCGTGAGCTGCCAGTACTGACGCCACACGCTGGCGCCGTCGAGCTCGGCGGACTCGTAGATCTCGTGCGGCAGCGTCTTCATGTAGTTGCTGAGCACGAAGGTGCAGAACCCCATCTGGAACGCGGTGTTGACCAGGATCAGCGCCCAGAAGCTGTTGAGCATCGAGCCGGAGTCGCTCATGAACAGCGGGAGCGGGATCTCGCGGAACATCCGGAACACCGGGATCAGCAGCGCCTGCGGAGGGAGCAGGTTGGCAGCGAGGAAGACCCCGAGCAGCGTCAGGTTGAAGCGGTAGCTGAACCGGGCGAGCACGAAGGCGACCATCGACGACAGCCACAGCGTCAGGAGCACGGCCGGGATCGTGATGAGCAGCGAGTTGCGCATGTGGAGCCCGAAGTTGCCGCGCGACCACGCCTCCTCGTAGTTGGACGTGGTCCACCCGCCGAAGGAGAGGTAGCCGTTGACCTGGGTGTACTCGTACTCGCGGAACGAGTTGATCAGCGCCCACAGCAACGGGAACAGCCAGGCCAGGGCCAGGAGCGCGATGATCACGGTGACCACGACGCCGCGGGGCTTGCTCATCACGCCGCCCTCGACGCGCCTGGGCGGGGTGGAGCGCGCGGCGTCCGTCGACGGGGTCGGGCCCGTCGTGGGCGGGACTGCCTGGGTGGTCATCCTCGACGCTCCTCACGGAAGACGTTGCGCAGGTAGATGGTGATGAAGATCGACGAGATCAGCATCATGATCACCGCGAGCGCCGACCCGAAGCCGTACCTCGTCGCCTCGCCGATGACGTTCTGCGCCACCAGGGCACCGATCAGCTCGAGGCCGTTGCGCCCCTTGTTGACCACCCACACCAGGTCGAAGGCACGCAGCGACTCGATGACGACGATGACGATCACGACCATGTTGATCGGCCGCATCACCGGGAAGATCACGTGGAAGAACGTCTTCACCTCGCTCGCGCCGTCGACCGCCGCGGCCTCGCGGAGGCTGGCGTCGACACCCTTCAGGCCGGCCAGGTAGATCAGCATGATGTAGCCGGTGTGGCGCCAGGCCGTGGCGACCAGCACCGCCCACAGGTTGACGTCGGGGTCGCCGTACCAGTCGACCTGCGAGCCGAAGACGTCGTTGATCAGGCCCTGGTCACGGGAGTAGAAGAGCTGCCAGATGAAGCCGATGAGGGCCAGTGACAGCACGACCGGCATGTAGAACGCGGTCTGGTAGATCCGGCTGCCGCGCACCTCACGGTCGAGCAGGACCGCGAGGAACATCCCGAACAGGGTCGGCAGGAAGAACAGGAACGCCAACCAGATGAGGTTGTGCCGGATCGCGGGCCAGAAGGCCGGGTAGATGGTGACGATGTCCTCGTAGTTCTGGAGGCCGACCCACTCGATGGTGTCGAGGTCGCCGAAGCCGTTCCACTTGCCGAAGGACAGCACCACCGAGAGCAGCGCCGGGACCCAGACCAGTGCGAGCACCAGGAACAGCGGGATCGCCACCATCGTGATGACGGTGAACCGGTCCCGCCCCGGGAGCTTCTTCTCCCGGCCCTGGGGCGGTGCGCTCGTCTGCTCCCGGGGCGGCGCCTCGTCGATGTGTGCCATGGCTCAGCCGAAGATCGAGGCGGCCTGCTCCTGGATGCTGGCCGTGATCCCGTCGATGTCGTCGGGGTTCTTCAGGAAGTCCTGGATCGAGGGGATCATCACCGTGTTGGCGAAGTCGGCGTTGGTGTCGCGGTCCATGAACTGCGCGATGTTGGCCGCCGCGCCCACGACCTCGGCCGACTTCTTCTGCAGGTCGCTGTAGGTCGAGGTGCTGGCATTCTCGTTGGCGGCGATGAAGGGGGCGTCCGCGGCGTTGTTGCCGGCGTCGGCCGCAGCCGCGCTGCCGAGCCACTTCGCCATCGCCTTGCCGGCCTCCACGTTCTGGCCGGCCGACGACACGCAGAAGCCGTCGATCGGGGCGTCGAGGGCGTCGGAGCCGATGGAGGAGTCGAGCTCGGGGAAGGTGAAGAAGTCGAGGTCCTCACCGTTCTCGCCGAGGGCGTCGACGACGAAGGTGCCGAGGAGGTACATGCCGCACTCGCCCTTGCCCATCGCGGTCGCGGCCTCCTGCCAGGTGCGGCCCAGCGGGTCCTCCTGGTGGTAGGGCAGCAGCTGGCGCCAGGTGTCGAAGACCAGCTTGACCTCGTCGCCGTCCCACTGCTCGTCGCCGGCCATCAGGCTCATGTGGAAGTCGAAGCCGTTGAGGCGCATGTTGAGGATGTCGAAGGTGCCCATCGCGGGCCAGCCGTCCTTGTCGCCGAAGGCGAACGGGGTGACGCCCTTGCCCTGCATGTCGTCCATGAGGGCCATGAAGTCGTCGTTGGTCTCCGGCGGCGCCCAGCCGTTCTTCTCGAAGACGGACTTCCGGTAGAACACCGCCCACGGGTAGTAGCTGATCGGCACGAAGTACTGCTTGCCGTCCGAGGCGGTGGCGGCCTGCTTGAAGGAGTCGCCGAGGCCGTCGATGGGCCACTGGTCGCTCAGGTCGGTGATCAGCCCGTTCTCGGCGAACTGTGACATCCGGAAGCCGGCGAACCAGGTGAAGACGTCGTCAGGGGTGCCCTGGAGGTAGGTGTTGATGCTCTCCTGGAACGTGTTGTGGTCGACGGCGTTGAGCGCGACCTCGGTGCCGCTCTCCTTCGCGTAGGCGTCGGCGATCGCCTTGAGGCGGTCGTAGGCGGCGCCCACACCCTCGGCCTCGTTGATGCCGAACTTCACCGTGGCCCCGGAGCCGGTGGCGGGTCCGGACTCGCCACCGCAGGCGGCGAGCAGGTTGGCCCCGCCGACCGCCAGGCCGCTCAGCGCCATGCCCCGCAGGACGGAGCGGCGTGATGCGGCCATGGTGGTGAGCGCCGAGCGGGGGATGGCGCTGGAACGGGAAAGTGACACGGGTGCCTCCTGAGACAAAACCAAACAGGGATGGACAGCATGTGACGACCAGCACACCCCCGTCAAGGGGTCACACGGGGGAGAATTCGCACCAGTTCCAACATTTCCGAACCCTTTTGGGCGATCAGACGTTGACTTTCGCGTGTGAGGGTCGACACAGTGCTGCCATGCCGACTTCCCTGCCCCCCTTGGCCTTCGGCGGCGACTACAACCCCGAGCAGTGGTCCCGCGACGACCACGTCGAGGACCGCGACCTCATGCGCGAGGCCGGGGTCGACCTGGTCACCCTTGGCGTCTTCTCGTGGGCGTGGCTCCAGCCCACCGCCGACACGTGGGACTTCGCGTGGCTGGACGCGCAGATGGACGAGCTGCACGCCGCGGGCATCCGTGTCGACCTCGCCACCGCCACCGCCTCCCCGCCGCCGTGGCTGACCCACCGCCACCCGGAGATGCTGCCGGTGACCCAGGACGGGCGCACCCTGTCCCCCGGTGGCCGCCAGGCCTTCTGCCCCAGCTCCCCGGTCTACCGCGAGCACGCCCTCGCGCTCTGCACCGCGCTCGCCGAGCGCTACCGCGACCACCCGGCCCTCGCGCTGTGGCACGTGTCCAACGAGATCGGCTGCCACAACGCGCGGTGCTACTGCGACGTGAGCGCGGAGGCGTTCCGGACCTGGCTGCGGGCGCGCTACGACGACGTGGCCCACCTCAACGACGCGTGGGGCACGGCCTTCTGGTCCCAGCGCTACGACGACTTCGAGCAGGTGCTCCCGCCGCGGGTGGCTCCGGCGCACGCCAACCCCACGCAGCAGCTGGACTTCCTGCGCTTCTCCTCCGACCAGCTCCTCGACAACTTCGTCGTCGAGCGCGACGTCCTGCACCGGCTGTCCCCCGGCGTCCCGGTGACCACGAACTTCATGGTGATGCGCCAGACGATGGAGATGGACTACCTGCGCTGGGGCCGCGAGCTCGACGTGGTCTCCAACGACCACTACGTCATCGCCGCGGAGGGCGACGCGCACCGCGAGCTCGCCTTCAGCGCCGACCTCACCCGCGGCACCGCGGACGGCAAGCCGTGGCTGCTGATGGAGCACTCCACCAGCGCGGTCAACTGGCAGCCGCGCAACCGCGCGAAGAAGCCCGGCGAGATGATCCGCAACAGCCTCTCCCACGTCGCGCACGGCGCGGACGCGGTGCTGTTCTTCCAGTGGCGCGCGTCCCGCGCCGGGGCGGAGAAGTTCCACTCCGGGCTGCTCCCCCACGCCGGCACCGACACCCGCCAGTGGCGCGAGGTGGTCGAGCTCTCCCGCGTCCTCGACGCGGTCCAGGACGTCACGGGGAGCACGGCGCGCAACCAGGCGGCGATCCTCTTCGACTACGAAGCCTGGTGGGGCTGCGAGCTCGACTCCCACCCCAGCGTCGACGTGCGCTACCGCGACCGCGCCGAGGACCTGCACCGGGCGCTGTCCGCCCAGGGCGTCGGCGTCGACGTGGTCCACCCCAGCGCCGACCTGTCGGCGTACCGCCTCGTCGTGGTGCCCACCCTCTACCTCGTCAGCGACGAGACCGTCGCCTCGATCGAGGCGGCCGCCGAGGCCGGCGCGACCGTGGTCGTGACCTACTTCAGCGGCATCGTCGACGAGCACGACCACATCCGCCTCGGCGGCTACCCGGGCGCGTTCCGCGACCTGCTCGGCGTCCGCACGACCGAGTTCCTGCCGCTGCTCACCGGCGAGCAGGTGAAGGTCGAGGGACTCGGCGGCACGGTCGGCGCCGACACCTGGGCCGAGGACCTCGAGCTCGCCGGCGCCGAGGCCGTGGCGACGTACGCCGACGGACCCGCCGCCGGGCTGCCGGCGATCACCCGCCGCGATGCCGGCCGCGGGACCGCGTGGTACGTCGCGACCCGCCTCGACCCGGCCGGCACCGACCGCCTCGTCGAGCGGCTGGTCGCGGAGGCGGGCCTCGAGCAGCTTCCGGGCGCCGCCCCCGACGTCGAGGTGACGCGGCGGGTCGGCGACGACGCGAGCTGGCTCTTCGTGATCAACCACGGCGACGCCGACGCCCCGGTGCCCGTCCACGGCCAGGAGCTGGTGACGGGCAGGGCGGTCGAGGGCGACCTCGTCGTGCCCGCCGGAGGGGTCGCCGTGGTGCGCGAGGCCGCCGGGGACCGGGAGGCCTGATGCTCGCCGCCCAGCGCCGGGGCCGGATCCTGGCCGAGCTCAGCCGCGACGGGACGGTGCGCGTCACCGACCTCGTCGAGCTGCTCGGCGTCTCCGACATGACGGTGCGGCGCGACCTCGTGGCGCTGCACCGCGACGGCCTCCTGGAGAAGGTGCACGGCGGCGCGCTGGCCGTGGCCGAGCCCTCGTCGTCCGAGCCGGGCTTCGCCGCCAAGTCGGTGCAGCGCCGGCGCGAGAAGGAGGCCATCGCCGCCGCCGCGGCCGAGCTGGTGCACACCGGCATGGCGATCGCCGTCTCCGCCGGCACCACCACCCACGCGCTCACCGAGCACATCGCCCGCATCCCCCACCTCACGGTGGTGACCAACTCGGTGTGGGTGGCCGACGTGCTGCACCGCACCGGCGAGGCCACCACGTCGGTGCTGCTCACCGGTGGCCTCCGCACGCCCTCGGACGCCCTCGTGGGGCCGGTCGCGGTGTCGTCGCTGCGCAGCCTGCACGTCGACGCCTTCTTCATGGGCGTGCACGGCATGGACGTGCGCGCCGGTTTCAGCACCCCCAACCTGCTCGAGTCCGAGACCAACCGCGCGATGATCGAGCGCTCGCGCCGCCTGATCGTCTGTGCGGACTCCAGCAAGTGGGGCGTGGTGGGACTCAGCAGCATGGCCGCCCTGTCCGAGGCTGCGGTGCTGGTCACGGACTCCGGCCTCTCCGCGCAGGCCAGCGGAGCCCTCGCCGACCACGTCGGCGAGCTGGTCGTCGTCGACCCGGTCGACGATGACGACGACACGTTCGAGGAGGCGCACGACGCATGAGCCGCGATCCCGTCCACCTGACCCGCGGCGGCGTCAGCGTCGTCCTGGCGCGCGACGACGCCGGCATCCCCTTCGTCGTCCACTGGGGAGCCGCCCTCGGTGACCTCGACGACGGAGCCCTCACCGCGCTGACCGCGGCGCACCGCCCCGGCGTCTCGCGCTCGTCGTACGACGTCCCGCGCCGCACCGGCGTGGTCCCCGACGTGACGCGCGGGTTCTCCGGCACCCCCGCGCTGTCGGGCCACCGGGTCGGCGGCGGCGCGAGTGCCGCCGCACCGAGCCTCGTGGACTGGGAGGTCCTCGTCGGCGACGCCGCCATCACCGCCACGTCCGACGACGACGAGGCCGGGTGGTCGGTGACGCTCCAGCTCGGCCTCGACGACGCCGGGCTGCTCCACGCGCGCACCTCGGTCACCAACACCGCCGACGGCGACCTCCACCTCGCGTCGGCCCTCACCGCCCTGCCCGTCGCCGCGCACGCCACCGAGCTCCTCGACCTCACCGGGCGCTGGTGCAAGGAGCGCACCCCCCAGCGGCACCGCTGGGTGCAGGGCACCCACCGCCGCGACGCCCGCCACGGCCGCACCGGCCACGACGCCACGCTGCTGATGGTCGCCGGGACGCCCGGCTTCACCTTCGGCTCGGGCGAGGTCTGGGCGGTGCACACCGCCTGGAGCGGCAACCACACCCACTACGCCGAGCGCACGCCCGAGGGCGACTGCCTCGTCGGCGGTGGCGAGCTGCTCGAGCCCGGTGAGGTGGTGCTCGCGCCGGGCGAGACCTACCGCTCCCCCTGGCTGCTCGGCTCCTGGTCCGGGGCCGGCCTGGATGCGATGAGCCACCGCCTCCACGCCCACCTGCGCGCGGTGACGCCGCGGGCGCGCACCGAGCGGCCGGTCATCGCCAACTCGTGGGAGGCGGTCTACTTCGACCACTCCCTCGAGCGCATCGCCGAGCTGGCCGACACCGCGGCGTCGGTCGGGGTCGAGCGCTTCGTGCTCGACGACGGCTGGTTCCTCGGCCGCCGCGACGACACCGCCGGCCTCGGCGACTGGCAGGTCGACGCGGAGGTCTGGCCGCAGGGCCTGGCCCCGCTCGTGGAGCACGTCACCGGCCGCGGCATGGAGTTCGGCCTGTGGGTCGAGCCGGAGATGGTCAACCTCGACTCCGAGACCGCCCGGCAGCATCCCGAGCGGGTGCTGCGCGGGCGGACCGAGGTGCCGCCGTCGTGGCGCCAGCAGCAGGTGCTCGACCTCCAGGACGAGGGGGCGTACGACGACCTGCGCGACGCGCTGATCTCGCTGCTCGACGACCTCGACATCGCCTACCTCAAGTGGGACCACAACCGCGACCTCACCGACGTCACGCACGCCGGCCGCCCGGCGGTGCACGGGCAGACGCTCGCGGCCTACCGGCTCCTCGACGAGCTGCGCGACGCCCACCCGGCGCTGCAGATCGAGTCCTGCTCGTCGGGCGGCGGCCGCGTCGACGCCGAGGTGCTCACCCGCACCGACCGGATCTGGCCGAGCGACACCAACGACCCGCTCGAGCGCCAGCACCTCCAGCGGTGGACGTCGCTGCTGGTGCCGCCGGAGCTGATGGGCTCGCACGTGGGACCGGCCACGTCGCACACCACCGGACGCACCCACGCCCTGCGCTACCGCGCGGCCACCGCCCTGCTCCACTCCTTCGGCATCGAGTGGGACATGTCGCGCCTCGACGAGGCGACGCTCGCCGAGCTGGCCGCCTGGATCGACCTGCACAAGCAGGTCCGCCCGCTCGTCGGCACCGGCTCGCTGGTGCACCCGGACCACCCCGACCCGGCGGTGCTGGTGACGGGCGTCGTGGCCGAGGACCGCTCGGAGGCGTGGTACGTCGTGGCGACGGTCGCGGCGACCGCGACCCAGCACCCGGCACCGCTGCTGCTCACGGGGCTCGACCCCGACCGCACCTACCGGCTCTCCGAGGAGCTGCCGCCCGCTCCGGGTGGCGCGGACCTCAGCGGGACCTGGTCGGCGCGCGGCGCGGAGCTCGGTGGTCGCGTGCTGGCCACCGTCGGCGTCGCCCTCCCCGTGCTCGACCCCGAGGAGGCTCGGGTGCTGCGGCTGGTGGCCATCGCCTGACGGCGGAGCGGCCTAGGCTGTTGGACATGGACGCCGACGCCTGGGACCAGCGCTACACCGCCAGCGAGCTGGTCTGGTCGCGCGAGCCCAACCAGTTCGTCGCGACCGAGCTCGCCGACCTGCCGCCCGGCACGGCGGTGGACCTTGCCGCCGGCGAGGGGCGCAACGCGATCTGGCTGGCCTCACGCGGCTGGTCGGCGACGGCCGTCGACTTCTCCCAGGTGGCGCTCGACAAGGGCGCCCGGCTCGCCGACGGCCTCGACGTCACGTGGGTCCGCGCCGACGCCACGACGTGGCAGCCGCCCGCACCCGTGGACCTCGTCGTGATGGCGTACTTCCAGGTGCCGGCCGAGGACCGTCGCCGGGCGGTGCGCGGTGCCGCCACGATGCTGGCGCCGGGTGGCACGCTGCTGCTCGTCGCGCACGACTCGACCAACCTCGCCGAGGGCACCGGCGGCCCGCAGGACCCGGCGGTGCTGATGAGCGCCGAGGACGTGCTGGCCGATTTCGAGGGGATCGAGGTCGAGGTGGTGCGTGCGGAGCGGGTGGCCCGGGCGGTCAGCGCCGCCGACGAGCACGGCGGCACGGAGCGGCGTACGGCCTGGGACTGCCTGGTGCGGGTGGTCCGGGCGCCCGAGGGGGCCTAGCGGTCCTCGGAGTCGCTCGGCGTGGCGGACCGGTCGACCGGCTCGTCACCGAACATCCCGGCGTCCTTGTTCGCCTGGGCCCTGCGCAGCTGCCTGACCATGAAGAAGCCGATCGCCACCACAGCGAGGATCATGAAGATCCAGACCGCGAAGCCGAGCGGACCGGCCTTTACCTGGGTCGGTTCGGGCGTCGGGTCGTCCACCAGCAGGATGAGCATCAGGTCGAGCATGGCTCCAGTCTCCCACCCATCCCTCAGGGTGCAGGCGTCGGGATGCCGGCGAAGAGGTCGTCCTCGGGCAGGGCGCTCTCGACCTGGGAGTGCACGAGCTCGTAGTCCTCGGTGGGCCACACCTTCTGCTGGATCTCGCGCGGGATCGCGAACCACATGCCGTCGGGGTCGATCTGGGTGGCGTGGGCCAGCAGGGCCTGGTCGCGGACACCGAACCACTCACCGCACGGCACGCGGGTGGTGATGCGGTCGTCCCACTCGGGCTCGCGCTCCCAGTTGGCGAGGCGCTCGGCGTAGGGCGACTCGAGGTCGTGGGCGAGCATCGCCTCGTGCAGGGCGTTGGTCTTCGCCCAGCTCCAGCCGTGGTGGTAGTAGAGCTTCAGCGGCTGCCACGGCTCCCCCGCGTCGGGGAAGCGCTCGGGGTCCCCGGCCGCGTGATAGGCGGCGACGGAGACCTCGTGGCAGCGGATGTGGTCGGGGTGCGGGTAGCCGCCGCGCTCGTCGTACGTCGTCAGCACGTGGGGGCGGAAGTCGCGGATCAGCCGCACCAGGCGCTCGGTCGCCTCCTCGAGCGGGACGAGCGCGAAGCAGTCCTCCGGCAACGGGGGCTTGGGGTCGCCCTCGGGCCAGCCGGAGTCGACGAAGCCGAGCCAGTCCTGGCGGATGCCGAGGATGTCGCGGGCGCGGTGCATCTCCTCGCGCCGGATCTCGGTGATGTTCTCCCACACCTCGGGGCGGTCCATCTTCGCGTTGAGCACCGAGCCGCGCTCGCCGCCGGTGCAGGTGGCGACGTGGACGTCGACGCCCTCGGCGACGTACTTCGCCGTCGACGCGGCGCCCTTGCTCGACTCGTCGTCGGGGTGGGCGTGGACGTGCATGAGCCGGAACCCCGTGCGGGGCTCGGCGGCAGGGGGCTGGGCCATGGGCGTGAGTCTAGGAGGCGCCGCTTAGGCTTGGACGCGTGACCACCGACCTCGCCGACCGCTACGGCGCTCCCGCCCGGTGGCGACGACCGGTGACCATCACCCTCGCCGTGGCCCTCGCCGTGGTCGGCCTCGGCTGGCTGGGCTGGACGGCCTGGTTCCACAGCACCCCGGCGACGACGTCCGAGCTGATCACCTTCGAGGTCACCAGCGACTACGAGGTGGCCGCCCGCCTCGACGTGCAGCTCGACGACGGCGTCGACGCCAGCTGCCGGCTGCGCGCCCTGGCGGAGGACAAGACGGCCGTCGGGGAGCTCGAGTTCTCGCCCGTCGCGGGCGTCAACGAGGTGGTCATCCGCACCGAGCGGCGGGCCACGAGCGTGGAGAAGCTGGGCTGCACCGCGCCCGACCAACCGCGCCCGCGCTGACGCTCGGCCTGCGCTTTCGCGCCCGACTTGCTAACCTGATCGTTCTGCCCGTCCGGGTGCGCTGGCCGATGTCCGCCGCGCCGACTCCGATCGGACGGATGACACCAACCGACCCGGTGCGGGGCCGCTGAGGCACACCCGCACGTGGTCCGACGCGAAGCAGGAGCAACGACATGACCGACCAGGGCACCATCTGGCTGACCCAGGAGGCCTACGACAAGCTGCAGGCCGAGCTCGACGACCTCAAGGGCCCCAAGCGCCAGGAGATCATCGAGAAGATCGCTGCCGCGCGCGACGAGGGCGACCTGAAGGAGAACAGCGGCTACCACGCCGCCAAGGACGACCAGGGCAAGCAGGAGGCCCGGGTCCGCCAGCTCGAGGACATGCTGCGGCGTGCCGAGGTGGGCGAGACCCCTCCCGACGACGGTGTCGTCGAGCCGGGCATGGTCGTCACCGTCGACTTCGGCGGCGGCGACACCGAGAAGTTCCTCCTCGGCGCCCGCGAGAACCTCTCCGAGGGCGACACCCTCGACGTCTACTCGCCCGAGTCGGCGATGGGCGCCGCGATCAACGGCAAGTCCAAGGGCGACCAGGTGTCCTACACCGCGCCCACCGGCAAGGAGCTGAGCGTGACGATCGTCGATGCGGAGCCCTACAAGGCCTGAGCCTCACGGCTGCTGCCACTCCTCGGAGCGGTGAGTGGGACAGGTTCTGGGACCACAGAACCTGCACCACTCACCGCTCCTCGGCATTTCGGCGGACGAGCGGTGCGTGAGGCAGCGTCCGACACCGCAGAACCTGCGTCACCCACCGCTCAGTCGGCGAGGCGGTAGCCGCGCTCGCGCAGCCGCGACTTCAGGTGCTCGGCGTGCGCCTCGCCGCGGGTCTCGAGCTGGATCCGCACCTCGACCTCGTTGAGGGTCAGCGACGGGGAGATCCGCTCGTGGGCGACCTCGAGCACGTTGGCGCCCTCGGCGCCGACCTCGGCCAGCAGCGAGGCGAGCCCACCGGGGAGGTCGGGGATGCAGACGCGGAGGTAGAGGTAGCGACCGGCGGCGGCGAGGCCGTGCCGGATCACCTTGCTCAGCAGGAGCGGGTCGATGTTGCCGCCGGACAGCACCGCGACGGCCGGCGTCTCGAAGCCGGTCGGGTTGTCCAGCAGCGCCGCGACGGCGGCCGCGCCGGCGGGCTCGACCACCTGCTTGGCGCGCTCGATGAGGGCGAGGAGGGCGCGCGAGAGCGACTCCTCGGACACGGTGACGACCTCGTCGACGTGGTCGCGGACGGCGGCGAAGGTGATGTCGCCCGGGCGACCGACCGCGATGCCGTCGGCCATCGTCTGCATCGACTCCAGCGCGACCGGCTCCCCCGCTGCGAGGGAGCCCGGGTAGGCGGCGGCACCCTCGGCCTGCACGCCCACCACGCGTACGTCGGGGCGCAGCGCCTTGATCGCGATCGCCATTCCGGCCAGCAGCCCGCCGCCGCCGGTCGGCACCAGCACGGTGCGTACGTCGGGCGCCTGCTCGAGCACCTCGAGACCGAGCGTGCCCTGGCCGGCGACGATGTCGACGTGGTCGAAGGGGTGGATCAGCACCGCCCCCGTCTCCTCGGCGAAGGCGCGCGCCGCGGCGAGCGAGTCCTCGAGGTAGCGGCCGTGGAAGACGACGTCGGCGCCGTAGCCACGGGTCGCCTTCTCCTTGGGGATCGGCGCCCCCTCGGGCATGAAGACCGTCGAGGCGATCCCGAGCGTGGTCGCGGCGAGGGCGACGCCCTGCGCGTGGTTGCCGGCCGAGGCCGCCACCACGCCGTGGGCACGCTCGTCGGCGGACAGCCCGGCGATGCGGACGTAGGCGCCGCGCGACTTGAAGGACCCGGTGCGCTGGAGGTTCTCGCACTTCAGCGACACCCGGCCGCCGACGAGCGCGGAGAGCCAGCGCGACTCCTCCATCGGCGTGGTCACGGTGACGTCCTCGAGGAGCTCACGCGCGGCCACGATGTCGGCCAGGGTCACCTGCTCGGTCATGACGGGTCCTTGTGCGGGGCGGGGTCGGGCTGGAGGTCGGGCTGGAGATCGGGGTGGTTCTCCCGCTCCGCGGACTCCCCGACCGGGCTGTCGTTGTCGGGCACAGCGTCGGGTGGGATCCCGTCGGTGGCGAGGTCGTCGAGGAGCGCCTCGTCGGCCTCGTCGCCGACGCCGGTGTAGGTCGCGAGGTGCTGCGCGACGGCGTTGGCGGCCGCGGCGAGGGGTACGGCGATGAGCGCGCCCGCGATGCCGGCGACGAGCACGCCGCAGCCGATGGCCACGATCACGCCGAGCGGGTGGAGCGAGACGAAGCGGCCCATCAGGAAGGGCTGGAGGATGTGGCCCTCGATCTGCTGGACGACGATGACGCCGATGAGCATGAAGAGCGCGGTCACCGGACCCTGGTCGACGAGCGCGACGAGGATCGCGACGCTGCCGGCGATGGTCGCACCGATCATCGGGACGAAGGCACCGAGGAAGACCAGCACGCCGATGGCGACCACGAAGGGCACGTCGAGGAACCAGGCGACGGCCATGATGCCGATCGCGTCGGCCATCGCCACCAGCACCGTGGCACGGACGAACTGGGTGAGGGAGACCCACGCCACCCGTCCGGAGGCGTCCACGCGCTCGCGGGCGGCGCGGGGCGCCAGCCGCACGAGCCACGACCAGATGCGGTCGCCGTCGGCGAGGAAGAAGTAGGTCGAGAACAGCACGATGAAGAAGCCGGCGACCACGTGCCCGACGGCGGTGCCCACCTCGGTGACGCGGGTGACGACGCCGTCGGTGCCGGTGCTGTCGGTGACGGCGCCCTGGATCTCCTTGATGTAGCCGTCGAGCTGGGAGTCGGAGACCGCGAGCGGTCCGCTGCGCAGCCAGTCACGCACCTGGTCGAGGCCGGTGACGACCGAGTCGGCGAGGTCGCTGGCCCCCTGGGCCACCTGCTGGCCGACGAAGGTGAGCAGGAGCGCGATGGTGCCGATGCCGAGGACCATCACGATCCCGCTCGAGGGCCCCCGCGGCAGGCCGATGCGCCGCAGCGCGTTGACCAGGGGCACCGCCAGGGCGGCGAAGAGCAGCGAGATGGCGATCGGCAGCGTGATGACCGCGAAGTAGCGCATCGTCCACAGCAGGCCAAGGCCGGCGACGACGATGACGATGAGCCGCCACGACCAGGCCGCGGCGAGGTCGAGGCCCCACGGCACCTGGGCCCGGCTGAAGTTGGAGGGGCCGGTCGTGAAGGCCGGCTCGCTGCGGCGCTCGGCACGGGCCTGGACCCACTGCGCGACGATGCGCTCGGTCAGGCCGTCCTCGTCGTCACCGCGGCCGAGGGCGGCGAAGAGCCGTCGGCGCCGAGACTCCTCGCTCTCCTCGGTCCCGTCGCGTCGGGACGGCTGGTCGCTCACGTCGCTCACGGTAGGCGATCCCCGCCCGTGACGAGGCGGCGCACCAGCCGGTGCGCCGCAAGGGGGTCCTGCTCGGCCAGCAGCCCGGCGGCGGCCAGCACGTAGTCGCGGTCGACGACGACCTCCGGGTCACGTGGGAGCTGCCAGCCGCCCTCGAAGGCGTCACCGGTCGCGGGGAGCAGCACCCGGCGTACGGCGTCGGGGCCGCCGTGGCGCAGCACGCCGCCGGAGCCGACCAGCAGGTCGACCTCGCGCAGGTCCTTGCCGCTGCGCTCGACGACGCGTCCCTCGGGGCTGACGACGACCTTGCTGCGACCGGCGTGGCGCTCCAGCGCGATCCGCACGGCCGCGGCGGCGATCTCGAGGTCGGCGTCGCGCTCGTGGGCGTCCTCGGGGAGGAAGTCGGGCTGCTCGCGGCGGCGTACGGCGGCGGCGTGGAGGTCGTCGCGGCCGGCGGCCTCGACCGTCGAGATCGCCGACCAGCGCATCCCGAGGTCGCCCTCGACGGTGCGGGTCACCGGCGTCGTGGCGACCACCTCGCGGGCGAGCCCACTGTCCTCCGGGTCGAGCTCGACGACGCTGTGCACGTCGGTCGTGGCGCCACCGACGTCGACGACGACCACGTCGCCCGCGCCGGGGTGCGCGTCGTCGAGCCCGCGCGCGAGCAGCTCGACGCCGGTGAGCACGACGTCCGGGGTGGCGCCGCGGACCAGCTCGGTGAAGGCACGGCCGCGGGCGTCGGTGCGGCTGCTGAGGTGCTTGCCGCCGATGACGTGGCTGAGGAAGATCTCGCGGATCGCACGCCGGGCGCTGTCGGGGGCCAGCACGCCGATGCGCGGGACGACGTTGTCGGCGAGGACGTGCGGCGTCTGTGAGGCCGCGAGCAGCTCGGCGACCAGCAGCTGGGAGTCGACGTTGCCGGCGACCACCACGGGGCCCACCCACGGGGCCGCAGACAGGAACGCCGCGTCGCCCTCGAGCACCTCGGCGTTGCCGCCGTCGGTGCCGCCGACGAGCAGGACGACGTCGGGCTCGGCCTGCCGGAGCGCGGCGAGCTTGTCGGGGTCGAGGCCTCCGTGGAGCACCAGCACCACCTTGCCGCCGCTGGACAGCGCGACGCGGCGCCCGGCCTCGGCGGTCACGAGCTCCTCGTTGCCGACGACCGCGATGCGCAGTCCGCCGCCGGCGCTGGAGCAGGCCAGCACGTCGGCCTCCGGGGTGCGGGGGTCCTGCTCGGCGAGTGCGCTCATGCAGGCGTCGTACCCGTCGAGGACGTCACCATCCCCGGCCGCGTCCGGGAGGGTGGTCGGGTGGCTGGCCGAGGCGAGCAGGTCGCCGGTCGCCAGGTCGACCAGGGCGGCCTTGGTGAAGGTCGAGCCGAAGTCGACGCAGACCACGGAGGTCGCTGCGGCGCTCACACCACCACCGAGATGCCGGCGGCCACGACGACGACGAGGACGGCGAGTGCCATCAGGTGGACCGTGGTGCCGGCGGGCAGGTCACGGCCCGCGCGGATCGCGCGGTCCGCCTGCCGGAAGCGCAGCCAGCCGCCCGCGGCCGCCACTGCCGCGGAGGCGAGGAGCAGCAGGCCCAGCAGGCGCTGCGACCACGACGGCTCGAGCAGGTGGAAGACCGCCAGCGAGGCGGCGACCAGGCCGACCGCGGTGCGCTCGTAGGCCAGGAAGGTCCGCTCGTTGGCGAGCGAGAAGCGGATGTCGGGCTCGACGGGAGCGGTCACCGGGCTCAGCCCAGCGACCGGTCGAGGTCGGAGATCAGGTCCTCGATGCTCTCGATGCCGACGCTGAGCCGGATCAGGTCGGCGGGGACCTCGAGGTCCGTGCCGGCCACGCTGGCGTGGGTCATCCGGCCGGGGTGCTCGATGAGCGACTCGACGCCGCCGAGCGACTCGCCGAGGGTGAAGACCTCCGCGCGCTCGCAGACCGCGAGGGCCTGCTCCTCGCCACCCGCGACGCGGAAGGAGATCATCCCGCCGAAGCGCTTCATCTGGCGCGCTGCGACCTCGTGGCCCGGGTGGGCGGCGAGGCCGGGGTAGATGACCTCGGTGACCCGCGGGTCGCCGTCGAGGAACTCCACGACCCGCTCCGCGTTGTCGCAGTGGCGGTCCATGCGTACGCCGAGCGTCTTGAGGCCGCGATGGGTGAGGAAGGCGTCGAAGGGCCCGGCCACCGCGCCCATGGCGTTCTGGTGGAAGCCGATCTTCTCGGCGAGGTCGAGGTCGCGGACCACGACGGCGCCGCCCACCACGTCGCTGTGCCCGCCGACGTACTTGGTCGTGGAGTGGACCACCACGTCCGCACCGAGCGTCAGCGGCTGCTGGAGGTAGGGCGAGGCGAAGGTGTTGTCGACCACGAGCAGCGCGCCGGCATCGTGGGCGATCGTCGCCAGCGCCTCGATGTCGCCGATGGTGAGTATCGGGTTGGTGGGCGTCTCGACCCACACCAGCTTCGTGCGGCCCGGCTCGATGGCGGCGGCCACGGCGTCGGTGTCCGCGACGGGCGCCGGGGTGTAGGCGGTGCCCCAGAGCCTCGCGACCTTGTCGAAGAGGCGGAAGGTGCCGCCGTAGGCGTCGTCCGGGATGACGACGTGGTCACCCGGGGCGGACAGCGCCCGGATGATGGCGTCCTCGGCAGCGAGGCCGGAGGCGAAGGCGAACCCCTTCTCGCCGTCCTCGACGGCCGCGAGCGCGCCCTCGAGGGCCGTACGGGTCGGGTTGGCGGAGCGGCTGTACTCGTAGCCGCCGCGCAGGCCGCCGACACCGTCCTGCTTGTAGGTGCTGCTGGCGTAGATGGGCGGGTTGACCGCCCCGGTCATCGCGTCGGGCTCGTAGCCGGCGTGGATCGCACGCGTCTCGAACCCGGCCTTGAAGGCATGTTCCTGGCTCACGGTGCGAGCGTAGACCCCGTGGCGCCCGGGGGCGTCGGCAGAGGACGACCGGGAGGCAGACGAACGGCCGCCACTCCCCCCGGAGTGGCGGCCGTTCGTCCCTGGAGAACTGTGGTGCGGTCGGTCAGCTGGGGGCGAAGATCGCCGTCAACGCGCTGTCGGAGAGCGTCGCGGTCCCGGAGAACTCGTCGCACACCAGGTTGACGGTCAGCAGGTTCCCCTTGGTCACGGCGAAGCCGCGGGTGCCGGAGACGACCTCGCTCTCCGCGAGCAGGGCTCCGGGGAGGTTGACGTACTGCAGGAAGTCGAAGTCGACCGCGTCCGTCGTGGTGAGGGAGCACCGGGCTCCCAGGTCGCCCGCGGCTGACGCCCACACGTACGCGCTGGAGGACACGATCACGTTGCCGTTGGCCGGCGGCATGATGCTGACCGACCTGACGACCTGGTCGGCCGACGTCAGCGCCACGATCTGCTCCCCGCCGGCCGTCGCGGCGACGGAGTTCACGAGCGGTGCGACCTTCGCGTCGATCTCCGCCTTCGTGTAGGTCTCCGTCTTCGAGTAGGTTTCGGCCTTGGTGTAGCCCGAGCCGGCGGTCTCGTAGGACCCCTTCGGCTGGTACTTCGCGTCGCTCTGCGCCTTGGTGTAGTAGCGCTTGTCCGCGAGGGGCTTGAGGTTCTTCTTCCAGATCTTCTTCCAGTTGGTGGCCACCGAGCTGCTGACCTGGGCCCCGGCGGGCGTGACGGCCATCAGGCCGCCACCGACCAGGACCCCGACCAGGAGGGCGACGAGGGCCCTCCTCACCGATCGACGAGACGACATGGGCGTTCCTTTCCACGAGACGAGCTGATGGACCCACCGTCCTCCCGGCCGTCGGCGCGCGCATCCGTGGCAGTACGACGACTAGACCGCGTAATTTCACCGATGCCCGCCTCGTCACGCAGGACTTGTCCGCCGAGGGAGGATGGGGGCATGTTCGGTTTCGGCAAGCCCACCTCCCTGCCCACCCCCGACCAGGCGCTCCCCGGCCGCTCGGAGTCGATGTGGAGCCTGGGCGACCACGTGGTCCTCGACGCGCCGGTGATCACCCCCGACGCACCCGCGGGCTTCGAGGTCGCGATCCTCGGCCTCGGCTGCTTCTGGGGCGCGGAGGAGATCTACTGGCAGGTGGCCGGCGTGTGGTCCACGTCGGTCGGCTACGCCGGTGGCAGCACCCCGAACCCGACCTACGAGGAGGTCTGCAGCGGCCGCACCGGACACACCGAGGCGATCCGGATCGTCTTCGACCCCGCGGTCGTGTCCTACGCCGACCTGCTCAAGAAGTTCTTCGAGATCCACGACCCGACCCAGGGCATGCGCCAGGGCAACGACGTCGGCACGCAGTACCGCTCGGCGATCTACTGGACGACTCCCGAGCAGGAGCAGACCGCCCGTGAGCTGACCAAGGTGTACGGCGAGGAGCTCGCGCGCCGCGGTCTCGGGGAGATCACCACCGAGATCCGTCCGTCGAGCGAGACGCCGTACTTCTACGCCGAGGACGCCCACCAACAGTACCTGGCCAAGAACCCCTTCGGCTACCGCTGCCACGCCAACACCGGAGTGAAGTTCCCCGAGACCGCCTGACGTGGCACCGGTCCGTCCCTAGCGGGACTGGTCCGACAGGGCCGGTGTGCCGTCCGTCCAGTAGTTGCCCGACCACACGTCACCTGCGTCGTTCGGGAACTCCCCGCCGTCCGCGCCCCAGCCCTGGCTGAACAGGTTGCCGGTGAAGCGGATGTTCACGCAGTCGTCCGCCGTGTTGCACCCGGCGAACCGGGTGGCGAACCACGGGCCGCCGACCGGGTCGAGCTTGAAGAAGTTGTGCTCGATCGTCAGGTTCTGCGTGACGCCGAACTCGCGGTAGAACACCGCGGCAGCCGAGCAGCCGCCGTCCTGACCGGGCGTGACCGGCTTGCACACGACCGTGTTGTCGCGCAGCGTCGTGTTCTTCAGCACGCGCATGCCGCTGGAGTGGGAGTCGGTGCCGTCGGTGGTGATGTAGTTGCCCACCAGCGTGGCGTTGTTGTAGGCCCACAGTCCGCTGTGGGTGCCCTGGACCAGCGAGTTCCGCACCACGAAGTGGGCGCAGCACAGGGCCCGGTCCTGCGCGTTGGCGGTGGAGGACTGGACGATGCGGGAGTCCTCGACGGTGAACACCGGTGCACGGCTCGCGTTCTCGGCCCCGGGGTCGCCGGGCGCGTTGCCGGCGGTGAACATCTGGCCGCGGATCACGCTGTTGCGGAAGACGATGCCGGTGGCCCCTGCGGCGAACCGGACACCGGTGCTGCCGCAGTCGACGACCCGGTTGTCGATGACCAGGTTGCTCTCGCTGGCGTCGAAGGTGCAGTCGCCGCCGTAGGCGATCGTCGGCTCGGTGGCGGGGCCGACCGAGGTGGGGGTCGGGAAGTGGGCAGGCGCCGGCACGCCTGTGGGAGTCGTCGTGGGCGTCGTGGTGGGCGTCGTGGTGGGAGTCGTGGTGGGAGTCGTGGTGGGCGTCGTGGTCGAGGTCGTGCCGAACGGCGCGAAGACGACGTCGATGAAGTAGTGCGCGCCGCGCCGTGCCTTGGTGGGACGGCCTCGGTCGTTGCCGATGGTGCCGCGGTGGGCGGTGAGGCCGTTCGCGGACCGCGTCCGGCCGTCGGCGAAGACGTCGGGCTGCACCGCGTAGCGGCCCTTCGGCGCGCGGTAGGACACGGTGTACTTCTTGCCGGCCCGGATCTTCACCGGCGACCTGAGCCACGCGGTCTTCCAGCCGTTCTTCGTCGTCCTCGGGAAGCTGACCGAGGCGATCCGACGACCGGAGGCGTTCCACAGGGAGCCGGTCGTGGCCCGGCGGTTCGCGCCGGCGGCGTAGTACTGCACACCGCGCAGCCGACCCGAGGTGGTGCTGCTGAACACCAGGCCCAGGGTGGCGCTCTTCGCGCGCTTGGCGGACGGAACCGCAGGAACGGTCGAGTCGGACCAGATGCCGTACGCCGCCGTGCGGGACGAGTCGAGTGCCGTCGGGGCCGGGGAGGCGGTGGTGAGGGGCAGGAAGGCGAGCGCAGCGGCCGTGACGGTGGCCAGGAGGGCGACCGCCGTACGAGGCCGGGCGGGGCTCGCGCCAGCGAGGGGGGACGTCATGGGGGAATCTCTCCAGATTGCTGTCAGTGGACACGGGTCTTCTCGGCGACAGCTCCCCCGACACGCGTCCGGGCGCCGTGGAAGGCGCACACCCGCGTCCTCAGGACCGGGCCCCGTGGGGGCCGCGCGTCCTGGCCGTCACCCCCAGAGCGCGGGCGAACTACCACTCGCATCACCTGGGGTCTTGACTGGTACCACAGGACGCTAACACTGGCTGCGACGAAACTTGACCGGATCTTTATAAATCCCGCCCATATACCCCATTTGTGTCAAGCCGGATCCACGGCTCGCCGGATGTCGATCTCGCTGCTCCTCGTCCGTCACAGTGGTGACAGGCCGCACGGGGCGGCCGCGACGGAGGATCTTCCATGACCAGGTACGCCATCTACTTCCACCAGCAGTGGGTCGGGGACCACGACGAGGAGTGGTTCCGGAGCCGGGTCGAGCCGTCCACGGCCGTGGTCCGCGAGATGGAGGAGGCGGGCGTCCTCGTCTTCGCCGGCGGGCTCGTCGAGGACATGGACCAGGCGTTCAGCGCCGACGGGACCAGCGGGGCAATGGTCGTCACCGACGGGCCCTACACCGAGACGACCGAGCAGCTCGGGGGGATCACGATCATCGAGGTCCCCGACCTCGACACCGCGAAGATGTGGGCGGCCCGGGTCGCCGAGGGGTGCGGGTGGCCGCAGGAGGTCCGGGTCGTCAAGTAGCCCGGGCCTCGGCAGGTCTCGATACGCCTCGCTCGTTCCTCGCTCGCCTACTCGACCACCGGGGAGGACACCCACTCGGTGAAGCTGCGCGGCTCGCCGAGCCAGTCGCGGCGGGTGTTGCTGCCGTCGGGGCGCGAGCCCGCGACCTTCACGGCGACGCGGACCTCGTCCGGCGAGCCGAGGGCCGCGCGGGAGATCCGCATCCGCGCGTGCTCGGCGTCGTAGTCGATCCGCATCGCGTACGACCCCTCGACGGGCTCCCCCCAGGACCCGTTCCCGAAGCCGTCCGTGGTCAGCAGCTGGTAGTCGGTCCCAACGAAGTAGCCGCCCACGAAGACGTGCTCGGGCCCCGGGTCGGTCGGGTCGGTGTCGAGGTAGACCGCACCGGACGAGCCGGACCGGAAGGACTCGCGCAGGTCGGTGTGGGTCGTCGTGACGACGATGGTGCGGGCCTTGTGCTCGACCTGCACCGAACGGAGGTCGGCGCCGTGGGCGAGGTCCTTCGGATCCGTGACGCCGATGCTGTCGGCGCTGGCCGGGGCGAGCTGGGTCAGCGCGAGGGTGGCCGCCACCGCCAGGGTGGTGGAGCCGAGGATGGTGGTGCGCATGGTGCTGTTCCGTTCTTCCACGAGCGCCCCGCGGGCCGGGGCGCACAGTGAGGACGCGGCCGCGCCGCCGGAGGTTGCCTCCGATCGTCATCCGCGCCTGACATGATCCGGCGCGTGCCTGCCGAATCGTCGTACCGCCACATCGTCGCCGCCTGGCTGGTCCACGCCTACACGGCCTCCGGCGTGGTCCTGGCCTTCCTGATGTTCGTCGCCGTGATGGAGGGCGACACCGTCCGCGCGCTCTGGCTGTTCCTCGTCGCCATGCTCGTCGACGGCACCGACGGGATGCTCGCCCGATGGGTGCAGGTCAAGCGCCACGTCCCGTGGTTCGACGGCGCGCTCCTGGACAACATCGTCGACTACATCACCTACGCCTTCATGCCGGTGCTGCTGCTGTGGAGCACCGGCCACCTCGGCGACGGCACCTCGGCGACCGTGCTGGCGGTGGTGCCGCTGCTCGCCTCGGCCTACCAGTTCTGCCGGGTCGACGCGAAGACCGAGGACCACTTGTTCCTCGGCTTCCCCAGCTACTGGAACATCGCTGCGTTCTACGTCGTGGTCCTCGACCTGCGGCCCGCGGCCGTCGCCGCCGTGCTGCTGGTGTGCGCCGTGCTCGTCTTCGTGCCCGTCGGCTACGTCTACCCCTCGCGCACCACGTTGCTCCAGAGGACGACGCTCGCCCTCACCTGCCTGTGGCTGGTGAGCTACGGAGTGCTCCTCGTGCAGCTCCCCGATCCCAGTCGCGTGTGGCTGGCGATCTCGGTGGCCTACGTCGTCTACTACGTCGGGCTCAGCCTCCACCTCACGATGCGTCGCAGCCGTGCGGTCCGCGCCGGCGCCTGACTACCTGCCGACGGAGAGGCGTACGTCGACCACGTCGCCGAGCCCGACACGCTCGGCGCGGCGTACGGCGTCCTTCAAGGGGAGGAACCACGTCTCCTCCCGCGGGAACATCGACGTCGTGAACCCGGTGTCCCCGATGCGGGCGCGCACGGGCACCACGCCCCAGTAGACGACCTCGGCCTTGACCTCGTCGACGAGGTAGGCCGCGTCGAGCGGGAGGCGTACGAAGTGGAAGGGCGCGGGTCCGCGCCACTCGACGACCTCGCCGCTGAACTCGATCTCCATGCCTCACCCCACCCTGCGTTCATCCAACCAAATGCAGAACGCGGGCGGGAGTCCGAGAACTCCCGCCCGCCGGTCCACCGCGCCCCTGTTGCGCGGTGTCCCTCCCCGGAGAGGGTCTGTGGTCAGCCCCGGTGGATCACCCGAGGGCTGCGACGGCGGCCACGACGTCGACCAGGCCGTAGCCCTTGTCGTACGACGTGGTGCCGAGAGGGCCGGCCTCGTAGGCCGCGCCGTCGGCGTACTTGTGCGCCGAGACCTTCAGCGCCTGCTCGATCTCGGCCGGCGTCGCGGACGGGTCGGCCTGGAAGAGCTGGGCGACGATGCCCGCGATGTGCGGGGCTGCCATCGAGGTGCCGCTGATGGTGTTGAACGTGCCGAGGTCGAGCACGCCCGGACCGTTGCGGAAGTCCAGCCCGGTCGAGCAGATGGCGAGGTAGAGCCGGCACGAGGACGTGATGTTCTCGCCGGGTGCCGAGATGTCCGGCCAGGTGGAGGCGTCGGAGGACAGGCCGCGCGAGCTGTACTCCGAGACGATGCCGGAGCGAGTGCCGGTGTCCTGGTCGAAGTAGGAGGCGACCGAGAGGATGCCGCCGGTCGGGTCCTGGCCGGGCGGGTTGGTCAGGCTGGTCGAGCCGTCGCCGCCGTCGTTGCCCGCGGCCCAGACCGTCACGACGCCCTCGGCGGCCAGCGCGCGCTGGAGCTTCACGGTCGCGGACTCCGGGTCGAACTCGCCGCCGCCGGTGGGGCCGTAAGAGTTGTTGGTGACCTTGATCGGCGGGCAGGTGGTCGCCGGGACGCCGGCGCCGCACGGCGCCTCGTGGTTCTCCAGGACCCAGTTGAGGGCGGAGTCGGCGCCGAGGATGACGATGCCGGCGCCGGTCGAGACGGACACCAGCTTGGCGCCGGGTGCGGCGCCCTGGAGCTTGCCGCCGTCGGTCAGCGTGGTCGGTCGGCCGGCGACGATGCCGCTGACGTGGGTGCCGTGACCGCCGACGGAGAGGGTGTCGGTGTCGATGACGTTGGGCAGCCGCTGGACCGAGCAGGTCTCGGTGAGGGGCTCGCACAGCGCCTTGAGGTTGGCGACGACGGCGCTCGAGCCGTCGGCCTCCTTGAAGTAGGGGTGGGTCGGGTCGACGCCGGAGTCGATGACCGCGACGCTGACGCCCCTGCCGGTCAGCGCGGAGCCGTCGGCGCCGGTCAGGGTGGCAGCCGCCTCGGCGCCGCGGGTGGCGGTGTTGGAGGTCTCCTGGAAGAACTCGATCGGCTGCGCGCCGCCCTCGACGTAGGTCACGCCGGGTGCGCTGCGCACTGCCTGGACCTGGCTCTTCGTCGCGTTGGCGATGACGACGCCGATCGACTCGAACTCGCCCTTCTTCGCCATGCCCGCCGCAGCCACGGCGTCACGCGCGGCCGCAAGCGAGGTGCCGTGGACCATCACGGTGGTCCGGCCGGACAGCGTGGTGAGCTGGCGGGCGAGGAAGTCGGAGACGTTGGCCTGGGTCGTGGTCGCGCCGGCGGGGTCGGCGGCCGAGGCGGTGCCGGCGGCGGCGAAGGTCGCCGAGGCTGCGAGGACGCTCGCCGCGCAGGCGAGGAGGGGCTTGGGACGCACGGGGTCCTCCCGAGGTTGGAGTGTGGTTGCTCCGTCAACGAGGCACCGCGGCCCGGGTCACGGCGTACGGACGCACGGGTTTGGCGGACCGACGACAATGGGCCCATGACCGAGCTCCCCCGCAAGGCCGCCGCGCGCACCGCCCGGCTCGCAGCCCTCCCACTGGGCTACGCCGGACGAACGGCGATGGGCTTCGGCAAGCGGCTGGGGGGCAGGTCCGCGGAGTCGGTGCTCACCGAGGTGCAGCAGCGCACGGCCGAGCAGCTCTTCCGCACGCTGGGCGAGCTCAAGGGCGGGGCGATGAAGTTCGGCCAGGCGCTGAGCGTCCTCGAGGCCGCGCTGCCCGAGGACGTCGCCGCCCCCTACCGCGAGCACCTCACCGCGCTCCAGGACTCCGCACCGCCGATGCCGACCGCCACCGTGCGCCAGCAGCTCGCCACCCACCTCGGCGCCGACTGGGCCAAGCGCCTGGTGTGGCTGGACGGCGCACCCACGGCCGCCGCCTCGATCGGCCAGGTCCACCGCGGCCGGTGGCTCGACCACACGACTGGCGAGGAGCGGGAGGTCGCGGTCAAGGTGCAGTACCCCGGCGCCGGCGAGGCGTTGATGAGCGACCTGCGCCAGATCTCCCGGCTCGCGCGCGGCGTCGCCCCCGTCTTCCCCGGGCTCGACATCAAGCCGCTCGTGGCCGAGCTCCAGGCCCGCGCCGCCGACGAGCTCGACTACCACCTCGAGGCGGAGGCGCAGTCGGCGTACGCCGAGGCGTTCGAGGGGCACCCGGACATCTCGGTGCCGCCGGTGGTCGCCGTCGGTGGCGAGGTGCTCGTCACCGAGTGGATGGACTCCGCCTACTCCCTCGCCCACGTCATCCGCGAGGGGACCCAGGAGGAGCGCGACCACTACGGCGAGCTGTTCGTGCGGTTCCTCTTCGAGGGTCCCCGGCTCACCGGGATGCTCCACGCGGACCCGCACCCCGGCAACTTCCGCATCCTGCCCGGGCCCGACGGTGGCCTCGGCCGGCTCGGCGTGCTCGACTTCGGCGCCGTGGCCCGCCTCGAGGACGGCGGCATGCCACCGGCCACGGGCCGCCTGATGCGGATCGCGCTCGACGCCGACGAGGAGTCGCTCGTGGCCGGGCTGCGCGCCGAGGGCTTCATCAAGGAGCGGATCGAGGTCGACGCGCGCCAGGTGATGGACTACCTCGCACCCTTCGTCGAGCCCGCCGCGCAGGAGCGCTTCACCTTCACGAGGGAGTGGATGCGCGAGCAGTTCGAGCGCGTCAACGACCCCCGGTCGGAGGAGTTCACGCTCGCGATGAAGCTCAACCTCCCCACGTCCTACCTCCTCATCCACCGGACCTGGATCGGCGCCATCGGCCTGCTCAGCCAGCTCGGGGCGACCGCGCCCTTCCGCGAGATCCTCGAGGAGTCGCTGCCGGGGTTCGCGGAGGCCTGATCCCCGTAGTCCACCGGCCACGCGGTGATCCCGACCGTTGTGCGGTCACCGTGGTGCGGGAGGCGCACCACGGTGACCGCACAGCCGGTCGCCTGCGCCAGGGGCGTGGCACGATGGCGCGCATGGACCCAGCCACCCCGGCCGAGCAGGCCCTCGCCCGCTGGCACGCCGTCGTCGAGAGCCGCGACCCGGCCGGCCTGCCGGGCCTGATCGCGGAGGACGCGGTCTTCCGCAGCCCGGCGGTCCACACCCCGCAGGTCGGGCGCGAGACCGTCGTCGGCTACCTCACCGCCGCCTTCACCGTCCTCGGCCCGGCGCTGACCTACGAGCGCGAGTGGCTGGGCGAGGACTCGGCCGTGCTGCAGTTCCGCACCGAGGTCGGCGGCCTCGACGTCTCAGGCATCGACATGATCACGTGGGACGCCGCCGGGCAGGTCGTCGACTTCACCGTCATGGTGCGCCCCGCCAAGGCGCTCCAGGCCGTGATCGAGCACATGGGCGCCGAGCTGCTGCGGATGCTCGAGGCCGCGGGCCACTGATCCGCTAGACCCAGAACCCGCGCCCGCCGCCCCAGTCGCCGAAGTGCTCGCGGTACGACGACGCGGGACCGCGCGAGCCGAGGTAGGACCCGACGACCGCGGCGCCGAGGTCGTCGAGCTCGGGACTGACCATGCGGCCGTCGACCCGACGCGCCATCGAGTCGATGAAGCGCGCCAGCCCGGGGTCCTCGCCCAGCCGGAAGAAGGTCACCTGGGCGCCCAGTCGCGCGGCCGCGTCGAGCTCGCGGACCGCGTGCGAGATCGTCAGCGGGTGCGGCGGGTAGGAGAACCACACCTCGCCGTCGGCCTCGAGGTGCGCGGTGGGCTCGCCGTCGGTGACGACCAGCAGCACGGGCTGGGCGTTGGGGTGCTTGCGGAAGAAGCGGTTGGCGAGCAGCAGCCCGTGGTGGAGGTTCGTGCCCTTGTCCCAGCGCGCGTCGAGGCCGGTCAGCTCCTCGATCTCCATCACCTGGGCGTGGCGGCCGAAGGCGATCAGCTGGAGGTCGTCGCCGCGGAAGCGCGAGCGTACGAGCTGGTGCAGGGCGAGCGCGGTGCGCTTCATCGGCACCCACCGCCCGTCCATCGCCATCGAGAAGGACGTGTCGACCAGGAGCGCGACGGCCGCCTGGGTGCGCGCCTCGGTCTCGACGACCTCGATGTCGTCGACCTGGATCCGCACCGGCGAGGAGCCGTGCTGGCGCAGCACCGCGTTGGTGATGGTGCGCGGCACGTCCCACGGCTCGGTGTCGCCGAACTCCCACCGCCGGCTCGCGCCCGACGGCTCGCCGGCGAGCCCGGTCGTACGCGTCTCGCGAGCGCCGGAGCGTCCGCTCATCCGCTCCGCCACGTCGCGCAGCAGCGCCTTGCCGAGCTGGCGCATCGCGCGCGGCGACAGCCGCAGCTCACCGTCGGACCCGCGCTTGAGGTAGCCGCTGTCGCGCAGCGCCCGCTCGAGGTCCTGGAGGGCCTTCGCCGAGACGGCCGCGTCGGCGCCGAGCTGCTGGGCGAGCGCGTCGAGGTCGACGTCGTCGAGCCGCGCGCCGCTGTGCGACTGGGCGAGCTGGTCGGCGAGCGCGTCGAGCTGCGCGAGGTCCTGCAGCGCACCGCTCCCGTCGCCGAGCCCCATGCCCTGCTCTCCCTCGAAGCTCTCCGAGCCCGACCAGTCCTCACCCGGCCGCAGCGCCTGGAGGTTGGCGTCCATCCGCGCGAGCTGCTCCATCAGCTGCGGGGAGCCGAACGCCTGCTGCGAGAGCTCCATGAGCTCCTGGCGCTGCTCGGGCGTCATCGAGTTCATCATCCGCTGGGCCGCGGCCGCGCGCTCGGCGAGGGAGTCGAGCAGCTCGTCCATGTCACGGGGGTTGTCGGGGAAGAAGTCCCCGTGCTTGTCCATGAAGTCACCGAACTCCTCGTCGGTGACGCCCCCGGCGGCGTGCTTCTCGAGCAGGTCGTTGAGGTCGGACAGCATCTCGTTGACGGCCGCACGGTCCTCCTCGGTCGCGCCCTCGAGCGCCTGCTTCATGCCGGCGAAGCGCTGGTCCAGCAGCTCGCGGCCGAGCAGGTCCTTGATCTCCTCGTATGCCTCTCGCGCCTCCGAGGACTGCCAGTCGTACGACGTCAGCTCGCTGACCGCGGCTGCCGTCGACGGCGACAGGTTGTCCAGCGTCATCTCGCGCAGCATGCGGTCGGAGTCGTCCATCGTGGTGTCGCGGGCGAGCTGCCCGCGCTCGGCGAGCACCGCCTTGTCGAGGAGCTCGCGCACCTCGCGCATCGTGCCGTCGAGGTTGTTGCGCTGGAGGATCTCGCGGCGCTTCTCCGCGACCCGGCGGGCGAGCTCGTCGAGGCCCGCCTGGTCGCTGCTGCCGCGGCGCAGGAACTCGCGCATCGCGTGCTCGGGCGAGTAGCCGGCCATCACGTCCTGGCCGATCGCGTCCAGTGCCTCGGCGAGGTCGACGGGCGGGGCGAGCGGGTCGCCGCCGTCGTACTTCGTGAAGCGACTCATCGCTCGGTCCGCCCCAGGCTCTTGCGGAGCCAGACGTCGTCGGGCCAGCGGCCGTCGCTGACCCGCTCGACCTCGACGAACCCGCGCGCAAGGTAGAAGTCGTACGCCTGGTCGTTGCCGTCGACGACCTCGAGCCACAGCTCGTCGCCCTCGACGAGCGCCTCGACCTCGGCGAGCAGCCGGCTGCCGATGCCGAGGCCCTGGTGGTCGGGGTGGACGTAGAGCTTCCACATCACCTCGCGGTCGCCGGTGACGTGCGGGAACTCCCGGTAGGACCTCGCCAGGCGGCCCAGGTTGGCGAGCGCGACGACCTGCCCGTCGCGCTCGGCGACGAGGTGGGTGTTGCGCTCCAGGGACTTCTCGAAGACCTCGGGGATCCACCACTCGTCGAGCATCCGCTGGGCGTACGCAGCGTCGATGGGCCCGTAGGTCACCGGCACCACCGCCTCGCCGAGCGCGCGGAAGGCCGGGATGTCCGCGGCCGTGCCGGGACGCAGCCGGACGGCCGACCCTGCAACGGCCGAGTCACCCATAGACGGTCTCCCCGGCCTCGGTGTCCTTGCCGATCCTGCGGGCCAGGTAGAGCCCCTCGAGGGCGAGCTCCAGGGCGGCGGCGCGCTCGCCGTCGTTGGTGGCGCCCAGTCGGTCGCACACCTCGTCGTAGAGCTCCGACTCCCCCAGCACCGGCAGGCCGGCAAGGAAGTCGCGGGCGCCGACCCTGGCACCCGTGCTGACCATGGCGCCGGCCTCGATGGCGTCGACGAGCAGGCGCAGGTCGATGCCGGCGAGGTGCGCGCGGACGGTCTCCGCGACGGCGGTGCGCAGCAGGTGAGTGAGGATCTCGGTCTCGCGACCCTCCTCGCCGGTCTCGAACTCGATCTTGCCGCCGAGCACGTCGACCGCGGTCTCGAGGTCGACCACGCGGGCCACCGCCTCGTCCTCGCCCTGGGTGGTGGCGCGGTGCAGCGCCGCCGCCGCGATGGTCTCCGCACCGGCGATGGCGAACCGCGCGCTCACGCCCGAGCGCTGGTCGACGGCCTGCGACTCGCGCAGCTTGCGGGTGAAGCGGGCCAGCACCTCGAGCAGGTAGGCCGGCACCTCGGCGACGAGGTCGGCCTCCTGCCGCACGACGGCGATCTCTTCGGTGATCTCGCGGGGGTAGTGCGTGCGGATCTCCGCACCGAACCGGTCCTTGAGCGGGGTGATGATGCGCCCGCGGTTGGTGTAGTCCTCCGGGTTGGCGCTGGCCACCACGAGCACGTCGAGCGGCAGCCGCAGGACGTAGCCGCGGATCTGGATGTCGCGCTCCTCCATCACGTTGAGCATCGCGACCTGGATCCGCTCGGCGAGGTCGGGCAGCTCGTTGATCGCGACGATCCCGCGGTGGCTGCGCGGGATGAGGCCGAAGTGGATGGTCTCCGGGTCGCCGAGGTGGCGCCCCTCCGCGACCTTCATCGGGTCCACGTCGCCGATCAGGTCGGCGACCGAGGTGTCCGGCGTCGCGAGCTTCTCGGCGTACCTCTCGTCGCGGTGGCGCCACGAGACGCGCAGGTCGTCGCCGTAGGTCGCCACGGCCTGCTGCGAGGTCACCGAGATCGGGTCGTAGGGGTGCTCGCCGAGCTCGGAGCCGGAGATCACCGGGCTCCACTCGTCGAGCAGGCCGACCAGCGAGCGCAGCAGCCGGGTCTTGCCCTGGCCGCGCTCGCCGAGCAGCACGATGTCGTGCCCGGCGAGCAGCGCGCGCTCGACCTGCGGGATCACCGAGTCGGCGAAGCCGTGCAGCCCCGGCCACGGGTCCTCGCCGGCGCGCAGGCGCGCGAGGAGGTTGTCACGGATCTCCTGGCGCAGCGGCTTGAGCTCGTGGCCGCTCGCGCGGAGCTCGCCGAGGGTGCTGGCTGCGGGAGGCTGCGTCTGGTGGCTCGGGGTCTGCTGCAGGTCGGTCACGTCCTCCACGCTAGACCGGCGGGTCAACGTCGAGCGCGCTCGAAGCAGGCGGGACCGAGCGGCCGGCGGCCCAGTGACTGACTCCGGCCCCTCCCCCTCGGGACCTTCGACCCTGCCCGGTGTCCCGGGTCCGGGCAAGGCTGGAGGTCCAGCTGAAGGAGGCACGATGACCACCACGACCCTTGACCTCTCCCGGGAGGACTGTGCGCGTCTGCTCACCGCCGGCGTCGCCGGCCGGGTGGCCATGGTCACGCCGACCGGTCCGCACATCGTCCCGGTGAACTACGCCGTCGACGGCGAGTCGATCCTGCTGCGCACCAGCGCCTACAGCCTGCTGGGGACCTACGGCCGCGACGCGCTGCTGTGCTTCGAGGTCGACCAGTTCGACTACGAGCTCAAGCGCGGCTGGAGCGTCGTGGTGCGCGGGCGGGCGTCGTTCGTCGACGACCAGGACGAGCTCGCCGAGATCGCCCGCACCTGGCAGCCCCGGCCGTGGGCGTCGGGCCAGCGCCACCTCGTCGTACGCATCCCGTGGACCGAGGTCACCGGGCGCCAGCTCGGCGGCGGCTGGGACCCCTGGGAGCACCTGCCCGTACGCCGTTTCGCCTGAGCGCTGACACCACGCGCCCGCGGAGGACAGACTGGGGTCCGTGACGCCTTCCCAGACCCCCGACCTCGGAGCCGACGGACGCCTGCTGCTGGAGGCAGTCACGGCGATCTCCAGCGACCTCGACCTCGCGAGCGTGCTGACCCGCATCGTCGAGGCCGCCACGGCGCTGACCGGGGCGCGCTACGGAGCTCTCGGCGTGCTCGGCAGCACCGGCGAGCTGGTCGAGTTCGTCACCACCGGCCTCGACGAGCGGACCCGCGCGCTGATCGGCGACCTGCCGCGCGGGCGCGGCATCCTGGGCGTCATCATCGACGACCCGTCCGGGCTGCGCCTGGCCGACCTGTCGGCGCACCCCTCCTCGGTCGGCTTCCCGCCGAACCATCCGCCGATGACGTCCTTCCTCGGCATGCCGGTGCGCATCCGCGGCACCGTCTTCGGCAACCTCTACCTCACCGAGAAGGCCGGCGACGGCCCGTTCACCGCGGCCGACGAGCGCCTCGTGGAGGAGCTGGCCCGCACCGCCGGCTACGTCATCAGCAACGCCCGCTCGTTCGCGCTGAGCGAGCGTCGCCGCCAGTGGCTCGAGGCGTCCGCCGAGCTGTCCGAGCTGCTCCAGCCGCCGGTGGACCTGCCCACCGCCCTCGACCAGATCGTGTCCACGGCACGCCAGGTCTCGCACGCTCGCGCGGTCGCCCTGTGGTCCTCGCGTGGCCCGGAGCACGACACCGTGAGCGTGGCCCCGGACGCCAATCCCGACCGGGTGGACGAGCTGCTCGCCCGCGTCCGGCTGGACGCCACCCCGGAGGCGGGCGGGCCGGTGCACACCAGCACCGTCGACGGCGTTCCCGTGGTGGTCGTGCCGCTGCGCTCCCACCTCGCGCCGGTGACCGCGCTGGTCGCGGTGACCAAACACGGTGCCGGCCTGCTCGACGTGCAGGACCGCGACCTCTTCGCCGGCTTCGCCGACCAGGTCGCGCTGTCCCTCGACCGCACCCAGGCGCTGGCCGACCGGCAGGAGCTGGCCCTGATCTCCGACCGCGAGCGGATCGCCCGCGACCTGCACGACGTCGTCATCCAGCGGCTCTTCGCGACCGGCCTCCAGCTCCAGGGCGTCGCTGCGATGGCCGGTGACGGCGCCGTCACCGAGCGGCTGGACAGCTCCGTGGCCGAGCTGGACGACACGATCAAGGCGATCCGCGGCACGATCTTCGAGCTGCAGGACCGCCGCGGCGACTCGCTGCGCGCGTCGGTGCGCCGCCTGGTCAAGGAGTACGTCCCGGTGCTGGGGTTCGCGCCGGCCGTGCGCACCTCCGGACCGGTCGACACCGTCGTGCCGCCCGCGGTCGGGACGCAGCTGCTCGCGGTGCTGCGCGAGGCGGTCTCCAACGTGGCCCGGCACGCACTGGCCGACAGCGCGCAGGTGGACGTCTCGGTGACCTCCGACCAGCTCGAGCTGCGGGTCGCCGACGACGGCGTCGGGCTGCCCGACGACCTCACCGAGAGCGGGCTGCGCAACGCACGCCGCCGAGCCGCCGACCTCGACGGCACGCTGGAGATCTCCCGGCTGGGCGATCGCGGGACCGTGCTGGTCTGGCGCGTCCCGCTGGGCTGAGCCGGACCTCCGGACATGCCGAAGGGCCCGGCGCCGGGGAGGCGCCGGGCCCCTGGGGGCCTGGTGTCAGCGCAGGACGGGGTGGTTCTCGACCACCTCGGTGCGGTTCCACCAGTGACCCAGCCCCCACGTGGTGCCGGCCGCGCCGAGCGCGAGCACCGCCATCACGATGATGCCGACGAGGTGATCGTCGACGACCGGGTTGTTCTCCAGCGGGAGCGCGGCGGCGTACATGAAGGCGTACATGAGCGCGCCTGCCGCGGTGCCGATCCGCATGGCCACACCGAGGAGGAGGGTGACGCCGATGCCGAGCAGGCCGAGCATGAACAGCCAGTCGACCACGGCGCTGCCGGCGAGGCCGTTGAAGAAGCCCTTGAACGGGTTGTTCTCCGGGATGGCGAAGCTGAGGAATCCCTCGGTGGGGCTCGCCCCGTTGATCCAGGCTGCGTCGCCGAACCGGTCGAGGTTGCCCTCCTGGTCGTAGCCGGTGTGGAAGCCCAGCGCGAAGGTCTTGTCGAGGAAGGCCCACAGGAAGGTGATCCCGAAGGCGATCCGCAGGGTGGCCAGGGCCCGGTCGAACCAGGTGCTCTGGTCGTGGTGGGCCGGAACCTGAACTGCATCGGTCTCGTCGCTGCGACGGTGGATGACGCTCATCGTCATCCCCTCCTTCTGTGGTGTGTTTTCTGGGTCACCACCAGAGTCGCGTGAGGAGCAGGCGCGCAGCAGGGTCTCCGGTCACCGTCCGGAGGGACCTTGGTCCCCCAGCAGCTTGGAGGCCAGCACGGCGGCCTGGGTGCGCCGCTCGAGGCCGAGCTTGGCCAGGATGCTGGAGACGTAGTTCTTGACCGTCTTCTCGGCGAGGAACATCTTCTCGGCGATCTGCCGGTTGGTCAGGCCCTCGGCGATGTGGCCGAGCAGGATCCGCTCCTGGTCGGTCAGCGAGGACAGCTCGTCGGGCGTGCTCGGCCCACTGCGGATCCGCTCGAGGACGGTCGCGGTCATCGCCGGGTCGATGAGCGACTTCCCCGACGCCACGTGGCGCACCGCGGTGACCAGGTCGGAGCTGCGGATCTCCTTGAGGACGTAGCCGGAGGCGCCGGCCATGATCGCGGCGAAGAGCGCCTCGTCGTCGTCGTACGAGGTGAGGATGAGGGCGTTGATCGTGGGGTCGACGGCCCGCACCGCGCGGCACACCTCGATGCCCGAGCCGTCGGGCAGGCGGGCGTCGAGGACCGCCACGTGGGGCCGGAGCGCGGGGATCCGCGCGGTGGCCTCGAGGGCGCTGGCGGACTCACCGACCACCTCGATGTCGTCCTGCTGCTCGAGCAGGAACCTCAGCCCCTGGCGTACGACGTCGTGGTCGTCGAGGAGGTAGACGCGGATCGTTTCGGCCATGCGGCACATTCCACCAGACAAGCCGTCCGTGGTGGGAGAGATCGGGGCAGCAGACCTGACGGCTCAGACGTCCGTCGCGCCGTCGATCGACTGCCGGACCAGGTCGGCGTGACCGGCGTGACGGGCGTACTCCTCGAGCATGTGCACCAGGACCCACCGCACGGTCGCGGTGTCGCCCTTCGCCGGGTCGCGCGGACGTGCGACCGGCCGGTCCAGGTCCGGGTCGGCGGCCAGCGCGGCGTCGAGGCACGCGTCCGAGCGCACGATCGCGGCGGCGAGCAGCGCGTCGAGCTCGGCGTGGGCCTCACCCGACGCGCTGTGCCAGTCCCAGTCGGGGTCGTCGTCCCACGGCGCGGTGTCCCACGGAGGGGCCGGCTCGCGGCCGGCGAGGTTGTAGGAGAACCAGTAGTCCTCGACGAAGGCGAGGTGCTTGAGCATGCCGCCGAGCGTGAGGTCGCTCGGCGCGAGCGACTGGTCGAGCTGGGCGTCGCTCAGGCCGGCGGCCTGGAGCCGGATCGTCGCGCGGTAGTGGTCGAGGAAGCCGCGCAGCATCCCCACCTCGTCGGCACTGTAGGGCGGTGCGGGCCGCTCGATCGTCATGGCCCGAACCTAGTGCGTCAGAGCACCGGCCCCTCGCCGCGGAGCTTGTCGACCTCGGCCATCGCGTCCCGGAGCTGTCCCAGCCACTCGTCGGCGTGCTCCCCCACCAGACGGACCGACCACGCGAGCGCGTCGGACCGCGACCGCGCGACCCCGGCGTCGACCAGGGTGTCGAGCACCCGACGCTCGGGCTGGCGCAGCCGCGTCATCACCGGCGCTGCCACGTGGGTGAAGAGCACCTCGGTGTCGCCGAGCCGCACCCCCCACGAGACCTTGCGCTGGTAGCGCTCCTGCGCCTCCAGCGCGACCTCGATCCGCTCGGCGCGGGTCTCGGAGCGGAACCGGCTGATCCGGCCCTCCGCCTCGGCGCCGCTCACGTCGTCGGCGGCGAGCGTGCCCACCACCAGGATCTCCTCGCGGTCGACGGTGACGTCGACCGCGCTGAACCATGCCTCGGGCAGGCGCCCGTGGAACCACTCGGACGCACTGCTCGCGTCGGGCAGGTCGGCGACCTGCCACCCGCCGCGGCGACCGCGGCGGCTCTCGTCTGTCTTCATGCTTACATGATTACATCGCAACACAAACGACGTCGATAGGCTCACCTCCGTGCCGACCACCCCCTGCCCGTGCGGCACCGGCGAGGCGTACGACGCCTGCTGCGGACCGCTGCTGGCCAACACCGTGCAGGCGACCTGCCCGGAGCAGCTGATGCGCTCGCGCTACACCGCCAACGTCCGCGGCGACGCCGACCACCTCTTCCGGACCTGGCACCCGCGCACCCGTCCCGACGACGTCGCGCCCGACCCGGCGATCCGCTGGACCGGTCTCCGGGTCCTCGCCGCGGAGGGCGACACGGTCGAGTTCGTGGCGTCCTGGGACGGCGGCTCGATGCACGAGGTGAGCCGGTTCGAGCAGCGCGCCGGACGGTGGGTCTACGTCGACGGCGACGTCACGTAGACAGGTCGACCCAGCGCTCGCCCACGGCCTCGGGCGCCGATGCGCCGCCGGTGGCGGCGGCGACCAGCTCCGCCACGCGGTCCACCTCGTCGGCGGGTGCGGCGAGCAGCAGCCGGACCCGGGCGTCGTACGTCGTCGCGAGCACCGTCACGCCCCGCGACCGCAGCTCGCCCTCCACGCGTCCGGCATCGGCGTGGTCGAGGTCCAGCGCGAGCTCGGTGAGCAGTGCGCGTCGCAGCGTGCCCGCCTCGGCCAGCGCGGCGCGTACGGCGTCCCCGTAGGCCCGCACCAGGCCGCCGGCGCCGAGCAGCGTCCCTCCGAACCACCGGGTGACCACCGCCGCGACGTCGGTGACCCCGGCGCCGCGGAGCACGTCCAGCATCGGCGCGCCGGCCGTCCCGGCCGGCTCGCCGTCGTCGGAGGAGCGTTGGAGGGCACCGTCCGGGCCGAGCACGAAGGCCGAGCAGTGGTGCCGGGCGTCCCAGTGCTCGCGCCGCAGCGACGCCACGAGCGCACGAGCCTCGTCCTCGTCGGCGACGCGGCGCAGCGTGCACAGGAAGCGCGAGCCGCGGTCCTCCACCTCGCCGGTGGCGTCGCGGGCGACGGTGAGATAGCTCGTCACGCCGGCTTGTCGGACGCCTCGTCGGGCTCCCGCTCGGCCGGCCCCGGCTCCCAGCGCACCACCACCTTCTCGAAGCCCTTGTGCCGCTGCATGCGGGCATAGAGGGCGTACGCCTCACGGTCGGCGTCGGTGAGCTGCACGTTGTCGGTGAAGGGCGTGAGCAGGGCTCGTGGCCACAGCCGCCGCGCGAGGACCACGTTGACCTCGGTCGAGAGCACCGCCATGACCGCGCCGATCCAGAGGAAGCCGATGAGGCCCAGGACCAGCCCGAAGGTGCTGGTCATCGACGAGGTGTTGACCAGCACCCGGTCGACGTAGGCGGCGCCGCCGAGCTGGAGCAGCTGCCACAGCACGGCGAGGGTGAAGCCGCCGGGCGCGGCACGCCAGAACGAGTGCTGGCCGGTCGCGGCGAAGCGGAACAGGTAGGTCAGCCCGGTGCCGACGACCAGGACCGTGATCACCGGGAGCACCCCCTTGATGCCGTCGCCGATGACCTCGGTGAACACGTCGGTGGTGCTGGCGATGGTGGAGACGATCGTGACGGCGAGCAGTGACAGGCCTGCGGTCAGGAGCAGCAACAGCGTCTTCACCCGGGCGTAGAAGGGGTTGGGGCGACTGTTGCGCGGGACGGACCACGCCACGTGCTGGGTGTTCTGCAGCGCCTGGCCGAGCCCCAGCGCGCCGTAGAGGGCGGCGAGGCCACCGACCGCGACACCGGCGAACGATCCCTGGAGGCCCTCGGGTCGGCCGAGCTCGTCACCGATGATCGGGAACTGGGCGAGCGCGGAGTCGAGGATCGACTCCTGCCAGTTGGGCTCTCCGCGCAGGATGATGCCGAGGATCGACGTGCCGAGCAGCATCAGCGGGAAGATCGCGATGAAGGCGTAGTAGGTGAGCGCCGCCGCGAGGTAGGGGCCCTGGTCGTCGAAGTACTTGTAGATCACCGCGAGGGGAAAGCCCAGGACGGGGTGGCGGCGCTGGAACGCGTCGACTGACTCCACGGCTCCCACGGGGGGAGGCTACCGCCTGGGTGAGCGGCGCCTGCTCACCACCAGCCGAGCAGCTGCCCGCCGAGTCGGACCACGAAGCCGGTGACGACGACGAGGAAGAACGCGCGGACGAACTTCGCGCCGCGCGCCATCGCCAGCCGGGCCCCGAGGTAGCCGCCGGCGATGTTGGCCGCGGCCATCGGCAGGGCCAGCTGCCAGATGACCGCGCCCTGCGGCACGAAGACGATGAGCGCGGCCAGGTTGGTCGCCCAGTTGGCGAGCTTGGCCTTGGCCGAGGCCTCGAGGAAGTTGTAGCCGAGCAGCCCGACGAGGGCGAAGACGAGGAACGAGCCGGTGCCGGGCCCGATGGCGCCGTCGTAGAAGCCGATCGTCAGGCCGGTGAGCAGGACCGCGGTCAGGTGCTGGCCGCCGGCGAACCGCAGGCTGGTGAGCTCACCGACGCTGGGGCGGAACCAGACGTAGCCGCCGACGAGCACCAGCACGACCAGGATGATCGGGTCGAAGGCACTGCGCGGCAGCAGCGATGCCACCAGGGCGCCACCCGCCGAGCCGACGAACGCCGCACCCATCAGCGGCAGGAACGTCCGTGGGTCGGGGCGGATGCGCCGGACGTACGTCGCCGCGCTGATCGACGTGCCGCAGAAGGACGCGAGCTTGTTGGTGGCCGCGATCTGGACGACCGAGGCCCCGGGCAGGCCGACGAGCAGGGCGGGCAGCTGGACCAGCCCGCCACCGCCGACGACGGCGTCGACGAAGCCAGCCACCAGGGCCGCGAGGACCAGGAAGCCGATGACCTCGCCCGAGAGGTCCCCCACGTCAGCGCACGAGCTCCTGGACGACCACCGCGTCGTAGTCCTCGGGCATGACGGCGCTCAGGCCCGGGCAGAGGAACTGCTGGGACTGGTCGGTGACCATGCTCGCGGCCGAGCAGCTGAGCGTCGCGACGGGCTCGCCATCGGTGGAGAACACCATCTCGAAGATGGCGGTGCGCTCCTCCTCGAGGGTGTTGGTGATCGTGCCCTTGACCTCGGGGGTGGTCACCTCCTCCATGTTGACCGCGCGGTCGATCCCGTTGATCTCCCAGCCGTCGTCGACGGTGAAGCCGTTCCACTCGAAGGCCTCGCCGACCTCGACCTCGACCGGGTCGGTGCTGGTGTTCACGTCGTCGCCGCAGGCCGCGAGGGCGCCGAGGCACGTCAGGGCGAGCAGCACCCGCGTCAGGCGCTTCACGACGCCGCCACGAAGGTGAGGAGGTCCTGGCGGGTGAGCACCCCGATGGGCTTGCCGTCCTCGTGGACCAGGACCGCGTCGGCCTTCTCCAGCAGGGAGACGGCGTCGGCGGCCGACTCGCTCGAGCCGACGGTCGGCAGGGGCGCGGACATGTGGTCCTCCACCTGGTCGGTCATCTTGGCGGTGCCGGTGAACAGTGCGTCGAGCAGCGTCCGCTCGGACACCGACCCGGCGACCTCGGCGGCCACGATCGGCGGCTCGGCCCGCACCACGGGCATCTGGGAGACGCCGTACTCCTGCAGGATGTGGACAGCCTCGGCGATGGTCTCGCCGGGGTGCGTGTGCACCAGGTCGGGCAGCTGGCCGGACTTGCCGCGCAGCACCTCGCCGACCGTGCGCGAGTCGTCGCCGGAGCCGGTCGCGAAGCCGTACTGGGCGAGCCACTCGTCGTTGAAGATCTTGGTGAGGTAGCCGCGGCCCGAGTCGGGCAGGAGCACCACGATGACCGCGGACTCGCCCTCCGGCGTGCCGGCGAGCTCCTGCGCCACCTGGCGGGCCGCCCAGGCAGCCATGCCGCACGAGCCGCCCACGAGCAGCGCCTCCTCACGGGCCAGGCGGCGGGTGAAGGCGAAGGAGTCGGCGTCGGAGACCTCGATGACGCGGTCGGCGACCCCGCGGTCGTAGGTGTCGGGCCAGAAGTCCTCGCCGACGCCCTCGACGAGGTAGGGGCGACCGGTGCCGCCGGAGTAGACCGAGCCGGCCGGGTCGGCGCCGATCACCTGGACGTCCCTCCCGACGAGAGCGGCCTGCTCCTTGAGGTAGCGACCGACACCGCTGATCGTGCCGCCGGTGCCCATGCCGCACACGAAGTGCGTGATGCGTCCCTCGGTCTGCGCCCAGATCTCCGGACCGGTGGTCTCGTAGTGCGAGCGCGGGTTGTGGGGGTTGGAGTACTGGTCCGGCTTCCAGGCGCCGGGCGCGGAGGCGAGCCGGTCGCTGACGTTGTAGTAGGAGTCCGGGTGCTCCGGCGCGACGGCGGTCGGGCAGACCACGACCTCGGCGCCGTAGGCCTTGAGCACGTTGCGCTTGTCGACGCTGACCTTGTCGGGGCAGACGAAGACGCACTTGTAGCCCTTCTGCTGCGCCACCATCGCCAGGCCGACACCGGTGTTGCCGGAGGTGGGCTCGACGATCGTGCCGCCGGGCTGGAGCGCGCCCGAGGCCTCGGCCGCCTCGATCATCCGCGTGGCGATGCGGTCCTTCACCGACCCGCCGGGGTTCAGGTACTCGACCTTGGCGAGCACCAGCGGGCCTGCCTCGGCGGTCGTGTCACCCCCCTCTGCGAGGTCGAGGGTGCGGCTGAGCCGGACCAGCGGGGTGTTGCCGATGAGGTCGAGGACGGAGTTCGCGTACTGCACCCGGTCAGGCTACCCATCCACCGCTCCGGAGCGCGCAACGACGCTTGCGTAGCATCGTGGTCGTGGGGGCAACTGGAGCAGCACGCAAGCTGGCGTCGGCCGCCGCCCTGGGCGGGGGCGGACTGTCCGTGCTCGGGGCCGGGCTCTACGGCGTCCTGGTCGCCGAGGCGAGGTTCGCGCGCAAGGTCATCGGCGTGATCGGCGACGGCCCGCCGCCCGACGCGACCGGCTGGTACGGCCGCGGACGCCCCGGCCCGGCCATCCGGATCGCCCTGCTGGGCGACTCCAGCGCTGCGGGCTACGGCGTCGAGCGGGTCGAGGAGACCCCGGGCGCCCACCTCGCCAGCGGCATCGCCGCCCAGGCCCACCGACGGGTGCACCTGCGCTCCTTCGCCGTCGTCGGTGCCATGTCGAGCGCGCTGGCCGACCAGGTCGACACCGCGATCGCGACCCACCCCGACCTCGCCGTCGTGCTCATCGGGGCCAACGACGTCACCCACACCGTGCTGCCGTCGGCATCGGTGCGCCACCTCGCCGAGGGCGTACGCCGCCTGCGCGAGGAGGGCATCCACGTCGTGGTCGGCACCTGCCCCGACCTCGGCACCATCCGCCCGATCCCGCCGCCGCTCAAGCAGGTGGCGCGGGAGTGGTCGCGTCGGTTGGCGGCTGCGCAGACGATCACCGTCGTCGAGAACGGCGGTCGCACGGTCTCCCTCGGCGACGTCCTCGGCCCGGAGTTCGAGGCCGCCCCTGCCGTGCTCTTCGGACCGGACCGCTTCCACCCCTCGGCCGACGGCTACGAGCAGCTCGCCTCCGTGCTGGTCCCCTCCTGCCTCGCGGCCCTCGACCTGCTGCCCGAGGACGAGGCCCAGCCCGAGCCGCTGCGTCGCGAGGGCATCCTGCCCGTGGCGGCTGCAGCCGTGCGCGCCGCGCGTACGCCCGGCACCGAGGTCGACGGCACCGAGGTCGGCGGCAACCAGCGCGGCCTGCGCGGACGCTGGGTCGAGCTGCGCCACCGCCGTCGTCGCCCCTCCACGGACGCGGAGTCCCCGGGCGAGCACGAGGACGAAGCCGTCCAGCAGGACGCCTGAGGTCCGCCCCCTGCTGAAATGCCGCCGGCCCGCCCGAGAGGACTCGGGCGGGCCGGCGGATCAGGCAGGTAGATCAGCGGGGCCGATCAGTGATCAGTCGCCACCGCGGATGATCGCGAGGATGCGGAGCAGGTTGGTGTAGATCCACACCAGGCTGACCGTGAGGCCGAAGGCCGCACGCCACGACTCGCGCTCCGGGAGACCGGCGGCAACGCCGTTCTCGACGAAGTCGAAGTCGAGGATCAGCATGAAGACACCGAGCACGAGGCCGGCGAGAGCGAAGACGAAGCCGAGGCCGCCCATGCCGTAGAGGCCCGTGTTGATGCCGAAGAAGCTGAGCACCAGCGACAGCAGGCCGAGACCCACCATGCCGAACATGCCGGCCACGACGCCACGTCGGAACTTGTCTCCGACCTTGATGTTGAGGAACTTGTAGGCAGCGAGCGTGCCGGCGAAGGCACCGAACGTGCCAATGACCGCGCTGGTCACGACACCGTCGAACTGAGCCTCGAAGACCTTGCTGATCGCACCGAGGGCCACGCCCTCCGCAGCGGCGAACGCCAGCACGAGGGCCGGGCTGATCATCTTCTTGAACGAGTTGACCAGTGACAGGATGAACGCGCCGCCTGCGCCAAGGCCCGCCAGCGTCAGGGCACGAGACGCGGCAGCGTTGGCCTCGGCGTCAGTGCCGGTGAAGTCGCCGATCCACCACCACGTGATGATGGCGGTCGCGAAGACAAGCCCGACCGAGATGGCGGTCTTCTGGATGACCGAGTCGATGCTCATCCGGCCCTGGTCGACCTGGCCGGGCGTGCCGGTGCCCCAGGTGGCGGGGTCGTTCGAGGTCTCGCCGTAGCCGGGGTAGGCGGCGCCCCCACCGGCGTACGTCTGGTTGCCGTAGGCGTTCGAGGAGCGGTTGAACTCCTCGGAACGGTTGAAAATGGGATTGCTGCTCTTCATGGTCTCTCCTTGGAGGCCGCCCCTGTGTGTCCGGGGCTCCGACGCCGTCATGGTGACGGCACCTGTCGCGTCACACCACTCTAGCCGGGGTGACACCAGTTCAAACGTGCACCGCGGGCCCGCTGTTCCCGCCACAGGAACTTCTCAGGTCGGGGGCTCCTGCTGCGAGACTGGACGCGGTACGCCGACGGACTGAGGGGGACGGGGCGATGGTGCTGGCACTGGTCGGTGCGTGGGGACTGGTCACGGTCGCCGCGGCGATGTGGTTCGTCGCGCGGGTCGGCGAGCGGGGCGACCTGCCCCGCAACGGCCTCGTCGGGATCCGTACGTCCACCACGCGCGCCTCGGACCGCGCCTGGGCTGCCGGCCATCGCGCCGCGGCCGGGCCGGCGCGCACGTTGGCCCGCGTGGTCGTCGGACTCGCCGTCGCGCTCGCGGTCTCCGCGCTGCTGCCCCAGGGCGAGCAGCCGCACCCGGTCACCGTCGGGCTCTTCGCCCTCGGCTACTCCGCGGTGCTGCTCGGCGCCCTCCTCGTGACGCGTACGGCGAGCCGGGCTGCGCGGGATGCCTGAGAGCGCACCCCCGCTCCCCCGGTCGATCTGGGTGGTCGCGTGGGCTTCGCTGGCCGGTCAGGCGCTGCTGGTGCTCCGGAACGGAGGCCGCGTCGACGACGACGTGTCGCAGGTCGTGTCGATGGTCCTAGGCGCGCTCCTCGTCGGCTACGTGTCCGCCGGCGTGGTCCGGGCCCGCCGTATCCGGATCGTCCTTGCGTGGGTCGTGCTGACGCTGGGCTTCGTCGGTGGTCTCGCCGAGGTGATCTGGGCGCACGACCCGGGCGGGCTGGTCCATGCCGTGCTCATGCTCGCAGCCAGTGTGGCGTCCCTCCTCGGGCTCGCGACGTTCCGACGCAGTGACTGGTACGCCTGGCAGCGGACGCGGCCCGCCGCCCGCGAGGGGGCCCCCATCGGCCAGCTGGTCGCGATCGGCGTGCTCGTAGGAGCGTTGGGTGGCTACGTCGGACTGGGCGACGGTGGAGTCAGCATGCGCGTCAACGTGGACGTCGGCTGACTCCGCGCATTCCCGAGGGTGCCACCTCCCCTCGTTGAGGGGTCGGCAGCTCCTGGAAGAGGATGCGAGGTCGACCGCGTGATCCGGCGAAGCTCGGTGACGCCGTGGACGCTGCCCCGACCAGAACGCGAAGCGTGAGAAGGCGTTCACGTCATGCTCACCGCCGACTCACCGGCAGCTCCCAGCCTGAGGCCATGAGCATCCATGGGAGAACCGGCGCCGTCGCGACCGCGGCGCGTACGGCTGCGCTGCTGTTCCTGGCCACCTCGGCTGTTGCCGTGGTGATGGTCCCTACCGCTGCACCGGGTGCGGCGCTGCCCCAGTCAGCCACGAGCGAAGCCACGGCGGCTGGACCTGTCCGTCCGCCCTTCAAGGTGGCGACCTTCAACGTCCTGTTCGCCTCGCACACCGACGGGCGCCACCCTCGGCGCGCCGCGTTCGCACACTCGACGGTGCGCACCGAACGAGCCGTGAAGCTGTTCCGCAGGAGCGGCATCGACGTCGCCGGCCTCCAGGAGCTCCAGCGTCCGGCGCGCCGGACGTTCCGGCGCCTGGCACCCGATTTCGGCATCTTCGCTGCCGGCACCAGGTCGGTCGTCTGGCGCAAGGATGACTTCGCGTTCGTCGACGCACACACGATCCGGACCCGCACCTACCGTGGTCGGCTGGCCAGGACTCCGGTCGTCACGCTGCGCCAACGCGCCACCGGGCAACACGTCGTCGTCATGTCAGTACACAACCCGGCCGACACACGAGGCCCCGCCGGAGCGTTCCGCGACGAAGCCACCCGGCAACAGCTGGCCGAGGCGTTGCGCCACCGCCGCACCGCCGACCCTGTACCCCTCCTCGTCCTCGGTGACATGAATGCAAGGGCCAAGTTCGTCTGCCCCTTCACCGCATCCGGCGAGATGCACGCGGCAGCCGGTGGTACCCACGTCAACGGCTCCTGCGAGGTGCCGTCGTTCAAGAAGGGCATCGACTGGATCATGGGCTCGACCGACGTCGTCTTCTCCAGGTTCAGGGACGACTACGACACGCGGCGCGCGACCGACCACCCCCTGATCACTGCAGTGGCCCGGATCGCCCGCTGAACCCCGTCAGCAAGCTAGCGTGAAGTTGCTGGCGAGCTGGCGCTCGGCCGGTGAGTAGTCGGGGGCTCCCTCAGGCCCGCCCGGGAGGGGTGGCGAGGTCGACCGGATGATCCGGAGGTGCTCGGTGACGCCGTGGACCTCGTGCCGGGCACCAGGCGACGCGGCCGGCACCCAGGAGGTCCAGCCGGGGGTCTCCTTGACGTAGTTGCAGCGCTCGCAGAGCCCCTGCCCGTTGACGGCACTGGTGCGCCCGTCGTCGGCGGCGCGCTGGACGTGGTCGAGGTGGCGGATGGGTGCGTCGCAGCCGGGCGTGCGGCAGCTGCCACCGTCGCGCAGTCGCAGGAGCTCGGCGAGGAGCCCGTCGAAGCGACGGCTGGAGGACTCCATCGCGACCAGCGACCGATCGTCGGGAGCGGCGAAGAGCCGTCGGAGCGTGGCCTTGGCGGCGGCGCTCGCACGGCGTACGAGATCGGTGCACAGCGCGGCGGGCAGGAATCCCTCTCCCGGGATCAGGCCGGGCTCGGTGCCGGTGCCGAGGAGCGACTCGACGCCGACGACGAGGTTGACCTGCACGTGCGGGGGCTCCACGGACGGGTCGAGGCCGGTGACCCGCGCGGCGAGGACGTCGGCGCGGACCTGTCCGCCAGTCCGTGGGTCGCCCTCGGCCCGAGCCGTCGCGGCGGCGTCGTCGAGGCTCGCGCGGACGCCCGCGAGGACCTCGAGGGGAAGGGTGGCGACGAGCTGGCCGGTGCCGTCGTCGAGGCGCCGCGTCGTGACCCTGCGGTCGGCGCGTGCCCGACGGTGGCGGCGGGCCTCGGCGTCGGCGGCGGTGGTCAGGCACGAGCGGCGAACAGCCTCGCGCAGCCGGTGGTCGCCGAGCCCGGGGAGCCGGGGCTCGAGGTCGCAGTCCACCACGCGGCGCTCGTCAGGATCGAGGTGGGCGACCTCGCGGGCGACAGCGAACGCACGGTCCTCGGTGAGCTCGCCGCGAGCCAGCGCTGCGAGGGTCAGCGGCAGGTCATCACGCAGACGCCGCGAGATCAGGATCCGCTGCTCCCCGGCCCACGGGCTGGCGAGCGTCGCGAGCGCGACCTCGGAACCGATCGACATCGCGCGCGGGGGCGTACGCCTGCCGCTCGTCGGGACGTGCTCCGCGTCGGCCACGTCGGCGAAGGCGGCGGTCAACGCCACCTGGGAGGCAGCGGCCGCGGCCTTGATCCGCTCCAGGGCCTCGAGCTGGTCGAGGAGGTCGGCGGGATGGCCGGAGGGGACGAGGGACGCAAGGAGGTCGGCGAGGTCGTGCAGGTCGGGGGCCCGCCACGCATCTCCCACTCGCTCTGCTTCCACCGCTGCCTCCTTCCCGTCATCGATCATGCGTTCGATCCTAGGGACGGGGTCCGACAACGGTGCCGGGGGCGAGGCGACCCTGTTGATGCGCCTCAGGCAGGCGGAGCGACCGCGGCGTCACCCTGACCCGACCGCGCCAACGAGGACGACACGAACCCGCCCGCCTTGAGCTCCTCGACGGTCGCACGCAGGAAGTCCACCGTCTCGGGACGGCGGGACCGGGTGGTGCCCACCGCCTGCCGGATCTCCATGAAGCGCTCGTCGACCAGGCGAATGCCCGAGCGCTCCTGCACGAAGGCGGTGAGGGGCTGCCGGATGCCGGCCGCGACGTCCAGGCCCTCGTCGAGGAACACGGTCGTGCCCTCCTGGCCCCGCACGATCTCGGCGTGCTGGAGGGTGCGGGTGAGGTAGAGGTCGTACGCCGAGCCGCGCTTGACGCCGATGCGCACGCCCGGACGGTCGACGTCGGCCGGCGCCTGCACGGGAGAGCCCTCGGGGACCGCGAAGACACCTTCGATCACGACGTACGGAGGAGTGAACGCCACCTCGGCCTCGCGGGCGGGCTCGATCGCGAGGAAGCAGATGTCGGCGTCGCCGGCGACCATCGCCTCGAAGGAGCGGCGAGCCGCGTCGAAGCAGGAGAGCTCGACCGGCAAGCCCAGCCGCCGCCCGATCTCGCGCGCGAGGTCGACCGTGACGCCCGACGGGTCGGCGGCCGTGCCCTGCGCCAGCACCGGGTTACCCAGGTTGATCGAGGCGCGGAGCACGCCCGTCGGGGCGAGGTCGGGGGCGATGTCCTGCGTCGTGGCGGCCATTCCAGCGACCCTAGTCGGGCCCATCCTGTGCCCCGGCTGGGGTTCGAACCCAGACTGCGCGGTTTTTAAGACCGCTTCCTCTACCGGTTGGGATACCGGGGCTGGCCTCCGGGCGACGCCCTAGAGGTAGGTCTTGCGAGCGTAGACCGCGTGCGCCCCGGCCGCGCGGTCGAGGAAGAGCAGGCCGTCGCAGTGGTCGATCTCGTGCTGGAGCGCTCGCGCCTCGAAGGCCTCCGCCTCGAGCTCGACCTCCTCGCCGGTGCCGGGCAGCTGGCCGCGTACGACGATGCGGCTGGGGCGCTTGACGTCGCCGGTGAAGTCCGGGACGGACATGCAGCCCTCGCGGGCCTTCTCGTTGCGGCTGCCCGAGACGACCTCGGCGTTGCAGAGCACGAAGGTGCCGTGGTGCTCGCGTGTCTTCGGGTGCTCGGAGACGTCGACGCAGAAGACCTTCACGCCCACCCCGACCTGCGGTGCGGCGAGGCCGACGCAGCCCGGCGAGACCCGCATCGTGGCGACGAGGTCGGCGGCGAGCTGCACGACCTCGGGGGCGGTGGGGTCGACGCGCTCGCCGACGGTGGACAGCACGGGCGCGGGTGCACGGACGACCTCGCGGAGCTCACCGGGCACGTCGAGCTCGGCCTCGGTCCAGTCGCGGACCCGGGGGTTGGTGGTCATCGGTGCGGCTCAGAGCTCGTCGGTCTCGGCGGCGCGCAGCGTCACGCCGACGCCGAGGTCCGCAGCGACCGTCGCGAGGTCGCGCTCCACGGCGGAGGCGTCCGCGCCCGCCGGCAGGTCGACCTCGGCGACGAGGAGGTAGAGGTCCCCGGCGAGGCGCGTGGTGAGGTCGGTGATGTTGCCACCGACGCCGGCGATCACCGCGACGACCGCGGAGACGATGCCGGGCCGGTCGCCACCGTGGACGGACAGGATCCACGACGTGCCGTCGGCGCTCGCGGCCTCCTCTGCAGGCACCTCGCGCACGGTCACCGTGAGGCTGCCGTCGGCGGTCAGGGGCGCGAGGGCGGACTCGATCGCCTCGTCTCCGGCCTCGCCCGCACAGATCAGCGTCATCGCGAAGTGGCCGCGCAGCAGCGTCATCGTCGAGTCCTCGAGGTTGAGGCCGAGGCCGGCGAGCCTGTCGGTGGTCTCGGCGATGATGCCGGGACGGTCGTGGCCGAGGACGGTGATGGCGTGGAGGGTCACGCGGTCATTCTGTCAGCGCCCGCGCCCGCTCGAAGACCTCGTCCGTCATCTCGCGGGTGAGGCGTCCGGTGTAGGTGTTGTGCGGGGAGGGGTGGTAGCAGCCGACGAGGGTCACCGCGCCCAGCACGACCTCGGCCCCGTGCCCGAACTTCGGCCGCCGCTCCGGCGCGGGGGCGCCTGCCGCGACCAATGAGCGGACGGCTCCGTCCCAGCCGAAGGAGCCGAGCGCGACGACCGCGCGCACGCTCGGCAGCAGCGCCAGCTCGGCGGCGATCCAGGGGGCGCAGGTGTCGCGCTCGATCGCGGTCGGCTTGTTCTCGGGCGGGGCGCAGCGCACGGTCGCGATCATCCGGGCGTCCAGGAGGCGCTGGCCGTCGCCGGCGTGCTCGCTCGTGGGCTGGCTCGCCCAGCCGGTGCGGTGCAGGCTGGCGAAGAGCCAGTCGGCGCTCGGATCACCGGTGAAGATGCGGCCGGTCCGGTTGCCGCCGTTGGCGGCGGGCGCGAGGCCGACGATCAGGAGCGACGGGTCGGGGTCGCCCCAGCCCGGGATCGGCCGGCCCCAGTAGGGCTGGTCGGCGAACGACGCCCGCTTGGCGACGGCCACGTCCTCGCGCCACTGCACGAGCCGCGGGCAGGCCGCGCACACGCTCACCCGCGCGTCGAGCTCACCGAGGTCGTCGGTGCGCGCGAGACGGCGTACGTCGTCGGCGTCGCGCGCGACCGGGGTGCGGGGCCGCGCCGGGTCGTCGGGCCAGCCGGTGCCGGGCGAGACGGGACTGCCGAACTCCTCCCCCGTGACCGGGTGCGGGAGCGTCATCGGCCGATGGCCGCGGCCATGCCGTGCAGGATGTCAGCCTCGGAGACCAGGTGCTCCGGCACCGGCACCCGCGCCAGGATGCGGCTCCAGATCAGTGCCCCGGCGCCGATCACGTCGGCGCGGCCGGGGTGCATGAAGGGAAGTGCGCGGCGCTCCTCGACCGTCATCGCCAGCAGGCGGTCGACGTGGGCCATCGTGCGGTCGTTGGACAGCACCGCGCCGTCGAAGGCGTCGCGGTCGTAGGAGCCGAGGGCGAGGACACCGCAGGCGATCGTCTTGATGGTGCCGGAGGTGCCGATGGCGGTGCGGGTGCGCCCGAGGTCGACGCCGCAGTCGTCGAGGTGGCGGTCGATGTCGGCGACGCAGGCGGCGACCTCGGCCCGGGTGGGCGGGTCGCTGTGCAGGTGGCGCTCGTGGAGCCGGACCGACCCGATGTCCATCGAGACGGACTGCCGCGCGCTCCCCTCCCCCAGCACCAGCTCGGTCGAGCCGCCGCCGATGTCGACCACCAGCACCGGCTCGGCCGGCGTCGGGTCCTGCGCGGCGATGGCCCCGGCGAAGACCAGTGCGGCCTCCTCGTCGCCCGACAGCACCTCGGGCTCGACGCCGAGGCGACGGCGTACGCCCTCGCGGAAGACGTCGGCGTTGCTCGCGTCGCGGCTCGCCGACGTGGCGCAGAAACGCACCCGGGCGGGATCCACGCCGTGCTCGCGGATCACCGCGGCGAACTCGTCGACCGCGGCGAACGTGCGCTCGAGCGCCTCGTCGGCCAGCACGCCGGTCCGGTCGACGTCCTGCCCGAGGCGTACGACGCGGGAGTCGCGCAGCACCACGTCGAGCGTGCCGTCGGCGCGCACGTGGCCGATCAACACCTTGATCGAGTTGGTCCCGCAGTCGATGGCCGCGACGGTGCTCATGCGCCCATTGTGCCGACCGGGCACTTCGTGGCGCACAGAAGGCTCGACCGGGCACTTTCTTGCGCTGGAGGGCACGCCCCGACGAAACGAAGTGCCCGGTCAGCGCCTGGCAGCGAAACGAAGTGCCCGGTCAGCGCCCCGCAGCGCGACGAAGTGCCCGGTCAGCGCCTGGCAGCGCGACGAAGTGCCCGGTCAGCGCGGGGAGGAGTCCGGGCGCTCGACACATGGCCCGGACGACCACCACTCGCCGAGGGCGTCGAGCACCTCGTCGCCGAGCGGGTTCACGCCGCGGCCCATGGCCAGCGACTGGCCGGCCAGGACGTGGAGGCACTTGACCCGGTCGGGCATGCCGCCGGCGGAGATGCCCTCGATCTCGGGGACGTCGAGGCCAGCGCGCTCGCCGACCTCGGCGCGGAACTCGAGGTAGCGCTCGTGCGCGGCACGATAGGCCGCTGCGAGCTCCTCGTCGGCGCCGAGGCGCTCCTCCATCTCCTTCATCACGTGCGACCCCTCGAGCGTGCCGATGCGCGAGGCTGCGCGCGGGCAGGTGAGGTAGAAGGTGGTGGGGAACGGCGTGCCGTCGGGCAGGCGCGGCTCGGTGGTGACGACGTCGGGGTTGCCGCAGGGGCAACGGTGGCCGACCGCGTCGATGCCGCGGGGCCGACGCTTGAGCTGGGCCTGGATGGCCGCCTCGTCGTCGGCGTCGATGCGGGGGTTGTCGCGGTGGACCACGCCCGGCTCGTGCGGGGGAACGTCCTTGTGGGTCACTGCTGGGTCCCGTCGATCAGCTCGGCCGGCTCCGGGTCCGGCGGGGGTGGGTTGCCGGCGAGCTCGACCGACTCCCATGCGGCGGTCCACCAGGCCTTCGGCACGGTCCGGATCACCTCGTCGGGGTCGTTGAGGCTCGCCTGGGCCTCGAGCGGCCTGCCGTCGACGCCGATGACCTCGAAGCCGGACTCGCCGGGCATCAGGTAGCCGAAGCGGGCCCGGGCCTGCGCCTTGACGTACGCCGGGTCGTCCCAGCGCCGCTTCTCGCGCTCGAGCTGGTCGATGCTGGCCTCGCGCTCGGCGATCTGCACCTTCAGGTCACCGATGTGGGAGCGCTGCTGGAGGTAGGCCCGCAGCGACGAGGCGTAGGACACCGTGAGCACGGCCAGCACCAGCACCAGCACCGCCGCCCGCCCGGTGAACCGGGGTCGACGCGGGCCCGCGACAGGGCGCGCCTGCATGGACGTGGAGTCGGACGTGGAGTCGGACCGGGAGTCGGACCGCGGGTCGGGCGTACGGCTGCCGGGCGTGCGCGCCCCGGTCCGCGGCCGGGAGCCGCGGGCACCGGGGTGCGAGCTGCCAGGTCCACTGCCCGGCCCGTTGCGCGGAGATCGGCGCTGGGAAGGCATGCGCCCCAGTCTGCCTGCTCAGGCCCCGAATCGCGGGAAGGCACCCCGACCGGCGTAGCGAGCTGCGTCACCGAGCTCGTCCTCGATGCGGAGGAGCTGGTTGTACTTCGCCACGCGGTCCGAGCGCGCCGGCGCGCCGGTCTTGATCTGGCCGCAGTTGGTGGCGACCGCGAGGTCGGCGATGGTGGTGTCCTCGGTCTCGCCGGAGCGGTGGCTCATCATGTTGCGGAAGCCGGCGCGGTGGGCGAGCTCGACGGCGTCGAGGGTCTCGGTGAGCGAGCCGATCTGGTTGACCTTGACCAGCATGGCGTTGGCCTGGCCGCCGTCGATGCCGCGCTGGAGGCGCTCGACGTTGGTGACGAACAGGTCGTCGCCCACGATCTGGGTCTTCGCGCCGAGGCCGTCGGTGATGGCCTTCCAGCCGTCCCAGTCCTCCTCGTCGAGCGGGTCCTCGATGGAGACGATCGGGTAGGCCGCGACGAGCTCGGTGTAGTAGGCGACCATGTCGTCGCTCGTCAGCTTCTTGCCCTCGAAGGTGTAGCTGCCCTTGTCGTGGAACTCGCTGGCCGCGACGTCCATGGCGAGCGCGATGTCCTTGCCGAGCGTGAAGCCGGCGGCCTTGACGGCCTCGGCGATCAGGTCGAGCGCGGCGCGGTTGCTCTCGAGGTTCGGCGCGAAGCCGCCCTCGTCGCCGAGGCCGGTGGACAGGCCCTTCTTCTTCAGCACCGACTTGAGCGCGTGGTAGACCTCGGCGCCCTGCTGGAGCGCCTCGCGGAAGGTCGGGGCGCCGATCGGCGCGATCATGAACTCCTGGACGTCGACGTTGGAGTCGGCGTGCGACCCGCCGTTGAGGATGTTCATCATCGGCACCGGCAGCAGGTGGGCGTTGGGCCCGCCGACGTAGCGGAAGAGCGGCAGTCCGGCGGACTCGGCAGCGGCCTTCGCGGTGGCGAGCGAGACGCCCAGGATCGCGTTGGCGCCGAGCTTGGCCTTGTTGTCGGTGCCGTCGAGGTCGAGCATCACCTGGTCGAGCAGGCGCTGGTCGTCGGCGTCGAGGCCCACGACGGCTCCGGCGATGGTGTCACCGACGGCGTCCACGGCCTTCTGCACGCCCTTGCCGAGGTAGCGCTTGCCACCGTCGCGCAGCTCGACGGCCTCGAAGGCACCGGTGGAGGCACCGCTGGGCACCGCCGCGCGACCGAACGCGCCGTCCTCGAGGAGCACCTCCACCTCGACGGTGGGGTTGCCGCGCGAATCGAGAATCTCGCGGGCGCCTACGGCAGCGATGATCGACATGGGAGAGCTCCTGATGAGGGACGTCGTGGGACAGCCGTCAGCCTAGCCACGTCGGCGCCCGGCGTCGTGGGGTGTCCGGGTCAGCGCACGTAGCGCGCGACCCGCGGTGCGGTCTGCTTGATCACCCGGGTGTTGTCGGTGTTGTCGTTGTCGGCCAGCGGCTGGCCGCCGTAGGTGTTGGTGGGGCTGGAGAACCACGGGATCCGCACGCACGAGTAGTTGCCCGCGTCGACGCACGGGTCGTAGTAGCCCATCACCGAGATGTAGTTGCCGGCCGGGTTGGCGAAGCCACGGGCGTAGGGGACGCGCGAGGCACGCGTGACGCCGGGGTAGGAGAAGTGGTCGGCGCCGAGGTTGTGGCCGATCTCGTGGGTGGCCACGAGGTAGGGCAGGCACCCCACGCGGGTCACCGAGGCGCCGGCGAGCGGCGAGGCCTGGCGCGGGGTGAGCGGGATGAGGCCCCCGCCGCAGATCCCGGTGGTCGGGCCGGTGGTGAGGAGGTGGACGATGTCGCCGCCCTTCTTGCGACGCACCCGCTGCAGGTTGTCGAAGTGGCCGTCGCGCGGGCGGCCGACGCGGAAGGCGTCCTTGACCGCGTCCTTGCTCTCCTTGCCGCGGGCCTTGACCAGGCCGCGGTAGCGGACACTCGCCTTGATCCCGGAGTTCGACAGCGCCTCGTTGGTCTGCGCGACCACGAGGACGGCGGCCGCCTTCAGCGCCTCCTTGCTCCCGGCCTCGGCCTTGGCGCCGGCGGTGTAGCCGAACATCACGCCGATCCTCACCCGCCGCGCACGCCGCTCGGCCGTGCCTGCGCCAGCGCCGGCGCGCGGGGCGACCCCAGCCGTACGCGTACGCGCGACGACGCCCGCGGAGTCGTCGCCGTCGAGGCCCTCGCGGTCCGCCAGCTCGGTCCACCAGTAGCGCCCGCCGCCCGCGCCGGTGAGCGACCACAGCCCGTCGGGCGAGACGAGCGAGCCACGGAAGGTGCCGTCGACCTCGACCAGCGTGAACGAGGCGAGGTCCTCGCCGGGCACCCGTCCGCTCCAGGCGGTGAAGCCCGGCGCGCTCGCGACGTCGCCGATGCGTACGACGGTGCTGCCCGACGTCCCCGGGAGGGCGAGGCGCTGCCCGTCGGCCACCCGCGGCAGCGCGTCGGTGTCGAGCTCCACGAGCTGGTGGCGCCCCGACAGACCTGCCCGCTCGCCGCTCGCGCGGGCGGTGATGGCCACCTCGGAGAGCAGCGGTCGCGCCGGCGCCGCGGCACCGGACCGCTCCCCCGACCGCTCCCGTGCCTCGGCCGGCGTGGCGGTGGCCGCGCCGGCGAGCGCTGACGCGACGAGCGCGAGCAGCCCGAGGGCGAGGGCAGGACGGCGTCGGGCAGTGGCGAGTCGACTCATGCAGGGCACCTACCGCTCCGGCCCGCGACTCAAACCTCTCCGGGCTCCCGGGCGTGCGCTGCCTTCTCGGCCGCCGCTGCCTTCTCCGCCTTCTCCGCGGCCTTGGCCGCGTTCCACAGCGTCAGCACCTCGGCCGCGTCGACCGCGACCGCGTCGCCGAACACGTGCGGGTTGCGGCGCTCCATCTTCGCGATGACCCCGCGGGCCACGTCGTCGAGCGTGAAGTGACCCGCCTCCTCGGCGATCACCGCGTGGATGACCACCTGCAGGAGCAGGTCGCCGAGCTCGTCGCACAGCGCCGCGGGGTCACCGGACTCGATGGCCTCGACCACCTCCTCGGCCTCCTCGCGGACAAAGGGGACGAGCGAGGTGTGGGTCTGCTCGCGCTTCCAGGCGCACTCCCGCCGCAGGAGGCGCATCTGTTCCGCGAAGGCCTCCATCGGCGAGTCCTGCCCGTCGACCTCCGTCACGACGACGGTCCGCTCAGCCGCAGCGGTGGGTGAGCGGGAGCGTGCGCGCGAAGGCGGGGTCGGGCTCGGTCGACAGGCCGGCCTTCGCCGTCTCGCCGACAGCGACGGAGGTGTTGGTGTCGATCGGGGTCAGCACGCCGTCCACGCTCTCGAGGCCGTAGCGCGGGTCGATCTCGATGCCGTTGGCGTCCGGCCACTGGTTGAACACGTCCACCCCGGCCTGGGTGACCTCGTCAGTGGTCGGCTCGGTGACGCCGCGGTCGGCGAGGACGATCTCGCCGATCTGGTTCACGATATCGGTGGCGAGCGCGTTGGCCGAGGTGAGCTCGACGTAGGTGTCCTGCGCCTCCTCCGGCATGGTGGCGGCCGTGCGGCTGCGCTGGGCCACGTCGTTGGCGTAGCCCGAGCCCGGCTCGACGCCGTACTCGTCGGCGATCTCCATCGCCTGCGCGCGCAGCGTCATCAGCTGGACGGTGCCCTGACGCACGAAGCTCATCGGCAGGACGGTGTTCTGGGCGGCGAACTGGTCACCGAGCGCGGTGCACATCTTCGCAGCGGCCGCGTCGACCTCGCGGACCGTGAGCTCCGCGTCGCCGACCTTGACCGCCACCCCCGGGGAGGCGCTGCCGCAGCCGGTCAGCAGCACGCCGGACAGGCCCACGGCCAGCCAGGTCGGCACGGCCGTCATCAGGCGGGACTTGCTCACGGGGTCACTCCTTGGTCGTTGCGCTCACCGGGGCCGGCACGTCGATCACGTCGTCGATCACGCCGCGGGCCCATTCAAGCAGGGCCACACCGGACACCGGGTTCACGGGGAAGCCGCTGGTCTGCGGCCGCGGCACCAGGATCGTACTGATCGGCGCCTTGACGATGCTGCGCGGATGCAGCCGCTGGAGGCGTACGACGCGGGAGTCGGGCAGGTCGACCGGCGCGAACCGGACGTACTTGCCGGCCACCGTGACCTCCTTGACGCCGACCTGGCGGCAGCGTGCCCGGAAGCGGGCGACGACCAGCAGCGACTCCACCACCGGGGGCGGGTTGCCGTAGCGGTCGAGGAGCTCGGCGCGCACCTCGTCGACGTCGGCGTCGGTGCGCACCTCCGCCAGGCGCTTGTAGATCTCCAGGCGCAGGCGCTCGCTCGGGATGTAGTCGTGGGGCAGGTGGGCGTCGACGGGCAGCTCGATGCGCACCTCCTGGAGCTGGTCGTCCTCGCCGCCACCCTTGAAGTCGGCGACCGCCTCGCCCACGAGGCGGACGTAGAGGTCGAAGCCGACGTCGGCGATGTGACCGGACTGCTCGCCGCCGAGCAGGTTGCCGGCGCCGCGGATCTCGAGGTCCTTCATCGCGATCGCCATGCCGCCGCCGAGGTCGGAGTGCTGGGCCAGAGTCGCGAGGCGCTCGTGGGCGGTCTCGGTGAGCGGCTTCTCCGAGGGGTAGAGGAAGTAGGCGTAGGCGCGCTCGCGGGACCGGCCAACGCGACCGCGCAGCTGGTGGAGCTGGGAGAGCCCGAGGGTGTCGGAGCGCTCGATGATCATCGTGTTGGCGTTGGACACGTCGAGGCCGCTCTCGACGATGGTCGTGCAGACCAGGACGTCGAAGCGCTTCTCCCAGAAGTCGAGCATGACCTGCTCGAGGGCGTGCTCGCCCATCTGTCCGTGGGCGGTCGCCACGCGGGCCTCGGGGACCAGCTCGCGGATCCGCGCGGCGGCCTTCTCGATCGACTGGACCCGGTTGTGGATGTAGAAGACCTGGCCCTCGCGCAGCAGCTCACGGCGTACGGCTGCGACGACCTGGCGGTCCTCGTAGGCGCCGACGTAGGTCAGCACGGGGTGCCGCTCCTCCGGCGGCGTGGTGATCGTCGACATCTCCCGGATGCCGGTGACCGCCATCTCCAGGGTGCGCGGGATCGGCGTCGCACTCATCGACAGCACGTCGACGGAGGTGCGCATCCGCTTCATCTGCTCCTTGTGCTCGACACCGAAGCGCTGCTCCTCGTCGACGATGATGAGGCCGAGGTCCTTCATCTTGATGTCGGGGTTGAGCAGGCGGTGGGTGCCGACGACGATGTCGACCGAGCCGTCCTCGAGTCCGGCGATGACCTCCTTGGCCTCCTTGTCGGTCTGGAACCGCGAGAGGCCCTTGATGACGACCGGGAAGCCCGACATCCGCTCGGCGAAGGTCGACATGTGCTGCGTGACGAGCAGCGTCGTCGGCACCAGCAGGGCCACCTGCTTGCCGTCCTGCACCGCCTTGAAGGCCGCGCGGACCGCGATCTCGGTCTTGCCGTAGCCGACGTCGCCGCAGACCAGCCGGTCCATCGGGACGACCTGGCGCATGTCGGCCTTGACCTCGTCGACGGTGGTGAGCTGGTCGACGGTCTCGGTGAAGGGGAAGGCGTCCTCGAGCTCGCGCTGCCACGGGGTGTCCGGCCCGTAGGCGTGGCCCTTGGTGGCCTGGCGGGCGGCGTAGAGCTTGATGAGTTCGGCCGCGATCTCGCGGACCGCGCGGCGCGCCTTGTTCTTGCGCTTGGTCCAGTCGCCGCCACCGAGGCGGTCGAGGCTGGGGTTCTCGCCGCCGACGTAGCGGGTGACCTGGTCGAGGGTGTCGGCCGGGACGTAGAGCATGTCGTTGGGGCCGCCGCGCTTGCTGGGGCCGTACTCGAGGACGAGGTACTCGCGCACCGCGCCGCCGATCTCGCGCTGCTTCATCTCCACGAACCGACCCACGCCGTGCTGCTCGTGGACGACGTAGTCGCCGGCCTTGAGCTCGAGCGGGTCGATCTGCTTCTTGCGCCGCGTCGGCATCCGGCGCATGTCGCGCGTCGAGGTCTTCTGGCCCGACAGGTCGTCCCCGGTCACCACTGAGACGCGTGCCTCGTCGTCGACGAGGCCGTGCACGACGTGGCCGCAGGTCACCGTGACGACGCCGGGGCCTGCGGTGTCGCCCTCCTCGACCAGCCGGGCGGCGATGTCGTGCTCACCGAGCAGCTCGACGAAGCGCTGCGCGGGACCGTGGCCTGCGTGGACCACGACGACGTCCCGCGACTCGTCGAGCCAGCCGCGGATGTCGGCGATCGCCTGCTCGAGGTCGCCGCGGTAGGCCTCGGCGCCGTTGATCGGCAGCGTGAGCGAGCCGGCGTCGTCCTCTGCCTCGATTCCGCTGTGCCCGATTCCAAAGGGACTCACCGCCCACCACGCGTGGCCCAGTCCGAGGGCGTGCTGGCGCACGTCGGCGATCTCGCGGTAGGACGCGGCGCCGAGGTCGATCGGCGCGGTGCCGCCACCGGCCGCCGCGGCCCACGACGCACCGAGGAACTCTTCGCTCGTCGCGACCAGGTCGTGCGCGCGGCTGCGGGCACGCTCGGGGTCGAGCACCAGCACGGTGGTGCCGGCGGGCATGAGGTCGACGAGGAGCTCCATCCCCTCGACCAGGACCGGGGCGAGCGACTCCATGCCCTCGACCGCGATGCCGGCGGCCATCTTGTCGGTGAGCTCCAGCAGCTGCGGGTGCGCCCGGCCGAGCTCGGCGGCGCGGCGGCGTACGTCGTCGGTGAGCAGCAGCTCACGGCACGGCGGGGCCCAGAGCCGCGGCACCGTCTCCAGGGTGCGCTGGTCGGCGACGGAGAAGGCGCGGATCTCCTCGACGTCGTCGCCCCAGAACTCCACGCGGAGCGGGTGCTCCTCGGTCGGCGGGAAGACGTCGACGATGCCGCCGCGCACCGCGAACTCGCCGCGCCGCTCGACCATGTCGACGCGGGTGTACGCCGCCTCGGCCAGGCCGCGGACCACGTCCTCCATGGCCCGGGCCTCGCCCGGGGCCAGCTCGACCGGCTCGATGTCGGCCAGGCCGGGGACCTGCGGCTGGAGCAGGCTGCGGATCGGCGCGACGACGACCTTCAGCGGACCGTTGGCGGCGTCGGTGCCGGGGTGGCGCAGCCGCCGCAGCACCGCCAGGCGCCGCCCGACGGTGTCGCTGCGCGGGCTCAGCCGCTCGTGCGGGAGCGTCTCCCAGCTGGGGTAGTAGGCCACCGAGTCGGGGTCGACGAGGTCGCCCAGCTCCTCGACCAGGTCCTCGGCCTCGCGCGAGGTGGCGGTGACCGCGAGGACCGTCCGGCCGCGCTCGACCAGGCCGTGGACGACGTAGGGGCGCACGGCGGTGGGGCCGGTGAGGTCGAGGGCGGGCAGCACCGCGGCGTCGGCCAGAGCGCCACCCAGGGTGGGGGCGGCGATGAGCCGCCGGGCGACGGCGAGCAGGGGCGTGGACGGCACCGGGATCCCTTCGAGAGCGCGCGTGAGAGCCCCACGGACGAGCGGGTGGGGGGAGGGTGAAAGTCTACGGGGGCTGCCCGACACGGGTGCGCGGGGGAACAAGGGGAACCGACGGCCTCGATCAGGGGGTTTGTCCCACGCGTCACGGGGGTAGCAGGCACACAGCGTCCGGCGCCCGAGCGTCGGACGACATCGAACGTCCACCTTGAAGGGAAACAACGGGGACATGCGCATCACTCGTCTCGTGGCCGGCACGGTCACCGCCGGCCTGCTCGGCATCACGCCCATCGCGATCTCGGCTCCGGCCCAGGCCGCCGTCACGGTCGTCACCGCGACCTCGCTCAGCTCGACCCAGGTCGAGTACACCTACGGCGACCGGATCTTCTTCGACGCCGCCGTCACCACCAACGACCCGAACAACGCCTACGCGCCGGGTGCCGCCACGCTCTACATGAAGCGCGGCGGCTCGGAGACGTGGGAGGCCGTGTCGAGCGACGAGGGCGTCAGCTACCTCTACTTCACCGACCTCACCGCCGTCGCCAACGCGACCTACAAGGTCCTCTACCCGGGCGGCACCGACGGCACCGGCGACGTCTACCTGCCGAGCGAGTCGCCCGAGTTCGCGATCTCGACCGCCCGCAAGATGACGATCAAGAACCCGCGCGGCACCTTCGTCAAGGGCAAGATCTCGCCGGACTACAAGAAGAAGAAGATCCTGATCCAGAAGAAGGTCGGGAAGAAGTGGAAGAAGTTCCGCACCCTCAAGACCAACAAGAAGAGCCAGTTCCAGACGACGCTGCCCGCGACCCGGAAGCGCACCTACTGGCGCTTCCTGGCCAAGGGCAACGCCGAGTTCGCGACCGCCTCGTTCGAGGGCTCGACCATCCGCTACCGCTCCGCGGCCCCGCGCGTCACGGTCCGCTGACCACCAGCGGGTCGCTGCTCCACTACTGAGCCGGCCGGGCACCGGGTCGTCACCGACGACCGGGTGCCCGGTCGACTTCTCTCCCGCTCCGGGAGAGGATCACCCCATGCGCACCAGTCGTCTCGTCACCGGCGTCGTCGCCGCCAGCCTGCTCGGCGCCACCCCGCTGGCCCTCGCCGCGCCCGCCGAGGCACGCGAGACCTGGTCCACGACCACGACGGCGGAGCCGAGCGCGGACCTCGTCGAGTTCGGCGAGCAGGTCGACATCGGCCTCGAGGTCGACAGCGCGACCGGGTCCTCGCCGGTGGTCGGCACCTCCACCCTCTACGCCCGCCGCGCCGGCACGGCGGACTGGGTCGCGGTGGCCACCAACTCCTCCCCCGGCGCCGACTTCCTCGACGTGGCCCCCCGGATGACGACCACCTACAAGGTCGTCTACGGCGGCGGCACCGAGAGCGACACCGTCAAGGGCGACCGCTACGCCTCGAGCGAGTCCGCCCCGTTCACCGTCGCGGTCAAGCGCCGCATCACCCACCCGTCGGCCGGCTTCGTCCTCGAGGGCCGTGTGACGCCCCGCTACCGCAGGAAGCCGGTGCGCATCCGGGCCAGCCGCGACCAGGAGACGGGCTACGAGCTGGTCCGCGTCGTGCGCACCGACCGCCGCGGGCGCTACTCGTTCCGGCTCCCCCAGCGCAGCGGCACGTGGTACTGGATCATCAGCGTGCGCGGCGACAAGCGCTTCCGCGGCGCCGCCTTCGGCTACGAGACCAGCGTCTTCTGATCCCTCAGGTGGTGGTGGCCGCGGCCGCAGCCGCGTCGATCTCCCCCTGCGAGCGCAGCACGCAGAACTGGTTGCCCTCCGGGTCGGCGAAGACCACCCACCCGGTGCCGGGCCCGTGGACGTCGCGCTGGTCGTCCAGCTGCACCGCGCCGAGGGCGCGCACCCGCTCGACCTCCTCGTCGCGGGTGCCGGCGCGTGGGCGTACGTCGAAGTGGATCCTCTTGGCCGGCAGGTCGGCGTCCGGCACCTCGATGAACAGGATCGCGTGGCCGGTCCCCGGGTCCACGACCATGCACTCCTCGTGCCCCGGCTCGTTGGCGTCCCCCTCGACGTCGACGTAGCCGAGCACCTGCTTCCACCACTCGGAGAGCTCGTAGGCGTGGTGGCAGTCGACGGTGGTGTGGGCGACGAAGGAGGTCATGGCGCCACGCTCGCAAGGCGTACGGCGCCCCGCAAGCGGTTTCTCCCCGAGTTGCCCGGGACCCACCCGCGTGACACCGTCGACCCTGCCCCGCGACGTGGGCGACCGGACGAGGGAGCCGGAGGGAGGACAGCGGCGACTGACGATGGCCATGTCGTGGTTCGTGCTCGTGCTCTCAGGCGTCCTGGAGGCGGTGTGGGCCACCGCGCTCGGTCGCTCCGAGGGCCTCACCCGTCCGGTGCCGACCGCCACCTTCCTGGTGGCGCTGGTCCTGAGCATGGGTGGCCTGGGCTACGCCATGCGCACGCTCCCGGTCGGCACGTCGTACGCCGTGTGGGTCGGGATCGGCGCCGTGCTGACGGTGGTGGTCGCGATGGCCACCGGCACCGAGTCGTTCTCGGTCGTCAAGGCGCTGCTGCTGACCGGGCTCGTGGCGTGCATCGTGGGCCTCAAGCTCGTGCACTGAGAGCCCGGGCGTCTACTGCGTGCCGTTGCGGCGGACGAAGTCGACGATCTGCTCGGCCAGCTCGGGGCGGCACACGATGAGGTCGGGCAGCGACGTGTCGTCCGCGTTGTAGACCAGCGGGGAGCCGTCGACCCGGCTGCAGTGGAGGCCGGCGGCGCGGGCGACCGCGACCGGTGCGGCGTTGTCCCACTGGTACTGCCCACCGGCGTGGACGTAGGCGTCGGCGACGTCGCGCACCACGCTCATCACCTTCACCCCGGCGCTGCCCATCGGGACCAGCTCGGCGTCCAGCTCGGCGGCCAGCGCCTCCACGAAGGCCGGCGGGCGGCTGCGCGAGACCGCGATGCGCGGGCGCTGCGACGTGCGCGGCGGCACCACGCTGGGACGGCCGGTGCTGAAGGTCTCCCCGAGCGCCGGCTGTGCGACGGCCCCGGCGACGAGGTCGCCGTCGGCCCACAGCGCGACGTGGACGGCCCAGTCGTCGCGCGGGGGCTCGGAGAACTCACGGGTGCCGTCGAGGGGGTCGATGATCCAGACCCGCGGGGCCGTGAGCCGCGACTTGTCGTCGGCAGCCTCCTCCGACAGCACCGCGTCGTCGGGACGGTGCGCGGTGAGGAGGCGGTCGAGCTCGGCCTGCGCGGCGGCGTCGCCGGCGTCCTTGAGGGCCTTGCCCTCCAGGCCGTCCGCAGCCGCCCCGGCTCGTACGTCGAGCAGCACGGCGCCGGCTCGCTCGGCCGCCCAGACGGCGAAGGCGTGGTCGTCGAGCGTGGTGGGATCGATCATGGGTGAACCCTATCCGCGGGCGGCGGGGCTCACGCGGTGCAGGCCGGGATCGGCCTCCGACACCTCGAACCTCGTCGCTCCGGGGCGGAGCGCGCCGGTCCCACGGCGGGGTCGCGGCACCGTGGGGACCGGGACGCCGCCACCGTGGACCTGCTGGTAGATCGCGACCGCCTTGAGCTGGGTGCGCACGCCGAGCCGGGCGCGCAGCGACTTCACGTGGCTGCGCACCGTTCCGCTGGACACCCCGAGCTCGGCCCCGACCTCGGAGACGCGGCGACCGGACGCGAGGAGCTCGAGGACGCGGTGCTGCTGCGGGGACAGGCTCGCGAGGCGGATCTCGAGCTCGCGGCGCCGGTCGACGCTCCTCGCCCACGCGGCTCGCAGGGCCCGTCGTTGGTCGGGGTCCATGACCGTGCCGCCGGCGGCGAGGGTCGCCGCCGCCCGGGCGAGCTCGGCCACCGAGGTGGCGGAGGTCATCACGTCCAGGGCTTCGCGATCGAGGACGCCACCCCACCGGACAGCACCCTCCTCCGACGTGATGACGAGCACGCGGACGTCGGTGGTGACCAACAGGTCCTCCACCACACCCAACACCGCCGAGTTGTCAAGACCGTTCGTCACGACCACCAGCAGGTCTGGCATGGCCTCGGGAGCCGTCGCTCGGGCTCCCCGAGGGACCAGGTCGTCCCACTGCCGCGCGTCCGCGGCGGTGCCGACGGACTCGAGCGCGGCAGCCACGGCCTGCGCCACCAGCAGGTGCGGCGACACGACGCACACGCCTCCCGCACCACTCATCGACACTCCTCGTGCGTCCTGGAGGACCGAGCCTGCCGGGCGTGGCGCGGGGGGATGTCCAGCCTCCGGGGAATGTGCACCGAATTGGGGAGGGAGCACGTAGGGCCGAGTCCTCATGGGTGTGCCTGCCTGGTCGTGGTGGGACGCTCGAGGGGGATTGAGCCTCCGCGGGTGCGGCCGCGGCTCGCCGCGCTCCGGACGCGCGCCGTGGCGACATCTTGTCCGGCGCTACCGCCGCACTGACCTCGGTCTGCGGACGTCCTTGACCATTTTTGATGAACGACTAGAAGGTCCGGACCAGACCGCACCTACCAAAAAATCGGTACGCCGCACTGCGGGGTGGACACCCCGGGCGCCGCGGTCGGAAGGTGCACCTGGGAGACCTGCTCGGTCGGCGTCATCGGGGAACGAACGAGAACGGCAGGCACGTCATGGCCTGGGGGCCGATGGCGTTCATGCAACACAGCACTGGGGGTTTCAGAGGGATGCTTGTCTTCAGCAAAGAGGTGCGGGGGCACCGAGCAACATCGGGCCTGCTGGGCCTGGCGCTCTTCGGAGTGCTCATCAGCGTGGGGTCTGGTCTGACGCCCGTCGTGCGCGACGCGTCCGACCTGGGCGTGCTGCCGTCGCTCGGCGGCGGCTTCGTGGGAGGAGTCTTCGTCGGCGGCGCTGCATTCGCCTCGTTCGTCAACTGGCGCCGGCACTCGGGCACGTGGGCGGGCTGGCGGTTGGCCACCGGCGGGCTCATCGCCTGCCAGTCCCTGACCGTGACCCTGGTGGCGCTCGCGGCGCCACCGCCGCGCAGCACAGCGGCCTTCGCCCTGCTGCTCGCAACCGCGGTCGCCGGGCTGGTCGCGGTGGTGCTGCCCCTCGTGGGTCGGCGCCGCATGGCTCACGATCGTGACGAGGGATGCGGACTGGCGCTGGGCCTGGGGTTGATGGCCTCGGCCTACCTGCTCCTCCAGCTGCCGATGGCCACGCCGACGCCGCGACCGGTGCTCGTCGTCATGGCCGTGCTCGTCCTCACGCACGTCGCCGCCGTCGCGCTAGTGCTGCGCGAGGCGCGACTGCCGGCCCGGATGGAGCTGCTGCTCGTGCTCAGCGTGGGCGTCGTCGCCGCCGGGCTCGCCTCGACGGCACTCACCCCCGCTGCGGGCGGGTGGGACGCCGTGGTCCACGCCGCGCGGGCCGGGGTCGGCGCCGCCTGGCTCGCGATGGCCTGGTCGAGCGTCCGCGCGACCATCGAGCAGGACCGGCAACGTGCCCGAGCCGCCTCGGAGGAAGTCCCGAGCACGTCTCGTGAGCACCGTGAGCGGATGCACGAGCTGCGCAGCACGATCGCGGGCCTGGTCTCGGGCTCGGCGATGCTCGACAACCCGGACGTGCCGACGGAGACGCGCCAGCGACTCCTCGAGTCGGTGCGTCGCGAGCTGGACCGGATGGATCGTCTGCTCTCCGGGAAGAACGGCGAGGCCACCGCGCTCGACCTCGATGCGGCCCTCGAGCCCATCCTCGAGCTCCAGCGCCTGAAGGGCCGCGACATCGAGGTCCACGGGAGCGGGGACGTCGTCCTGGCCCGCTACGACGCGCTGGCCGAGGTGCTCAACATCCTCGTCGACAACGCCTCCACGCACGGCGGCGTGGACCACAGCCGGGTGGACGTCGTCCGACACGACGACACCGTGGACATCCTCGTCAGCGACGAGGGCACCGGCATCCCGGAGGACCAGCGCGCCCACATCTTCGAGTGGGGCAGGCACGGCGCGGATTCGCCCGGGGAAGGCATCGGGCTGCACCTGGCACAGCGCCTCGTCGCCGAGGACGGGGGTTCGCTCCGGCTCGCCGAGCACCGCGGGCCCGGTTCGTCCTTCGTGATCACGCTGCCGGCGGTGCGCCCACCCCTCGACGACGTCGACCTCGCCGTCGAGCGGGCCCTGGAGGTCAGCCATGCAAGGAGCTTCTAGGTCCGACCACCGCGTCCTCATCATCGACGACCACGTGCTGTTCGCGGAGTCGCTGGAGCTCGCGCTGTCGCTGGAGGGCTACGACGTACGCCGCCTCGAGCTGCCCGCCGAGGGCGGGTCGATGGCCACCGTCCGCTCGCTCGCGCTGCGCGCCAACCCCCGCACCGTGCTGCTCGACCTCGACCTCGGCCGCTTCGGCGACGGGGCGAACCTCATCGCACCTCTGGCCAAGGCGGGGATCAACGTCGTGATCCTCACCGCGTCCGATGAGCTCGGGCGGTGGGGTGGGTGCATGCGACTCGGCGCGCGTCGGGTGCTGCCGAAGAGCGGTGCGCTGCAGCACGCCCTCGCCACCGTGCGACGCCTGCACCAGGGCCTTCCGGTGATCAGCCGCGAGGAGCTGGAGTCCCTGCTGGAGGCGTGGGCGCGCGATCGTCGCACGATCGACGACCTGCGTCGTCGACTCGACCTCCTGACGCCGCGCGAGCGCGAGGTCCTCGGTGCGTTGATCGAGGGCCGTACGGTGCGCGCGATCTCCCAGGGGAGCGTCGTGTCCGAGGCCACGGTCCGCACGCAGGTCAAGTCGATCCTCAACAAGCTGGAGGTGTCCTCACAGCTCGCCGCGGTCGGGATGGCCAACCAGGTCGGGTGGAGGCAGGGCACATGAGCGGCGTCGGCGGGGTGCGCGTGTTCCGCGGCGGCGCCGTCATCGAGGACGACCTGCACCGGATCGCCGCCAGCCTGCGCCATCGTGGACCGTCCGCCACGTCGGGGTGGACCGGTCCTGACATCGGGCTGGCCCACACCCGGATGGAGCCGATCGGGCCCGGCACGATCACCCAGCCGCTGCACTCCGCGGACGGCCGCTGGGTGGTCGTGGTCGACGGCGTGGTCCACAACGGCGCGGGCCTGCGCATGCACCTGGACTACCCGTTCCGCTCCGACGACGACGTCGAGGTGGTGGTGGCCGGCCTCTCCCTCGACGGGATCTCGTTCGTCGAGCGCCTCCGCGGCCACTTCGCGCTCGTCGCGCACGACCTGCACACCGACACGACCCACCTCGTCCGGGACCGCTACGGCGTGGTGCCGCTCCACTACCGCCACCTGCCGGGTGGGATCGCCTTCGGCTCGGAGGCCAAGACCGTGCTGGCCGTCGGACCCGCGCCCGAGGTCGACCTCCGCAGCCTCCACGACTACCTCACCGACCGCGTGGTGCCGGCGCCGGACACCCTCTTCGAGGGCGTCAAGAAGGTACGACCTGCACACCGGGTCGCGATCATGCCGGGAGGCCACCTCGAGGACGTGCACTACTGGGACCCGCCGGAGTGCGACCCGTCCGACGCGTGGAGTGCCGCCGACGCCGTCGAGGCGGTGACGGACGGCGTGCGCGAGGCCGTACGGCTGTCGTTGGTCGACGGCCCCCTCGGCGTGCAGCTCACCGACGACCTCGCCAGCCACCTCGTCGCGGCCCACGTCCAGCAGCTGCGCAGCGGCCCGCCGGCCCACACCTTCGCGGTGCTGGCTGCCGGCGCCGGGTCGGACGGGGGCGACCGGGCACGGCGGCTCGCGGCCCTGATCGGCACACGGCACCACGAGGTGACACTGACCCCGGCCGACTTCGCCGATCACTGGGGCCGGCTCACCTGGCACCACGACAGCCCCCTGCAGCACCCGGCCGACGTCGCCGCCTTCCACCTGGGACGAGCCGCCCGTCCGCACGTCGCCGCACTGCTCACCCACGCCGGCGGCGACGAGCTCTTCGGCGGGCGTGCCGAGCACCGACGAGCACGCTGGCGTACTCGTCTGCCGGGCGCCTCCGAGCGGGTCGGCTCGTCGTTCTCGGTGACCGAGCGTGAGCGGCTGCTCGGGGCGTCCGCGCCGGCGGCGCGGCGTTCGAGCCCCGCGCTGGGGGTCGACGCGACCGACCGGGCCCTGCGTGAGGAGCTGCGTCACCGGCTGTCCGACCACGTGCTCGAGGGTGCGGACCGCTGGGCGACCGCGGCCATGCTCCAGCAGCGTCCCGCGCTCCTCGACCATCGCCTCGTGGAGCTCGCCCTGCGCCTGCCCGCCGCGGTCAAGTCCCGGGGCGGGACGGGCCAGTGGGTCCTGCGCGAGGCCGCGCGTCCGCTGCTCCCCGAGGAGCTCCTGGGCCCGGTCGGGCCGCCGACACCGGTCGCCCTGGACCACTGGTTCGGCGGTCACCTGCGCGACGTCGCCCGCGATCGCCTCCTCGGCGAGGGCTCGTGGGTCCCCCAGGTGCTCGACCGCACCGCGGTCCGTGAGCTCATCACGCGCCACGAGCACGGGGCCCGGCTGGACGGACGGCTTTGGACGTTGCTGGCGCTCGAGACGTGGCACCGATCCTTCTTCGGCGCCACCCCGACGGTGCCCGGCCAGCGCCGGGCTGCCGACGAGACCGCGCTGCCGGCCCCGCACGCCTGAGAGGCGGAAGCGGGGCGGGCGACGGCGGTCGAGGTGGGGGAACCTCGACCGCCTCTCCTGGTTCGCCAGGTCCGAGGACGAGTACAGTGGGGTTGCTCGTCACCCCCGCGGCTGGACAGCACGAGCGGGACGGAAACGGTAGGTGGAACCAGGTGGTGCACCTCCTCAAGAGTAGGCCGCAGCGGACCTCGCAGCCCATCCCTCCGAATGGGTATCTCCTCCGGCGGCTCTGAATCCCCGGTCGGTGCAGGGCTTTCGCTCATTTGCGGCATGCCGCGACCGACCACCGTTCCTAGGCTCACAGGACCGGGCGGCACGCTCGGGTGGGGAGCGAGGGAAGTGTGTCGTGAGCATGTCGCAGACGGTCCGTGAGATCACGTCCGAAGCCGGGTCGACGCCGATCTCGATACCCCGGCAGTACGGCAGGGAGCTCCTTCCGGCACCGGTGCCGGCACCGGCACCGGCCGACCCCCAGCCCGTGCTCGCCGGCCCGGAGCTCGACGTACGTCCCTTCCCGCGCCGCGCGAGGTCGCGCTGGACGATCGGTGTCGACGCTGTCCTCGCGCTGGTGCTCGGCGTCACCGCCGCGGCGGTGGGTGCTCTCCCCATGACTGCCGCTCTCGTGGGTGCTGCCGCCTGGCCGCTGCTGCTGCTGGCCGCCGGCCACTACCGCCACGGCACCCTGGGCGGCACCCGCGCCGCCCACGTGGGCGTGGTGCTGATGACCGGCGTCCGCGCCGGAGTCCTCGCGCTGGCCCTGTCGCCGTGGCTCCCCTCGACCGACCTGACCACGCTCGGTGCCCTGGTGGCGATCCTCAGCGTCGCCAGCACCGTGCCGGCGCTGGTGGTCGTACGCCGCCCCCGGCCGCGCCTGGTGCTCGCAGGCCGCCCCCGCGACGTCCGCGAGGCCATGGCCGAGCTGATCACCACGAACACGCACGAGGTGGTCGCAGCGTGCCTGACCCGCTCGCCCAAGGTGCCCCTCGGGGACCTGGCGACGTACGTCGGGTTCGCCGACGCCGCCGAGGTCGCCAGTCGCCACGATGCCGATGCCGTGGTCGTGCTCCCGGGCGCCCGCCTCCCCCACGTCGAGGTGCGGCGGCTGCACTGGTCGCTCGCCGGCGTGGGTGCCGAGCTCTACCTCGGCACCGGTCTCCTCGACGTCGAGCCCCAGCGGACCCGTGTGGTGTCCACGGCGGGGATCGACGTCCTGCACGTCACGGACCCCGTGCTCGACGGTCCGCGGCGCCTGCTCAAGGACCTCGTCGAACGCATCGTCGCACTCGTCGCGCTCGTCGTCGCCGCACCGCTGCTCGCCGCGCTCTGCATCGCGATCCGGCGGGAGTCCCCCGGCCCCGCGCTGTTCCGCCAGGAGCGCATCGGCCGCGACGGCGTGCCGTTCACGATGCTCAAGCTCCGCTCGATGGGCGTCGACGCGGAGACCGCGCGCGAGGCGCTCACCGAGGTCAACGAGCACGACGGCGTGCTGTTCAAGATCCGCGCAGACCCCCGCATCACGCCCCTGGGCGCCCGGCTGCGCCGCTACTCCCTCGACGAGCTCCCGCAGCTGTGGAACGTCGTGCGCGGCGACATGTCGCTCGTGGGTCCCCGTCCGGCCCTGCCGTGCGAGGTCGCGCGCTACGACGTCGACCCGCGCCGGCGTCTCGTCGTCAAGCCCGGCGTGACCGGTCTGTGGCAGGTGTCGGGACGCTCCGACCTCAGCTGGGCCGAATCGGTGCGCCTCGACCTCAAGTACGTCGAGAACTGGTCCCTCGGGCTGGATCTCCGCATCCTGGCGCGCACCGTCCGCGCGGTCCTCGGCCACCGTGGCGCCTACTGAGCACACCGAGATGCTCCCGGCACCACTCACCGGGGTCGGCGCCCTGCTCGCGGGAGCGATGGCCTGCATCGTCGTCGCCGTGGACGGCGACGGGTCATGGGGCGGCGGTTTCGCGGGGTCATCGCTGACGATCTACGGTCCCGGGCAGGCTGCTCTCGCCGTCGCCCTCGTGCTGACCGGCGCCCTCCTGGTCCTGCCCCACATCCGGCACGAGGCCGTCCTCCTGGCGATCGCCGGGCTGCTGGCGGCCCAGATCGCCGGCACCGGTCTGGTCGGCTTCCGACGCTGGCCGCTCTACTGGGGGTGCTGCGCCCCGTCGGGCATCACCGAACAGGCACTCGTGCGGGCCCTGGCGCTGCTGCTGGCGGGCGCGGGCGGGGTCGCGGCACTGCTCTGCGCACGGAGACTTGTCAGGACACGTCACTCGTGGAGCACGGGTCCTCAGGGTATGGGCGCCGCAGCGGTCGCAGGGGCGGCGACCGTAGCCTTGGTCGGCCCACTGCTGGTCGTGCACGGTGACCCGAACGCGGACGTGCGGGACCTCCTGGCGTGGGGCGTGACCTACGCCCTCCCCTACGCGGCGGCGCTCGCCCTCGCGGGATGGATGCGCACTCGGGCCGCACTCACCCTGCTCGGCGCGGTGGCGCTGAGCACGGTGGCGGCGCATGCGGGCGCCGCCATGCTCGAGCTGCGCCAGCCCTGGGGCGCGGCCCTGGTGCTCGTGCTCGGGGTCGTCGGCGTGGTGGGCGTCGGCGTCCTGGGAACGGCGGCGACGCGAGCCGCTACCAGCCCCAGGACTCCCGCAGCCTGAGCCCGAAGGTGCCCTCGAGGGCCTCGACCTCGGAGCCGAGCTCGCGGCGGACGGTGAGGACGTCGCGCGCGTCGGGGCGCACAGCGGCCCGGTCGATCGGACGGTAGAGCGCGCGGTGGACGAGGGGTGAGCGCTTGACCATGCCCACCACCCGCGCCCCGTCGTGCTCGCGCACCCAGTCGGCCCCACGACGTACGGCAGCGGCGACCCGCACCGACCGTGCGCTCGCGGCGGGCAGGCGGGCCTCGCGCTCCTTGGTACCGAGCGGCTGGTGGGCGATGCCGAGGAAGTCGGTGACGCCGTCGAGGAAGGCCTGTGGATCGGCCTCGAGGTCGTCGAAGAGCCCGACGTGCACGTGCTCGCGAGGATAGAGCTCGAGGAACCGGTCCAGGCCCGTCGCGTAGCGGCCGTGCTCGAGGAGCTCGGGCCGGCTGCGCAGTGCCTCCGCGAAGGTGTCCGGCCCGATCCCGTGCTTGCGCATGTAGAGGTAGGAGGACCAGGCGCGGTCGACCGGGTCCCGCAACGACACCATCACCCGCACGTTGCCGAGGGTGTCGTGGATCCGTCGGGCTGCCTCGGGGTGGAAGAGGTAGTCCTGGCAGATCTCGCCGACGACCTGCTCGTCGCGGGCGTCCTTGAACTGAGCGGCGTACCACTCGGTCCCGCGGTCGTAGTAGCGGTCGAAGTAGTAGAGGTCCTTCGACGGCGTGAGGTAGCAGTCCGGGTGCTTGATCAGCGTCTCGTGGAGCCACGACGACCCGGCCTTGTCCGGCCCGACGTAGAGGAAGTTGGGCAGACGGCTCATGAGAGTCCCCTTCCGAAGCGGCGCGCCATCGTGAGCAGGCGCTGATGGTCGGTCCCGGGCCCGGCGACAGCCAGGGCGAGCCAGGCGTACGGCACGGCGGGATGCCTGCTCAACGCGCGTCCGGCCACCCGGGTGGCGGTCCTGCGCTCGCCCGCAGCCGCCCGGGCATAGGCGATCTGGCCGAGGATCCGCGCGTGGCCTCGGCGGTCGTCGACGAAGTCGGGGTGCTTCTCGAGCAGGTACTCCAGGGCCGTGGCGGTGTTGACCCAGCGGTCGCGGAACCAGGACGGGACGTCCTTGCGGATGTCGGCGAGCGTCTCCTGGACCACCCCGACACGACCGACCGCGCTCGCCCGGAGCAGCCAGTCGTAGTCCTCCCCGTAGCCGTGCGGCAGCTGCTCGTCGTAGAGGCCCACGCTGTCGAAGGCCCTGCGACGCATCATCAGGTTGGAGCTGTGGAGCTCCTTGACGCGGTTCTGCAGCAGCCGCTCGTGCGAGACGATCGCCTCGCTCGCGACCCACTCCACGTCGCCGCGGTCGCCACCCATCAGGAGGCGGATGCCGGTGCCCACCACGACGAGGGTGGGGTCGGCCTCCAGGCGCTCGACCTGCTTGCGCACCTTCGTCGGATCCCAGAGGTCGTCGTCGTCGCAGCTCGCCACGTAGGTGCCCGCGCTGGCCAGCACGCCGGTGTTGCGTGCCCCGCACAGTCCGCGGGCGCGGGTGTTGACCGTGGCCCTGACCGCGCGACCGGGACCGGACAGCTGCTCGAGCGAGGGGTCGGACTCCTCACCGTCGTGGACGACGAGGACCTCCATCGGCCCGGAGTAGTCCTGCGCGACGATCGTGGCGAGTGTCTCGCGGAGCAGGTCGGGACGGCCGTGGGTCGGGATGACGACGGTGACGAGCGGTGCGCTCACGTGAGGATCCTCCTGTCGGACGCGGCCGGTGGCGCGTCGTGGGCGACGCCGGGCCCGGGACGGGCAGAGCGATCGCTGGTGTAGTCGTAGGCGTGCAGCAGGGGCAGCGTCAGCGCGGTGACCACCGCGCGGGGGACGCGCGGCATCTCCGTGGCCCAGGCCGCGTCACGGCGTAGCTGCACCGGCCCGGAACGGAACCGCGACGGATTGCCGGACAGACCGTGGCTGGGCGCGAGGTCGATCACGCCGTCGTCGCGGAGCGGGAGGTCGCTCGCCCGCACGGGCAGGCCGATCGCCGCGGTGGCCGTCTCGACCGTGCCCGCGAGATCGGAGACCAGGTCCTCGTAGCGCAGGCGTGCGCTGGGGCTACCGCCGAAGCGGGTCACGAGCTCCATCTCGACCTGGAGCCCGCTCCACTGCGCTGCGGCCCTGTGCGCGGGGATGCGCCACATGTGGTCGGTGCCGGACACGTCGTGCGGGCGGACCACCTCCCGCTGCCACGACCAGGCGACCGCGCGCGGGTCGCGCACCACGTTCAGGACCCGGAGGTCGATGCCGGTCGCACCGGCGACGGCCTGGCCGAGGGCCGGACCCTTGGACGCGTCGACGACGACACGCGCGCCGGTGACCTCCGCGACCGCCCGGTAGATGGCGGCGTAGTCGTCCTGAAGCGACGCCAGGGCCGGCGACGTCATCCGTCCGCTACGCAGCAGGCCGGGAAGGTGCCGCTGTCGAGCGGCTGCGCGGTGTGCAGACCGTATCCGCGCCAGGACGTCCTCGGTCCACCCGCCGAACGCGACCTCGCCGATCTCGGTCCACACGGGGCAGGCCGAGAAGGCGCGGCCGCACCCACACAGTTCGTCGTGCGGCGCGACCGTGCGCGCGAGGTCGACCAGCTCCCCGACGTTCACCCAGCCCGGCGCGGACCCGAGGACCCGCTCGACGAGCGTCGAGCCGGAGCGGCCGAAGCCGCCTAGGTAGACGACCGTCGTGGCGTCGTCTGCCGTCCTCCCATCGCTCGCCATGTGCTCACCGACGCCCGGGCAGGAGCAGCGAGCGGCGTGGCCGTGGGATCCGGGGGCCGCCGGCGGCGAGCTGGTCCAGCTCCCGCGAGGCCATCTGCAGGGCGAGGCGGCGAGCCTCCGCGAAGGTGTCGTCGGCACGCTCGGAGCGGTCGAGTGCGAGCCGGCCATCGATGTCGGCCAGGAGCTCCTCGAGGGTGGTGACCCGGCGTACGAGCCCGACCTCGCCGACCACTGCGGCGAACCGCTGCTGGTGGTCGTCGACGTGCTCGCCCAAGCGCGGGTCGCGCGGCATGCACAACGGCACGTGGCCGGCCTGCCTGGCGTCCATGATCGTGCCGGGTCCGCCGTGGCAGACCACGGCCGCGGCCTCCTCCACCAGCGCGACGAGCAGGTCGTGGGCGAGGAAGGCGTGACCCTCGGCGACCTGCGGCGCGACGGACGCTCCGTGCTGGACCACGAACCTGACGTCCGGGCGGCGCTGCGCGGCGACGTCCATCCACGACACCATCCGGTCGAAGGGGTGGTGGTCGGTGCCGGCGAGGGCGAGGACGACGGCGCTCACAGCAGCGGTCCCACGAGGTGGGCGTCGGGGTAGAACTCCAGCTGGCTCGGCCACTGCACGAGCCGCCGGGTCGTGAAGGGCCCGCACAGCCGTCCGGTCATCGTGGGCGTGTCCACGCGGTCGTAGACCTCGATGAAGACCGTCGGGATCCGCATCAGCCAGGCCAGCACGAAGAACGGGACGGCCACCCCGGCACCGGCGCTCACCACGAGGCTGGGGCGCTCGCGCAGCATCAGCCGCGCCGCGAGCACCGTGTTGCGCAGCAGGTTGGGGATGTTGCGGGTGGTGGGGTGGTGCGAGCGCAGAAGGCGTTCGTCGCCCAACCGGTCCACCACGTCAGGAGTCTCCGGGCACACCCACAACCGCTCGAGGTCCTCCCACCACGGCCGCAGCGCGAGCAGGTGCGTGAGGTGGCCCCCCTGTGAGCTCACCAGCAGGATCGGCCCTGCAGTCCGTGTGTCGGTCCCCATGTGCTCAGGCTGTCCGGCCGACGGCGGACCGGGCACGGACCAGCACTGGGATCCTCCATTTTGGGGGTGGTGGCCACGTGAGCGCGCCGTCCCCACTTTGGGTGACCCGGGGTTCGACCCCCGGTCCCCGCCGCACGTCCTCCGTAGGGTCGTCACATGGTGATCGGGCGTCGCGACGTGCTGCGCGCCGGGCTGGCGGCCGCGGCTGCCGTCGCGGGCTCAGCGTGCAGCGCCAAGCCGTCCCGGGAGGCGCCGCGTCGGGCGCCGGCCACCACAACTGCGCGACCGTCCGGCCCTGCCAGCGTCCCCGCCCGCAACGCGCTCGCGCTGACTCCCGGTGAGGGTCACCTCTACTACGGCGCGTCCGTCCCCCACTACCGTTCGCTGGAGGACTGGGAGGACCGTCTGGGACGCCCCCTGGCGGTCAACCGCTCGTTCTTCGTGCCTCAACGGCACCCGCCGCGGCGGCTCGTGGACAGCTGCTTCGAGGACATCGCCCAGGCACGGCTCCCCCATGTGTCCATGAAGCCCCTCGGCACGTGGGACGACGTGGCGTCGGGCAGGCGTGACCAGTGGCTCGAGGCCATGCTCGGCCCGTTGCGAGAGGCAGGGAGCCCTGTGCTGTTCACGATGCACCACGAGCCCGAGAACGATGTCGGGGCGCCGGGCATGCTGCCGGCTGACTTCGTCGCCATGCAGCGCCACCTCATCGAGATGGCGTCTGGGGATGACTCGCAGGTCGTCGTCGTGCCGGTGCTCCAGCAGTGGACCTTCGACCCGGTGCGCGACGACATCGACCCCGCCGCCTGGCTGGTGCCCGAGGCGACGGTGATGGGCCTCGACGTCTACAACCACTGGTCGCCGAGCAACGGCCAGCCGTGGCGCAGCTTCGGGAGCAAGGCCGACGAGGCCCTCGCCTGGCTGGGCGACACCCCGATAGCGATCGGGGAGTACGGCTGCCGGGAGGACCCGCAGAATCCCGGGCTCGCAGCGGAGTGGCTGCGCGACGCGGCGCAGTACGCCCGGGAGCACAAGATCGTGTCGCTGTCCTACTACAACTCCCGCCTCAACGCCCCCGAGGGCTCGTGGGAGCTCGCCGGACGCACCGAGGCCACGTTCGCCGAACTGCTGGCGTCGGACTGGGTCGCCCGACTGGCCTGACCGTCAGGTCGGGGGCAGGAGGCGGAGGAAGACGTCGTCGACGCGCCCGTGGAACTGGTCGTCGTCGTCGCCCACACCCGGGCTCCCGACCCGGATCGGCCACTCGCTGTCCACCGACCCGAGGGTGCCGTCCTCGCGGTCCTCGACCCCGTCGACGTCGATGCTGATCCCGTCCGCGTCGCGGCTGCAGACCACACGGTGCCAGCTCGAGTCGGCGACGGTGACCTCCGAACGCACCCGCAGCAGGGTGTCCCCGGACCTCAGCACGCAGCTGGGGTGCCCCTCCTCGTCGTCGACCTGGAGCTTCCAGAGTCCACCGTCGGTGGCGAAACGGCCCTTCTGCACGATGTTGGACCCGGTCGTCGTGTCCTCGGGAGCGAGCCACACCGTCGCGCCGAATGCGAAGGGGTCCTCGCCCGGTTCGAGCGCGGGGTCCGACTCGACCTCGACCATCGCGCGGGGGCAGCCTGCGTCGCCGGTGCACAGCGGCGGGAACGCGATCGCAGATCCGGTCCCGCCGACACCCTCGACGATCTCCACGCGGCCGCCGTTGGCACTGACGACGCGGGCGACCACGTCACCCCCGACGGCGTCGGGGAACTCCGTCGTTCCCTCGGACGAGGCCTCGCTGTCCTCGAAGGCCAGCCAGAGGTCTGCAGAGGCGAGGTCCACGGAGGCGGTTTCGGTGGAGGTCGCGGCCGGGCCGTCGCTGCCACCGTCCTGCCCGGTCGGTCCGTCCGACGGAGCACCGCAGGCGGCGAGGAGGAGCAGCGCCGCGCCGACGATCGCGCGTGCGATCAGGCGGGCGGCGGGCACCTCACCGTGGTGGTGGTCGTGAAGCACGGGGTCTCCTCATGGTCGTACCCACAAAGGGGGATGGATGGGCGGATCGCAGCTGGCCGGACCGTGGGCGGATTAGCGTCCACGACGCGGCTCGGCACACGAACCGCAGCAACTGGGGACTGGGGGACGGCGTGCGGGTGATCCACATGCTAACCGCGGGTGGCGGTCGTCGCGGGCCGGCAGCCCCGGACGACTCGCGTGGGAGGCCCAGGACATGACCGTCGTCCACCACGCGCCGCCTGCCGGGGTCCACGGCCGCCGGTTTCTCGTGCCGGGCTGGCCGCTGGTCGGGCTCTACCTCGGCTTCCCGCTCTGGTGGGCCCTCGGCCTGGCCAGTCTCATCTTCTTCGCCGCGGCCGCCGCGATGGCCGTCATCCTCGTGCGCCAGGGCAACGTCCGCGTGCCTCGTGGCTTCCCTCTGTGGCTGCTCTTCCTCGCCTGGACCGCTGCCGGGGTGCTGTTGCTCAAGGCGGTCGCCCCGGGCACCGTGCCGGGCGGCGGGCTGGGACGGCTGGCCGGTTTCGTGATCTGGTTCGCCTGGTACGCCGCCATCACCGTCGTCATGCTCTACGTCCTCAACACGGTGCGCGAGGTGACGACCCAGCGCATCGTGCGACTGCTGGCGTGGATGTTCGTCGTGACGACCGGGTTCGGCGCGCTGGCCATCCTCGCTCCCGAGCTCGAGTTCACCTCGCCGATGGAGCTGGTGCTGCCCGATGGCGTGACGCAGAAGAACTTCGTGCGCACGCTGATCCATCCCTCCTTGTCGTCCTCGGTCGACTTCCTCGGCTACGTGCAGGCCCGCCCGACGGCCCCGTTCGCCTACTCCAACGACTGGGGCAACAACCTCGCCCTCTACCTCCCGTTCTTCGTGCTCGCGTGGTGTGGTCCCGACGCCGGCTGGCGGCGCCGGGTGGCGCCGTTCGTGCTGCTCGCCTCGGTCTTCCCGATCGTGTTCTCGCTGAACCGGGGGCTGTGGGTCTCGCTGGTGCTGGCCGCGGTGTACGCCGCGGTGCGGTTGGCGATCCACGGCCGCTGGCGCGCGATGCAGGTCCTCGTCGTCGGCGCGGTGCTCGGCGGGATCCTGTTCGTCTCCTCACCGCTCTACGACACGCTCGTCCTGCGGGTGGAGACACCGCACAGCAACGACCGTCGCGCCGGGACCGCGCTCACGGTCGCGAGCGTCACCGCGGAGGGATCACCGGTCGTCGGCTACGGCACCACCCGCACCATGCAGGGCAGCTTCAGCTCCCTCGCGGGCGGCGAGACGGCCTCCTGCCACCAGTGCGCCCCGCCCCCGCTCGGTACGCAGGGCTTCATGTGGCGCCTGCTGCTGACCACCGGCTTCGTCGGCACGGCGCTGTGCCTGACCTTCCTGGGCCGGCAGTTCCTGCACCGGGCGCGCGGGCCCTCGCTGCTCGACATCACCGGGTGCACGGTCCTGCTGGTCTCGGTCCTCTGCTTCTTCTTCTACGACTCGTTGGGATCGGCCCTGTTCACCACCTTCATCGCCATCGGCCTGATGGCCCGCGCCGACTGGGAGCCCGAGGGGGCGACGCCATGACATCGCCTGCCCCGGACGCCGGCGCGTCGTACGCCACCGAGGTGACCCGACTGCTGTGGCCCGCGCCGTGGGACGAGCCGCTCGTCACCCGATCGGTACGGCGGCCAGAGGGCGCCCTTCGCGACGCCTACGTCTTCCCCAGCATCCGCAATCCGCGGCTGCTGGTGCCGGCAGGACTGCCGGCCGCGGCAACGATGGTCCAGCGGCTGGGCAACGACGAGGCAGCCTTCATCGCACCGCTGCGCCGGGTGCTGAGGAGGGCGGTGGGATCATCGTTCTTCGCGGCCAGCCGCTGGCCGCGCGTACGGGTGGTCGGCCCCGCCACGGGCGCCGACTCCATCGAGCATCACCTCGCGGGCGTGCTGGGCACCGAGGTGCGGGTGGGGGTGGTGCTCGGACCGCGCCGGGTCAACCAGAAGCCGGTCCTGCAGGTCTTTGCGACCGACGGCAGGCTCCTGGCCTTCGCCAAGGTCGGCCACAACGCGCTGACCTCCGACCTGGTCCGGCGGGAGGCACGTGCCCTCACCGACGTGCACGCGCTGGCGCCACGCCGGTTCCGTGCACCGGAGCTGTTGCACGCTGGCACCTGGTCGGGACTCGACGTCCTGGTGATGTCGCCGCTGCCGATCGAGCCCGACCGGGCCGTCGACGCCGGCACCCGGGTCGACGCCATGGTGGAGCTGGCGCGCCTGGCCGGGACGCACACCTGCGCGCTCGCCGACAGCCCCTTCCTCGCTCGCCTGCGCGCCGAGAGCCTTCGGCTGGCCGACCTCCCGCACGGCGGCTCGCTCGCCGGCGCCGTCGCGGAGCTCGAGCACCACCACGGGACCACCGACCTGGCCTTCGGCTCCTGGCACGGCGACTGGGGGCCGTGGAACATGGGCATGCAGGGCGCGGTACTCCAGCTGTGGGACTGGGAGCGGCACGACCGCGCGGTGCCCCTCGGCCTCGACGCGGTCCACCTGCTCGCCCAGCAGGTGCAGCCGGCGCAGCACGTCGACCCCGCACAGGAGGCCGACTTCCTGGCCGCGGTCCCCGCGGCGCTCGCGCCCTTCGGCGTCGCCCCCGCACTGCACGACCTGACGGTGCGCCTCTACCTCCTCGAGATGGCGGTGCGCTACGTGGACGCGCTGCGCCACGGGGCACGACCCGACTTCGAGCGACGGACCGCGTGGGTCGTGTCGCTGCTCTCCCGGCTGCTCCAGCAGCCGCTCACGACCTCGTCGAAAGGACGGCCATGACGCTCCGCTCCGCAGTGCCCCACCCCCTCAAGGTCGCCGGCAGGACGATGTCGGTGCAGGTCGGATCGGCCACGGCCGAGCTCCGCCAGCTCCCGTCGTTCATCCTCGTCGGCGCCCAGCGCACGGGCACGACCTCGCTCTACCGGGCGCTGATGTCGCACCCGCTCATCCACCAGGCGAACTTCCACAAGGGCGTCAACTACTTCGACATCAACTACCACCGCGACTTCGCCTGGTACCGCGGCCACTTCCCGACCGCGGCGTCCCTCTCCCTGCGCACCCGAGGGCACGCCGGCTCGCCGGTGACCTTCGAGGCCAGCGGCTACTACATGTTCCACCCGTGCGCCGCCGAGCGTATGGCACGCCACCTCCCCGAGGTGAAGATCCTCGCGATGCTCCGCGACCCCATCGAGCGGGCGTTCTCCGCCCACAAGCACGAGCTGGCGCGCGGGTTCGAGACCGAGCCCTTCGAGCGTGCCCTCGACCTCGAGGAGGAGCGGCTGGCGGGGCAGGAGGACCGGATGGTCGCCGACCCGACCTACCAGAGCCACAGCCACCGGCACCACGCCTACACCCGACGGGGGCACTACGCCGAGCAGGTCACCCGGCTGCTCGAGCACTTCCCCGCCGCCCAGGTGCACCTCGTGGAGAGCGAGTCGTTCTTCGAGCAGCCGGAGCGGACGTACGGACAGGTGCTCGACTTCCTCGGCCTCCCGGCGGCGATGCCCGACAGCTTCGACCGCTGGAACGCCCGGCCCAGCTCGCCGATGACCGACAGCACCCGCGCGCGGCTGCGCGAGCACTTCGAGCCGCACGACGAGGCGCTGGCTCCCCTGCTCGGACGGACGCCCGCATGGCGCACGTGACCGAGCGGCCCACGCTCCCGCTCTGGTCGGACCAGCTGCGCTTCGTCCGGGTCCACGCCCTTCTCCTGGGCTCGCTCGGCGTGGTCGGGCTGCTGCTCGGCCTGGCGTGGTCCGCGACCCAGCCGACCAGCTACGCGGCGACGTCGTCGGTGGTCCTGACCCCCGTGCCCAAGTACGTGCTGCCCACCGGGGAGGGCGTGCTGCCGCCCCAGGTGAGCATCGACACCGACGCCCAGCTGCTCCACAGCCCGGTCGTGCTGAGGAAGGTCGGCACCGCGCTCGGCACGGGCCGCGCGGCCGCGATGGACCACCTGTCCGTCACGGCCACCGCCAACAGCGACGCCCTCCACGTCACGGCCACGGCCGCCTCGCCCGAGCTTGCCGCAGCCGCGGCCAACGCAGCCGTGGACGGGCTCGCCCAGGTGCGCCGCGACACCCTCGGGTCGCTCCGTCTCGACCAGCTCCGCCTCCTGCGCCTGTGGACCACCGACCAGGAGGGCGTCCTGGCCCGGGCACAGGGGGTCGGCGCGATCATCCCGGCCAGCGACGAGTTCTTCGCCCACGTGCTGGAGCTCCGGACGTCGCTGCGAGAGCTGGAGGAGGCGCGGGCCCTGCCCGTGCAGGTCGTCGACGCCGCCGTCCCACCGCAGCGACCCGTGCGGGCCAACGTCGAGGTGCCGCTCGTGTCGGGTCTCATGCTCGGCGCCCTCGTCGGTTGCCTGATCGGCGCGGGGCTCGACCGCCGAGCCGTCGCCACCTCCACGCACTCCTCACGTCGGGCGACGCCCCGACCGTCCCTCGCCCTCCGGCTGATCCCTCCCACCACCTCAGGATGATGACCGTGGACCACACCCGCCCTGCGCACGCCCCGCGCCGCTCGTCGCCGCTCGACGCCGCCCGACGTCATCGCACGATCGTGCTGGTGCTCCTCCTGGTCGGCCTCGGCCTCGGGTGGCGAGTCGGCGACAGCCAGCCCACCACCTGGTCGAGCACGGCGCGCGTGCTCATCAACCCGACGGTGGGCAACCCGTTCGCCCCGGCGCCCAGCTCGGTGCGCCAGGACGAGCTGACCAGCCTGGAGACCGAGGCGCAGGTGGCAGGGTCGGCAGAGGTGCTCGAGGCCGTGGCCGCGGCCAACCCCCCGCTGACGGTCGGGCAGATCCAGCGCGGTCTCTCCATCACCGTCCCGCCCAACACCCAGGTCCTCGCACTGACCTACGCCGCGGACGACGCGCGCACCGCCGAGCAGGTCGTCGACAGCTGGGCACGGCTCTACCTCGACAACCGGGACCGTCGCGCCGAGCAGGTCAACGTCGACCGCATCGGGAAGGTCGAGAAGCAGACCGAGGGCGTGGTCGCCGACCTGCGTGTCGCCACGGCGGCAGCCCAACGGGGCACCGCGGCAGAACGCCAGTTCCAGTCCGAGCTCGCCGCCGCCCTGCGCAACCAGCTCGTCAGCCTCCGGGCCCAGCGCTCCTACCTCGAGAACAGCGAGGCGCCGGCCGGCTCGGTCATCGCCCCGGCTTCGGCCGCGGCCCGGTCCGGCGGCCTCGTGCTGCCCGCCATGGCCGCCGGTGGCGCCCTCCTCGGGCTCGCGCTCGGCGTGGCGGTCGCCGCGGTCCGCGAGCGCGTCTCGGGTCGCGTCCGTGCGGCCCGTGACGTCGCTGCGGCCGGGATCCCCGTGCTCGTCGCCTCGCACCGGCCACGCCGGCACCCCTTCCGCACGCACGACTCGGAGTCCGCCGCGACCGTGGCGCGACGGGTGCGCGCGGAGGTGCTGCACCGCACCCCGACCCCGGAGGTCGTGGCCGTGGCGCCCGCGGCTCCCGGCGGGCACGGCGAGGCCGTCGCGGCCACCCTCGCGACCGCCCTGGCCCGGGCAGGTCACCGTGTCGTGCTGGTCAGCGACCAGGGTGCGGGAAGTGCCCCCGACCAGGACGGGCGCGGCCTGGCGCACGTGCTGCTGCACGAGCGCACCCGGGTCGGCGAGCTGCTGCACCCGAGTCTCGAGCCCGCGCTCACGTTGCTGCCGTGGGGGTTCGACGAGACGAGCCGGGACCGTCTCTCGGCTCGATCGCTGCGCTCGGTGCTCGCTCCTCTCGTCGACGCCGGGCACGTCGTCGTCCTCGCTGCTCCCGAGGCCACGAGCGTCGAGGGCGAGGCGGTCCTGGGCGCGGCGGACCTCGGCCTCGTGGTGGTGACCGTGGGGCGTACGCCGACCCGGTGGGTCGCTGCGGTGGCGTCCCGTCTCGACACGCTGACCACCCAGGTGGCCGCGGTCGTGGTGGACGCGCGGATCGCGGACGCACCCGTCGACCTGGCTGCCGGGCCCGAGGGAGACCCGGACGGGCGTGCGGTCCGGGGCCAGGGCGATCGCCGACCCGCGGCTCGGTCACCACGATGACCTCGGTGGCGACCGAGCGCGCACTGCACCGCGTCCAGCTGGAGAAGCTGGCACGCCGGGGCACCGCCAGCGTCGTCGGCGCAGGCGCCAGCGCGGTCTTCGGCGTCCTGCTGGTCGTCGTGGTGACGAACGGCTTCTCCGCCACGGTCGCCGGCACCCTCTTCGCCGCCACCGCGACGTTCCTCATCCTGGAGTCGGTGGCGCTGCTCGGGACCGACACCGGGCTGGTCAAGGTGCTGCCGACCCAGCTCGCCTCGGACCGCGCGGTCGACGCCCGACGCACGCTGGCGGTGGCCGCAGTCCCGGTCGTGGCCCTCGCGGCGAGCGGCGGACTCGCCCTCCACCTCCTCGCGCCGACCCTCGCGCCCGTCCTGAGCAGCCCGGAGGCTCCGTCGACGATGACGGACATGTTGCAGGCCCTCGCGCTGCTGCTGCCGGTGGCCGCACTCCACGACCTCGCCCTGGCCGCCACGCGAGGACTCGGGTCGATGCGCCCCACGGTGCTCGTCGACAACGTCGGACGGCTCGGGCTGCAGGCCGCGTCGGTCCTGGTGGCCTGGGCCGCCGGGGCCGGACCCGTCGTGCTGGCCCTCGCGTGGGGGCTTCCGTACGCGGTCGGGCTGGTCGTGACGGCCGCGTGGCTGCACCGGCTGCTCCCACCCGCCACTGGTCGCGGTCCGGGCCGTGCCTCCGGTGCTCGCACGTGGTCGGTCCTGGTCCACGAGTTCTGGTCCTACACAGGCCCCCGGGCCGTGGCCCGGGTGACGCAGACCGCCCTCAAGCGCTCCGACATCGTCCTCGTCGCGGCGCTCGCCTCACCCGCCGACGCTGCCCTCTACACGGGAGCCACGCGCTTCGTCGTGCTGGGCCAGCTGTTCGTCCAGTCCGTCCAGCAGGCCCTGTCGCCGCAGCTCAGCAGGCTGTTCGCCCGCGGTGAGGACCGCGCCGCCGGCTCGATCTTCCAGGCAGCCACCATGTGGAGTGTGCTCACGGCCTGGCCGATCTACCTCGTCACGGCAGCCTGGGCGCCGGTCCTGATGGGCATCTTCGGCGAGGGCTACGACGTCGCCGCCGACGTCGTGGTCATCCTGTCGCTCACCATGCTCGTGGCGACCGCGTGCGGGCCGGTCGACTCGGTGCTGCTCATGGCCGGGCACAGCTGGCTCAGCCTGGCCAACAGCACGGTGACCCTCGTGATCAACGTGGGTCTCAACCTGCTCCTGATCCCGACCCACGGCATCCGCGGAGCGGCCGTGGCGTGGGCGGTCGGCATCGTGGTGCGCAACCTGCTGCCGCTGCTGCAGGTCCGGCGCCACCTGTCGATGTGGCCGCTGTCCACGACCACCTGGCAGGTCGCCGGCGCAGCACTCGCCTGCTTCGGCGCTGCGGGACTGCTGGCGTACGTCCTGGACCTCGCCGTGCTCGCGGAGCTGACGCTGACCGCGACCGGCCTGGTGGCCTACGGCGCGGCCGTCTGGATGAGACGGGACGTGCTGGGGCTCGACGTGTTCGTGCGGGCGGCCCGCCGACGACATGCCGGTGGGCCCACGCCCGACTCCTAAGGTTGCTGGTCAGGCCACCCGGCCCGCACGCGGGTCGGCCAGGGTGCCGCGGAACGCCTCGAGCCGGTCACCGGTCAACTCGTGGCCCACACCACCGGTGACGTTCCACAGGCAGCCGAACCACACGTTCGGCGTGCTGAGCAGGGCTTCACCTGCGGCGCGGATGGTCGCAGCCGAGTAGCCGTTGTACTCACCCACGCCGATGGGCAGGTCGTGCCCGCGCGAGCGCAGGTAGCTCGAGAGCGCCGGGATGCGGTCCCCCGGCTTGGCCTCGCCCGGCGACGCCATGGTCCCGGACTCGTAGGTGTCGATCGCGAAGTAGTCCCAGAGGTCGAAGAGCGGGTCGGGGCAGAAGGACTCGAACGCTGCCACCTGGTTGTCGAGCAGCCACCCGTTGAGGATCGGCCCGACCTTCAGCTGGTCGCGCTTGAAGAGCGGCATGAGCCGCTGGTGCATCGCAGCGAACTGCGCACCGCTCATGTCCTTGTAGGGCTCGTGCCAGATCGTGACCGCCGTGGGCTTGCCGTACGACGCCAGCCGGGCGGCCGCCTGCTCGGCGGCCGCGTTGAACCTGCCGGCGATGGCACCGCTGACGTCGCCGCCCACCTTGTAGGAGATGACGGGCAGCATGCCGGCCTCGTGCGCCTCCTCCACCAGCTTGAGCTGGGTGGTGGGGCCGCTCGCCAGGTCAGCGAAGATGCGGCGCGCGCTCACCCCCGGACCGACCTCGGAGATCTTCTGGCTCCACTGGTCCGGCATCGCGCTCATGCCGATGAGGGCGGCGGCACCGAGAGCGGTGGGGTTGGTCGACTGCGACCCGACGACGCTGTAGTCGAGTTGCTTGCGGAAGACCTTGCCGTCGGCACGCTTCACCACCGCGGTGACGGTGCCGGCGCCGACCGTGGTCGCGCGGGCGGTCCACATCTCGTAGCGGCGACGCTTGATGACGCGCTTCCACTCCAGACCGCTGCGGTCGCGCACCCGGATCCGGCGCCCCTGGCGGAGATTCTCGGAGATGTGGAGCGTGAGCAGTCCGCCCACCTCCACCACGTCGGTCTTCAGGCGCGCCTGCACCCTGGTGCGGGCTGCGTGGGCGGGCGCGACGGCCGAGGCACCGACGAGGCCGGCGGTGGTCGCACCACCGGCGAGTCGGAGCATGTTGCGACGGGTGACTGGGTCCACGAGTGTGTTCCTTCGATGCAGGGGGTGCGGGGGCGATCGGCCCGGTGACGTCGCGCGCATCGACTTCCCCCGTGTCCAGCGCGCGGCCCCAGGCCCGTGTTCGTTGAACGCGCCGCACCGTACGTGACACCTGTGCCCGGCGCGAATCGACGCCCTACCACATGACGTGATCCGGCCAGACACCGCCTCCCCCAAATGGGGTAGGCGGCGGCGACGAGAGGTGCGCGCGAACGGGCGCTCCGCGCCGCTACGCCCCCGTCAGGGGCTCGGCGGCACGAGGGTCGGCAGCGGTCTCGCGGAACGCCCTGAGGCGGTCGGCGGTCAGCACCTCGGAGATCTCGGCCGAGTTGTTCCACACGCAGCCGAACCACACGTTCGGGGTGCTGAACATCGCCTCACCGACGTCGAGCAGGGTGCGGTAGGAGTAGCCGTTGTACTCCCCGACGCCCAGCGGGAGGTCGTACCCGCGCGAGCGCACGTAGTCGGCGAGCGCCGGGATCCGCGCGGCGGGCTTGGCGGCGCCGGGCGAGGCCATCGTCCCGGCCTCGTAGGTGTCGATCGCGACGTACTGCCAGAGCTCGAAGAGCTCCTCGTCGCAGAACTGCTCGAACTCGTCGATCCGGTTGTCGAGCAGCCACCCGTTGAGGATCGGGCCCACGCGGACCTCGTCGCGACGGAAGATCGACAGCAGGCGACGGCTCATCGCCGTGTACTGCGCGCCCGTCATGTCCTTGTAGGGCTCGTGCCAGACCGTGACGGCCGTGGGCAGGCCGTACGACGCCAGCTGTGCGGCCGCGGCCGTCGCGACCGCGTCGTACCTGCCCGCGGCGGCACCTGAGGCGTCGCCACCGACCTTGTAGGAGATCACCGGGAGCATCCCGTCGGCGTGCGCCTCCTCGACGAGGCGGATCTGGTTGGACGCACCGGCGGCGAGGTCGGCGAAGATGCGGCGTGACCCGAGCGCGACCCCGACCTCGGCAGTCCGCCGGTCCCAGAGGTCGGCGGGGGCGTTCATGCCGATGAGGGGACCGTTGCCGATCGCTGGGGCGTCGGTCGTGCTGCCCGCGACCTCGTAGTCGACGCGGTCGCGGTAGCGGGTGCCGTCGACGCGGACCGAGCCGATCACGACCTGGCCACCGCCGACCCTCGGCGCCGCGGTCCAGGTCTGCGTGCGCGAGGTGCTCGCGATGCGGGTCCAGGTGGTTCCACTGAGGTCCCACACGCTCACGCGGCGCACGGTGTCGGGGTCGAGGGTGATGCGCAGGACGAGCGGCGTCCCGAGGGTGACGACGGGGGCGTCGAGGACGGCGGACAGGCCGGGTGAGGCGAGGGCGGGGCCGATGCCCGCCCCGACCAGTGCGGCGGCACCTCCGGAGGCGGCGATGCGCAGGGCGGAGCGGCGAGACAGCGAAGTGGACATGGGTGGGCCTTTCGGTGGGCCGCGCAGCAGCCGGGTCTCACGAGCCGCGCGCCCGAACGGGGGTGGTCCACCGTCACGACGGGGGGCAGCGACGGGGTGCCCGGGGGCTCCGACGAGCCCCGGCGGACCCCGCGACGGTAGGTGAGCCCTGCCACGGATGTCACGGGTCCGACCCCGAATCGACCCCGAGTTACCCAACCTGAGGGATGGCAGCGCGACGAGGGCCGCGGACCTCCGGGTCCGCGGCCCTCGTCGTGGGGCAGGCGTCAGGTGAGCGTCACCGTCCGCGTCACCGTGGTGGTCCGCCCCCAGTTGTCCGTCGCGACGAGCGTGATGGTGTAGGTGCCCGCGGCGGCGTACACGTGGCTCTGGGTGTTGGTCGACGTGGTGACGGTGTCCCCCGTCCCGTCGCCCCACTTCCAGGTGTAGCTGCGGATGCCGCCGTCGGCGTCGACGGTGCCGGCGCTGCTGACCGAGCAGGTCCGGACAACGCACGTGGGCTGGTTGAAGACCACGACCGGTCCGGCGTTGCCGCCCGGCTCCGCCGCCGTGGTCACCGAGGTCGTGACCGAGCTGCTGGCCCGCCCCCACTTGTCGAGCACCCGCAGGCTCACCGTGTAGGTGCCCGACGTCGGGAAGACGTGGGACTGATTGGCCGACGTGCCCGTGGTGTCCGGGGTCCCGTCACCCCAGCTCCACACGTAGTTGCGGATGGCGTCGCCGGACGCGGTGTCCGGGTCACTGCTGCCTGCAGCGCTCATCGTGCACGTGGTGTTGCTCGTGGTGCAGGTGCCCGAGGCGATGACGGCCGTCGGGGCGGTGTTGGTCGTCGGCTCCTCGATCGTGATGATCCGGGTGGCCGTGGCCGATCGACCCCAGACGTCGGTCACTGTGAGGGTCACCGTGTAGGTGCCGACCGCGGCGTAGGTCCGTGAGGGGTTGGTCGCCGTGCTCGTGCCGCCGTCTCCGAACGTCCACGCGTAGCGGATGGAGTCACCATCCGGGTCGGCGGTGCCGGCGCTGTTCATCTGACAGACCGTGAAGGAGGTGCAGGCCGCCGTGAAGGTGGCCGTGGGCGCCGCGTTGCCGGCCGGCTCGGACAGGTTGACCGTGCGAGTGGTCGACGCCGCCCTGCCCCAGCCGTCCGTCGCGGTCAGCGTGATCGTGTAGCTGCCGGCCGCGGCGTAGACGTGCGCCGAAGGAGTGGCGCCCGTGCTGAGTGCCGTGCCGTCACCCCAGTTCCACGAGTAGTTGATCGAGTCCCCGGCGTTGGGGTCGGCTGTGCCCTGGCTGCTCACCGAGCAGGTCAGGCCGGTGCAGCTCTGGACGAACGTCGGCACCGGAGCGCTGTTGCCCGCGGGCTCCGCGATCGTGACCTCCTGCGGCTCGGACGTGTGCGTGACCTGCCACTCGTCGCGGACCGTCAGGGTCACCAGGAACGTCCCGGGCGAGCTGTAGGTCCTCGTCGGCAGCGGGCCGCTGCCGTTGACGGTGGACCCCGTGCCTCCCAGGTTCCACGAGTACGTCAGCGAGGCGGCGTTCTCGTCGGTGGAGCCCCGGCCGTCGAAGGTGCAGACGTTCTGGTTGCACGTGTAGGTGAAGCTGGCCACCGGCGGGTTGTTGGCGGGTGAGGTGACGACGATGCCCGTCGACGTCTTTGGCGGGTCCATGACCTGGTCGTTGACGTCGACCGACCGGACGATGACGCTGTAGGTCCCGGGCGGGATGACCGGCGTCGTGTAGGAGTAGTTCGACCCCACGCTGCCGGGGCTGTTGAGGAACGCGTTGCGGAAGCTCGGGTTGGTGCTGGTGAACGTCCCGGAGCCGCTCATGTACTGACCCTGCTCGTTGACGACGGCGACCTGGACGGCCGCGATGCTGGCGAACGCGTCGTCGGCGTCCTCGGCTCGACCGTTGATCACGATCCGCCCGTCGCTGAACGTGGCGTTGTCCGAGGGCTGCGCCAGCGTCTCGTTCAGCGTCGGCAGGCCGTCGCCCGGGTAGACCCGGTAGCCGGCCGTGGCCGCGCTGGGGTCCTGCTGTCCCCTGGTGTCGAACGCGATGGCCGTGAAGCGCCAGTCACCTCCGGTCGGGAGCGTGATGGGCGGCAACGACCAGGCCGTGGACGTCGCGTTGGCCGGGGCGAGGTCGGCGTTGCGATAGGCGATGGTGGCCGAGGTCGTGCCGTTGGCTTGCAGGTAGCGTCCGGTGTCGCGGTCCTGCAGCGACACCCGCACGCTCTCGACCCCGATGTCGTCGGTGGCCGTGCCTGCCAGGTTGACCGTCAGTGACTTGTCGGTCGGCGCGACGAACGCCATGGTGGCGTTCGGCGGCAGGTCCCCGGCGAACTGGGCGTTGACCGTCAGGCGGCCCTGGTTGGTCGAGGACGTGGTCAGGTCCTGGTCGTCGGTGGCACGCACGGTGAAGCTGTAGGTGCCTGCCGCGAGGTCGAACGGGGTCGTGTAGGTCCAGTTGTAGTTGGCACCGGCGATGTTCACCGGTGAGACCCGGCAGTTGCCGGCCTGGCCGACACCCCAGGTGCAGTCGTTGCGGAGGGCCTCCCCGGTGGAGCTGTTGCGCAGGGTGATCGTGACGTCCTTCAGCCCTTCGTCGTCCGACGCGGTGCCGGCGAAGGTCACGCGTCCACCGGGCTCGACCGTGATGGCGGGTACCGCGAAGGGCGGCGTCATCGGGACCGGGTCCGTGACCGTCACCGTGGGCGCCACCGCGCTGGAGTCGACGAGCCAGGTGCGGACGTCACTTCGCAGGTCGGACTGACCGGCGCTGTCGACGGCTGTGGCACTGCCGCGCCACTCACCCTCGGAGGGCACCGTCAGCTCGTAGGACCAGGTCGCCGCCGTGGCACCGATGACGTCGGGGGTGGCGCGGAAGGTGTTATAGATCGCACCCACCGTGCCGTCGTTCTGCAGGTAGCGGCCCTGCGCGTCCTGGAAGAAGAGCGTGATCGAGTTGACGCCGTTGTCGTCGCTGGCGGTCCCGGTCACGGTGAAGGTGGTGGAGGACTGGATCCCGGACGGCCCGCTGATGCTGGTCGTCGGGGTCTGGTCGTCGAGACCGAAGGACTCGATCCTCTTGCTGGCCCTGGTGGAGTCACCCGTGCCGCCGGTTGCCGCCGTGAACGCCTGCGCCCAGACCGTCAGGTTCCGGTTCGTGGTGATGCTCGTGGCGGGCACGGTCACGCGCCAGGTCCGGGTGGTTCCCGTGCCCGGGTCGAGCGTGGCGTTGAGGGTGTTGGCGGCGCTTCCGAACGTGGTGAACGCGCCTCCGGCGTCCTGGAGCGACTGGTTGTTGTTCCGGTCCTGGACCTGCACCTGCACGCGCCCGACGGTGCCGGTCGCCACCCGCGCGGTGCCCGTGATCTCGAACTCGGTGCTGTTGGCGACGACCCGGCCCTCGATCGGAGCGGTGATCGTCGTGTCCGGGGCCGGCACCGGGAACGGCACGCTGTTGAAGTCGAAGAACGCGACCCGGCCGGTGTTCACGCCTCCCTTCCACGCCCCGTCACCACCGACGAACAGGCCGCGGGACGTGGCCTCCATGGCCTTGTCGCCCTCGAACGAGTTCGAGCCGTCGAGCGGGTTCCACTCCAGCGACTTGCCGTCGACGGGGTTGATCGCGGCGATGTGCTCGCGGCGGACCACCTGGTCGCCGAGGCCGTAGCCCGACAGTCCCTGACCCCAGCCGTAGCCGACGTTGTCGAGCCCCGGCCACGGGTCGTCGGCCGTCGGCGACTCGATAAAGTTGAAGTGGCCCCCGAGGTAGACCGCGGTCTCGGTGATGGCCACCGAGTAGATGCTGTCGAAGGCCCGGGAGATCCACAGCGGCTGCACGTCGGAGTCCTGGAGCGAGCTGGCGTCCAACGGGTAGGCGACGGCGGTGTCCTGGATCGGCGGCCGGTCGCCACCCGACCCGCTGGTCACCACGAAGTAGGAGTCGTCAGGCGCGATGTCACCGGCATAGATCCGGGTGACGCCACCGACGACCGGCAGGTAGTCGTCCCACAGGGTGCTGCGCCAGGGCAGCAGCTCCTTGGTGGCGGTGTCGATGATGCCCATGCCCAGACGGTCCTGGCCGTCGATCTGGCGTCCGGTGTGGACGACCAGCAGCTTGGTCCCGTCGTGGGTCAGCTTCAGCTGCGGCACGCCGAGCTGTCCGTTGGTGCCGATGCCGCCCGCCAGCTGGTTGTCGAAGGCCTGGTCGACGACGCCCGACGCGGCATTGACCGCCGCGAGCCCCGTGCGCAGGACCCCGTTGACGCGGGTGTACCTGCCACCGACGTAGAGCGTGCTGTTGGAGGCGGCCAGCGACTGGACCTGGTTGTTGGTGTTGTTGGTGAACCCGAACGTCGACAGCGGCGCACCGGTGGTGAGGTTGAGGCTGGCGACCTTCTGCCTGGTGACTCCGTTGACGGTGTTGAACGAGCCACCGACGAACAGCTTGGTGCCGTCCGGCGAGGCCTCGACCGCGTTCACCCCGCCGTTGAACGTGGGGCGGAAGCTCGTGTCGATCAGTCCGGTCTGGAGGTTGTAGCTCGCCAGGCCCGCCTGGTTGATCGTCGTCGTCGGCGCGATGGTGTTGGCGAGGGACGTGAAGTTGCCGGCGATGAACACCCGGTTGAGCGACGGGATGACCTCGATGTCCCAGATCTCGCCGTTGTTGATGCGCGGAGTGTTGGTCCGCGGCCGGTCCGGGACCAGACGGTTGTGCCCCGGGACCGGCTGGCCACCGACGCTGCCGCCCACCACCGGGTTCGCGGTCCTGGTGGCCGGCGTGGACACCGCGCCCTGGTCGTCGGTCACGGTGAGGGTGATCGTCTTCGCGCCGCCGGTGGCGTACGTGTGGGTCGTCGACACGCCGGTGCCGGTCGTGCCGTCACCGAAGTCCCATGCGTACGACGCGATGGTGCCCGGTGCTGTGTCGCTCGAGCCGGAGGCGTCGACCGTGCACGTGGCCGCGGGGCAGCTCACGGTGAACGAGGCCACCGGCGACACGTTGGGGTTGGACAGCGGGTCGGGCCTCAGCACGACCGTCCACATGGTGGCCTTGCCCGACGAGGCGTTCGCCGTCGCCGTGCGAGCCGGCGAGGCACCGGCGGTGGCCGGGGCGCCCTGGTCGGACGCGACGGACGTGATCCTGCCGGTTCCGGTCCCGACGGCGGTGCTGCGCGCGGTCTGGCCGGCGGGCAGCGCCCACGACGTGGTGCCCGAGGACTTGTCGGCCCAGTAGGAGACCACCCACGACCCGTCCTGGCTCACCTGGGCACCGGGTGTGGTGTGCGTCGCGCGGAAGGTCGACTCGGCGAGGGACGCGAAGGTCCCGACCGGGTTGTCGACGGCCGTCCCGTCGTAGGCGAGGAGGGTGAGCGTCGACTTGGCCGTGGCGGAGAAGGTGACGGCCGCGTTGCGTCCGGCGTCGTTGGCCGCCGCGACCCGGCTGTAAAGCGTGGTCTCGGTGTCCGTGTCGACGCGCCGGCTGACGAACGTCCAGCCCTCGGGCGGCGACGTCAGCGCTCCGGCGATGTTGCTGGTGACGAAGAGCAGCATGCCGTCCGTCTCCCGCACCGAGGCCGGGATGGTCACCCGGGCGGTGGTCTGGTTCCACGACGTCTCCGCGGCAGCGCGGAACGCGATGCTGTCGCCGTCGGTGCCTCCGCCGCCGACGACGGGCTCGGCGGCGCGCGTCACGGGGGCCGAGACCGCACCTTCGTCGTCGGTCACCCGGAGGGTGATCGTCTTGGTCCCGCCGGTCGCATAGGTGCGGGTGGCGGACAGGCCGGTGCCCGTGGTGCCGTCGCCGAAGTCCCAGGCGTAGGACGCGACCGTGCCCGGCGCGGTGTCGGTCGAACCGGACCCGTCGACCGTGCAGGTGGCGCCCGCGCAGCTGACCGTGAAGGACGCGACCGGCGCGACGTTGGTGTCCTCGGACTGGTCGGCCTGGAGGACGACGGTCCACATCGTGGCCTTCAGGCTCGCGACGACCGAGGTGGCCGCGACGCCCGCGCTGGCGCCGGCCGCCGACGGGGCGCCGGGGTCGGTGGCCATGGAGGTGATGCGTCCGTTGCCGCTGCCGAGGGCGATGCTGCGACGGGTCTGGCCGGCTGGGGTCGCCCAGCCGACGTCGCTCGACCCGGACTTCTCGGCCCAGTAGGACACCACCATCGACCCGTCCTCGGCGACGGTGGCGCCCGGCGTCGTGTGGGTGGCGCGCGACGTGGTCTCAGCGGCCGAGGCGACCAGCGCCACCGGGTCCGCGGCGGTGCCGTCGTAGGCGAGCAGGGTGAGCGTCGCCTTGGTCGCAGCGGTGAACGTGACAGCCGCGTTGCGCCCGGCGTCGTTCGCCGCCGCGACCCTGCTGTAGAGCGTGGTCTGGGTGTCGCTCCCCGCCTGCCGGGTGCCCTCGAGGGTCCAGCCGTCCGGTGGGGTGGCGATCGCGTTCGCGACGTTGGTGGTGACGAACAGGAGCATCCCGTCGGACTCCTGCACCTCTGCGGGGATGGTGACGCGGGCGGTGGAGACGTTGGCCGCCACCTGCGCGGAGGCGCGGAAGGCGATCACGTCGGCCGCGGCCGACGGTGGGGCCAGGGCCAGCACGCCCAGGAGGGTCGAGACGAGTGTCCCCACCGCCGCCATCACCACTGCTCGGCGGGAGCGCTGCCCCGACTGCGATGCGTTCATGCCACTACCCCTAGGTGCCGTCCGGTCGCGAGCCCGCTGGCGGCACGACGTGTCGATTCGGGACATCTGTCGATGCGGAACGTATGGACGCACGCTCCGGCGCCGAGTGGCCCAGCGGAGTTATCACCGAAATGAGTGAGCCTGCCTGTCGAGCGCGGCCCCCTTCCCCCGGGCGGGGCTCAGATGGGGCCGACCGAACGGCGCACGGGACGGGGACGCTGCAGATGACAGAGGTGCTCACGACGACGTTCGTGGCGATCGTGCTGGCCGGCTTCGTCGTCGGCATCGTCGTCGGCCTGACCGGGATGGGCGGTGGCGCGCTGATGACGCCCGCGCTGATCTTCCTCGGCGTGGGTGACGCCCCCACGGTGGTGACCGCCGACCTGACGGCGGCCGCGATCTACAAGACCGGCGGTGCGCTGGTGCACGAGCGCGAGGGATCGCCCGACCTCCGCCTCGCGGGGTGGCTGGTCCTCGGCTCGGTGCCGACGGCCCTGCTCGGCCCCCACCTGATCAGCTGGCTGGCACCTCCCGGCGACCTCGACCGCGTGCTCACGATGTGCATCGGCTTCGCACTGCTCTTCGCCGCCCTCACCTACGCCCTGCGCCTCTACCTCAACCTGCGGCGCATGCGCACCGGGGCGACGACCGTGTCGCACCCGACGGTGCGACCGCTCCCCACCCTCCTCGTCGGTGCGCTCGGCGGGCTCCTGGTCGGCATCACCAGCGTCGGCTCGGGGTCGGTGATCATGATCGCCCTGCTGATGCTCTACCCCGGTCTCGCGGCGGTGCGCCTCGTCGGCACCGACCTGGTGCAGGCCGTCCCCCTCGTGCTCGCGGCGGCGATCTCGAACATCGCCCTGCACGGCATCGACCTGGGCATCACCATCCCCCTCGTCCTCGGCTCCGTGCCCGGCACCGTGCTCGGCAGCCTCGCCGCGCCCCGGGTGCGGCAGTCCTTCGTGCGTCGCGGGATCGTGGTGGTGCTAACCATGTCGGGGGTCGCCCTCCTCGACAAGGCGGGCTGGTCGGTGCTCGGCGCCGGTGAGCACGACGTGCAGCCGATGACCGTCCTGCTCGTCGGTGTGGCCGTGCTCGTGCTCCTTCCGCTGGTGTGGGGACTGGTGCGGCACAGCGCCGGGCTCCCCGCGTTCGGGCCGCTCTCCGTCGACCAGGTCGAGGACCCCGACTACCGCCCGGGGGGCTGGCGCGACACCACCTACCCAAAGGTGGCGAGACCCCTGCACACGACTGCGACACGGGAGCACGACCCGGTCGAATGACCCTGCTGAGGGCGTGCCGACCTTCGGCGTCCACGCGGCCCAGCCCACCTCGCAGGAGGTCCCCGTGCGCATGCACCGGTTCGTCACCGTCCTCGTCAGCCTGGCGGTCTCGCTGCCGCTCGGAGCCGTCACCGCCCTGGCAGGGACGGCGCCGGCAGGCGCCGCGACGGTCACCGCCGCCGGCCCGAGCGCGAACCGGATGCCCGGTGACGTCCCCAGTCGGAAGACCCCCTGGGTCCTCGACGGCCAGGTCCTCAAGATCGTCCAGGTCGGCGACCTGATGGTCGCCGGCGGTGCGTTCACCCGGGTCGCCGACCCGATGAACGGCACCCCCTACTCCCGCCAGAACCTCTTCGCCTTCGACGCCGCCACCGGCCAGGTCAGCCAGACCTTCAACCCGACCCTCGACGGAGCCGTGCAGCAGCTGCTCCCCGGGCCGACCGCCGACACCGTCTACGTCGCCGGCGACTTCACCAAGGTCAACGGCAAGGGGCCCAACCACCTGCAGCTCCTCGACGTACGCACCGGGCAGGCAGTGACCTCGTTCAGGGCCCCCAGCACGGCGGGCGGGGTGTCCTCCCTCGAGATGCTGCCCGGCAACCGGCTGATGGTCGGCGGCTACTTCCGGAAGGTCGCAGGCCTCGACTCCGGCCAGCTGATCACCCTGAACGCGACCACGGGCGCGCGGGACTCCTTCATGAACCTCACCTTCGTCGGCAACCACAACACCGGGACCGGCGCGAAGGCACCGGTGGGTCCGCGGGAGACGGCCCTGACCCCGGACGGCCGACGCCTGGCCGTCGTCGGCAACTTCCGCACCGTGGACGGCATCGCCCGTGACCAGATCGTCATGATCGACCTCACCGGCCCCACCGCGCAGGTCGTGCCCGACTGGTACACCGCCCGGTACACGCCCATCTGCTCGCCGCGCGCCTTCGACAGCTACATGCGCGACGTCGAGATGTCCCCGGACGGGTCCTACTTCGTGGTGTCCACCACCGGCGGTCCGGTCAGCGGCACCCTGTGCGACACCGCGTCGCGCTGGGAGACCTGGGCCAGTGGGACGACACTCCAGCCCACGTGGTCCAACGTCTCGGGCGGCGACACGCTGTGGGGGGTCGAGGTGACCCGGGCCGCGGTGTTCGTCGGCGGGCACCAGCGGTGGATGAACAACCCGAACGGCTCGGACCGGGCCGCCCAGGGCGCCGTCCCGCGCGCGGGCCTGGCGGCCCTCGACCCGCTCACCGGCATCCCGCTGAAGTGGAACCCGGGCCGACACCCCCGTGGCGAGGCGGCCTACGAGGTCTACGAGACCGACAGCGGCATCTGGGTGGTGAGCGACACCGAGTACATCGCCGACCGTCGCTACCAGCGAGCGCGGATCGCCTACTTCCCCTACTCGGAGGGCTACGACACCGCCTCGACCAGCGCGGGCACCCTGCCCGGAAACGTCTACATCGGCGGACCGCAGTCGACGACCGCCAATGCGACACGCGCCTCCGTGCTGGCCTTCGACGGCACCACCGTCACGTCCCAGGCCACCGTCAGCACCGACACCTTCGACTGGACGAACGTGCGCGGCTCGGTCATGGTCGGCCGGACCCTCTTCTACGGCCAGACCGACGGATACCTCTACAGCCGGTCCTTCGACGGCACCGCCTTCGGACCCCCGGCTCGGGTCAACCCCTACCTCGACCCGTTGTGGAGCAGCGTCGAGACCGGAAGCGGCGCCCTCGGCCAGACGTACGCCGGCGTCCTGCCGACCTGGTACGCCCAGCTCAGCTCCCTGACCGGGACCTTCTACGCCGACGGCCGCATCTACTACACCCGCAGCGGGCAGAACGCGCTCTACTGGCGGTGGTTCTCCCCCGACAGCGGCATCATCGGCGGTGTCGAGAACACCGTCTCGGGCGGCAACATCGCCTGGAGCAGCGCCCGGGGCATGTTCGTCGACGGCGCGACCCTCTACGTCGTCAACGGCACGACGGGCCAGCTGCTGCGGATCCCCTTCGCCAACGGCGCCCCCAGTGGCACCTCCGCGGTCGCGAACGCGAGCATCGACTGGCGTGGCCGTGCGCTCTTCCTCGCCTCCGTGCTGCCCAACACCGCACCCACGGCCGCCTTCACCTCCGCGTGCACCGGCACCACGTGCACCTTCGACGCCGGGGGCTCCTCCGACGACGACGGCAGCGTGTCGTCGTACGAGTGGACCTTCAGCGACGGCGACCAGGCCGGCGGCCCCGCCCCGGAGAAGGACTTCGTGGACTCCGGGACCTACGAGGTCACCCTCACCGTCACCGACGACGGCGGGCTGACCCACAGCACCACCCAGCAGGTCACCGTGGAGAAGCCCAACGTGCCCCCCACCGCCGCGTTCTCCCTCCTCTGCGACTTCCTCGCCTGCGAGCTCGACGCCGGCGACTCGAGCGACGGCGACGGGGTGCTGACGGAGTACGCCTGGGACTTCGGGGACGGTGGCACCGGCTCGGGCGCGACCACCGACCACACCTTCGCCGCACCCGGCACCTACACGGTGTCGCTGGAGGTGACCGACGACGACGGGGCCGCCGACACGACCTCCACCGTGCAGGTCGTGGTCGCCGCGCCCTCGTCCAGCACCGTGTCGTACGTCGGCGGTGCCGCGACCCAGGGCAACGCGAGCTCGCCCAACGTCACGCCCCCGGCGACGGTGTCCGCGGGTGACCGACTGGTGATGACGCTGTCGCTCAACGCGTCGAACCGCGTGGTCGGCGCTCCGACGGGCACCTCCGGCTGGACGGTGCTCGGCACGACGACCTCGGGATCGATGCAGACGGTGGTCTACAGCAAGGTGGCCGCGGCCGGGGACGCCGGGCGGCGCACCACCGTGACGCTGGACGCGGCCGCGAAGTACACCATGACCGTCGGCGCCTGGTCGGGCGTGCGCACGGGCGCACTCGTCTCGGCGCACCTCGCCGAGACCGTCGTCCGCGCCGGCCACACCACCCCGGTGGTCGAGGCGCCCCCCGGCTCGTGGGTCGTGTCCTACTGGGCGGACAAGACCTCAGCGACGACTGGCTTCACCCTGCCCGGCGACGTGACCTCCCGGCAGGCCGTGTGCAGCACGGGCACGGGACGGGTGTGCAGCGTGATGGCCGACTCCGGCGCGGCGGTGCCCTCGGGGGCGTACGGCGGCCTGCTCGCCACCGCCGACGCCACCAGCGGCTCGGCCACCATGTCCTCGGTCGTGCTGCGCACCGTCGAGCCCAACCAGGCACCGACCGCGGCCTTCACCCACGACTGCACCAGCACCGCCTGCACCTTCGACGCGGCCGCGTCGAGCGACCCGGACGGCTCGGTGACCGGCTGGGCCTGGGACTTCGGTGACGGCGGCACGGCGACCGGACGGACGGTGGACCACGACTTTCTCAGCTCCGGGACGCGCGAGGTGACGCTCACCGTCACCGACGACGAGGGCACGACCGGCTCGGTCGTGGTCCCGGTGGAGGTGACCCGCACCAACGCTGCGCCCGTCGCCGCGTTCACGGTGACGTGCCGCTACCTCGTCTGCAGCTACGACGCGGGCGCCTCGTCCGACGCGGACGGGACGGTGACGTCGTACGAGTGGGACTTCGGCGACGGCACAGGCGACACCACGACCTCCCCCACGACGACCCACGTCTACGACGCGGCCGGCACGCGGACCGCGCGGCTCGACGTCACCGACGGCGACGGCGGGACCGGCGACACCACCCGGGACGTCTCGCCGGTCGCGATCCGGCAGATCACGCTGGCCGGCAGCACCGCCACCCAGGGCAACGCGTCCACCCCGAGCACCCTGGTCCCGGCCGCCACCTCCGCCGGGGACCGGATGGTCCTGGTGCTGTCGGTGAACGACGCGTCCCGCACCACCGGTGACCCGACCAGCGGCGTCACCGGGTGGACGCTGCTCGGCTCGGGGAGCTCGGGCAGCATGAAGACCCTGGTGTGGACACGCACCGCGGCGGCCGGCGACGCGGGTCGACACGTGCGGTTCTCGATGGAAGCCGCGCTGAAGTACACGCTCACGCTGGCCAGCTACAGCGGCGACATGCTCGCACCGCAGGTCGCCTCGGCGGCCGAGACCGTGGTCCGAGCGGCCCACACCACGCCGACGGTGAAGGCCGGGGCGGGCGACTGGGCGGTGTCCTACTGGGCCGACAAGTCCTCGGCGACCACCGGGTTCACCCTCCCAGCCGGGACCACGGGCCGACAGGCGATCTGCGGCACCAGCTCCGGGCGCGTGTGCAGCGTCCTCGCCGACTCCGGAGGACCGGTCGACCAGGGACCGTACGGCGGGCTGACCGCCACGGCCGACGCCGCCTCCGGAAGCGCCACGGCGTGGACGATCCTGCTGCGGTTGGACCGTTGACATGAGCGCGCGGCGGACCGGCCGGGCAGGGGCAGCGGCCGTCCTGGCGGCCAGCGTGCTGGCAGCGCTCGGCACGACGACGGGCCCCGCCGCTCCCGCTTCAGCGGCCAGTCCTCCCGGGGTGCCATGGACCTGGGGCGGCAACGCCTTCGGCCAGCTCGGCGACGGCACCACCCAGGCCGGGCCCACGCCGGGCCCGGTGGTCGGCCTCTCCGACGTGGTCGACATGCACGGCGGTCGGGAGCACGTCGCCTCCCTGCGCTCGGACGGGACCGTCTGGACGTGGGGCAGCAACCGGGAGGGGCAGCTCGGCACCGGCACCACGACCAACCGGACGTCACCGGGCCAGGTGCCCGGTCTCGCCGGGGCCACCGCCGTCGAGACGGGGCACAACCACTCGCTCGCGCTGCTCGCCGACCGCAGTGTGCGCACGTGGGGCCTCAATGCCGACGGCCAGCTGGGCGACGGCACGACCACGCTGCGGCGTACGCCCGTGCGGGTCACCGGCCTGAGCGACGCGACCGCGCTGGCCGCAGGTCGCAACATGTCGTACGCCCTGCGCGCCGACGGCACGGTGGTGGCGTGGGGCCGCAACGACGAGGGGCAGCTCGGCGACGGGACCACCGTGCGACGCACCACGCCGGTGCGGGTGGGCTCCCTCACCGACATCGTCGGCATCGCCGGCGGTCGTGACCACGGACTGGCCCTGCGCAGCGACGGCACCGTGTGGGCGTGGGGATCGAACGACTACGGCCAGGTCGGCGACGGCAGCCTGACCGACCGTACGTCGCCGGTCCAGGTCGCCAGCGGCATCGCCCAGGTGATCGCGGGCGCCCACCACTCCTACGCCCTGCGCACCGACGGCACCGTCGTCGCCTGGGGTCGCAACTACCGCGCCAACCTCGGCGACGGCACCACCACGACGCGCACCCGTCCGGTCGCCGTCCGCAGCCTGACGTCGATCGTGTCGATCGGCTCCGGACGCGACACCGGCGTGGCCGTACGGGCCGACGGCCGGGTGCTGGCCTGGGGATCCAACGGCGCCGGCCAGGTCGGCGACGGCACGACCACCAACCGCTCGACGCCCGTGCTCGTCCCCGGCGTGGCCGGCGCGACGCTGGCCGCCGGAGGCGGTCAGGAGTACACCGTCGTCCTGGTCTCCGGCTCCGAGCCCCCTCCCCCGGCCGACCCGCTGGCGTCGTTCACCTCGACCTGCCAGGCGCTGACGTGCACCTTCGACGCCCGGGCGTCGAGCGACCCCGACGGCGGCGCGCTGGTCTCCCACGCGTGGACGTTCGGCGACCAGTCGACGGGGAGCGGCGCGACGACGTCCCACGTCTACGCCTCGCCCGGGAGCTATCCGGTCGTGCTGACCGTGACGGACGACGAGGGCAGCACCGCGACCCTGACCCGCGAGGTCGTGGTGGCAGACGACCCGCCGCCCCCGGCCGGCCCCGCGTGGCGCGCCGGCAGCTCGTCGGACTCCAACACCACCCGGCCCCGCGTGGGCGTTCCCTCCTCGGTGGCCGCCACAGACCTCCTGGTGCTGGTGGTCACGACCAACCGGGCCGCGACGCTCACCCCGCCCGCCGGGTGGACCACACGGGGCACGGTCTCCGACGGCAGCGACGTCCGGTCGTGGGTCCTGACCCGTACGGCGGGCGCAGGGCTGGCAGGGACGAGCGTCGAGGTGGTCCTCGACGCGACCTCGAAGACCAGCATGGTGCTGCTCGCCTACTCCGGTGCCGGCGTCCCGACGGCGACGGGCCGGGCGGAGCCCACCACCACCGCGACGCACAGTGCTCCGTCGGCGACGGTGACGCAGTCCGGCTCGACGGTCGTGCGCTACTTCGCCGACAAGGCCAACGACGTCCACGCCTGGACCTTGCCGTCACCGCTGTCACTGCGGGCGACGACGATCGGGAGCGGTTCCGGGCTCCTCGCGGCGGCGGCCGGCGACCAGGCGGGCGTGGCGGCGGGAACGGCGCCGGCCGTGTCCGCGACGTCGTCCCTCGCCTCCGGCAAGGCGGTCATGTGGACCGTCGTCCTCCCCCCTGCCTGAGCACGGGGAACCGCGCCGGGGGGCGAGGCTGGGCGGGGACTGCGGCCCGGGGGGAAGGGCCTGCGGGTCTCCTCCTCGCCCGGGGCCGGCCCCTGCGGTTTCGGGAACCTGGGCCGACCACGACCCGGCGCGGCGGTCTGGAGTCTGACGCTGGTGTGCCGCCCCGCGGGGCGGCACGCCTCCATCGTGGGGTCCGGCCGGCGTCGGTCCCCGCGCAGCTGCGCGCTTTCGTCGATATTGGTGACCCGCGTCCGGCCCTCAGGAGTTGAAGCGCTGCTGCGTCTTCTCGAGGCCGTCGGTCAGCAGCGACTCCACCGCGTCGGCGGCGTCGGAGACCTGGAACGGCAGCTCCTTGCGCTCGACGGTGGAGTAGTTCGACAGCACGAAGTCGGCCACGTGCTGGCGACCGGGCGGGCGCCCGATGCCGGCCCGGACGCGGTAGAAGTCGCCGGTGCCGAGGGAGGAGCGCATCGACTTCAGCCCGTTGTGGCCGTTGTCGCCACCGCCGAGCTTGATGCGCAGCGTGCCGAAGGCGATGTCGAGCTCGTCGTGGATCGCAATGACGTGGTCGGGCGCGACCTTGTAGAAGGTCGCGAGCGCCTTGACCGGTCCACCGGACTCGTTCATGTAGCCGCGGCCACGGGCCAGCACGACGCGGGGGCCGCCGAGCGACAGCCGGCCCTCCACGACGTCGGCCCGGCCCGACTTGTGGCTGCGGAAGGGACTGCCCATCCGGCTCGCGAGCTCGTCGGTGACGAGGTAGCCGATGTTGTGGCGGTGCCCGGCGTAGGCGGGTCCGGGGTTGCCCAGGCCCACGACCAGCCAGACCCCGTCCTGCGTGTCACTCATGCGCGTCATCCTTTCATCGCCGAGCGGGCACTTCGTCGCGCTGAAATGCGCCGACCGGGCGATTCCTCGCGGTGCAGCGCGAGGAATCGCCCGGTCAGTGTGTCTGTGCGCGAGGAAGTGCCCGCTCAGCAGGTCACTCGGAGTCGGTGGCCTCGCCGGACTCCTGCGCGGCGTCCTCGGCCTTCGCCTCGGTCTGCGCCTCGGCGATCTCCTCGTTGGACGGGTCGTGCTCGATGCCCAGGTCGGCCTCGGCCTCCTCCAGCTCCGCCTCGAGGGCCTCGGCGGACATCTGCTCGGTCACGTTGACGATGAGCAGCTCCTCGTCGGCCAGCAGCGTGGTGCCCGACGGGAGGTCGAGGTCCTTGGCGAGGATCTGGGTGCCGGCGGGCAGGCCCTCGACGGAGACCTCGAAGAACTCGGGGATGTGCGTGGCCTCGGCCTCGACCGAGACGACCGTGTTCTCGTTGACGACCAGCGTGTCGGGGCCGGCCTCACCCTTGACGTGGATCGGGACGTCGACGGTGACCTTCTCGCCGCGGATGACGGCGACGAAGTCGAGGTGCTCGATGACGCGGCGGATCGGGTCGACCTGGACGTCCTTGGTCAGCGCGAGCTGCTCCTTGCCGTCGATGGCGAGCGCGAGGAGCGCGTTGGCGCCACCGTGCTTGAGCGCCATCATCGTCTGGTGGCCGGGCAGGATCACGTGGACCGGCTCGTTGCCGTGGCCGTAGATGACCGCGGGGATCTTGTTGTCGCGACGGATGCGGCGGGCAGCGCCCTTGCCGAACTCGGTGCGGGCCTCGGCGACGATCTTCTCGGGGGCAGACATGGGGTTCTCCATCAGTCGGGTGGTCGGGCCTGGCGGCCCTGGCTCGTGGGTCCTCGGCGGGTGCGGAGACGACGAACGCCGCGCTCCGGATCGTGAGCGCGGCGCAGCGGTGCGGGCCGGCCCAGTCGATCACGGAGTCCCGGGTCGTACGTCGGGCTCCCTCGCCGAGGCAACCACAGAACTCTAGACCCGCCCCCCGGGGTGGGTCGAATCCGCGCACCGTGCGCGCAACTAGGGTGACCCGGTGCCCCTGATGCTCCCCGAGGCGCGCGAGCGCGCCGTCCTGCTGACCGACGTCCACACCGAGGTCCACCTCGACCTCACCTCCACCGACGCCTTCACGGTCGAGGCACGGATCACCTTCGACTGCACGCAGCCGGGGGCCTCCACGTTCCTCGAGCTCACCGGCGCCTCGGACGTCACCCTCGACGGCGAGCCGGCGGCGTACGCCGACGGGCGGATCGCGCTGCCCGACCTCGCGGCGCACAACGAGGTCCGCGTCACCGCGCGGATGCCCTACGTCACCGACGGCGACGGCATGACCGTGACGATCGACCCCGCCGACGGCGAGCGCTACGTCTGCGCGCACACGTCGATGGACATCACCCAGAAGGTCATCCCCTGCTTCGACCAGCCCGACGTCAAGTCGACCTTCGCCGTCACCGTGACCGCGCCCGCGCACTGGACCGTCCTCGCCAACGGCCCGCTCGAGCAGCGCACGCCGGGCGAGGGCGACGCGGCCCCGCACACCTGGACCTTCGGCACGACCCCGCCGTTCTCGTCCTACCTCTTCACCCTCGTCGGCGGCCCGTGGGTGTCGGTGACGTGGGACGAGCCGTACGCCCCCGCGCCGGGCGGCACGCTGCCCTTCGGCTGGCACGCGCGGGCCTCGCAGGAGCGCGAGCTGCGCCGTGACGCCGACGAGCTGCGCCGCATCACCAGCACCTGCTTCCAGCACTACACGAGCATCTTCGAGCCGGAGTACCCCTACGCCGACTTCCAGCAGGTCTTCGCCCCCGGGCTCAACTGGGGCGCGATGGAGTTCCCCGGCTGCGTCGTCTACCGCGACGAGGGCCTGACCCAGGGCACGCCGACCGAGCTGCAGCGCCAGTGGCTGGCCTCGACGATCGCGCACGAGATGGCGCACATGTGGTTCGGCGACCTCGTCACGATGAAGTGGTGGGAGGACTCGTGGCTCAACGAGTCCTTCGCCGACTTCATGGGATACGACGTCGCCGGCGTCGCCGCGGGCTACACCGACGCCTGGACCTCGGCCGCGATCACCCGCAAGCCCACCGGCTACCGCGCGGACCGCCGCCGATCCACCCACCCGATCGCGGAGGACACCGACAAGATCGTCGACGTCGACACCGCCTTCGCCAACTTCGACATGATCACCTACGCCAAGGGCAACGCCGCGCTCAAGCAGCTGGGCCACTGGCTCGGCCAGGAGGACTTCCTCGCCGGCGTCAACACCCACCTCAACGCCCATGCCTTCGGCAACGCCGACCTGGCCGCGTTCCTCGACTCCCTCGACTCCGCCACCGACCACGACGTACGCGCGTGGGCGGCGGCGTGGCTGCGCACGACCGGGTTCGACACCCTCGTCGTCACCCGCGACGCCCCAGGTGACGGGCCGAGCGTCCCGGTGCTGCACCGCGAGGGCTCGCGGCCGCACCGCCTCACCGTGTCGGCGTACGACGACGCGATGCAGCTCGTGGGCTCCCGCGACGTTCACCTCGGCGAGGAGCCGGTGCGGCTCGAGGACTTCGCCGGACGGGTCGTGGTGCCCAACTCCGGCGACGAGACCTTCGCGGTCATCCGGCCCGACGAGCAGTCGTGGGCGGCGATCACCGCCGGGCTGTCGTCGGTCGAGTCGCAGCTGACCCGCGCGGTGCTGTGGTGGACCGCGGTCGACCTCGCCGAGTCGCAGGTCATCTCCGTCGGCGACCTGGTCGCCCTGGCCGACCGGCACCTGCGGCCCGAGTCGCACCCGCTGGTCGTCGAGGGCGTGCTGCGCGCGCTCCAGCTCGTGACCCGCGCGCACGACGAGCCCGCCGAGGTCGGCGCACACCTCGCCGTCATCGCCGACATCGCCCGCGGTGCCGTGGAGGGCGGCGACCCGCTCCTCGCGCCCGGCGCGTCCCGGGTGCTGGCGCGGCTCAGCGCCGACCGGAGCTTCCTCGTCCAGTGGCTCGAGCGCGACGACGTCGACCCGAGCGTGCGCTGGGCCGCGGTCCACCGCCTCGCCGAGCTCGGCGACCCCTCGCACATCGACGCCGAGGCCGAGCGCGACCAGTCGGTCGCCGGTCACCACGCCGCGCTCTCGGCGCGCGCGTCGGTCCCGACCGCCGAGGCCAAGGCCGAGATGTGGCAGCGCTTCATGGGCGGCGAGCTCAGCACCCACGAGCTCGACGCCGTCGGCGCCGGGTTCTGGGGCTGGGAACAGGCCGACCTGGTCGAGCCCTACCTCACCCGCTACGTCACCGACGGCCTCGCCCTCGCGCTCCGCTCGGGCCAGGCGATGGCCGACAGCATCGGCGACGCCTTCCCGCGCCTGCCGCTCACCCCCGCCGTACGCCGCCAGCTGCGCGCCACGGTCGCCGACGCGCTCGCGACCGGGGACGTCCCCACGGTCCTGGCCCGGGCGTGGAACGACGCGCTCGACGACCTCGACCGGACGCTCTGAAGCTCAGTCCCGGTGGTCGAGCAGCCGAGCGAGGGCACCTCGGTCTCGGTGGTCGAGTAGCCGAGCGAGGCGTATCGAGACCTGCGTCCGTCACGCGGATCTCGATACGCCCGTCACCGCCTCGCAGGCTCAGCGGTGGGGCTACTCGATCTCATGCCTTGACGGCAGCCGGCTCGTTCCTCGCCGTCGACCTAGGCATGACCGTCGAACATCGACGTCACCGAGCCGTCCTCGAACACCTCGCGGATCGCCCGCGCGATGAGCGGCGCGATCGAGAGCGTGGTGAGCTTGTCGAACTGCTTGTCGGCCGGCACCGGGAGCGTGTTGGTGACCACGACCTCCATGGCGGAGGAGTTCTTCAGCCGGTCGACGGCGGGGTCGGACAGGATCGGGTGGGTGGCGGCGATGATCACGCCGGCCGCGCCGTCGGCCATGCAGGCCTCGGCGGCCTTCACGATCGTGCCGCCGGTGTCGATCATGTCGTCGGTGAGGATGCAGATCTTGCCCTTGACCTCACCGACCACGCGGTTGGCGACGACCTCGTTGGCGACGTCGGTGCGGCGCGTCTTGTGGATGAAGGCGAGGGGTACGCCGCCGAGGCGGGCCGACCAGCGCTCGGCGACCTTGATCCGGCCGGCGTCGGGCGAGACGACGGCGAGCTGCTGGTCGCCGTACTTGGCCTTGACGTAGTCGGTGAGGATCGGCAGCGCCATGAGGTGGTCGACGGGGCCGTCGAAGAAGCCCTGGATCTGGTCGGCGTGCAGGTCGACGGTGATGAGGCGGTCCGCGCCGGCGGTCTTGAACAGGTCGGCCACCAGGCGCGCCGAGATCGGCTCGCGGCCGCGGTGCTTCTTGTCCTGGCGGGCGTAGCCGTAGAACGGCATGACCACGGTGATCCGCTTCGCCGAGGCCCGCTTGAGGGCGTCGACCATGATCAGGTGCTCCATGATCCACTCGTTGATCGGAGCGGTGTGGCTCTGGATCACGAAGGCGTCGCACCCCCGCACCGACTCCTCGTAGCGGACGTAGAGCTCACCGTTGGCGAACGCGTAGGCGCTCTGCGGGACGAGTCCGCACTCGAGGAGGTCGACGACCTCGTGGGAGAGGTCGGGGTGCGCCCGGCCGCTGAAGACCATCAGGTTCTTCTCGGTGGTCCGCTTCATTCCGGTCACGCGACGCGACTCCTCGCTGGGGCTGGTCAGCCTGGGGGTGGCTCTCATCGGAGGTGCTGGGGATGAGTCTGGCCCACGGACCGGGCCTTCCCCAACCCCGGGGTCACCCCTCGGTCGTCTCCTGCTGTTCACGCGCCGTTCGCGCCGCCTCGGCCTGGGCGGTCCCGGCCCGCCGGGACTCCGCCCAGCCCTCGAGGTTGCGCTGCGCGGAGCTGCTGACCGCCAGGGCGCCGGCCGGCACGCTGCGGCGTACGACGGTGCCGCCGGCCGTGCCCGCCCCGTCGCCGACGGCGACCGGCGCGACGAAGGTGTTGTTGGAGCCGGTCTTGACGAATCGGCCGATGACGGTGCGGTGCTTGGCCACCCCGTCGTAGTTGGCGAAGATCGTCCCGGCCCCGATGTTGGTGCCCTCGCCGATCTCGGCGTCGCCGACGTAGGACAGGTGCGGCACCTTGGCGCCGTCGCCGATCTGGGAGTTCTTGGTCTCCACGAAGGTGCCGATCTTGCCCGCGACGCCGAGCTGCGTGCCGGGGCGGAGGTAGGCGAAGGGCCCCACGCTGGCGCGGTCGCCGATGACGGCGAGCTCGGCGTGGGTGCGTACGACGCGCGCGCCGGCGCCGACCTCGCAGTCCTTCAGCGTCGTGTCGGGCCCGACCACGGCGTCCTCGCGGACCACGGTCGCGCCGAGGAGCTGGGTGCCGGGCAGGATCGTGGCGTCGGGCTCGAGGACCACGTCGGCCTCGATCCACGTGGTGGCGGGGTCCATGACGGTGACGCCGTCCTTCATCCAGCGGGTCACGATGCGGCGGTTGAGCTCCTTGCCGAGCTCGGCGAGCTGGGCGCGGTCGTTGGCGCCCTCGGTCTGCGCGACGTCCTCGATGAGGTGCGCGCCGACGGTGAGGCCGTCCTCGCGGGCCAGGCCCACGGCGTCGGTGAGGTAGTACTCGCCCTTGGCGTTGTCGTTGGTGATCCGCGGCAGCGCCGAGACCAGGAACTCGGCGTCGAAGGCCAGGATGCCGGAGTTGATCTCGTCGATCTCGCGCTGCTCGGGCGTGGCGTCCTTCTCCTCCACGACCGCCTCGACGTCACCCTCCTCGTTGCGCACGACCCGGCCGTAGCCGAACGGGCGCGCCACCCGGCCGCTGAGGATGCTCACCGCGCGCTGGGCGGCCTCGTGCTCCTCGGCAAAGGCCTTGAGGGACTCCCCCTCCAGCAGCGGGGTGTCGCCGGCGGCGACGATGACGGTGCCGGTGGTCGCACCGCACGCCTCCATCGCGACGCGTACGGCGTGCCCGGTGCCCTGCTGCGTCTCCTGCACCGCCAGCACCGCGCCCGGCAGCAGCTCGGTGATGTGCGGACCGACCTGCTCGCGCTGGTGGCCGACGACCGCGACGACGCTGGTCGGCTCGACGGCCTGCACGGCGCGCAGCACGTGGCCGATCATGGAGCGCCCGGCGATGGGGTGCAGCACCTTCATGGTCTTCGACTTCATGCGGGTGCCGCCGCCGGCGGCGAGCACGATGACGGTGAGGTTGTCCATGCCCGCAGTCTGTCACCGCCTCGGGGCTGGTCGCCCACTCGCGTCCCAGTGCTCGAAAGACGCTGTGCTCGAATGACGCTGTGGTCGAATGACACCGTGAGCGGGCGGACCTATGCCGGGGAGTCGGCGAGCGACCGCGCCGGACGTCGGCGCCGCCAGCTGCTCGACGCGGGGCTGGAGCTCTTCGGCACCGCGGGCTACCGCGCGACGACCGTGCGGCTGCTGTGCCGCGAGGCCCGGGTCAGCGACCGCTACTTCTACGAGCAGTTCGACTCCACCGAGGACCTCCTCGTGGCGGTGTACGACGAGTGCACCGCCCGGCTCGAGGCGGCAGCGCTGACCGCGCTGGGCGACGGCGCCGGCGAGGTCGGCGACCTGGCCAGGCGTGGACTCGACGCCTTCCTCGCCCTGGTCGAGGAGGACCCCCGGCTGGCGCGGGTCGTGTGGTTCGAGGTGCTCGGCGTCAGCGCGCGCGTCGAGTCGACGTACCTGTCCCGGATGCAGCGCTTCGGCCACCTGATGCTCGGCGTGCTGGCCGACCGCGACGACACCACCGCCCTGCCCGACGCCGCACACGAGCTGATGGCCAGCGCAGCCGTCGGGGCGGTGAGCAACGCCGTGGTGACGTGGTCGATCACCGGCTTCACGACCGAGCGTTCGGTGGTGACCGAGTCGCTGGCGCAGTTCCTCGCGGGCGCCGCCACGGCGCTGGCGAGGCCGACCGCCGGGACGTGACCTGCGTCACGCCCTGATTCGGAATCGAGCGTCATCACTTTAGTGTGCCGGGGTGGACATCACGACGGTGCTCGTCATCGGTAGCGGCTTCGGCGGCCAGGTCACGGCCATCAACCTGCTGCGCCGCGGCATCACCGACGTGCGCATCCTCGAGCGCCGCGACTTCATGGGCGGCACCTGGTGCCAGAACTCCTACCCCGGTGCCGCCGTCGACGTGCCCTCCCCGCTCTACTCGATCGCCTCCGAGCCCTACCCCTGGACCCGGATGTACGCCGAGCAGGCGGAGCTGCGCGCCTACACCGAGCACGTCATCGACAAGCACCGCCTCCGTGAGCGCACCGTCCTCGGCGCCGAGGTCGTGTCGGCGGAGTGGGACGGCGAGGCCTGGGCCGTGCGCACCGCCGACGGCACCGTCCACCGCGCGCGCTTCGTCGTCAACGCCTCCGGCCCGCTGAGCACCCCGGTCGTGCCGCCGTTCCCGGGCCTGGACGACTTCGCGGGGCACGCCTTCCACACCAACGGCTGGGACCACGACGTCGACCTGGCCGGCAGGCGGGTCGCGGTCGTCGGGTCGGGCGCGAGCGCCGCGCAGGTCATCCCTGCGATCCAGCCCGAGGTGGCCGCGCTGCACGTCTTCCAGCGCAGCCCCCACTGGGTGCTCCCCCGCCCGGACCGCGTCTTCACCCCGCTCCAGCGGCGGCTGCTGCGGCTGCGCCCCTTCCAGCGGGCGCTGCGCACCGCGATCTACTGGAAGCTCGAGACCCGGGTCATCGGCTTCAAGCACAGCCGCCGGCTGCTCAAGCGGGTCGCCCAGCGCGAGGCCCTGCGCCACATCGAGACCCAGGTGCCGGACCCGGAGCTGCGCGCCAAGGTCACGCCCGACTACACCATCGGCTGCAAGCGGATCATCCTGTCGGACACGCTCTACCCGGCCCTGGGCGCCGCGAACGCCACGCTCCACGACCGCACCGACGGCATCGCCCGCTTCGACGAGACCGGCATCGTCACCGCCACGGGCGAGCACGTCGACCTCGACGTGGTCGTCTTCTCCACCGGCTACGACGCCACGGACGGGCTGATCCCCTACGACGTGCGTGGGCGCGACGGCGTACGCCTCGCGGACGTCTGGCACGAGTTCCCCCGCGCCTACCTCGGCACGACGGTCCCCGGCTTCCCCAACTTCTTCGTCGTCACCGGCCCCAACACCGGCATCGGCCACACCAGCGCGATCTTCGTCATCGAGTCGCAGATGCTGTACCTCCTGCGTGCGATCGACGCGGTGGTCGACGCCGAGGCGGCGAGCATCGAGGTGCTGCCCGAGGCCGAGGACGCCTACACCACGCACGTCCACCGTGAGATGGAGAAGACCGTGTGGCACGACGGCGGGTGCACCTCGTGGTACCAGTCGCGCTCGGGCAGGGTGATCGCGATGTTCCCCGGCTTCTCCTTCTCCTTCCGCCGCCTCGCGCGGCGCTTCCGACCCGAGCACCACGTCCTCAGCCACGTCACCAGCCACGTCACTCCCGACAGGAGCACCACCGCATGAAGACCCTCGACGACAAGGTCGCCGCCGTCACCGGGGCGGGCTCCGGCATCGGCCGCGCCCTGGGGCTCGAGCTGGCCGGCCGCGGCTGCCGGCTCGCCCTGTCCGACGTCGACGCCGCTGGGCTCGCCGAGACCGAGCGCCTGCTCACCGGCCGCGCACGTGCGGTCACGACCTCGGTGGTCGACGTCGCCGACGAGGCCGCGGTGCTGGCCTGGGCCGACGAGGTCGTCGCCGACCACGGCCGCGTCAACCTCGTCGTCAACAACGCCGGCGTCGCCCTGTCCGGCACCGTCGCGTCGCTCTCGACCGAGGACTACCGCTGGATCATGGGCGTGAACTTCTGGGGCGTGGTCCACGGCACCAAGGCGTTCCTCCCCCACCTCGAGGCCTCCGGCGAGGGCCACGTGGTCAACATCTCCAGCGTCTTCGGCCTCACCGCGCAGCCGCTGATGAGCGGCTACAACGCCAGCAAGTACGCCGTACGCGGCTTCACCGAGTCGCTGCGCCAGGACCTCGCGCTGACGCGGTCCTGCGTGAGCGCCACGTGCGTGCACCCCGGCGGCATCAAGACCAACATCGCCCGCGCCGCGCGGGTGGACGCCAGCGTCGCGGGCGCGACCGGCAAGTCCGCGGAGGCCTCGTCGAGGGAGTTCGAGAGGTCCTTCATCACCACCCCCGCCAAGGCGGCCGAGGTGATCGTCGAGGCGGTCCGCAAGGACAAGCGGCGGGTGCTCGTCGGCCCCGACGCCCGGGTCTTCGACGCGATGGCCCGCATCGCCCCGGCCGGCTACCAGCGCCTCATCACCGGCGTCGTGCGCTCGCGGGGTGCCAAGTGAACCGGCGCACGGCGATCGCCGCACGCGCGTACGCCGCCGCGACCGCCGCGGAGGCGCGGGCGTACGGCCTGCGCGAGCGCCGCGTCGACGTCGGGGACTGCTCCCTCGCCCTCCTCGAGGGCGGGCCGGCCGACGCGCCCGCGGTCGTGCTCGTCCACGGCTACTCCGCCGACCGGGTCGTGTGGGTGCGGTTCGCGCGCCACCTGCTGCGCGACCACCGGGTGATCGTGCCGGAGCTGGCCGGGCACGGCGCGACCGGCTTCACCAGCGGCGTCGGCCACTCGGCCCCGGCGCAGGCGGCGCGGCTCGCGACCCTGCTCGACCGCCTCGGCATCGGCTCCGCCCACGTCGGCGGCAACTCGATGGGCGGCTTCGTGGCCGCCACCCTCGCCGTCGAGCACCCCGACCGGGTCGCCTCGCTGCTGCTCAGCGACGCGGTGGGCGTCGCCTCGCCCGAGCCGAGCGAGGCCGACGTGCTCTTCCGCCAGGGCCGCAACCCGTTCCTGCTCGAGAGCGTCGCGGACTTCCCCGACTTCTACGCCATGACGATGGCGCGCCCGCCCTTCCTGCCCGCCGCGCTGCGGGCCGCGGTCGCCGCTGACTACGTCGCCCGGAGGGACCAGCTCGCCGAGATCTTCGCCGACTTCTACGGCGTCGCGACCCTCGACGACCGGCTCGACGAGATCACCGCTCCCACGTTGGTGATGTGGGGCGAGGAGGACCGCCTGGTCCACCCGAGCACCGCGCGGGCGTGGGCCGAGGGCATCGCTGGTGCCCGGACGGTGCTCTACCCCGGCATCGGGCACATGCCGATGCTGGAGGCGCCGGGGCGCAGCGCGGCCGACTACCGCGCCTTCCTGGCCCGCGTCGCGGCAGCGGACCGACGACGGGACGAAGTGCCCTAGCGGGTCGGGGCGGCCTGCGGTCGACTGGTCGCCATGTCGTGGTCGGTGAGCCTCCGTCCTCCGGGGCGGAGGGCACTGCGTGGTGACGTGGTGGCCGGGATCACGGTCGCTGCCTACCTCGTGCCGCAGGTCCTGGCCTACTCCGGGCTGGCGCGCGTGCCCCCGGCGGCCGGGCTCTGGGCGGCCTTCGTCGCCCTCGCCGTCTACTTCCTCCTCGGCTCCTCGCCGCAGCTGTCCGTCGGCCCGGAGTCGACCACCGCGCTGATGACGGGCGCCGCCCTGGCCAGCGTCACGGTGACCGGCGAGTCGGCGCAGGACGCGGCGGCCGTGCTGGCCCTGGCGGTCGGGGCGGTGTGCCTGATCGCGTGGGCCGGAGGCCTCGCGTTCCTCGCCGACCTGCTCTCCAAGCCGGTGCTCGTCGGCTACATGGCCGGCATCGCCGGGCTCATGGTCCTCTCGCAGACCGCGCGCGGGAGCGGCGCCGACGTCCCCGACGGCACCGTGCTGGCCCAGACGTGGTGGCTGCTCCAGCACCCCGCAGCCGTGCACGTCCCGACCCTCGCGGTGTGCCTCGGCACCCTCGCCCTGCTGCTCGCCGGCTCCCGGCTGTGGCCCACCGGCCCGGTGCCGTTGGTCGGCATGCTCGTGGCGACCCTCGGGGTGGCCCTGGCCGGGCTGCCCGACGACGGGGTGGCCGTGGTCGGGGAGCTGCCCTTCGCCCTGCCGTCGGTCGGCCTGCCGTCGGTCGCGTCGGTGGGGTCGTGGGCGCTGCTGACGACCGCGCTGGCGATCGCCGTCGTCGGCTTCACCGACAACGTGCTCACCGCCCGGGCCTTCGGCGTACGCCACGGCGACCGCATCGACGCGCGCCGCGAGCTCCTGGCCCTGGGCGCGGCGAACGTGGCGGCGGGCGTGGTGCACGGCTTCCCGGTCAGCAGCTCGGGCAGCCGGACGGCGATCGTCGACGCGGTGGGTGGGCGGTCCCGCTGGGCGGGCCTGTCGACGCTGGCGGCCGCGCTCGTCCTGGTCGTCGCGCTGCGACCGGTCCTGGCCCGCTTCCCGGACGCCGCCCTCGCCGCGGTCGTGGTCTACGCCGGGCTGCGGCTGGTCGACGTCGCGGAGTTCGTCCGGATCGCGCGCTACCGACGCACCGAGCTGCTCATCGCGCTGGCCACCACGGCCGGCGTGCTGGTCCTCGGCGTGCTCCAGGGTGTGCTGGTGGCGGTGAGCCTGTCGCTCATCGACCTGCTCCGGCGGGTGGCGCGGCCGCACGACGCGGTCGAGGGGCTGGTCCCGGACCTGGCGGGCATGCACGACGTCGACGACTACCCCGACGCCGCGCCGGTGCCCGGGCTGCTCGTCTACCGCTACGACGCGCCGCTGTTCTTCGCCAACGCCGACAACTTCCTCAGCCGCGTCCGGGAGTCGGTGGAGGCGTACGCCCCGCAGTGGGTGGTGCTCAACACCGAGGCCATCGGCGAGGTCGACCTCACCGGCGCCGACGCCCTCGAGACGCTGCGCGCGGAGCTCGAGGCGCGCGGCGTCGTGCTGGCGCTGGCGCGGCTCAAGCAGGAGCAGCGCGAGACCCTCGCACCGAGTGGGCTGCTGGAGCGCATCGGGCCCGAGCACGTCTTCCCGACGTTGCCGACCGCGCTCGACGCCTACCGCGCCGCGACCGGTCAGCGCTGAACGACCACCGGCGCGGCCTCCTCGTCGAGCAGCTGCGCGAGGAGGTCGACGTACTGGATGAGGTGGCGGTCGGCGAGGTAGTGGTCGCGCACGTGCAGGTGGGCGGCCCGCCCCAGGTCCCCGCACCGCTCCGGGTCGGCGAGCAGCGACGCCAGCGCCGCGACCAACGCGACGCCGTCGCGCGGGTCGTCGAGCAGCAGGCCGGTGACGTCGTGCTCGACCTGGTCGCGGATGCCGCCGACCGCGGAGGCGACCACCGGCCGGGCCTTCCACATCGGCTCGGTCACCGTGAGGCCGAAGCCCTCCGCGAGGCTCTTCTGCACCACGACGGTGGCCCACCGCTGGAGGGCGTTGACGACCCGCGCGTTGTCGACCAGGTCGTCCATCGGGACCGAGACGAGGTGCGTGCGCGCACGTGCCCGCTCCGGCAGCGCGCGCCACTGCGAGCGGCACTCGGCGAGCACCTCCGCGGCCTCGGGGTCGTCGGCCACCCCACGTGCCTCCGGGCCGGCGAGCACGAGGTGGACGTCGGGCGGCAGGTCGTCGAGGTGCGCGGCGAAGGCGTCCAGCACGCCGGCCATGTCCTTGAGCCGGTCCCAGCGGCTGACCTGGAGGACGACGCGGGCATCGTGCGGCAGCGCGGTCCCCTCGACCACCATCCCGGGGCGGTGCACCAGATCCTCCACCTCCGCGGTGGACAGCTCGGCGTTCTTCGGGCTGAAGGGGTCGAGCGAGGGCGGGATGATCCGCAGCCAGCGCCGGTCGACCCACGCAGGCGCGAACTCCTCCCGCGAGAAGACGCAGGCGTGCGCCGGTTCGACCAGCGGGCGCAGGAAGTCCCACGCATCGTCGGTCCACGCGTTGGTCTCGTCGAGCCCCACGTGGCAGCGCCACACGACGTGGGCCCCCCGCTCGCGCATCGCCCCGGCGAGGCCGGCGGTCTGCGGGTCGTGGAGCAGCACGACGTCGCCGGGCTGGACGCGACGGAGCAGCTCGTCGCGTTGGCGCGCCAGGGTGGCGTCGTACGCCGCCCGCGCGCCGGCGTCGAGCGCACCGTCGTCGCCGGGGACGCCGTGCAGCCGGTTGTGGATCCGCTTGGTGACGGCGAAGAAGTCCGCGTCCCCGCCGATGACGAGCCAGCGGATGTCGATGCCGGTGCCGGCCGCGTAGGCGACGAGCGTGTGCAGCATCTCGGCCACACCGCCCCCGCGCGCGGTCGAGCTGACGTTCCACAGCGTGCGGCCGTCGAGCAGCCGGCGTGCGGTGGCGGCGTGCTCCTCGACGCGCCGCACCCGCTCCGGTGGGAGGAGCGTGGCCAGACGTGCGAGGGCGACCGGCACGACCGGCACCTCGACCAGCCCGCTCATCGCGGGTCGCGGGGTCGGGGGAGCTCGATCGCGCCGCCCACCCGGATCTCGACGCCGGGCGCGGCGCGACGCGCCACCGCCAGCGCGACGTCCATGCGCCGGATCAGCCCGGCCCGGCCCGCGTGGTCGCACTCGGCGACGAACGGCTCGACGAGCTCCACGGCCCGGTGGCACTCGCGGGCCCGCCGCGCCGCGGCGCTGACGCGCTCCTCGAGGTCACAGACGTCCTCGACGACGACGCGCACGGTGGCAGGCGCGGGTGGGGGTGGCGCGTGGTCCATCGCAGGCTCCTCGGGTCTCTCCCCCGAGTCTCGCCGCCTCGTGCGGACGTCGACAGGGTCCTAGGTCCCGCCGACGTCCGGGCCCTCGGCCCGCAGCACCACGTCCGCGCGGGTCTCGGGGTGCTCGAGCCGCGCGTAGGCGTGGCCCTCGGGGATCCACTTGGTGTCCCAGAGGTCGAGCTCGGCCCGGTCGTCGCCCTGGGCGAGATTGCGGGCCTTCGCGCGCGCACCTGCGGTGTCGGGATCGAGGTCGATCCACACGGCGAGGTCGAACCAGTCGCGCGTGCGGTCGGCGAGGAGACGGATGCCCTCGACGACAAGCACCTGTGGCATCGGGTGGTCCTCCACGCCGGTCTGCCCGGTCCACCAGCGGTAGTCGAAGCGCAGCCGCTCAGGTCGCGGCAACCGGCGTGCGCGGGAGACCAGCGCCTCGATCGCCGGCCAGTCGTGCTGCTCCCACAACCCGGCGTCCGGGCCGCAGGTCGGGGCGTAGAAGCAGTCGGTCGGCACGACCTGGTCCTCGTGGAGTCCGAGGTCGGCCCCCAGCCTGGCCGCGAGGGTCGACTTGCCGGCCCCGCCGTGGCCGCTGATCCCCACGATGGGGACGGCCTCGGAGGTCTCGGCCAGGGCGCGCACGCGCGCCAGCAGGTCGTCGTACGTCGCCATCCCGGAGCCCGCTCAGTTCAGCCTGGCGTAGGCCACCGACAGCGCAGTCGCCACCGAGAGCCAGAGGGCGTACGGCGCCAGTGCCAGGGCACCCCACACCTCGATCCGGGCCACCACGACCAGCAGCACCCACGTGAGTACGGCGGCACCGGCCAGGCAGGAAGCGGCAGCGACGAGGCTGTGCGGGACGTAGAACAGGTAGGCCCACCCGAGCGCCAGGGCCACCGACACCGCGAGCACGCCGGTGGCCGTCCAGGCGGCACCCGCCGGTGCGGTGCGGACCGTCGTCACGCCGACGACGAGGAGCAGCAGGAAGTTCAGCGGCCACATCAGGCCGAAGACGATGTCGGGCGGCTGGAAGGACGGGCGCGCCAGCGAGGCGTACCAGCCCGGCTCGTGGCCGTTCCAGACGTTCGACATTGCGGCGAAGACCACGACCAGCGCGCACCAGGAGAGGGTCGGCGCCCACGTCGTCACGCGGTGGTCCCCTCGTCGAGGCGGCGACGTACGGCCGCCTCGAAGGCGTCCACCGAGCCGGCCATCTCGTCGAGCTCGGCCACCCCGATCAGCTCGCGCCAGGCCCCAACCTCGCGCGCCAGCACCACCGGTGCCCGCGTCGCGGCGACGACCGCTCGCAGGTCGTCGTCGAGCTCGTTGAGGTGCAGCAGCCGCACCGGCACCGGCAGGCGCGCCACCATCCGGTCCCACTCGCCCTTGCGGCGCACCGTGGAGTGGGTGATGTCGCACAGCCCGCAGTGGCGGGTGCCGCGCACCTTGCCCCAGACGTACGCCGCCTCCCCGAGCAGCCCACCGTCCGCGTCGTAGACGCCGACGAGCTCGGAGACGGTCATGTCACGACGCTACCGGGGCGGGCCGAGGCGGCACGGACGAGCTGGCTCCCCGGGTAGGAGTCGAACCTACGTCGCTAGTCCTGATTCAAAGTCAGGCGGGCCCTGCCGGCAGACCAACCGGGGATCGTGCGGACAAGCCTAGGGCCCGCCTCGGGCGGGGCTGCCAAGTGCCCGGCAGACCAACCGGGGAATGATGGGAAAAGACTAGGGCGCAGGCGGGACGTCATGAGAACCGGCGGTCCGAACCGCCAGATCCCATGACGTCCCCCCGCAGGTGTGAGGACAGCCCGACCGCCGGGGTGTTGCCTGGGCCGCCGAGGCGGTGGACGAGGCCGAGGGCGTGTGCCGCGAGCGCTTCGAGTCGTACGTCGACGCGCTGCCGGCGGGCTCGGGCGTGGAGCTGCGCCCCTATCTGGACGGCGGCATCGAGCGGATGCGGGACCTGGGCACCGACGAGACGCGGTGGACAGGTCGCGTGCGTGGCGTGGAGCGCGGACGGTCGCTTCGGCGGTTGAGCCGATCTTCACCACACCTCCACACGTCTCGGGGCCATCCCTGATGCCGGGGGTCGGTCCCGACCGCTAGCGTGGCCGGTGTGACGGGGGAACACGCAGGACACACGGGAGCGGTGCACACCGGGGGGCTGCCGGTCATCACGACCGCGGGCCTCACCAAGCACTACGGGACGGTCCACGCGCTGACCGACCTCACGGTCGAGGTCGGCGCGGGCGTGACGGGTCTGGTCGGCGCCAACGGCGCGGGCAAGTCGACGCTCATCAAGATCCTGCTGGGGCTCCTCGAGCCGACCGGCGGGCACGCGAGCGTGCTGGGCCACGACATCGAGCACGGCGGGCAGGAGATCCGCCGGGTGGTGGGCTACATGCCCGAGCACGACTGCCTGCCGCCCGACGTCAGCGCGAGCGACTTCGTGGTCCACATGGCCCGGATGTCCGGCCTCGGCTCGAGCGCGGCCCGCGAGCGCGCCGCCGACGTGCTGCGCCACGTGGGCCTCGACGAGGAGCGCTATCGGCCGATGGGCGGCTACTCCACCGGCATGAAGCAGCGTGCCAAGCTCGCCCAGGCCCTCGCCCACGACCCGCAGCTGGTGTTCCTCGACGAGCCCACCAACGGCCTGGACCCGGCGGCCCGCACCGACATGCTGCGGCTGGTGCAGCGCATCGGCAGCGACTTCGGCATCGCGGTCCTCGTCACCTCCCACCTCCTCGGCGAGCTCGAGCAGGTCAGCGACCACGTGATCGTGCTCGACGGTGGCCACCTGCTGCGCTCCAGCGCCACCGGCGACTTCCTCCAGCGCACCGGCAGCCTGCTGGTGGAGGTCATCGGCACCGAGACCGAGCGCGACCGGCTCGGCGAGGCGCTCGCGCAGCGTGGCCTCACCTGCCGGCCGCGGGGCCCGATGGTGTCGATCGACCCGCCCCCGCCGGAGCTCGCCCTCGAGGGCGCGGCGCACGACCTGATCCGCGACGTCGCCGCCGAGCTCGGCCTCGGCCTGATGCGGCTGCAGCCCGACCGCGGCCACCTCGAGGACGTCTTCCTGGAGGAGGGTGCGACCCGTGCCTGAGATCCCGACCGAGAGCCCCCGCACCGGGGTCATCCACGACCTCGGCTACCGCCGCTACGACGGGCCGCGCGAGGGCTCCGCCACGATCGCCCGCACCCTGTTCACCACCGGCCTGCGCCACGCGTACGGCCTGGGGCGCTCGGGCAAGTCGAAGGTGATGCCGTTCCTCCTGCTCGCCATGTCGGTGCTGCCGGCCACGATCGTCGTCGGCGTCCTGGTCCTGACCCCCGCCACGTCGCTGCCGGTCTCCTACGCCGACTACACCAACCAGACCCAGCTGCTGGTCAGCCTCTTCGCCGCCTCACAGGCGCCGGTGCTGTTCTCGCGCGACCTGCGCCACCGCTCGATCGTGCTCTACCTCGCCCGCCCCCTCGGCGCGACCGCCTTCGCGCTGGTGCGGTGGCTGTCGATGACCGTCGCGCTGTGGGCCTTCACCCTGGTGCCGACGCTCCTGCTCTTCGTCGGCGCGCTGCTGGCCGGACTCGACACGAGCGACCAGGTCACCGGGATGCTCAAGGCGGTGGTGCTCCAGGCCGGGCTCGCAGCGCTCGTCGCCGGCATCACCGGCCTCATCTCCTCGGTGTCGCTGCGCCGCGGCTTCGCCGTCGTCGGCTCGGTGATGGCGCTCATCGTCCTCACCGGCGTCGTCACCGCGGTCCAGGCCATCTCGGCCAGCGAGGACGCCGACTCCGCCTCCGTGGCGGTCGGCCTGGCCTCCCCCTGGTCGCTCTACAGCGGGCTCGCCGACGCCTGGGACGCCGGGATCACCACCCAGGTGCCCGTCGACGGCGCCTGGGTCCCGGTCTACGTCCTGGTGGCGCTCCTGCTGGGCGCCGGTTGCCTGCTCGGGCTGGTCGCCCGCTTCCAGAAGGTGGGGTCGCGATGAGCACCCTGGTCCTCGACTCGGCCTCGCGCTGGTTCGGCAACGTCGTGGCGGTCAACGACGTCTCGCTCTCGGTCGGCCCCGGCGTCACCGGGCTGCTCGGCCCCAACGGCGCCGGCAAGACGACGCTGATGGCGATGATGTCGGGATTCCTGGCACCGTCGTCGGGGCACGTGACGCTCGACGGCCAGCCCGTGTGGCGCAACACCGAGGTCTACCGCCGCATCGGGCTCGTGCCCGAGCGCGAGCTCAGCTTCGGCTACCTCACCGGGCGCCAGTTCGTCCGCGCCAACGCCGACCTGCACCGCCTGCCGGACGCGGCCGGCGCGACCGAGCGGATCCTCGAGGTGGTGGACATGGTCGAGCCGGCCCAGCGCCGCCTCGACACCTACTCCAAGGGCATGCGCCAGCGCGTCAAGATCGCCGCCGCGCTGGTCCACGACCCGTCGGTGCTGCTGCTCGACGAGCCGTTCAACGGCGTCGACCCACGGCAGCGGATGCACCTGATGGACCTGCTGCGTCGTCTCGGCGACGAGGGCCGCACGGTGCTCTTCAGCTCCCACATCCTCGAGGAGGTGGAGCGCCTGGCCCGCCACATCGAGGTGGTCGTCTCCGGACGCCACGCCGCCTCCGGCGACTTCGGTGCGATCCGCCGGCTGATGACCGACCGCCCCGTGCAGTACGCCGTCCAGTCCAGCGACAACCGTGCGCTTGCCACCCTGCTCATGGCGCAGGCGTCGGTGCGCGCGGTGAGCCTGCGCGGCGAGCACCTCGACGTCCAGGTCGACGACCTGGGCAGCTTCGCCGTGGGGCTGCCCGGCCTGGCCCGGCAGCACGACCTGACCATCTTCGAGCTCTCCCCCAGCGACGAGTCGCTGGAGAGCGTCTTCGCCTACCTGGTGGCCCGATGACCTCCGCAGTGTTCAACCCCACGATCGCCAAGCTCGCCCTCCAGGCCCTGCTGGGCCGGCGGCGCTTCTTCCTGCTGCTGGCCTTCCCGGTCCTGCTGATCGGGCTCGTCGCGCTGGTCACCGCCCTCACCGACGGCGACGCGGCCTACGAGATCCTGCCCGGGCTGGGCTACCCCCTCGTGCTGCCGCTCGTCGCGATCCTCGCGGCCTCCTCGGTGCTGGGCCCGGAGGTCGACGACGGCTCGATCGCCTACCTGCTGTCCAAGCCAGTGAACCGCTACGGCATCGCGATCAGCAAGTGGCTCGTCGCTCTCTCCGCGACGCTGGTGGCCGGCGCGCTGCCGATCTTCGTCGCCGCGCTCATCACGGGCGACGGTGCCCGGGCGACCGCGCTCTTCGTGGGCGCGGCCGTCGCCGGGACGGCGTACTCCGCCCTCTTCCTCGCCGTCTCGGCCGTCACCCGCCACGCGGTGATCGCCTCGCTGATGTTCGTGCTGATCTGGGAGGGCCTGCTCGGCAACCTCTTCACGGGCGTGGCCTGGCTCAGCATCGGCCAGTGGGGCCTGCGGATCGGCCACGAGCTCTCCGACCAGCTGCCCGACCCGGCCAACCTGCCGTGGGCGATCGGCGCCAGCGTCGTCGTGACCCTCGTCGGTGTGTGGTTCGCCGGCGACCGGCTGCGGTCGTTCTCGCTGCGCGGCGAGGACTGAGCCTCCCGGATCCGTGATCGCTTCTCACTGTCCTCCCGGGACGGTGAGGGGCGAGGTTCGTCGTACGCCCTTCCACACGAGGAGAACGACGATGAGCACGAGCGACCTGCTGGGCACCACGCCCACTGACGACGACCGGACCGACGCCGCAAGGAGGCTCCACCGGATCGCCGGGCTGGGCGGTGTGGGCGCCGTGCTGGCCTGGGTCTGCCAACCGATCCTGGTCAGCGTGATGGCCGCCTCGGACGCGCCCGACGCACCTGCGTGGTCCGACATCGAGGCCATGCGCTGGAACGGGTCGATCGAGGTCCTGGTCTTCAGCGGGATGGGGCTGGGGATCCTGTTCTTCGTCCTCGGCACGTGGGGGCTGATCAGGTTGCGCGGCGGGGAGGCGTCGGTGGCCCAGCAGGTGGGGCTCGCCGGCGGCGTCCTCGGCGCGGTCGCGTGGTTCGTCGTGGCCGCGGAGTCGTTCCGCATCTACACCTCGATCGGCGCCGGTCTGCCCGAGGTCACCGACGACGTGGAGCTCCAGCGGGTGGCCCTCGACGGGACCTACCTCGACATCACCGGGGCCATCATCCTGTTCGCGGTGGGCTTCACGCTCTGGTCGGTCCTGCTGGTCACCACCGCGCGACGGGTGGGCGCCATCGGCACCCCCCTGGCGGTGGTGGTCGGGTTGTCGCTGCTGGGGCCGGTCGCCGGCCTGGCCCTGCCCTTCGGGTCCCCGTGGTGGCTCATGGGGTACGTCCTGAGCCTGCTGGTCATCGGTTGCACCTTCCTCGTGACGTCGCGACGGTGACAGCATGCGGACATGCCTGACGCCGCCGCGTTGATCCGGGCGAGCGAGATCGTGCCGCCGGCGGTCTCGCTCGTCCTGGCGCTCGTCGTCGTCGGACACGCGATCGCCGTCCGCCGGCCCGCCCGGGAGGCGCTCGGCTGGGTCTCGGTGGTCCTGGTGCTGCTCGGCTTCACCCCCGTCCTCCCTGCCTCGGCATGGTTCTTCACCTTCCCGCTGCTGGTCTCGGTCTTCCCGGACGGTCGCTTCGTGCCGCGCTGGTTCGTCGTGCCGGTCGCCGCCTGCTTCGTGCTCACCACGGGCGAGATCCTGAGCGACGGCGCCTGGAGCGAGCACCCGCTCTGGTCCGGTGTCGGCGCCGGGCAGATGGTCCTCCTCCTGGCACAGGTCCACCGCTATCGACGTCGGTCGACCACCCGCGAGCGCCAGGCCGTGCGCTGGGTCATCCTCGGCACCCTGCTGACCGTCGCCTGCTTCGCGGCGGTCGCAGCCGCGTACGGCACCATCGGCGAGGGCCCTGCCGGCTCGGTCGTCGGCGCTCGACTGGCCGTCCTGCCGCTCGCCGTCTGCCTCGTGGGCGCCGTGGTGAACCCGGTCGGCCTCGATGTCGACCGTGCCCTCCACGCGACCGTCCTCGTCCTCCTGGTGGTGCCGGTACTCGCCGGGGCGTACGCCGTCGTCGACGGCTGGCACGGCCCCGGGGCCGGAGCCGCCGCGGTGGGGGTCGGCGCAGTGCCCGTCCTGGCGCTCGGCCGTCGGCTGGCCGACTGGCTGGTCTACCGCGGACGGCCGTCAGCGGGGACGGCCGTGACGGACATGCTGCGGCGGCTGGGTGAGCGCGCCGACGGTGACTCCGTGCCCGCGATCGTCCTCGACGCCGCGACCCGCGCCATCCACCTCGACGGCGGGACCATCACCGGATCGTGGTTCGAGCCGGTCGGGGACCTGACCGGGAGCGACTTCGCCCTCACCTACCGCGGCGAGCGGCTCGCGGTCCTGTCGCTCCCCCACCGCCGCGGCGAGACGACCTTCACCGCGCGCGACCGACGGGTGGTCGAGGCGCTCGGCGTCCATGCGGCGCCGGCGCTGCACGGCGACCGTGCCCTGGCCGAGCTCGCCGAGTCGCGCCAGCGGGTGGTCGCGGCACGGGAGGAGGAGCGCCGTCGGCTGCGTCGCGACCTCCACGACCACCTCGGCCCCACGCTGTCCGGGCTGTCCCTGAGCGCGGCCGCGCTGGCACGCCGCACCGGGCTGCCGGAGGCGACCGAGCTGCACGAGGACATCAAGGAGGTGGTCGCGCAGTCGCGGGAGATCTCCTACGGCCTGCGACCGCCGGTCCTCGACGACCACGGCCTCGTCGCCGCGATCCGCCACCGCACCTCGGCGCACGACGACCTGGAGGTCCGGGTCGTGGCGACCGACCCGCTGGTCCTGCCGGCCGCGGTCGACCTCGCTGCCCTCACCATCGTCGGCGAGGCGGTGAGCAACGTGCGGCGGCACGCGGAGGCGAGCAGCGTCGAGGTCTCGCTCCGCGTGGACGCCGACCACCTCCACGTGACGGTGGCCGACGACGGGGTCGGCCTGCCACCGGACGTACGCCCCGGCATCGGCATGCACTCCATCGCCGAGCGCGCCGCCGAGGTGGGCGGCACCGCCCGCTACGACCGGACCGCTGCCGGTACCAGGCTCGACGTCGTCCTTCCGCTGGAGGCGTCGTGAGCCGTCTCGTCGTGGTCGACGACCACCCCGTCTTCCGCAAAGGTCTCGTCGCGCTGGTGCGGGCGGCCGGGCACGAGGTCGTCGGCGAGGCGGCCGACGGCCGTGAGGCGGTGGCCGTGGTCGCGACGACGGAGCCCGACGTGGTCCTGATGGACCTGTCCATGCCCGAGCAGGACGGCTTCGAGGCCACCGCCCACATCACCGCCGCGCACCCCTCGACCCGGGTCGTGGTGATCACCCTCTTCGACGACGAGCCGTCGGTGGTGCGGGCCCTCGACGCCGGCGCCCGGGGCTACGTCTCCAAGCAGGCCGACCCCGAGCAGATCCTGGGCGCGATCCACGCGGTGGTGTCCGGTGCGCAGTGGCTCGGTGCAGGTGTGGGCCGACCGGCCCCCGTCGGCCGGACAGCGGAGCGGCTCCCCGGGCTGACCCGTCGCGAGCTCGACGTCGCCGACCTCGTCAGTCGCGGCCTGTCCAACGGCCAGATCGCCGACCGGCTGGTCCTCTCGCGCAAGACCGTCGCCAACTACGTCAGCGCCGTGCTGCTCAAGCTCGGCGTCGACACTCGCGAGGAGGCCGCAGCCGTCGTCCGCGAGGCCCGCCGGGACTGAGGTCGATCGCGTGGCCCGGATCGGGCTCCACCGCGTGTGGTTCGCCGGCGACCGGCTGCGGTCGTTCTCGCTGCGCGGCGAGGGCTGACTAGCCGGATCGACGCGGAGCCGACCGGGCGGCCCCGCGCAGCAACGCGGCCAGGTCCTCGCTGGCCCCCGGTGCTGCACCCGCGTCCACGGGAATGACCAGGTCGACGGGGTGCGGCCGGGCGCGCCACGGCATGGGCGTGAGCGAGCGACGGCTGGTCGTGGCCGACCCACTCGGCGCCACGTGCACGCTCCGGGACCACGGCGTCACCGTCCCCACGTCGCCCAGCGACAGCTCGCTGCGTACGCCGTGGTGCTCGACGACGACGCGGGTCGGCGTGAGCCACCACCCTCCCACGCGGAACCGGCCCAGGGCGCCCAGGACGGGGAAGCCCAGGAAGTAGACCGCCGGCACTGCGGCCAGCACCGCCCACAGCCACGTCTCCTCCACCGCACCCACGACCCCCATCACGGCGAACCATCCACCGAGAAGGGTCAGGACGATCATCCCCACGATCCGGCGCCGGTCGGCGCGATGTGGGTGGAACTGAGCGGGCTCACCCTCCCAGGTCACCTGCTGGGCCGCAGGCGCCGGACGCGCCGACACCGGCCGCAGCGCGACGAAGGACAGCAGCACGATGGCGCCGAGCACCACGAACATCGACGCCCCCGTGGCACCGAACGCGGTCTCGGAGTCCCGGACGAGGGCGACCCCGACGGCCACGACTCCGAGGCCGAGGAGCACGCCGAGGAACCGTCCGACGGGACCTGGCGAGTCGGGCGATGTCAGCTGAACCACCCCCTGACCGTATCCACCACGCGGGGTTGCCCCGCGCAGGCAGTCCGCGAGGCCCGACGGGACTAGGCTCGATGACGTGGACCTCCCTGTGATGCCGCCGGTGCAGCCGATGCTCGCCAAGAGCGTCAGCGGCGTGCCGGACCCGGCCAGGCACGGCGGGCTGAGCTTCGAGCCCAAGTGGGACGGCTTCCGCTGCCTGGTCTTCAAGGACGGCGACGAGGTCGAGCTCGCCAGCCGCAACACCAAGCCGCTGACGCGCTACTTCCCCGAGGTCGTCGCGGCCTGCCGCGAGCAGCTGCCCGAGCGCATCGTGCTCGACGGCGAGATCTTCGTCGGGCTCCAGGGTCCCGACGGCTGGCGACTGGAGTTCGAGACGCTGCAGGAGCGGATCCACCCCGCCGCGAGCCGCGTCGACAGGCTGGCCGCCGAGACGCCGGCCGGCTTCGTCGCCTTCGACCTCCTGGCGCTCGGCGACGAGTCCTTCGTCGAGCGGCCCTTCGCGGAGCGGCGTACGGCCCTGGTCGAGGCGCTCGGCCACCTCGACGGCACCGGCCCGTGCTTCCTGACCCGCACCACCGAGGACCCGGCCGAGGCCGAGCGGTGGTTCGAGGAGTTCGAGGGCGCCGGGCTCGACGGTGTCGTCGCGAAGCCGCTGGGCGCGGCCTACGAGCCCAACAAGCGCACCATGCTCAAGATCAAGCACGAGCGCACCGCCGACGTGGTGCTCGCCGGCTACCGCGAGCACAAGACCTCCACCCCCGAGCAGCCGCTGATCGGCTCGCTGCTGCTCGGCCTGTACGACGACAGCGGCGACCTCCAGCACATCGGCGTCTCCGCCAGCTTCACCGCCGCACGCCGTGCCGAGCTGTGGCAGGAGCTCCAGCCGCTGGTATGCGACATCGCGGACCACCCGTGGGGACGCTGGCAGGAGTTCCTGACCGCCAACCCGGATCGTGTCCCCGGCACCCAGAGCCGCTGGAGCGCCGGCAAGGACCTCGGCTTCACCGCGCTGCGACCCGAGCGGGTGCTGGAGGTGAAGTACGACCACATGGAGGGTCGGCGCTTCCGCCACACCGCGCACTTCAAGCGCTGGCGCACCGACCGCGACCCCGAGACCTGCGGCTACGGTCAGCTCGACGAGCCGGCCGGCTACGACCTCACCCGCATCCTCAGCACCGACCACGGAGGCACCCGATGAGCGAGCACACCACCCCCGACCGACCGGGCAGCGAGTCGATCCACGACGGGCAGGGCACCTACGACGTGGTGCTGCTCGTCGAGCAGGCCCTCACCGCGGCGGACGCCGAGCAGGTGCGCTCGCTGCACGCCGAGATCGAGGACCCGGTCGTCTACCACGTCCTGATCCCCCTCGAGGACGCCGCGGCGCGGGTCGAGGCATCGCTCGGCACGCTCGGCGCCGGCGACCTGATGGCCGCCCCCGCGCTCGCGATGAGCGACGTCGACATCGAGGCACTGCGCCGCGAGTGCGAGGAGGCCTCGACCGCCGAGCTGCGCCAGACGCTCGCCGCGATGACCGCAGCGGGCGGCACCGCCCACGGCAAGGTCACCTCCGAGCCGCCGGTCGACGCGCTCGCCGCGATGGTCACGGCGGTCGACGCCCGCGAGGCGATCATCCTGACCCGGCCACACGTCGTGGCCGAGTTCTTCCACGTCGACTGGACCTCGCGCGCGCGGCGCAAGCTCGGCGTACCCGTGCTGCACCTGATCGAGCACGAGAACTTCGACGAGCAGTCCTCCGGGTCCGGCGAGGGCGTCACCGGGGTCTGACGCCCCGGAGGCTCAGCGCCGGGTCACACGGCGTACGACGGCGCGGCGCAGGATCGCGGCCGCCTCGCGCCCCCCGACGGCAGGGGCCCCGGCCGAGCCGTCCCGGCGCGCGGCGTCGAGGTCGCGGCGCAGCTGCTGCAGGGTCGCGCGCTGGGCGTCGCGGGCCTCGCGCGCGGCGAGCGTCGACTCGGCGCGGGTGTGGTCGAAGGTGAGCGCGACGGCCTCGGCGTAGCGGGCGTCGTAGTCCTCGTGGACCCGGTCGAGCGCGTGCATCGTGTCGGCGCGGTGGGGGTCCTGGGTGAGGACGCCGAGCAGCTCCCACACGTTCTCGGCCATCTCGCGCAGCCAGTCGGGGGTGCGGACGTCGTCCCAGGTGAGCTGCGACTTGCGCATGGAGGGCTCGATGAAGTCGTCGACCGGGTGGTGCTCACGCTCGTCGGGAGCAGCGGCGAGGTCGGTGTTGAGGGCCAGGTCGAGCTGCTGCTGCACCGGCGTGAGCGCGGCGCGCCAGTCGGCGAGCAGGTCGGTGTAGCGGACGAAGGCCCGCTTCGAACCGCGACCGGCCTGCTCGGTGAGCAGGGCGGCGTGCACCCAGCCGGCGACGTTGGACGTCTCCTTGGTCAGCCGCAGGTCGTCGGACTGGCTGGAGAGGTAGGCGATGTCGCGCGAGCCGACGACCTCGGCGGGGTGGCGCAGCGCGGTGAGCCAGCGCAGGTCGACGTCGAGCTCGGCGGTGACCTGCTCCCAGACCTGGGCGAACCAGAAGGCGTGCGGGTCCTTCACCACGACCTGCTCGCCCACGACCTCGGGCAGGGCGAGCTGGCCCGACAGCCACTCGTGGAGCTCCGCGGTGGGCACGCCCGACTCGACGTAGCGGGCCACGAGGTCGACGGCCGCGGGGCGGCTGTCGATGTTGAAGAGCGCGAGCTCCTTGAGGTGGCGCTTGTGGAAGTCGATGACCCACTGCGGCTCGTAGAAGCCGCGCGGGTTGGTCTCCGACGCCTCGACCTCGGGCTGCGGCACGTGCAGGCCGAGCCGCTTCAGCGCGCCGGCCAGGGAGCTGGTGCCACTGCGGCCGGAACCGGAGACCAGGACCAGCGGGGTGCCCGGCTTCTCGACCGGCTGGGCGGGGGACGTCGGCATGCGGGTCACCCTATCCGTGACGGTCCCGTCTCCTAAGATCGTCCCGACCCGCCCTGCGACACCACCACCGGACAGGACCGACGACACGTGGCACTCACCGACCGGCTCGGCGGGAAGGTGCGCGCCGCGGTGCGCCGCGCGCGCCGCGACGGCCCGCTCGACGTCGTCCTCGTCCTCTTCAACGCCGACGGCATGGGAGGCACCGCGCGCTCGGGCATCGAGCAGGCCAACGCCCTCGCCGGGCTCGGCGAGGGCCACCGGGTCCGCATCCTCAGCGTGACGCGCAGCGGCGCGTCGACCCACTACCCGCTCGCCGACGGTGTCGCGGTCGACTACCTCGTCGACGTACGCGGAGAGCGGCCCGTCGCGGTCTCCGGCCGCCACCCCGAGGAGCTGGGGCAGCGCGAGTCGGTGATCGTGCCGCGCAGCTGGGACGCCCTCTACAACGGGCTCACAGACGCCACGATGCGCGAGGCCCTCGCCGCGATCGACGCCGACGTCCTGGTCACCACCACGCCCGAGCTGCTCGCCGTCGTGGCGCAGCTCGCCCCCGCCGACGTCGCGCTGGTGCACCAGGAGCACCGCGCCTCCTCGAGCCGGGTCAACGACATGGGCGCCCTGCTGGAGTTCGCCCCGCGCGCCGACATCGTGGTGTCGCTGACCGAGTCGATGTCGCGGTGGCTGGCCGGTCGCCTCGGCGGTGCCGCGCCCGAGCTGATCGTCATGCCCAACCCGCTGCCGGCCCACCCGCAGCCGCGCTCGCCGCTGGACCAGAAGACCTTCGTCACCGCCGGGCGACTCGCGCCGGAGAAGCAGTTCGAGCACGTCGTCGATGCGTTCTGGCGCATCCACGAGCAGGTCCCCGGCTGGACGCTGCGGATCTGGGGCGACGGCCCCCGCGCCGACAACCTCGCCGCCCAGGTCCGCAAGCTCGGCCTCGAGGACCGGGTGGAGCTGCCCGGCTCCACCGACGACCTGGCCGCGGAGTGGGCCCGCACCAGCGTGGCCGTGCTCGCCTCCCGGGGCGAGGGCTACCCCCTCGTGCTCCAGGAGGCCATGTCGGCCGGCGTCCCGGCCGTGTCGTACGACTGCCCGTCCGGCCCGCGCGAGATCATCACCCACGACGTCGACGGCCTGCTCGTCCCGCCGGCCTCCAAGGCCGCGCTGGCCGCCGCGATGCTGCGGATCGCCACCGACGACGACCTGCGCACCCGCCTCGGGGAGGCCGCGCTGGTCCGTTCGCAGCGCTGGGACGGCCCGACCCTGGCCCGCGAGTGGGTCGAGGTGTTCCGCCGCGCGACCGCCCGCCGGGCCGACCCGCTGGCCCCGCGCCGGGTGCTGCACGGGTTGCGTCCCGGCCCGCTCGGCGACCTGCCCGAGACCGACGGCGCGGTCGGCGTCACGCCCGCCCAGGCGCGTACGACGGCGCTCACCGCCCTCACCTCGGCAGCCGCGGCCACCGGGGACGGGTGGTTCGTGCTGCCCGCGCGCGGGCTCGACCCGCACCCCGTGGTCGTCGTGCCGTCCTCGCGCCGGCAGGCCTTCCTCGTCGCACTGGCGGCCGGGTCGGTGCCCGACTGGCTCTCGGTGCGCGACCCTGCCGAGCGGGGCTGGCACGAGCGCCGCGGCACGGTCGCGGCGATGACCGACGACCTGGCCCGCACCCGCACCGCCTCGCTCTTCCTCGAGCCCTGGCCGATGCGCGGCGGGCACGGCGGGCTGCTCACCGAGGGCGCCGAGATCGGCGTGCAGTTCTGGGAGGAGTCCCCCGACGGCGACCTCCTCGCACCGTCGATGAACCGCTTCGGCGACCGGGTGCCCGCGGGCACGCCCCGCAACACGATCGAGGTGGAGGGCGTCGAGGTGCCGACGCTCGAGGTGATGGCGCTCCCCACCGTGGACGACGTGCGCTTCGACGTCGACGTCGTCTACACTTGGGTCGACGGCGACGACGAGGACTGGCTGGCCGCGCGTGACGCCCGCATCACCGGCCTCGGCGGCACGCCGAGCGCGCGCGCAGGCGGCGCCTCGCGCTACCGCAGCCGCGACGAGCTGCGCTACTCGATGCGCAGCATCCACCTCTTCGCCCCGTGGGTGCGCCGCATCCACCTGGTCACCGCCGGGCAGGTGCCGGACTGGCTCGACACCTCGCACCCGGCGATCGCGATGGTCGACCACCGCGACATCCTCCCGGCGTCCGCGCTGCCGACCTTCAGCTCGCACGCCATCGAGACCCGGCTGCACGCCGTGCCCGACCTGTCCGAGCACTTCGTCTACGTCAACGACGACGTCTTCCTCGGCCGGCCGCGACGCCCCGAGCACTTCTTCACCCCCGGTGGGCACTACGCCGCCTTCGTCGCCGACCACCGCGCCGTCGGCCTGCCCGGCACCGACGACCGCCCCTACCTCTCGGCGGCGCAGAACAACCGCCGCGTGCTGGCCGACGCCTTCGGCGTGACGCTGACCCACACGATGATGCACAGCCCGCACCCGCAGCGGCGTACGACGCTGGAGGAGATCGCGGACCGCTTCCCCGAGGAGGTGGCCCGCACCACCGACGCGCCGTTCCGCTCGGCGAGCGACCTGTCGCTGCTGTCGTCCTTCGCCCAGACCTACGGGCTGATCACCGGGCAGGCCTTCCGGGCGGGCGCGCACCACGGCTACGTCGACCTCGGCCACCAGCAGCTCCCGGTGCAGCTGAAGGCGATGCTCAAGCGCGACCGTGACTTCTTCTGCGTCGCCGACAACCTCGTCGCGGCCTTCGACGAGGAGCGCGCCGACGGGCTGCTGATGGAGTTCCTCCGGGACTACTTCCCGATCGCGGCGCCGTGGGAGCTCGTGCCGAGCGGTGCGTGAGGGGGAGTCCCGACCCAGCCGGCCGGCGACCCGGACCCAGGTCCGTCAGGTGCCCTCGATGCGGTTGCCCTCGGCGTCCCAGTGCTCGGCGACCTTCTTGCTGGGCTGCACCCGCGGCGGCTCCCCCGGCATCTTCGGGTGGTCCGGCGGGTAGTTGAGCTCGACCGGGTGCTCCTCCCACAGGTCCAGCAGCGGCTGGAGGGAGTGGTGCTCGTCGTCGATGCTGGCCCACGGGTCGCCGTCGACGGCGAGGCGCGACGGCACCGAGAACAGGTTGAGTTCGTGGGGGTCGGTGAGGCCGGCGAGGTCGTCCCACGCCAGCGGCGTCGAGACCGGCGCCCCGGGCAGGGGACGCAGCGAGTAGGCAGAGGCGATGGTGCGGTCGCGGGTGTTCTGGTTGAAGTCGACGAAGATCCTCTCCCCGCGCTCCTCCTTCCACCACGCGGTCGTCACGCCGTCGTCGCGCTTCTCCAGCTCGCGGCCGAAGGCAATGGCTGCGTGCCGCACCTCGGCGAACTCCCACCGCGGCTCGATCCGGACGTAGACGTGGATCCCGCGGTTGCCCGAGGTCTTCGCGAAGCCCGTCATGCCGAGGTCCGCCAGCAGCTCGCGCGCCACGCCCGCGACGCGTACGGCATCAGCGAAGGACGTGCCGGGCTGGGGGTCGAGGTCGATGCGCAGCTCGTCGGGGTGATCGACGTCAGCACGCCGGACCGGCCACGGGTGGAAGGTCAGCGTGCCCATCTGTGCGCACCACACGGGCACCGCGATCTCGGTCGGGCAGATCTCCTCGGCGGTGCGCCCGGAGGGAAAGGTGATCTGGACGGACTCGAGGTAGTCGGGAGCGCCCTTGGGCACCCTCTTCTGGTAGAACGCGTCGGCGTTGCGGTCCTGCGGTCCGGTGGCCAGCTTCATGCCGGGGCGGACACCGGACGTCCAGCGCTCGAGCGCCGTGGGCCGGTCCCGCAGGGCCCGCATCAGGCCCTCCTCGACGCTCGTGAAGTACTCCGCCACCATCAGCTTGGTCACCGCGGGCGTGTGGTCCGTCGCCTCGTAGATCACCCGGTCCGGCGAGGAGATCCTGACCTCGCGCTCCCCCGCCTGGACGTACGCCTCCGACGTCTTCGCCATAGGTGGACCCTAGCCGCCCACGCGGACCACGAGCTTGCCGAAGTTCTCGCCGCGCAGCATCCCGGCGAAGGCTGCCGGCGCGTTCTCGAGGCCGTCGACGAGGTCCTCGCGGTAGCGGACCTTGCCCTCGGCGACCCACTGGCCCATGTCGCGCACGAAGTCGCGGCCGTGCGATTTCTGGAACTCGCTCTGGATGAAGCCGCGCACGGTGAGGCTCTGCGACAGCACCTGGCCCATCAGGCCGGGCATCCGGTCGGGGCCCTCGGGCTGGCCGACGGCGTTGTAGTTGGCGACCAGGCCGCACACCGGGATCCGGGCGTAGGTGTTGAATCGGCGCCGCACGGCGTCGAACACCGCGCCGCCGACGTTCTCGAAGTAGACGTCGATGCCGTCTGGCGTGGCCTCGGCGAGCTGGTCGCGGAAGTCGGGGCTGCGGTGGTCGAGAGCGGCGTCGAAGCCGAACTCCTCGGTCAGCGCGCGCACCTTGTCGGGGCCCCCGGCGATGCCGACCGAGCGCGCACCCCTGAGGTTCGCGATCTGGCCGACCGCGCTGCCGACCGGGCCGGTGGCCGCGGCGACGACGACCGTCTCGCCTGCCTGCGGCCTGCCGATCTCCAGCAGGCCGGCGTACGCCGTGAAGCCGGGCATGCCGAGCACGCCGAGGGCGGTCGTCACCGGAGCCGCCGACGGGTCGAGCTTGCGCACCTGGCTGCCGTCGACCACCGCGGCGCTCTGCCAGCCGGAGTAGGACAGCACGAAGTCGCCCGGCACGAGGCCGTCGGAGCGGGACTCGACGACCTCGCCGACGGTGCCGCCGACCATCACGTCGCCGACCTCGACGGGCGCGGCGTACGACTTCGCGGTGCTCAGCCGTCCGCGCATGTAGGGGTCGAGCGAGAGGTAGCGGATCGCGAGCGCGACCTGGCCGTCCTGCAGGGCGGGCAGGGTCTCGGTCGTGGTGCTGAACGTGGTGTCGTCGGGCTCGCCCTCGGGGCGCCGGGCGAGGCGGAGCTGGGTGCTTTCCATGCCCTCCAGAGTGCCAGCCGGCCGACGGCGGGCAGCCACCGGCCGACTACTCTGGAGCCATGGCCTACGACGTTCAGAAGACCGATGAGCAGTGGCGCGAGGAGCTCAGCCCCGAGGAGTACGCGGTGCTGCGCCAGGCCGGCACCGAGCGTGCCTTCACCGGTGAGTACACCGACACCGAGACCGAGGGCACCTACTCGTGCAAGGCGTGCGGCTCGGAGCTGTTCACCAGCGACACCAAGTTCCACTCCGGCTGCGGCTGGCCGAGCTTCTACCAGCCGATGACCGACACCGTGGAGTACATCGAGGACACCTCGCACGGCATGAAGCGCGTGGAGGTCCGTTGCGCGAAGTGCGGCTCGCACCTCGGCCACGTCTTCCCCGACGGCTTCGGCACGCCCACCGGTGACCGCTACTGCATCAACTCGATCAGCATCACGCTCAGCGAGAAGAAGTAGTCCGGCTCAGCCCTCGACCGGCTGCAGCGCCGAGGTGACCTTCACCAGCCCCTCGCCCCAGGTCTGGTCCGCCCACGCCTGGATCGACCCGTCGTCGAAGACGACCTGGGCGTCGAGGGAGTCGGGGGCGTAGGAGCCGCTGGTCAGCAGGGACTCGCCGAGCGCGGCCTGGAGCTCCTGGTTGACCAGGTTGAGGTCGGCCTCGGTGCGCTCCACGGTGGTCACGCAGAGCATCCCGCCCCACGTCTTGCGCAGCTCGGCCTCCGCGCCGGCGGCGTCCTCGGTGACGGCGACGTTGATCGTGCCGCCGCTCATCCACGCGGTGGCGTACGTCGGCAGCGCGGAGGCCGCGGCGAGCGTGGCGTCCATGTCCTGCGGCGTCGCCATCGTGGTGTCGGTGGTGGCGGGCGTCTCGCAGGCGGGCTCGAGCCCGCCGGCCTCGGGCTCGGCCATCACGTCGTAGAGCGCCGCCGGGATCGCGTCGGTGACGGTGAAGGTGGTGCCGTCGAAGGTGCCGGTGAGGGCGTAGGAGCCCCACGTCACGCCGGCGGCCTGCTCAGCGCCGACGTCGCCGAAGTCGAAGTCCGCGAGCGCGGGACCGCCGCACTGGGGCGGGTAGGACTCCGCGACGGCGCCCAGGCACATCTCCGGGCCGTCGCCGTCGTCGAGCACGGTGACCAGGCCGTTGGTGCGGACCTCGCCGTCCGGCACGGGGACGGGGACGGTGTCGCGCGCGGGCTCGTCGCCCGAGGACGCGGCTGACGTGCCGCCCGCGTCGGCGGGGTCCACGGCCTTCATCTCCTCCTCGGTGGAGCACGCGGCGAGCGGGAGGGTCAGGGCCAGGGCTGCGATGACGTGTCGGAGGCTCATGGTGGTGTGACGCACCGCCTGCCGCGTGCGTTCCACCCCGAGCGCGATCGGTTCAGGGCAGGCGAGCGAGAAGCTCGGCCGGCGAGACCCGGGCACCGGTGTAGAACGGCACCTCCTCGCGCACGTGGCGGCGCGCGGTCGAGGCACGCAGGTCGCGCATCAGGTCGACGATGCGGTGCAGCTCGTCGGCCTCGAAGGCCAGCAGCCACTCGTAGTCGCCGAGGGCGAAGGACGCGACGGTGTTGGCGCGCACGTCGGCGTAGCCGCGGGCCATCTGGCCGTGCTCGGCGAGCATCGCGCGGCGCTCGGCGTCCTCGAGGAGGTACCACTCGTAGGACCGCACGAACGGGTAGACGCAGACGTGGGCGCGCGCCTCCTCGTCGGCGAGGAAGGCCGGGATGTGCGACTTGTTGAACTCGGCGGGACGGTGCAGCGCCATCTGCGACCAGACCGGGTCGAGCCGGCGGCCGAACGAGGTGCGGCGGAAGGCGTTGTAGGCGGCTTGGAGCTGCTCGGAGTCCGCAGCGTGCCACCACACCATCAGGTCGGCGTCGGCGCGCAGGCCGCTGACGTCGTAGAGCCCGCGGATCTTGACGTCCTGCTCCTCGAGCACCTCGAACAGCGCCTCCACGTCGGTGGCCTCGGCGTCGCGGTCGGCGTCGCCGAGGACGTCGCGGAGCCTGAAGACCGACCACATCGTGTAGCGGATGGTGTCGTTGAGCTCCCGGGTGCGGGCGGCGTTGGTCTTCTCTGCGGTCGGGTCGGTGGCCATGACCTCATTCTGCCCCGGTGACCGAGGCCACAGCCCGGCGGGCCGAGCCGATGACCGCCGGGATGCCCACCCCGTCGTACGCCGCCCCGCAGACTGCGAGCCCGGGCTGGCGCGCGACGTCTGCGCGGATCCGCGCCACCTGCGCGAGGTGGCCCACGGCGTACTGCGGAAGCGCCCCGCCCCACCGCTGCACGTGCGTGTCGACCGGTCGGGCGGTGATGCCCGCCACGGCGGCGAGGTCGGCCAGCGAGACGCGGACCAGTCCCTCGTCGTCGGCCTGGAGCGTCGTCTCCTCGCCGTGGCGCCCGAGCGAGGTGCGCAGCACGACCAGGTCGGGGTCGAGGTCGCGGACCCACGCCCACTTGGCGAAGGAGAAGGTGGAGGCCTTGATGGTGGCCCGCTCCAGCGGCGGGACGAGGAAGCCCGAGCGGTCGAAGAGGGCGTCGGGCAGGTCCTGGGCGCGGAGCACCAGCGTGACGACCGCGACGCTCGCGGTCCCGATCCCCGCGAGCGCGGCGGCGGCGTCGGGCGCGACGTCGGCGAGCAACCGGGCCGTCGGGGCGGGCGGCGTGGCGAGGACGACGTCGGTCGCCTCGAAGGTCTCGGATCGGGTCGTCGGTCCGACCGTGAGCGCCCAGCCCGACGCCGTACGCCGCAACGCACGCACCGTCGCCGACGTGCGCACCTCGAAGGCGCCGTCGTGCGCCAGCAGGCCGGGCAGTCGGCCCATCCCGCCGGGCAGCGACGCGAAGACCGGTGCGGTCGAGGTCGGCACAGCGGCGGCCTGCTCGAGCAGGCTGCCGCGCCGCGCCATCGCGAGCAGCTGGGGCACCGCGGCGGCGGCCGAGATGCGGCGGGCGTGTCCGGCGTACACCCCGCCGAGCAGGGGCTCGACGAGCCGGTCGACGAGCTCGTCGCCCAGGCGGGCGGCGACCAGGTCCCCGACGGACATGTCGTCGGCGACGGGGGTGTCCGCCTCGTGGCTCGCGCGGGCCAGTCCCTCGGGGCTGAGGACACCGCTGGCGGCGAGCTGGTCCAGGTCGAAGGGCACGCCCATGAGTGAGCGCGGCATCGCCCGCAGCGCCCCGCGGGACCAGACGGCGGAGCTCGCCGCGGTCGGGTGGACGAGGTCGGCGCCGAGGGCGGCGGCGAGGGCGACCCCCTCGGGGCGGCGCGCGAGCATCGCCTCCGCGCCCACGTCGACGGTGAGGCCGGCGACCTCAGCGCTGCGCAGCTTCCCGCCGAGGACGGGTGAGCCCTCCAGCAGCAGCACGTCGCGCCCCGTGGCGGCGAGGTCGCGGGCGGCGACCAGTCCGGCGACTCCCCCACCGATGACCACCACGTCGCGCACATGAACAGCCTAGGCGCCGGGTGCACCTAGGCTGCGGCCTGTGGACCCCAACGTGAGCTCCGACCGGATCGCCGTGCTGATCGACGCCGACAACACCTCCCACTCCTACGCCGAGGCGCTGCTCGACGAGGTCGCGAAGTTCGGCAACCCGACGATCAAGCGCGCCTACGGCGACTGGTCGTCGGACCGGCTCAAGGGCTGGGGCAACGAGCTCAACCTCCGTGCGATCCGCGGCATGCACCAGGGCGCCTTCACCCGGGGCAAGAACTCGACCGACTCCGCGATGATCATCGACGCGATGGACCTGCTCTACGCCGGCAACGTGGAGGCCTTCGCCCTCGTCACCAGCGACAGCGACTTCACCAGCCTCGCGCTGCGGCTGCGCGAGTCCGGCAAGGTCGTCTACGGCCTCGGGGAGAAGAAGACGCCGGCGTCGCTGCAGAACGCCTGCGACCGCTTCATCCGGCTCGAGTCGCTCGGCGACCCGGCCTCGGTGACCGGCTCCGACGACGCCGAGACCTCGACCGAGGAGCCCGACCAGGTCCCCGAGGTCAACCTCCAGAGCGCGCTGACCAAGGCCGTCAACGCGGTGGGCGGCGACGACGGCTGGGCGGCCCCCGGCACGATCGGCAAGCACCTCAGCCGGACCCACCCCTCGCTGGACCCCCGCAACTACGGGCACCGCGGGCTCCAGGGCCTCCTGGCCGCGCAGCCCTACCTCGAGACCACCACCGAGGGCGGCGTGCTGCTCGTGCGGGTCAAGGGCAAGGCCAAGTCGACCGCCAAGGCCCCGGCCAAGGGGTCGGCCACGGGATCGGCCAAGGCCCCCGAGAAGACCCCTGCGAAGGCCACCACGAAGGCCACTGCGAAGGCCCCTGACACCGCGCCGGAGACGACGCCGGAGCAGCCGGCGGGCGAGACGCCAGCGAAGAAGCGCGCTCCCCGGAAGCGGGCCGCGAAGAAGACGGCGGCCGCCGCGACCCCGCCGCCGGAGCCGGCAGCTGCCCCGGCCGCGGAGGAGCCCCAAGTGCCCCGGGTCACGACCACGACGCGTACGTCCCGCGCCGCCTCGAAGGCGGCCGCGACCCGGGCGGCGAAGAAGGCCGTCGCGCCGGACTGAGGCCGGTGACCTCGATCAGTGGGCGTGCACGAACTCCGTGAGCCGCTTCAGCTGGTCGGGGTCGGTCGAGGGGATGACGCCGTGGCCGAGGTTGAAGATGTGGCCCTTGGCCGCCTTCCCGGCCTCGATGATCTCGGCCGCGCGTGAGGTCATCACCTCGGTCGGCGCGAAGACCAGGGTCGGGTCGAGGTTGCCCTGCACCACCCGGTCCCCCACGAGCGGGATCGCCTGCTCCATCGGCGTACGCCAGTCGACGCCGACCACGTCGGCACCGGCCTCCCCCATCAGGCCGAGGAGGTTGGAGGTGCCGACCCCGAAGTGGATCCGCGGCACCCCGAGCTCGCCGGCGGCCGCCAGCACCCGCTCGGAGTGGGGCATGACGGAGGCGCGGTAGTCGGCCGGGGTCAGCGCGCCGGCCCACGAGTCGAAGAGCTGCACGGCGGAGGCGCCGGCCTCGACCTGGATGCGCAGGTAGGTGGCGGCGATGCCGGCGATCTTGCGCATCAGCGCGTCCCAGACGTCGGGAGCGCCGAACATCATCGCCTTCGTCTTCGCGTGCTCCTTGGACGGACCTCCCTCGACGAGGTAGGACGCGACCGTGAAGGGGGCGCCGGCGAAGCCGATGAGCGGCGTCGCGCCGAGCTCGGCGGTCAGCTGGCGCACCGCCTGCGAGATGAAGGGCACGTGGTCGGGCGTGAGGTCGGGGATGGCGTCCACGTCGGCGAGGGTCCGCACCGGCGAGGCGACGACCGGGCCGACGCCGGGCACGATGTCGAGGTCGACCCCGACCGCCTTCAGCGGCAGCACGATGTCGGAGAAGAAGATCGCGGCGTCGACGCCGTAGCGGCGGACGGGCTGGAGGGTGATCTCGGTGACGAGGTCGGCGTCCATGCAGGACTCGAGCATGCCGATGCCCTCGCGGACCTTGAGGTACTCCGGGAGCGAGCGCCCGGCCTGCCGCATGAACCACACCGGCGTGTGGGCCGGCTCCTCCCCGCGTGCGGCCCGCAGGAACGGGCTCTCGGACAGTCCGGGGTGGGGAGTGGTAGCGGCGACGGTCACCGGGGAATCTTCGCAGGTCAGGCGGCGTGGCGGCACATCGGCAGACGCCCGCACTGGCCTACTCTGGCCCCATGGTGGCCCGTCACGAGACCCACCCGAGCAGTGCTGCCGCGGCTGGACCCGCGGAGTTCCGCGCGGCGGTGGAGACCATGCGTCGGGCCTCGCTGCGCCCCGAGGTGTTCTGCGAGGAGATGCCGGCGCCCCAGCGCATCGCGCCGTGGTCGTCCGCGTTGAGCGCCGACGTCACCGTCGACGACGAGGACCTCGGCACCGGCCGGCTGATCCTGCTGCACGACCCGGCCGGCAACGACGCCTGGGACGGCACCTACCGCTGCGTGGCCTACGCCCGCGCCGACCTCGATCCCGAGCTCGGCGCCGACCCGATGCTGGCCGCCGTCGGCTGGTCCTGGCTGACCGAGGCGCTCGAGGCGCACGGCGCCGGCTACCACGCCGCCTCCGGCACGGTCACCTGCGTGAACACCGAGAGCTTCGGCGGCATGGCCGACGAGGCTGGCACCGCGCAGGTCGAGATCCGCGCGTCGTGGACGCCCGACGTCGGGGAGGACGACGTGCTCGACATGACCGCGCACGTGGAGGCCTGGGCTGAGCTGCTGTGCACCGCCGTCGGCCTACCGCCGGTGCCCGAGGGCGTCATCGCCATCCCGAGCCGGCGCGGGCAGCGCGGCACCTGACGATGCCTGACTCCCCCGACACCGAGCCCGACGCCGTCGATCCGCAGGCCGTCGAGCCCGAGGCTGCTGAGCCCGAGGCTCCTCCCGCTCCCCTGCTCGAGCTGCGCGACGGCCTGCCCGAGGTCGTCGAGACCGACGCCCGGCTGGCCGAGGCGTGCGCGGCCCTCGCCGCCGGGACCGGTCCCATCGCCATCGACGCCGAGCGCGCCTCGGGCTACCGCTACTCCAACCGCGCCTACCTCATCCAGCTGCGCCGCGAGGGTGCTGGCACCTGGCTGGTCGACCCGATCCCGCTGACCACCCTCGACCCGCTCCAGGAGGCACTCGGCGACGCCGAGTGGATCCTCCACGCCGCCACCCAGGACCTGCCGTGCCTGCGCGAGGTCGGCCTCACCCCCACCAGCATCTTCGACACCGAGCTCGCCGGCCGGCTGCTCGGCTACCCGCGGGTGGGCCTGGCCACGCTCGTCGAGACCGTGCTCGGCCTGCGCATGCGTAAGGAGCACTCGGCCGCCGACTGGTCGACGCGGCCGCTCCCCAAGGCCTGGCTCGACTACGCCGCGCTGGACGTCGAGGTGCTCCTCGAGCTGCGCGAGCACATGATCGCCGAGCTCGAGAAGGCCGGGAAGACCGAGTGGGCGCGCCAGGAGTTCGACAACCTCCTCGGCTTCGAGCCGGCCGTGCGGGTCGATGCGTGGCGGCGTACGTCGGGCGTGCACCGGCTGCGCGGACGCCGGGCCCTCGGTGCGGCGCGGGCGCTGTGGGAGGCGCGCGACGCGATCGCCGCCGAGCGGGACGTCACCCCGGGCCGGATCCTGCCCGACTCCGCGATCGTCGCCGCCGCCACCGCCATGCCGACCGACCGCCGGGCGCTGCTCGCGACGCCGGGCTTCCACGGCCGCGGCGCCAGCCGCTACTCCTCGACCTGGGTCGACGCGCTCCAGCGGGTGCGCGAGATGTCCGAGGACGAGCTCCCCACCCGCGCACCCCGCGGCGACGGGCCTCCGCACCCGCGCACCTGGGCCGAGCGCGAGCCCGTGGCGGACCGCCGCTTCAAGGCGGCGCGCGAGGCGATGCTCAACCTCGCCGAGGTCCACCACCTGCCGGTCGAGAACCTGCTGACCCCCGACTACCTCCGCCGGCTGATGTGGACGCCGCCGGAGACCCGCGACCCCGCCGGGCTGGCCGAGGCCGTGCGCGCCCAGCTGGCGTCGTACGGCGCGCGCCCGTGGCAGGCCGAGCTGATCACCGGGGCGCTCGTCGGAGCCATCCTCGGCGCCGACGTCGAGCCCGCCGCCGGGCCCGAGGCCGAGCCCGCCGACGGGGAGTAGACCTACTCGGTCGGGCTCTCGCTCGGCGACTCGGTCTCCTCGGTCTCCTCCTCGGGGGAGAGGATCGCACGCGAGGCGATGTCGATCTCCTCGGTCACCTGCTCGAGGTCGAGGATCCCCGGCGCGGTGACGAGCCGGTCGAGCAGCGGCGTGACCGCGTCGACGAGCTCGTCACGCTGGTCGATGAACGGCGGGATCACCATGTAGCGGATGCTGGAGTTGAAGGCGACCGAGTTGGCCGGCTCCTCGTCAGGGGCCAGGAAGTCGTCGGACGCGGCGACCTGGGTGTTGGCCGGGACGATGTAGCCCGTCTCGGCGACCGTGGCGATGGCGGCGTCGGAGACGGCGTAGGCGATGAAGTCGGCCGCGTCACCGACGTTCTCGGACTCCGCGGAGATGCACAGCCCGGCAATGTCGCCGACGGTCGCGCGGTCCTCGATGGTCGGCATCGGCATCACGTCGAACTCGAGGTCCTCGGCCTCGCGCAGCTCCGGCACGAGGTTGCGGAAGCCGGCGACCATGGCGAGCTCGCCGCGCTTGAACAGCTGGACCGGCGTCGCCCGCGCGAGCTGGGCGTTGGTCGGGGTGAGGGTGGGGTCGCGCAGGATCTCCAGCGTCTGCTCCAGCGCCTCACGGGTGCCGTCGTCGGAGAAGGCGAGCGAGGTGGGCTGACTGTCGTCGTCGAAGACCTGGCCCCCGCCGGAGTAGATGAAGGGGGCGAGGCCCTGGAGGGTCGGGTCGATCCAGACGCCGCGGCGGTCACCGCGCCGCGAGGCGAAGGTGGCGGCGGCACCGAACTCAGCGAGCGTCCACCGCTCGCGCACGCCGTCGTCGTTGGGCGTGGGCACGTCGAGCTCGCGCCGCTCCATCCGGTCGAAGTCGACGATGTCGGTGTTGTAGTAGACGACCATCGGGGACACGGAGTAGGCCATGCACTGCAGCTCGTCGTCCATCGCGAACGCGTCGACGGCATCGCGGGAGAAGCGGTCGCCGAAGTCGACGCCGCGCTCGTCGAGCAGCAGGCTCACCGGCTGGAGCGCCTCGGCCTCCACGAGCTGGTCGAGGTCGATGCGCGAGGTGAGGAAGGCGTCCGGTGCGTCGCCTGCGAGCACGTCCGCGAGCGCGGACTCGTGGTCGGGCCACGACCGCAGGCTGACCTGGCGCGTGGTCGAGCTGGCGTTGAAGGAGTCGACGACGCTCTGGAACGCCGCCACCTCCTCCTCGCTGCCGTAGGCTCCGAAGACGATCTTGCGCGGCTTGTCCGCACCACCGCCCTGGCCCTGGGTGGGCGACGGGTCGGGCTGCGGGCCCGGCTCGGCGTCGCCGGTGCACGCGGCCGTGGTCAGCGCGACCACGAGGGCGGTGCCCGCCAGGGCAGCACGGCGCGCTCGGGCGCGGGGGAACAGACGGGCAGCGCGACGACCGGACACGGCGAAACCCTAACCGGGCAGCCCACGGACCGCCGCGACCACCTCGTCGAAGATCCGGGCGTCCAGCGCCGCGCCCTCCCGGCGTACGCCGTCACGCTCCAGGTGGATGAGCCGGTCCAGGCGCACCTCGCTGGGCCGGCCCTGGGAGTCCCAGCCGCCGGATCCGACGTCCATCCAGTAGCGCCCGTGGCGCGCCTCGTCGGCAGCGTCCCGGTCGTGGTCCTGGCTGCTGAGCATGAGGCCGACCCAGCCGTCCGCCTCGCCGCTCCCAGCGGTGTCGAGCACCAGGACCGGGCGGTCCTTGCCCTGGCTCGGGTCGTCCTCGTAGGGCACCCATGCCCAGACGACCTCGCCCGGGTCGGGCTCGCCGTCGATCTCCGGGGCGTAGCGCGAGGAGGCGCCGCCCGCGGGGCCGGGCGACGGTGTCGCGGTCGTTCCGGACGTGGTGCCCGAGGTGGCTCCGGAGATGAGGGCAGCAACGCGGCGCAGAAGGCTCATGCCTCGAGACTAGAGGGGTGTGCGAGTGCGCCGGACCGGGAGCGCCTCACGGCGCGTGGCCGCTCGTAGCGGCTTATTGTGGGACCCGGGGCTGCCACGGCCCGACGCACTCACACCGATATTTTAACGGCTCATCCCAGCGCGTCACGCATTTCCCCCTGACCGGCCGCCTCCAGCTGCTCGGAGAGCACCAGCATCCGGGTGATCTCCTCGTGGGGGACGCCGAGAGCAGCGCGGCCCGCGGCCACGATCCGGGCGAAGGCCGCCGCCCGGAACAGGGTGACGGCGAAGTCACCGCCGGCGATGCCGCGCAGCACCTCGTCGACCATCGCCCGCAGCTCCTCGGGACCGGGCGGGTCGGCGACCCCGGCGACCACCCGGGCCACGTCGACGCGGCGCTGGCCGGCGTCGTACTCCTTCGCCACCCGCTCGGGGTCCGCGTGGACCCAGGAGCGCAGCAGGAACAGACGCCACAGGCTCCCCGCGAGGGTGTCGGCCGGGGCCCCGGACCACACCTCGGCGAGCGTCTCCAGGCCCTCGGTCTCGGCGAGGTGCACGATGCGCTCGGCCAGGGCCGGGTCGTCGGAGCTGCGCGCCCCGCGCACCAGCACGGTGGCGGCGAGGTCGCCGGCCTCGCGCAGCATCGCCGGGTCGGAACCCCCGGCGATCTCGGCGAAGAAGCCGGCGCCGGGCGTCATCGGACGGTGGTGGGTGCGGTCGCTCACCCGCCCCAGCCTAGGTCGTGGCCAGCCTAGGTCGTGCCCATGACCTTGCGGATGCGCTGGTCGCTGACCTTCTCCCGGGTGCCGAGCTGCTGGGCGAAGAGCGAGATGCGGTACTCCTCGAGCAGCCACCGCGCCTCGCGCAGGTGCTGCGGCACCGGCTGGCCCTCGGGCAGCGCGGCCACTGCGTGCAGCCAGGCCTCCTGCAGGCCCGAGAGCTGGTCCATCAGCTGCCGGTCGCGGGCGACCTGCGCGTCGAGCCGATCGCGACGGTGCGCCACGCCTGCGAGGTAGCGGAGGTAGTCACGCAGCCGGCTGACACCCGCCTCGCCCACGAACCCGGCACCCATCAGCCGCCCGACCTGGGCGCGCATGTCGGTGAGCGCCGGCAAGGTGGCGAGGTCGGCCCGCCCGGAGATCGCCTTGTCGCACGCGCGCCAGGCCTCGAGCACCCGCATCACGTCGTGCACCGCGATGCTCGTGCGCTCCGCGACCGCGTCGCGTGCCGCGGCCACCAGGGCGTCGTACGCCGCCTCGTCGCGCACAGGCGGCCGGGAGTCGACGACCTCGCCGACGATCCCGGCGCGCAGGTCCGCGAGGAGGTCGGCGACCGACGGATAGGGCGAGCCGACGAGCGCGAGCTTGGCGCGCTGGTCGAGGCCCGCGGCGGCGAGCACGTCGTCGACCGGGTCGGCGGGACCGAGCGCGAGCAGCACGAGGCGGCGTACGCCGAGTCGGTGGTGGGCGGCGGCCTCCTCGGCCGTGGCCAGCACCCGGAGCCCGACGGAGGCGCCCTCGTCGACCAGGGCGGGGAAGCCACGCACCTCGTGGCCCGCGCGGCGCTGCACGAACGACTCCTCGATCGTGCCGAAGGTCCACGACGCCTGACCGGTGGCCGTGACGCCGGAGTCCGCGGCGACGTCGGCCATCGCCCGCTCGAAGGTGGGCCGGAGCGGCTCCTTGAGGGCGTCGAGGTCCTTGCCGCGACCGGCCTCGGTGCCCTCCTCGGTGACGACGCGGTAGGTCGGGCGCAGGTGCTCGGGCACCTTGGACCAGTCCCACGCGTCGCGGTCGATCACCAGGCTGCGGGTGCTGCGGGCGAAGCGCTCGAGCGCGTCGAGCAGCGGCTCGGCACCGGGCGGGGTGGCGGCGAGGAACTCGCGCGCGGTGTTGGGGGCCGGCACCATCGCGACCCGCAGGTTCTTCGGCAGCGAGCGGATCAGCTCGGTGACCAGCTCCTCGCGCAGGCCCGGGACCAGCCACGAGAAGTCGTCGGCCTCGACCCGGTTGAGGGTGGCGACGGGCACGTCGATGGTGAGGCCGTCATCGGCGGCCCCGGGCTCGAAGTGGTAGCTGATCGGGAAGGTCAGCCCTGCCTCGTGCGTGCCGGGTCCCTCCGAGAGCCACTGGGTCGGGAAGTCGTGCGCGCGCACCTGGTCGGCGGTGTCGTGGGTGAGCATCTCCGGGTCGAAGGTGAGCAGGTCCGGCCGCTTCTGGCGCGCCCGCTTCCACCACTGGTCGAAGTGCTGGCCGCTGACCACGTCGGCGCCCACGCGGGCGTCGTAGAACTCGAAGAGGGTCTCCTCGTCGACGACGATGTCGCGGCGCCGGGCGCGGTGCTCGAGCTCCTCGGCCTCCTCGAGCAGCCGGGCGTTCTCGGCGAGGAACGTGTGGCGGGAGTCCCACTCGCGCTGGACCAGCGCGTGGCGGATGAAGAGCTCGCGGGCGAGCGGCGCGTCGATCCGGCCGTACTGCACGAGGCGGTCGGCCACCAGCGGCACGCCGTAGAGCGTGACCCGCTCGCGCGCCATCACCGCGGCGCGCTTGCGCGACCAGTGCGGCTCGGAGAACGTGCGCTTGACCAGGTGGGCACCGAGCCGCTCGGCCCACTCGGGCTGGATGGCGGCGTTCTGCCGCGCCCACAGCCGCGAGGTCTCGACGAGCTCGGCGCTCATCAGGAAGGCCGGGTTGCGCCGCTTGAGCACGCTGCCGGGGAAGATCGCGAAGCGCGCGTTGCGGGCGCCGACGTACTCCCGCATCGGACGCCGCTCCCCCGGCTTGGCCTTGTCGCGCTCCTCGAGCGCACCGATGTGGCTGAGCAGGCCGGACAGCAGGGCCTGGTGGATGCCGTCCTCGTCGTAGGGAGCGCCTTCGGTGGTTGAGGTGCGAGCGGAGCGAGCCTCGAAACCGCCGATCTCGAGACCCATCTCCTTGGCGACCTGCCGCAGCTGGGACTCGTACTCCTGCCACTCGCGCATCCGCATGTAGTTGAGGTGCTCGCGCTTGCACATCCGGCGGAAGGCGCTCGAGGACAGCTCCTTCTGCTGCTGCTTGACGTGGCGCCAGAGGTTGAGCCAGGTGAGGAAGTCGCTGGACTCGTGGGTGAAGCGGGCGTGGAGCTGGTCGGCCTGGGCGCGCTGCTCCTCCGGGCGCTCGCGCGGGTCCTGGATGGACAGTGCGGCCGCGATGACCAGCACGTCGCGCACGCAGCCGAGCCGCTCGGCCTCGAGGATCATCCGCCCCAGCCGCGGGTCGATCGGCAGGCGGGAGAGCCGCTTGCCGACCTGCGTGAGGCGTACGCCCTTCCCTCGCTGGTTGAGGTGCGAGGCCGCCTGCGGCCGAGCCTCGAAACCTGCGGCCTGGATCGCGCCCAGCTCCTCGAGCAGGTCGGTGCCGGCCTTGATGTTGCGGCGGTCCGGCGGCTCGACGAAGGGGAATCGCGCGATGTCGCCCAGGCGCAGCGAGGCCATCTGGAGGATGACGCTGGCGAGGTTGGTGCGCAGGATCTCCGGTTCCGTGAACTCGGGGCGGGCCTCGAAGTCTTCTTGCGAGTAGAGGCGGATCGCGATGCCCTCCGCGACGCGGCCGCAGCGGCCCGAGCGCTGGTTGGCCGAGGCCTGGCTGATCGGCTCGATCGGCAGGCGCTGCACCTTGGTGCGCACGGAGTATCGGCTGATGCGCGCGACGCCGGTGTCGATGACGTAGCGGATGCCGGGCACGGTCAGCGAGGTCTCGGCGACGTTGGTCGCGAGCACGACGCGGCGCACGGTCGAGGGATGGCTGGAGAAGACCTTGTGCTGGTCGGCCGCGCTGAGGCGGGAGTAGAGCGGCACGACCTCGAGCCGGTCGCTCTGCAGGGCATCCAGTGCGTCGGCGGTGTCGCGGATCTCGCGCTCGCCGGGCAGGAAGACCAGCACGTCGCCGGGCCCCTCCGCGGACAGCTCGCGGACGGCGTCGAGGATCGCCTCGGTCTGGTCGCGCTGGACCGGCTCGCCCTCCTCGTCGTCCTCCGGCAGCTCCAGCAGCGGGCGGTAGCGGACCTCGACGGGATACGTGCGCCCCGACACCTCCACCACCGGCGCGCGACTCTGCCCATCACCGAAGTGCTCGGCGAAGCGGTCCACGTCGATCGTGGCGCTGGTGATGATCACCTTGAGGTCGGGCCGGCGCGGCAGCAGGCGCTTGAGGTAGCCGAGCAGGAAGTCGATGTTGAGGCTGCGCTCGTGGGCCTCGTCGATGATGATCGTGTCGTACTTGCGCAGGTCGCGGTCGCGCTGCAGCTCGGCCAGCAGGATGCCGTCGGTCATCAGCTTGACCCGGCTCGCCCTGCTCGTGCGGTCGGTGAAGCGGACCTGGTAGCCGATGACGTCACCGAGCTCGGTGCCGAGCTCCTCGGCGATCCGCTCGGCCACCGAGCGGGCGGCGATGCGGCGCGGCTGGGTGTGGCCGATCAGCCCGCCGCCGTCGGCGCGACCCTTGCCCCGGCCGAGCTCGAGGCAGATCTTCGGCAGCTGGGTGGTCTTGCCCGAGCCGGTCTCGCCGGCCACGATCACGACCTGGTGGTCGCGGATGGCCGCGGCGATGTCGTCGCGGCGCGCGGAGACCGGGAGCTCCGGCGGATAGGTGATCTTCACAACGGGCGACATTCTCGCCCACGGCGGCAAGGGGTTTGCGGGCGACCGGCCCCGCCGGCTCAGGAGCTGGAGCTGTCGTCGTCCTCCGGCGCGGTGGTCGGGGGCAGCTGACCGGGTACGCCGCGGGGGCCGCGGTGCATGCCCCGGTCGCCGGGGCCGTCGTCGCCGCGACGCTCCACCCACGCGCCGCGGTCACCGTCGCGCCCGCGGTCGTCGGTCACCGCGTGAACGGCAGCGAACCCGAGGCCGCCCACGATCACCCCCGCCAGCGCCGAGGCGATCAGTGCGGCCAGGCCGAACGTACGGTTCCCGTCGCTGCGACGCAGCGACCGCAGCCGCTCCCGGAAACCGCGGCGCTCGGCGGCCGAGGCGGCCACGGGCTCGTCCGCGGCCTCGCTCGGCACCTCTGCGGCAGGGGTCGGGGCCTGGGCAGGGGTCGGGGCCTGGGCAGGGGTCGGGGCCTGGGCAGGGGTCGGTGCCGCTGCCGGGGCGCCGGGTCGTACGGGCTGGGTCTGGTCGTCGTCGCTCATGGGAGCAGCGTGCGCGCCGAGGCTGTGCGCGACCTGTGCGCGGGCCGTGAGATCTCCCTGACCCCGGTCAGCCGGTGGTGACGCTCTGGGAGGGCGCGAGGTCCTGCCAGAACGGGTCCGTCAGGAGGCCCGCCACGCGCTCGAGGGGCACGGACACACCGTCGCCCCAGGGCTCGAGAAGGACGCGCGAGCGGACCCGCGGCCCGTCGTGCTCGACCCACACCCAGCCGTCGTGCTCGCCTCCCTCGATCCACCTGAAGGTGAAGGCCGTGTCCTCGATGTCGCGGACCTCGCACCGGAATCCCGCCGGGCAGCCGGTCGGGGCGGTCGCGAGCAGCTCGCCCTCCCATCGCACCTCGCCGGCGACCATGCCGCCGATCGACGACGACGCGACGACGGTCGGCCCGGTCGCGTCGGCGAGGTCTCCGGTCACCACGGAGTCACGACCCACCATGAAGTGCCACAGTCCGCGCTCGAGCATCCGAGCGTGCCACGCGGCGTCCTCGTCGACCGCGTCCGGCAGCCAGACGTCGCGGAGCACGGCGTCCACCTGCACCCGGTCGATCCCCATCGCGGCGGCCGGCTGCGGCAGCAGGAGGACGACCACGGTCCCGTCCTCGCGCTGGGTGGCCCAGCCCCATTGGTTGGCGTACCGGCCGACCTCGACGACACGGCCGTCGAGCTCATAGGTCGCGCAGCCGGGATGGCAGGAGAACTCGCGCCACTCCGTCGCCCCCCAGCTGCGCGACACGCGCGCCGAGACCTCCCCCACCTCGCCGGTGCGGTCGTCCCGGACGACCACCGTCGGCACGAGCATGTCGACGCGCCCCAGCCGGTCATAGCTCGGCTGGAAGGAGAACCTGTAGGGATAGGTGGACTCGAGCCCGAGCCGGTCGACGAGCACGTCGTGCAACTGCCTGTCGGACGAGAGGGCATCGACCTCCGGGTCCTGCGCTCGGTCGGTCGGGGCCTCCGTGCTGGACGACCGGTCGGCCGGCCCCACCGGCTCCGCGCGCGTGCCGCCACCACCCCACGCCAGGGCCACCACCACCGAGGCCGCGGCAAGGGCACTGCCGGCGGCGGTCCACTGGTGCCGACGCCGGCGACGGCGGCCGCGGACGAGGTCGTCGTGGGGCGAGGTGGGCGGCACGTCGATCGAGGCGGCAAGCGCGTGAAGACGGTCCTCGAGGTCTCTCATGGTCGTTCTCCGGTACTGGTGGCCGGGTCGAGGACCCGGCGGAGCTGGTGGACGGCGAGCGAGCTCTGGCTCTTGACGGTGCCGGTGCTGATGCCCAGGTCGCGGGCGGTCTCCTCGACCGAGAGGCCCCAGTAGTGGCGCAGCACCACCACGCGGCGCTGACCCACGGGCAGGTCGCGCAGCGCGGACCACAGTGCGTCAGCCTCCTCCACGCCGAGGGGCGTGGCAGCGGGACCGTCGAGGTGCTCGGTCTCGCGCACCCGCTCCCGGCGCCACGGCCGGCGGGTGTCGTCGAGGTGGCTGTTGACCACGATCCGGCGCACGTAGGCGTCGATCCCGTCGACGCGCGAGGCCCTGCCCCAGGCCGCGTAGAGCTTGGTGAGTGCGATCTGCACGATGCCCTCGGCGCGGTGCGTGTCCCTGCACAACAGGTAGGCGAGGCGGTAGAGCTGCGCTCGCCGCTGCACGACGTACGCCGTGAACTCGGCGTCGTGATCAGCCATGTGCGCGTCCCCCCTCGATGGGCCAGTCTCACTTCCTCCGACGGAGACCGGAGCGGATCGGTTGGGATTTCCTGCGGATCGATGTCGAGAACACGCCGGCGGCTCCGACCCCGGGGTGGACGCGGCCATGATGGGCTGCACCTGACCCAGGAGAACGAGATGCCGAAGTACCTGATCCTCAAGCACTACCGCGGCACCCCCGCGACGGTGAACGACGTCCCGATGGACCGCTGGACCCCCGAGGAGGTCGACGCGCACATGGCCTTCATGGAGGCCTTCGGCGAGCGCCTCGAGGCCGACGGCGAGCTCGTCGACGCGCAGGCCCTCTCCCCCGAGGGCGCCTTCGTGCGCGCCGACGACGAGGGCCGTGGGCCGGTCACCGACGGTCCCTTCGCCGAGACCAAGGACCTGATCGCCGGGTGGTACGTCGTCGACGTGGACGGGTGGGACCGCGCGGTCGAGCTGGCCGGCGAGCTGTCGCTGGCGCCAGGCGCCGGTGGCCGCCCGATCCACGAGTGGCTCGAGGTGCGCCCCTTCTACGGCGCCCCGTCCGCCACCGGGGACTGACGCCCGCACCTGATGGACCCGTTCGATGAGGTGCCGCTGCGGGAGCTGGTCCCGGCGGTCATCGGCGTCCTCGTCCGCCGCGGAGCAGGCTTCGCGGCGGCCGAGGACGCGGTTCAGGAGGCGTTGGTGGAGGCGCTGCGCACCTGGCCCGCCGACCCGCCCCGCGACCCCAAGGGCTGGCTGGTGACGGTCGCCTGGCGACGCTTCCTCGACGGCGTGCGCTCCGAGTCCGCGCGCGAGCGGCGCGAGGTCGCCGTCGAGGTGGAGCCCGCCGCCGGCCCGGCCCGCGACGCCGACGACACGCTGGAGGTCTTCTTCCTCTGCGCCCACCCCGCGCTCACTCCCGCTTCGGCCGTGGCGCTGACGCTGCGGGCGGTCGCGGGCCTGACGACGCGGCAGGTGGCCGAGGCCTACCTCGTGCCCGAGGCCACGATGGGGCAGCGGATCAGCCGCGCCAAGCGCACCGTCGCTGACGCGTCCTTCGACCGCCCGGGCGACCCCGCCACGGTCCGCAGGGTGCTCTACCTCGTCTTCAACGAGGGCTACTCCGGCGACGTCGACCTCGCCGCCGAGGCGATCCGGCTGGCCCGGCAGCTGGCCGCGCTCGTCGACGACCCCGAGAACGACGGACTGCTGGCACTGATGCTGCTCCACCACGCGCGGCGGCCGGCGCGGATCCGTGCCGACGGTTCCCTGGTCCCGCTCGCCGAGCAGGACCGCTCGCTGTGGGACAGCGCGCTCATCGAGGAGGGCGTGACGGTCCTGCAGTCCGCACTGGCGCAGGAGCGCCGCGGCGAGCTCCAGCTCCAGGCCGCGATCGCTGCCCTCCACGCCGACGCCGCGACCGCGGCGGAGACCGACTGGGTGCAGGTCGTGCAGTGGTACGACGAGCTGCTCGCGCTGACCGGCAGCCCGGTCGTGCGCCTCAACCGGGCCGTCGCCGTCGGCGAGGCGGACGGCCCCCGCGCGGGCCTCGCGGCGCTCGCCGGGGTCGACCCCGCCCTGCCGCGCCACCGGGCCGTGGCGGCGTACCTCCACGAGAAGGACGGTGCGCTCGCCGAGGCCGCGCGGCTGTACGCCGAGGCGGCCGCCCTCGCGACGAACGTCGCCGAGAAGACCCACCTGACCAAGCAGGCGGCCCGGCTGCGCCATTCCTCGGTGGTCGAGTAGCCGAGCGGGGAACGAGCGAGGCGTACCGAGACCTTGACCGGCACTCGACAGCAGTCGCACAGCAACCACACAGGAATCGGCGGCAGGATGCTGCCATGCAGCAGCTCACCCGACCCGACGGCTCCCCCGTGCGCGTGCTCGTCGTCGACGACGAGGTCAACATCGCCGAGCTCCTCGCGATGGCGCTGCGCTACGAGGGCTGGGACCTGCGGATGGCGCACACCGGCACCGCCGCGGTGTCGGCGGCACGCGACTTCCGCCCCGACGCGGTCGTCCTCGACATCATGCTGCCGGACTTCGACGGCCTGGAGGTGCTGCGCCGGATGCGCGCCGACGGCAGCGACGTGCCGGTCCTCTTCCTCACCGCCAAGGACGCCGTCGAGGACCGCGTCGCCGGGCTGACTGCCGGCGGCGACGACTACGTCACCAAGCCGTTCTCGCTGGAGGAGGTCGTGGCGAGGCTGCGCGGGCTGATCCGTCGCGGCGGCACTGCCGCGCAGGCCGACGCGGGCAACGTGCTCGTGGTCGGCGACCTCACCCTCGACGAGGACAGCCACGAGGTGCACCGCGGCGGCGACGAGATCGCGCTGACCGCGACCGAGTTCGAGCTGCTGCGCTTCCTCATGCGCAACCCGCGCCGGGTGCTGAGCAAGGCCCAGATCCTCGACCGCGTCTGGCAGTACGACTTCGGCGGGCAGGCCAACGTCGTCGAGCTCTACATCTCCTACCTCCGCAAGAAGGTCGACGCGGGTCGCGAGCCGATGATTCACACCATGCGCGGCGCCGGCTACGTCCTCAAGCCGGCGCCGTGAGGCAGCTCCGCCTCCCGGGTCGGCCGCTGACCCTCACCACCCGGCTCGTCGCCGTGGTGGTGCTGCTCGTCGCGGTCACGGCCCTCGCGATCGGCACGGCCACCACGATCGCGATGCGCGAGAACCTCGACCGACGCCTCGACCAGGACGTGCGCGCCGCGCTGTCGCGCACGCTGGAGGGCCCGAGCGCTCCCCGGCCCCAGGCGCCCGACGGGTCCCGCGACGACGACTTCGGTCCGGGCCAGGAGCTGGGCTCGCTCTCGGCCGTGCTGCCCGACGACGCGACCCCGCGGGGCATGGTGCTGTCCGGGGGCAGGGGCTGGGACCCCGGCACCGCCCTCACCGACGAGCAGCTCGCCGCGCTGTCGGGGCTGGAGGAGTCCGACCGCGACCTGCGCACGGTGCGGCTGCCCGGCCTCGGCGACTACCGCGTGGCGGTCGCCGACCTCGAGGGCGGGCAGGTCGTCGCCGGGCTGCCGCTCGACGAGGTCGAGGACACCGTCGCGGACCTGCTGCGCCTCGAGCTGCTCGCCACCCTCGTCGGCATCGCGCTCGCGGCGGTCGCCGCCGTGGTCGTCGTACGCCGCCAACTGGCGCCGCTGCGCGAGGTCGCGGCCACGGCACACCGCGTCGCCGAGCTGCCGCTGGCGTCCGGGGAGATCGAGATGGCCGAGCGGGTGCCGGCCGGGCTCACCGACGAGCGCACCGAGATCGGGCAGGTCGGCTCCGCGCTCAACGCGATGCTCGACCACGTCGAGTCCTCGCTCGCCCAGCGCCACCGCAGCGAGCAGCAGGTGCGGCAGTTCGTCGCGGACGCCTCGCACGAGCTGCGTACGCCGCTGGCGACGATCGCCGGCTACACCGAGCTGGCCCGCCGCCGGCCCGAGACCACCGGCACGGCGCTGGCCAAGGTCGAGACCGAGTCCGCGCGGATGACCGCCCTGGTGGAGGACCTGCTGCTGCTGGCCCGGCTCGACTCCGGTCGCCCGCTGGAGCGCGAGCCGGTCGACCTGTCGCGGCTGCTGCTCGAGGCGGTCAACGACGCCCGCGTCGTCGACCCCGACCACCAGTGGCGGCTCTCGCTGCCGGACGCCCCGCTCACCGTCACCGGGGATGCGGCCCGGCTGCACCAGGTGGTCACCAACCTGCTCACCAACGCCCGGAAGTACACCCCCGACGGCAGCACCGTCACCGTCACCGGGAACCCGTCCGGCTTCACGGTCCACGACGACGGGCCGGGGTTCTCCCCCGAGCTCGCCCCGCGCGCGTTCGAGCGCTTCGTGCGCGGCGACGTCGCCCGCACGCGCGCCGGCGGTGCCGGTCTCGGGCTCTCCCTCGTCGAGGCGATCGTCGCCGCCCACGGCGGGACGGTGGCGCTGACGAGCGCGCCGGGCGACACGACGGTCACCGTCATCCTCCCCCGGTGACCGGGCGCTTCGTCGCGCTGCAACCCGCCGAGCGGGCACTTCGTTGCGCTGGAACCCACCGAGCGGGCACTTCGTTGCGCGGGGCCGCGAGCTCCAGCGCGACGAAGGGGGGAGGTCACCACCCTCAGCGCGAGGAAGCGCCCGGTCGCTAGGTTGTCGGGCATGGAGCCCGGGACCCAGATCCGCTGCGAGATGACGAAGTGGGGCGAGCGCCCGCACTGGCAGTTCGAAGGGATCTTCCTCGGCGCCGACGAGCACGGTGAGTGGATCGGGTTCCCGGTGGGCACGCACAACCGTCGTCCCGGCCTCGAGCTCGTCTCCGAGGCCGCGTGCGTGACGTTGGTGCCCGAGGGCGGCTGGCGCCTGCCCACCTTCCACGCCCCGGGCATCTGGTGCGACCTCTACGTCGACATCTCCACCCCCGCCGTGTGGGACGGCCACGTCCTCCGCGCGGTCGACCTCGACCTCGACGTGATCCGGATGTCGTCGGAACCACCGGTCTCCCGTCGCTCGGCCCCGCAGAACCTCTCGGCCGGCCCCGGGGAGATCTTCGTCGACGACGAGGACGAGTTCGCCGAGCACCAGGTCGCCTTCGGCTATCCCGCCGAGGTCATCGAGGCCGCGCAGGCCAGCTGCGACGAGGTCCTCGCGGCCGTGCGCGCCGGCGAGGCGCCGTACGACGGCATGCACGAGCGCTGGCTCGCCGAGCTCAGCCGTCTGACTGCTTCCTGAGCGCCCGCCGCTCGGCGCGCGTCATCGCCCGGAACGGGCCGACCAGGCGCGGCCCGGCGAGCCGGCTCTCGAGCTTGCGGGCCTCGCGCTTGAGCGGCTGGGCGACGTACTCCCCCAGGATCACGCCGGACGCCAGTGCGATCGCGACCGAGATCGCGGTCATCAGCGCCAGGATCCCCTGGGAGACGAAGTAGCCGCCGTCGGCGAGGAACGTCAGTCCGCGGTAGATCGACAGGCCGGGCAGGAACGGCACGATCGCGGGGACCGCGACGACCAGCGGGGGCACCCGCACCCGGCCCGCGACGGCATAGGCGACGAGACCGATGAAGAACGCCGCCATCCCGGCGCCGGCCACCCGGCCGAAGCCGTTGAGCTCGACGGTCTGCGAGACCAGCGCGGCCAGCGCGGTGGTCACCGCGATCGGCAGCACCGCACGGCGCGGGGCGTAGCAGGCGACGCTGAAGGCAGCCGCCGACACCGCTGCGCCGGCCAGCACGAACGGGAGCTCGGAGATGCTGCCGAGCTTGCCGGGCACCAGCCGGCCGAGCTCGAAGCCGAGCGTGTCGGCGACCGAGATGCCCAGCGCGACGCCGGCGATGATGCCCGCGGTCGACATCATCGCCTCGATGAGGCGCGCGCTCGAGGTGAGGTAGAAGCCGGTGAGCGCGTCCTGCACCGCTCCCATCAGGCCGATGCCGGCGAGGAGCATGATGATGTTGGCGGTCACCGCGAGCGACGGATCGACCTCGATCGGGGTCGCGGCCACCCCCGCGGCCAGCAGCGTCGCGATCGCACCACCGGCGACCTGGAGGTAGAAGAAGGGCAGCCGGCGTCGGGCCAGCACGATCTGCACCCGGTCGATGAGCGTGGCCGAGACGGCCGCCACCGCTGACACCACCAGGCCGCCGCCGAGGAAGACGCCGACCGCCGCGGCCATCACCGCCCACGCGATGGTCACCGCCCACCGTGGGAAGGCGTGACCGAGCGAGACGATCGTGGCCATCCGCGAGCGCGCGAGGTAGAGGTCGGCCTGGTCGGTGAGGATGTCGCGCACGAGGTGGTCGACGGCGGTGAGGTCCTCGTAGTCGATGTCGCGCTGCTGGACGTGGCGCATCATCAGCATCGGTACGTCGTCGGGCGAGCGCTGGAAGCTCATCGACAGCGCCGTGAAGGTCACGTCGATCTCGGCCTGACGCAGCCCGAGGTGGTCGGCCACCGAGCGCATCGTCGCCGTGACGTCGGCGGCGCCCGCTCCCGAGGAGAGCAGCATCTCCCCGATCCGCAGGCACAGGTCCATCGTCAGGTGCACCTCGCGGGTGGCGTCGGCGCGCGCGGCGGCCTCGGCCTCCTCGGTCGGTTCGCTGTCTCCGGAGAGCTGGTCGTGCTGGTCCACCGGGCCATGCTCGCACCGCCGCCCGGCCCACGGTCACAGGGGTGAGCCCTGCCCGCGGCCCCCTCCCTAGAGTGGTCGCATGCGCATCGACTTCCACGCGTCGCAGCGGCCCACGCTCGGCGTCGAGTGGGAGCTCTCCCTCGTCGACCGGGTCACCCGCGACCTGGTCAGCGTCGCCTCGGAGGTCCACGAGCTGGCCGGCGGGCGCCTCGACGACCCGACCCGGCTGCACAAGGAGCTGCTCCGCAACACCGTCGAGGTCGTGACCGGGATCTGCGACACGGTCGGCGAGGCCGTCGTCGACCTGCGCGACACCCTGTCGGTCGTCGTCCCCGCCGCCGCGGAGCTCGGCGTGGACCTGCTGGGCGCCGGCTCCCACCCCTTCGCCGACTGGTCCGACCAGCAGCTGACCGAGGGCCACCGCTACGCCGAGCTCATCAACCGGACCCAGTGGTGGGGCCGCCAGATGCTCATCTGGGGCGTGCACGTGCACGTGGGGATGCCCGAGCGCGACCGGGTGATGCCCGTGCTCGCCTCGCTGCTGACGACGTACCCGCATCTCCTCGCGCTGTCGGCCAGCTCGCCGATCTGGGCCGGGCAGGACACCGGCTACGCCTCCAACCGGGCGCTGATGTTCCAGCAGCTGCCGACCGCCGGGCTCCCCTTCACCTTCGACACGTGGGCCGAGTTCGAGGCCTGCATCGCGGACCAGACGACGACCGGGATCATCGACTCGATGTCCGACGTGCGCTGGGACCTGCGGCCCGCGCCGCACCTCGGCACGCTGGAGAACCGCATCTGCGACGGCATGTCCGACCTCGGCGAGGTCGCCGCCCTCACCGCCCTGATGCACTGCCTCGTCGTCGACCTCGACACCCGCCTCGCTGCCGGCGAGACCCTCCCGACGCTGCCGCCGTGGCAGGTCCAGGAGAACAAGTGGCGCGCCGCGCGCTACGGCCTCGACGCGATCGTGATCCTCGACGACACCAACCGCGAGCGCCTGGTCACCGACGACCTCGACGACCTGCTCGAGCGGCTCACACCCGTGGCGCAGCGCCTGGACTGCGAGGCAGAGCTGCGCACCGTCGCCGACATCCCGCGGCGCGGGGCGTCCTACCAGCGTCAGCGGGCCGTCGCGCACGAGTCCGGCGGCGACCTGGTCGCCGTCGTCGACGCCCTGGTCGCCGAGCTCGCCCACTCGCTCGAGGCCTGACCCGCAGCTCCCTGCACCGAGCCGTCGCTGGACGGCGCCCTTGTGGCTGTCGTCACCGGACGAGAGGATGCCCCGACGACCTCGGCCCGGGGGACGAGGCGCACGCGGAGGAGAGAACCCAGTGGTGGACCCGATCGACCCGACAGCGACCGGCTTCCTGCTCGCGGAGAACCGCAACATGCCGATGCACGTCGGCGGGCTCCAGCTCTTCGAGAAGCCCGAGGGCGCGGGCCGCGGCTACGTCCGCGAGATGTACGAGCAGATGCGCGACGTCGAGCAGGTCGCTCCCCTCTTCCTCAAGCACCCGCACCGCTCCGTGCGTACGGCGGGCCAGCTGGTGTGGCAGCCCGACGAGCAGTTCGACATCGAGCACCACGTGCGCCACAGCGCGCTGCCCAAGCCCGGCCGGATCCGCGAGCTGCTCGAGCTGTGCTCGCGCCTGCACAGCACGAGGCTGGCGTGGGAGCGCCCGCTGTGGGAGGCGACCATCATCGAGGGCCTGCGTGACGGCCGGGTCGCGATGTACACCAAGACCCACCACGCACTCGTCGACGGCGTCTCCGCGATGCGCCTGCTGGCCAGCGTGCTCTCGACCGACCCCGACGAGCGCAACATGCCCGCACCGTGGGCGATGCGTCCGCGCGCGCCGCGCCAGCAGCAGCCGAGCGACGACGGCGGCGCGTCGCTCGCCGACGTCTCGGCCGCCACCGTGCGTACGGCGCTCGCGATCGCGTCCGAGGCGGCGGGGATGCCCGGCGCGCTGGTGCGCACCCTCAACAAGAGCGTGCGCAACGAGACCTCCGCGCTCTCGCTCTACGCCCCCCGCACGATGATCAACCAGAACATCACCGGCTCGCGCCGCTTCGCTGCCCAGGACTGGCCGGTCGAGCGGCTGCGCGCCGTCGGCAAGGCGACCGGCACCACCATCAACGACGTCGTGCTCGCGATGGTGAGCGGCGCGATGCGCACCTACCTGCTCGACATGGACGCGCTGCCCGAGACGACACTCGTCTCGATGGTCCCGGTGGGCCTGAACGCCAAGCAGTCACAGCTCGCGTCGTCCGACGGCGGCAACGCCGTGGGCGCGGTGATGGTGCAGCTCGGCACCCACCTCGCCGACCCGGCCGACCGGCTCACGGCGATCAACAGGTCGATGAAGGACGGCAAGGACGGGCTCTCGGCGATGACGCCGACGCAGATCCTCGCGATGAGCGCGCTCGGCCAGGCGCCGGCGATCCTCGGCCCGGTCTTCCGGATGCAGGGCATCGTGCGCCCGCCCTACAACCTCATCGTCAGCAACGTCCCCGGCCCGCGCACCACCCACTACTGGAACGGCGCGAAGCTCACCGGCACCTATCCCCTGTCCATCCCGATCAACGGCATGGCGCTCAACATCACCTGCACCTCCTACGACGGCAAGATGTGCTTCGGCCTGACGGGCTGCCGACGCACCGTCCCGCACCTGCAGGTCCTGCTGACCCACCTCGACGACGAGCTGAAGGCCCTCGAGCGCGCTGCCGGCGTCCGCTGACAGCCAGCGCTTCCATATCGGTGGTCGAGTAGCCCGCGAGCGCCAGCGACGAGCCTCGAAACCCCTCGCTGGTTGAGGTGTGAGGAGCGCCAGCGACGAGCCTCGAAACCCCTCGCTGGTTGAGGTGCGAGGAGCGCCAGCGACGAGCCTCGAACCCATCGCTGGTTGAGGTGCGAGGAGCGCCAGCGACGAGCCTCGAACCCATCGCTGGTTGAGGTGCGAGGAGCGCCAGCGACGAGCCTCGAAACCTGCGAACCCGCCACGTGGTTTCGAGGCTCGCTGCGCTCGCACCTCAACCACCGGAAGGGGGCTTGCCGCCGCGACGGGACGACAATCCAGGCAGGACCTCGAAGTCGCCGCGTATCAACGCCTCGCGCTTCTTGCGACCCCATCCCTGGATCTGCTTCTCGAGGCTGAACGCCTCCCCCACGTGTTCCACCTCCGCTTGCCAGACGAGTGTCACGGGGCGGCGCGACCGCGTGTAGGAGGCCCCGTCCCGGTCCGAGTCGTGCTGGAACATCCGCAGCTCGAGGTTGCGGGTGCTGCCGACGTAGTAGGAGCCGTCCGCGCAGCGCAACATGTAGACGTAGGGCATCTTCTGATGATGCTGCCGGAGCACCGCCCGTTCGATGGTCTCCCGCAATCTGTGGACAACACGGTTTCGAGGCTCGCTGCGCTCGCACCTCAACCACCGGAGGGGCGACACCCTCGCTGGTTGAGGTGTGAGGAGCGCCAGCGACGAGCCTCGAAACCTGCGAACCCGCCACGTGGTTTCGAGGCTCGCTGCGCTCGCACCTCAACCACCGAAAGGCTCGACCACCGAGAAGCCGCCGCCGACCTGCTCGGCGACAGCGGTGAGGCGGGCGCGGGTGATGTCGGCGACGGTTGCCAGGCCCGCGACGTGGGCGTTGGACCCCGGTCGGGTCGGCTCGGTGGAGTTGATGCTGATGCAGCGGCGGGTGCCGCCGTCGGCGGCGTTGGCGAGGGCGACGGCGTGGCCGGTGGTGCCGCTGCCGGCGAAGGGGTCGAGCACGACGACGTCGCTCGGCAGGGTGGCGAGGATGCGGCGTACGAGCCCGGTGGGCTTCGGTGACTCGAAGACGTGGCCGACGAGGGCCTTGAGCTCGGCGACGGCGGTGTCGGTGGAGCCGATCTCCTCGGCGAGCCAGATGGTGCGCAGCTTCTTGCGCCGTCCGCCCTCGCGGTGCAGCCAGTCGCGCTGGAAGATGTCGGCCCGTTCGCCGGTGCGCCCGCGGATCACCCGGCACTCGAGGTCGTCGGGGCGCTCGTCGACGCGCGGTCGCGACCACCGCCACACCGCCGGCCGGCCGTCGCCGAAGACGGGGGTGAGCGCCAGGCTGCCGGGGAACTCGGTGGTGGCCACGCGACCGGTCGTCGGATCGCCGTACAGCGCGAAGTGCAGGGTCGGCGCGGTGATCGGGTTGAACTTCTTGTTGGTGTTGCGCAGCGGCAGGTAACGGAAGCGCCGCCCGTCGGCGGTGCTGAGCGGGAAGTCCGACTCGTCGACCGAGTCGGTGGTGCTGCCGTCGACGACGCACGCGGGCAGGTGGCGGGCGTACGCCAGGACGTACTCGTGGCTGGTCGCGAAGCCCCGGCCGAGCTGACGGCCCTTGGGGTTGAGGTTGACGACGATCTGGGCGAGGAAGTTGGCCTCGCCGAACACCTCGTCCATCAGCAGCCGCAGGTGCGCCGCCTCGTTGTCGTCGATGCTGACGAAGACCGCGCCGTGCGGGGCGAGGACCTCGCGCACGGCCTCGAGGCGCGGGCGCATCATCGCGGTCCACGCGGCGTGGCGCCCGGCGTACGGATCGGCGTGGGAGCCGTCGCGGAAGCGGTCGGCGTAGGCGAAGTCGTTGCCGGTGTTGTAGGGCGGGTCGGTGTAGACGACGTCGACCGAACCGGGCTCCAGCCGCGGCAGCACCTCGAGGTTGTCGGCGGCGTGGAGGGTGTTCCACACGACGGGTCCGGGCGCGACGGGCACGAGCCGCAGCCTAGGCGCACACGTACGCCGCTCCGGGACGCTTCGTCCCAACAATCCCACGAGTCCCACGACGTCCTTTACTCTGGAACGCGTGTCCGTCTTCTCGCGCCGCCCTGCTGCCTCCCCGTCGACCCCACGGTCGACCTCGCCGCTGTCCCGCACCCGACTCCTGACGATCGCCACGGCCGGCGTGCTGGTGGCCGGGCTCGGGGTCGCACCGTCGGTCGCCGACGAGGGCAGTCGCACGGGCTCCGGCGACGCCGCCTCGGACCGCGGCAGCCTCTCCGGCGCGCAGGGCGGCTACCGCGGACGCAACCAGACCTCCGACGGCAAGCCCGGCATCGTCGTCGGTCCCCCGCCGAACCTGCGTGGACGCTCGGCGCAGGTGAAGAACGACGTCAGCTACGAGATCGCGCCCGGCGTCACCCTGCGCGAGTGGGACCAGGTCGACGGCCGCCAGCCGGTCGGCCAGGTCCGGATGAACCTGGTGAGCGTCAGCCTCGACGCGGCCGACATCTCCTTCGAGGAGCTGTCGCCGACGTTCGTCACCAGCCGCAAGACCGTCAGCCAGCTCGGCGCCTGGAGCCAGGCCCTGACCGCCGTCAACGGCGACTTCTTCGACATCGGCCGGACCAACGCGCCACTCGGCACGTCGGTCGACCGCGAGGCGGGCATCCTGACCGGTTCGCGCGAGGGCTGGATCCCCGGTGTGAACTCGACGCTGTGGTTCGACGCTGCCGGACCGCACGTCAGCCCGATCACCGTGCAGAACACGATCCGCCAGCGGCGGAGGTGGTCGGTCAGCGGCATCAACCACCCCAGCATCCCGGCCGGCGAGATCGGCGTCTTCACCCACGCGTTCAACCGCACCCCCGGCTACCAGGTCACCGGCGGCAAGGCCCGTGCCCGTGAGGTCGTCCTGCGCAAGAACCGCGTCGTGTCCAACCGCCCGAAGCTCTCCAGCGGCATGAAGATCGGGAAGAAGGACAAGGTCCTCATCGGCACCGGACCGGCCGCCGCCAAGCTGAAGACCCTGAAGAGGGGCAAGAAGATCACGGTGGCTACGCGCTTCGTGGGCGGGCGTCCCACCGTCGCCATCAGCGGTGACCGGCCGCTGCTGGTCAACGGCGTGCGCACCGTCATCAACAACACCATCGCCCACCCGCGTACGGCGGTCGGCATCGACGCCGACGGGCGCAAGCTCTTCATCCTCGTCGTCGACGGCCGCTCGACCGCGAGCCGCGGCTACACCATGGTCGAGCTCGCCGACCTGATGGCCGCTCTCGGCGCGGAGAACGCGATCAACCTCGACGGCGGCGGCTCCTCGGCGATGTACACCCGCACCGGCACCGGTGCGATGGGCATCGTCAACGAGCCCTCCGACGGCGGCGAGCGCCTGGTGCCCAACGCGTTCGGCGTGGTCTACCACGCAGCGCTGCCCCCGGTGGTCCCGATCCTGCCGCCGACGGTGCCGCCGACCGAGACCCCGACCATGACCCCGACCCCGGTCCCGCCGACGACCACGTCGACTCCCTGACGGGCGCTCAGGCGTTCGGCGCGGCGAACAGCACGACGTACGTCACCGGCGCCAAGCACTGCACGGTGCTCTTCGGCAGCGCCGGGACGACCTCGAAGCCGGCCTCTCCGGCCTCGATCGCCACGCTCGTCGGCGCCTCGCAGCCGATGTGCGCGACGGCGCCGTAGGGCGTGGCGTCGGGCGACTCCGCGGCAAGGTCCGCGACGCTCGCCGAGACGCTCTCCCCCAGGCCGGAGCGCAGCTCGACGGCGAAGTCCGCGACGGCCTGCTCGGTGTCCAGCGCGAAGGCGAGCGTGGACACGGAGCCGCCGCCCTCGGTCGCGGCCACCACCGTGGCCTCGGCCACGCCGGCGGATCCTGTCGCCTCCACCACCTGGGCCTCGGGAACGGGCGGCTCCTCGCTCGGCGCCGGCTCGCTCGGCTCGGGCGCGGGCTCGGTCGTCTCGACCTCGGTCGGCGAGCTCGAGGGCGCCGGGTCTGTGGCGGTGTCCTCGGTCGCGTCGTCGCCGCAGGCGGCCAGGCCGGCCACGAGCCCGAGGGCGAGGAGCACCCCGGCGGCGGAGCGGGTGCGGCGGGGGGCGGGCTGGGTCGTGCGCGTCCGAGTAGTCATGGTGGTCAGACGTTAGCCGTGACGGGGCGGATCCCGGGCCGGACCGGGTGCGCCGTCGACGCCGCGACACCCCGACTGGCAGGCTGGGCGCCATGAGCGAGCAGGAGCCGGTGCGCGAGGCCGTACGCGCCTATGCGGCGCGGCAGCCGCAGCTCGCGTCCGCCACCCAGGCCTACGTCGCCCTCATCCAGGTGCTCCTCGACGACGCCGGCATCGACTACCTCAGCGTCACCGGGCGCACGAAGAGCGTGGCGTCGTTCGCGGCGAAGGCCAACCGCACCGAGGGCGGACGCCCCCTCTACCCCGACCCGCTCGACCAGATCACCGACCAGATCGGTGTCCGCGTCATCACCTACGTCCACAGCGACGTCGCCGCCGTCGCCGAGGTGCTCGACGACGAGCTGGTGATGCTCGACGACCGCGACCTGGGCGAGGAGACGGCCCGGTCCGGTCGCTTCGGCTACGCCAGTCGGCACCTGCTGGTCGAGACCCGCGCCGGCGCCGAGCTCCCCGTGCTCGAGGGCCACCGCGCGAGCGTCCAGGTGCGCACCGTGCTGCAGCACGCGTGGGCGGAGTTCGAGCACGACATCCGCTACAAGGGCAACGTCCCCGAGGACGCCGCAGCCGACCTCGACCGCCGCTTCACCCTCGCCGCCGGGCTGATCGAGCTCGCCGACCGCGAGTTCGCCACGATCCGCGAGCGCATCCAGGCCGCCGCGCCCGGCAGCACCACCGAGCCGGAGGCCGACCGCATCGTCGGCCAGGACCTCGCGACCTTCCTCGCCGGCCACTACAGCGACGCCGGCTGGTCGCACACCGACCACTACGACTGGATCGCCGACCTCCTCACCCAGCTCGGCATCGACAGCATCGACGACCTCGCCGACCTGCTCACCTCCGTCGACGCCGACGCGGTGATCCGCCGGATGGGCTACCGCTACCCCGCCGGAGCCGTACGCCGCCTCGACGACGCCCTGCTCGCGATCTTCGGCGAGCAGTACGTCACCCTCGCCGGCAACAGCCACCGGGTCCCGCTACTGCGCGCGCGGCTGGAGAAGCTGACGACTCCCGAGACCTGAGGATCGCGCTCAGGCGGGCGCCCTAGGGTTGAGCCATGAGCCGCCCTTCCTGGACGACCCTTGCCCCGATCGTGGCCATCGTCGCCCTCGTGCCAGCGTGGTTCGCCCATCCCGAGGGGATCGTCCTCGGCGTGCTCGCGGTGCTGCTCGTGGCCGCCGTGCTCGCCGCCGTCCACCACGCCGAGGTCGTCGCGCACCGCGTCGGTGAGCCCTACGGCTCGCTGGTGCTGGCGGTCGCGGTCACCATCATCGAGGTCGGGCTGATCGTCACCTTGATGGTCACCAGCGACAAGGACGCCGCCGGCCTGGCCCGCGACACCGTCTTCGCCGCGGTGATGATCACCCTCAACGGCATCGTCGGCATCTCGCTGCTGGTGGGTGCGCTCAAGCACCACCTCGCGGTGTTCAACCCCGAGGGCACCGGCGCCGCGCTGGCGACCGTGATCGCGCTGGCCGTGCTCTGCCTGGTGGTGCCGGCGGTCACCACGTCCGAGCCCGGCCCGGAGTTCACCGGCGCCCAGCTGGCCTTCGCCGCGATCGCGTCACTGGCGCTCTACGGCATGTTCGTCTTCACCCAGACCATCCGGCACCGCGACTTCTTCCTCCCGGTCGCCCCGGGTCAGTACGTCCCGATGGTCGCCACCAAGGCCGAGGCCGCGGCCGCCGCGTCCGACCGGGCCGCCGACCGGACCGCCGAGCGCGAGGCGGCCTCCGACGGCTTCGAGCACGAGCCGGTCGACCTCGACGAGGACGGCCACGCCGACCCGCCCACCGACCGGGCCGCGCTCGCCAGCCTCGGCCTGCTCGTCGTCTCGCTGGTCGCGGTCGTCGGCCTGGCCAAGATCGAGTCCCCGGCCATCGAGTCCGGCGTCGCAGCGCTGGGCTTCCCGCAGGCGGTCGTCGGTGTGGTGATCGCCCTGCTCGTCCTCGCCCCCGAGTCCATCGCGGCCGTCCGAGCGGCTGCCCGCCAGCGGGTGCAGGTCAGCCTGAACCTCGCGCTCGGCTCGGCGATGGCCTCCATCGGCCTCACCATCCCCGCCATCGCCATCGCCAGCATCTGGCTCGACGGCCCGCTCGAGCTCGGGCTCAACCAGCTCCAGACGGTGCTCCTGCTGCTGACCGCCGCGGTGTCGATCCTCACCGTCGTGCCCGGGCGCGCCAAGCCGCTGCAGGGCGGCGTGCACCTGGTCCTCTTCGCCTCGTTCCTGTTCCTGACCATCGCGCCCTGAGGCCGACCGCCACTGCCCGGACCCCGGACGCACGAGAGCGGTGCCCCAGCCACACTCCTCACGTGAGGTGGGTGGCTGGGACACCGCTCGTGGCAGGCTCCCGGAGGAGGCTCAGCCGAAGTACGTGCCGTAGATCTTGTCGTAGCTGCCGTCCTGGCGCAGGTCGGCGAGCACGCTGTTGATCTGACGCAGGAGCGGGATGTTGCCGTCCTTCTTCACCGCCATGCCGTACTGCTCACCGGTGTCGAACTCCCGGGCCAGCTTCAGGCGCGGGTTGTCGGAGACGAACTGCCCCGACACCGTGTTGTCGAGCATCGCGGCGTCGAGCTCGCCGGCAGCGAGCGCCGCCTGCAGGCCGGCCGCGTCGTCGTACGCCCTCACCTGGGTGCTGTCGGGGGCGAAGTCGCTCAGGTAGGTCTCGCCGGTGGTGTCCTTCTGCACGCCGACGCGCTTGCCGGCCAGCTCCTCGACCGCGTCGAGGCCCGAGCCGCGGGGCGTGATGAGCGCCTGCTTGGCGTCGAAGTAGGGGCTGGAGAAGTCGAGCACGCGCGCCCGCTCGCCGGTGATGGTCATCGCGGAGATGGCCACGTCGCAGACGTCGTTGTTGAGCGAGTCGCCCGAGGTGATGTCGTCGAAGGACACGTCGATCACGTCGAGGTCGGCCTCCAGCGAGTCGGCCACCTTGCGGATGAGGTCGATGTCGAAGCCGGTCGGCTTGCCCTTCTCCTCGTACTCGAAGGGCGCGTAGGGCATGTCGGTGCACACCGTCAGCGCGCCCTCGAAGACCAGGGACACCTCGGTCAGGGAGTCGGCCGACTCCCCGCTGGCGGCACCTCCGCAGGCACCCAGCGTGGCCATCAGCGCCACGGAGGACAGGACCGCGGAGGCGGTGCGGAGGACGGGAGAGCGACGGACGGTCATGGTTCAGTTCGCATTCACGGTGAGCGACTCACGAAGCCGCATGAGCGAGTATTCGGTGATCTTCACGAGCGCGCCCTTGGCCTGCTCGCGGTCGCGGGCGTCGAGGCTGATGATCGGTACGTCGGCGGGCAGGGCCAGCGCGGCGGCGATCTCCTCGGCGGGGTAGCGCGGGACGCCGTCGAACTCGTTGACGGCGACGATGAAGGGGATGCCCTTGGACTCGAAGTAGTCCAGCGGCGAGAACGACTCGTCGAGGCGGGCCACGTCGACCAGCACGATGGCGCCGATGGCGCCGCGGCACAGGTCGTCCCACATGAACCAGAAGCGCCGCTGGCCGGGCGTGCCGAAGAGGTAGAGGACCAGGTCCTCCGCCAGCGTCAGTCGACCGAAGTCCATGGCCACGGTGGTCGTGGCCTTCGTCGGCACGGCGGCGAGATCGTCGACGCCCTCGGATTCGTTGGTGACGAGTGCCTCGGTGCGCAGCGGGTCGATCTCCGAGACGGCGCCGACGAGCGTCGACTTGCCGACGCCGAAGCCGCCAGCAATGACGATCTTCGTCGACGCAGCCGCTCGCTGTGCCTTAGTAGTTTCGAAGTCCACGGAGGGTCCTTTCGATGAGCTCGAGACGCTCATCTGTCGACGACTTGTCGGTGATGGTGGCCTGGATCCGGATGAGTCCCTGCTCGATGAGGTCGCCCAGCAGCACCCGGGTGACGCCGATCGGCATCTTGGTGAGGGCCGAGACCTCGGCCACGGATCGGCGGTCGCAGACCTCGAGGACCTGCGCGGCAGAAGGGGAGAGGACGGGCGCCTCCGCACCAGCCTGGAGGCGCAACGTGGCCTCCATGGCCAGGTCGACACTGGTGGCCGTCCGACCTGCGGTGATGGTGTAGGAGCGGATCAGGCGGGGGCGGTAGGCGCCCTCGTCCTCCGGCTCGTGTGGCGGCGTCATGACGGTGGGCTTGCTCAGCCGCCCGTACCGACGCGGGCCTGGGCCTCGACGGTACGTCCCACGCGGTCCACCAGCAGGGCCATCTCGTAGCCCACCTGGCCGATGTCGGCCTCCTCGGTGGTGAGGACGGTGAGGTTCGACCCGTCACCGACGCTCATCAGCATGAGGAAGCCCATCTCCATCTCGACGATGGTCTGCATCACCGAGCCGCCCTCGAAGAGGCGGGCGGCGCCGACCGCGAGGCTGGCGAGCCCGGAGGAGACGGCGGCGACCTGCTCGGCACGCTCACCGGGGATGCTGGTGCTCGAGGCCATCAGGAGGCCGTCGGCGGAGACGAGGATGGCGTGCGCGGCGTCGGGAACCTCCTCGACGAAGCGCGACATCACCCAGTCGAGGTCGCGGTCGTCACCGGCGTTGTTCATGCCGACGGCGGGGGCGGCGGATTCGTGCGTCATGCGGGGCCTGCTTCCGTGTGCTGAGAGGGACTCTGGACTGCCTTGCGGCCGCGGGACACGCCCGCCTTGTGTGCCTGGAGGCGGCGGCGGATCGCCTCGGGGTCACGCGTCTTCGCCGCCGTGGGCGGGGTCACGCTACCGGGGACCAGGCGCTCCCCGGGGGCACGTCGCGGCAGTCCGGTGACGGTGGACTCGGCCACCGGCGCCTCCTCCGCGGCCTTCTCCGCGATCTCCCATCCGCGGTCGATCTCGGTGTGGTGGAACTCGCCGTCGCCCTCGCTGGCGAGCCAGCCCGAGCGCATCGACTTGAAGATGGGCGCGTCGCTGCCGGCACGCACCGTGGCGCCGTTGCCGTTGCCAATGCCGTTGGCCGCGTGACCGTTGCTGCCGTTCTGGCCGTGGCCGTTGGTCGCGAGGTTGGTGGTGGCCAGTGGGGCGTACGCGCTGCCGAGGACGTCGGCACCGTACGCCGCCGCAGCGGGCTCGCGCTCTGGCGCGGGCGCCTCCTCGGCGACCGGCACGGGCTCAGGCTCGGGCTCGACCTGGGCCACGACCGGCTCCGGCTCGCGCTCCGGCTCGACCTGGGCGACGACGGGCTCGGGCTCGACGGCGGCCGGCTCGGGCACGGTCTCGGGAGTGGTCTCGCGCTGCGAGCTGCCGAGGCCCAGCGGGTCGTCGGCGTCGACCTCGACGTCGGGACGTCGGGTCGCGGCGACGGCCGTCTGCTCGGGCTCGGGGTGCACCTCGCGCTCCGGCTCGACCTGCACCTCCGCAGCGGGCTGCTGCGGGGCGTCGAAGGCGTCGTCGGGCAGCGGGTCCGACAGCGGGTCCGAGAGCGGGTCGGCGGCCCGGGCGGGCTCCTCGACCGGTTCCTCGGCGGCTGCGACGGGCTCGGCGGCGGGCTCGGGAGCCGGGGTGGGCTCCGCGGCCCGGGCCTCGGTGCGGGCCTCCTCGACGGCCTGTGCTCGCTGGCGCGAGGCCAGCGCGGTGATCGGGACGACGGAGGCGACCTTCTCGGCCCTTCCCGCCGCGGTGTCCGGAGCGGCCGGTGCCGGGGAGGCGTCCGCGGCGGGCTCGGCGCGCTTGCCGAACAGCGGGCCCGTGGCGCCGGAGGTCTCCGGCGGCAGGAAGGCGTCGGCGCCGGTGCGCGGGATGTTGGCGCCGGGCTCGCGACGGGGCAGCAGGCTCTCGAGCGAGGGCCGGTCCGGAGTCGGGACGGACGCAGCGGCGGCCGGTGCGGCGGCAGGTGCGGCGGCCGGCTCCGGGGTGGCGGGAGCGGCGGTTGCGGCCACGGGGGCTGCGGCGGCAGCAGCAGCAGCAGGCTCGGCGGCCTTCTCACTCACCTTGGCAGCGGCCTTGTCGGCAGCCTTGGCCTGGGCCTTCTCCACGCGGGCCCGGTTGCGGGCCTCGCGCTTGGACTCGGTCTTCGCGGCGACGGCGGAGGTGTCGAGGGACTCGGCCACCGGCGCGGCGGCCGCGGCGGCGGCCGGAGCGGCGGCAGGCGCGCTGGCCTGCGGCAGGTCGGGCAGCACGGACGGCGGGAGCACGACGGAGGCCGTCATGCCGCCACCGGGGTTGCGCGCCAGGCTGGCGGTGATGCCGTGGCGCTCGGCGAGACGGGAGACCACGAACAGGCCCATGCGACGGGCGGTGTCGGGCGTCGCCTCGGCGCCGTGGCGCAGGTCGCTGTTGAGCTGCTCCAGCTCGGCCGGGGGCACGCCCAGGCCGGAGTCGGTGATGGTGATGGTGACGCCGTCCTCGCCGAGCTTCGCGGCCAGGCGCACCGGCTCGGCGGGCGGCGAGAAGCTGAGCGCGTTGTCGACCAGCTCGGTGAGCAGGTGGACCACGTCGGCGGCCGCCTCGTCACCGACGCGGGTGCTGAGGTGCGACAGGATCTGCACGCGCTGGTAGTCCTGCACACCGGAGGTAGCGGCCTGGAGGGCCTCGCCGACGGTGAGGCTGAACTGCCCGGCCGCACGGTTCGGTGCGTCGGCCAGGATGAGCAGCGAGTCGGCCGTGCGGCGCATGCGCGAGGCGAGGTGGTCGAGGCGGAAGAGCGACTCGAGGCGCTTGGGGTCTTCCTCGTCGTGCTCGAGGCGCTCGATCTGCGCGAGCTGCTGGTTGACCAGCGAGGTCGAGCGGCGCGACAGCGTCACGAACATCGCGTTGACCGTCTGGCGCAGCTGGGCCTCACCCGAGGCGAGGTGGATGGCCTGGCGGTGGAGGTCGTCGACCGCACGCGCGACCTGGCCGATCTCCTCGTTGGTGGTGACGTCGATCGTCCGGATCGGCTCGGGCTCCTGGCCGGCACGGATCCGGGCGACGGCGTCGGGCAGGCGGTGGCGGGCCACGGCGAGGGCGCCCTCACGGACCTTGCCGATCGGCTCGAGGAGGCTGCGGGCAACGAACAGGGCCAGGAGGACGGCGGCGGCGAGGGCCATCAGCGTGAGGACCGCACCGACGAGGGCGTTGCGCTGGGCGTCCGAGGCGGCCTCGTCGAGGGTCTCGGTCACACCGGTCACGAGCGTCTGGGTGATCTCGTCGTAGGGCGCGTAGGCGTCGCGGCCGTCGAGGTTGGTGGCGGAGTCGTCGCGGATCTGGCCCGCGTGGCGGGTGTTCTGCGTACGGAGCAGGGCGGTCTGCTCGTCCGCGCCCTCCACAGAGCCGGCGAGACGGTCGATGGCGGCCGCCTCCACGCCGATCTCCGAGAAGAGCTCCTGCGAGCTCGACTGCGAGAGCGTGGTGGCGATGAGGCCCTGCTGCAGGGCGAGGGAGAGCCGGCCGCTCATGGCCTGCGAGAGCTGCTCGAGGCGGGGCTCGGGGGTCTCCTGGGCGGCGTTCACGCTGGTGATGAGCTGCGAGACGCTCGACTCGAGCTGGCGCACGAGGGCGATCCACGTCGCGGGGCCGAGGTTCTCTGCGCCGGCGCCGCGCATGGCCTGGCTGAGGTCGAGCAGCGCGTCGACGTGGGCGGCCTGCCGCTCGTCGAGGTCGGCGCCCTCGCGGGCCTGGCCCAGTGTCTCCGCGGACGTGGCGATGTCGCTGATGGAGTCGATGAGGTCGCCCTGGCTGGCTGCGCTGTCGGTCTGCGCCGCGACCATGGCCGCCTCGGAGGCGGTCAGGTAGTCGATCGCCGGCTGGATGATCGTGACCTGGCGGGCACTGCTCGCGGCCTGGCGCGAGTCGCTGTAGTCGCCGGTCACGCGAAGCCCACCGAGCACGGCGGCGAGCAGCAGCGGGATGGCGAGCGCGAGCGCCATCTTGCGGCGCAGCGGCCATCCTGCGACCGAGAGACCCGCGCCCTTGCGGGGCTGGGCTGCATCTTGAGTCATGTGTGCCTCGCGATTGGTGAGCGACTTCGACGACGAAACGTGCCCCGGGGGGACCGAAGCAGACTCAACCTAAAGAGTCCCGCGACATTCCGTGGCGTTTTGGCAGAACTGTGGTGATCAGGGTGTAAGGGGGTCTAGCGCAGTCCATCTGAGCGTGCGGAGCGTCCCACCGGCACCGCTGGCACCACCACTGCTGGGTCCAGAGCGTGGGAAGTGACGAGTGTGTCTCAGGCACTACGAGTTGCGCAGACGATTTCTGGACACTTCCCTGACATCTCGGACCTCTTCCCTCCGCCCTCGTGGTGCGGCACGATCACCGCCATGACCCTCCTTCTCGGGAAGGGCCGCTCCCGCACGAGCGCCCTTGTCACCTCCCTGACCCTCGCCCTGTCCCTCTCGCTCTCGCTGGCCCTGTCTCTCGCGGTTCCGGTGCTGGTGCCGTCGGCGACCGCCCCCGCGGCCGCGGCCACGCCGATCACCGTCAGCCAGGCCATCGGGCAGCAGACCGGCGCCACGCAGACCGTCCGCGGCTACGTCGTCGGGCAGCCGACCGCCACCAGCACCGTCGTACGCTCCGGCTTCCCCAACGACTACGCGCTGGCGATCGCCGACTCCGCGTCGACGACCAGCACCTCGTCGATGCTCTACGTGCAGATCCCGTCTGCCTTCCGCTCCCAGTGGGGCCTGCGCACCAACCCGTCGCTGATGGGCAAGCAGATCGACGTCACCGGCGCGCTGTCGGCCTACTTCTCCCACCCGGGCATGACGAGCACGTCCGCCTTCGCGCTCGCGGGCGGCGGGACCACCGAGCCGCCGCCCACCGGCGGCACCAGCCCGTGGGACTCCACCTACTACGCCCCCGCCGTCGGCAAGTCCGGCACCGCCCTGCGCACCGCGCTGCACGACATCATCGACACCCACACGAAGCTGTCGTACGACGCGGTGTGGACCGCGCTCAAGGACACCGACCAGGACCCCAACAACTCCGCCAACGTCATCGAGCTCTACACCGGGCGCTCGATCTCCAAGAACAGCTTCGGCGGCAGCACCGGCAACTGGAACCGTGAGCACGTGTGGGCACAGTCGCGCGGCGGCTTCACCACCAGCGCCGGACCGGGCACCGACCTGCACCACATCCGTCCCGAGGACGTCACCGTCAACAGCATCCGCGGCAACAAGGACTTCGACAACGGCGGCTCCGCGGTCTCCGGCTGCAACGACTGCTGGACCGACTCCAACTCCTTCGAGCCGCGCGACGCGGTCAAGGGCGACGTGGCGCGGATGCTGCTCTACATGGCGATCCGCTACGAGGGCGGCGACGGCTTCAACAACCTCGAGATGAGCTCGACGGTCGGCACGTCCTCCACCCTGATCGGCGACCTCGAGACGCTCCTGGCGTGGAACGCCGCCGACCCGGTCAACACCTTCGAGATGCGGCGCAACGACCGCATCCACGCCCAGTGGCAGGGCAACCGCAACCCCTTCATCGACCACCCGGAGTGGGCCGCGGCCATCTGGAACTGAGTCGACGCCGCCCCTCAGCCGGCCGAGCCGTGGCTGTGGGGCGGCACGACCGGCCCCTCGGAGGGCTGCACCACGACGAAACCGGGACCCTGGAAGGCGTACTGGAAGGCCTCGCCGGTGCCGCCGCGGAGCATCGACTTCATGTTCATCGAGTTGACCACCTGCGGCACCAGGCCGGCCGTCCAGCAGACCGCGGCGTTGATGTCGACGAAGGTGGGCGTCTGCGAGCAGTCGAGGATCAGCGGCTGCCCGTCGCAGGTGAGCGCCACGGTGCCGTGGCCCTGGACGAGGGTGTTGAACATCCCGCCGCTCATCATCCCCGCGCCCTTGACCCGGTGCACGTCGTACTCGAGCGAGGCGTCCATCGCCAGCAGCGCGCTGCCGTTGACCGAGAGCCCGTCGCCCTCGAGGCCGACGAGGAAGACGTCCTTGGCGGCGTCGGCGAAGAAGACCTCACCCTGTCCCGCGACGGTCATCAGCGGGGTGTCCTCCGAGGTCACCAGCCGGCGCATCATCTTGCCGATGGAGCCGGCCGACTTGTGCTCGAAGCTCACCTGCCCCTGGTAGGCCACCATCGATCCCTTGGCGGCGAGCACCGGCTCGCCGAGCACCACCCGCAGGGTCTTGCGGTGGTGGAGGCTGAACCGCTCGGCGGTCGCGTTCTCCTGGTTGGCCTGGTCGAAGAGCTCGCTGCGCATGTGTCCCCCAGTGCTTGGTCGTGTCGCGGGCGGCCCGATCGGCCGCTCCGGCGCGAGCCTAGCGATCCGGCTCAGGGCGCGCGGTTGCCGCGGGCGTCCTCCTGCGCCAGCAGCCCGTCGAGGTCCTTGAGCCGGTCGAGGCCGTTGACCGCACGCGCCATCCGGTGGTTGCCGGCGAAGGTCTCGCGGTGGCGGTCGAGGAACCACCAGTAGCCCGCGGTGAACGGACAGGCGTCGTCGCCCACCCGCACCTTGGGGTTGAAGCGGCACGAGCCGCAGTGGTCGGACATCGTGTTGATGTAGGCGCCGCCGGACGTGTAGGGCTTGGTCGCCATCACCCCGCCGTCCGCGTGCTGCGACATGCCCACCACGTTGGGCACCATCACCCAGTCGTAGCCATCGACGAAGGCCCGGTGGAACCAGTCGGTGACCTGCGTCGGCGCCCACCCGCGCTGGAGGGCGTACGAGCCCAGGACCATGAGCCGCGGGATGTGGTGCACCCAGCCGTGCTCGGCGACCTTGTCGAGGGCGTGGGACAGGCAGCGGGCGTCGGTCGCGGCGCCGTCCAGCTCGGCGAACCACTGCGGCATGGGATCGGTGGCGCGCAGCGCGTTCTCCCGGCGGTAGTCGTCGCCCTGGTGCCAGTAGAGGTGCCAGACGTAGTCGCGCCAGCCGATCACCTGTCGCACGAAGCCCTCGACGCTGGCGATCGGCGCCGCACCGCTCCGGTACGCCGCCTCGGCGCGCTCGACGACCTCGAGCGGGTCGAGCAGGCCGAGGTTCATCGGGGCGCTGACGAGGCTGTGCGCCATCCAGTCGTCGCCCTCGAGGATCGCGTCCTCGTGGGCGCCGAAGTCGGGCAGCCGGTGCTCGACGAAGTGCTCGAGCGCGGCGAGCGCCTCGCGGCGGGTGGCGGCGAACCGGCGCGGACCGTCGCGACCGATGGTCTCGACGCCGAGGTCGCGCTCCCACCGGTCGAGGTCCTCGCGCACCTCGGCGTCGATGTCGTCCTCGGTCGGCCACCACGGCTCGGTGACGCCGAGCGTCGACGCACCCTTCGGTGCCGGCTCGCGGTTGTCGTGGTCGAAGTTCCACCTCCCGCCGGCCGGCTCCGCACCGTCGACCAGCACGCCGTGGGCGAGCCGGGCACGACGGTAGAAGTCCTCCATCAGCAACCGCTTGCCGCCCCGACCCTCGGCCCAGCGCTCGAAGTCCTCCCGGGCCGTGGCGAAGCCGCGCGGCGGCAGGACGGTCGCGCCGAGCCGCTCGACCAGCCCCAGCGCGGCGTACGACGTCGGGTGCAGGACCTCGACCTCGTCTCGCTCCTGAACCTCACGCACGACCTCGGCGTAGGTCCCGGCCTGCACGTAGGTCAGCCGGCCCCCGAAGTCGGCCGCGCGGTGCCGCATCGCACTGAGCACGAGGTGCGCCTTGGCCCGGTGGAAGCGCCGGCGCCGGAAGACGCCGGTCGACTCCACCATCAGCAGCGGGCCGCGATGGTCGTCGACGAAGTGCGGGCCGAGCTGGTCGCCGAAGAGCCAGCGGGTCGTCATGCCCGCCAGCCTAGGAGCGTGACCCTCAGGCCCGCTCGACCTCGCTCTGGAGCTTGAGGACCGTGGTGCCGTCCTCCTGCTCGATGACGTACGCCGGGTCGTCCTCGCTGCCGTGGCGGGTGACCTCGTTGCCCTTGGTCGTGCGGGAGACGTCGTCGTGGTGCACCTCCTTCACGGTGCCCTCGGCCCACGAGGAGCCCCACTTCCACTTCACTGTCGTGCCGGTGCGGATCGCCATGCACCCACGGTGCCACCGGGCACCGACACCGACCTCACCCCAGGGCGTGTCCTCAGGAGCGGACGTGCATCCGCTCCCCCTGCGGCCCGAAGATCGCCAGCACCTCGGCCGGCGTCGGGCCGGGGTTGCCGATCCAGTGCGGCGTGCGGGTGTCGAACTCGACGACCTCGCCGGGCTCCAGCGTCAGGTCGCGCGTGCCGAGGACGAGCCGGACGCGCCCGCTGAGGACGTAGAGCCACTCGTAGCCCTCATGGGTCTGCAGCGTCGGCACCGGGTCCCGGTCGACCGGCATCACCATCTTGAAGGACTGCAGCCCGCCCGGGCGCCGGGTGAGGGAGATGAAGGTGCGCCCGTGCCGCACCACCGGCTTCGACCGGATCCGCGGGTCGCCGGTCTCGGGGGCGTCGACGAGCTCGTCGAGAGCGACCCGGTGGGCGCGCGCGAGCGGGAGCAGCAGCTCGAGCGTGGGCTTGCGCTGCCCCGACTCCAGCCGCGAGAGCGTGCTCACCGAGATGCCGGTCTCCTCGGCGAGGTCGGTCAGCGTCGCCTCCCGCTCCAGCCGCAGCTGTCGCAGGCGGGGCCCGACGTTGCGCAGCACTCCCTCGTCGTCCATGCGGCCAGTTTGCCATTACAGCAAGGATGTTTGTCAAGAGCGCGAAACCCGTCGACCATGGACGGCATGAGCGATGACATGACTTTCGACGTGGTGGTGGTCGGCGGCGGCGTGGCCGGCCTGAGCGGTGCGATGGCCCTCGGCAGGTCGCGGCGGTCGGTGCTGGTGATCGATGCCGGCGAGCCCCGCAACGCCCCTGCCGACCACGCCCACAACTACCTCGGGCGCGAGGGCGTCCCCCCGCTCGAGCTGCTCGAGATCGGCCGCGCCGAGGTGGCGGCGTACGGCGTCGAGGTGCTCGCCGACCGGGTCGTCGGCCTGTCCGGCGAGGCGGGCTCGTTCCTCGTCACGACCGAGGGCGGTCGGCGCGTCACCGCGCGACGGATCCTGGTCACGGGCGGCGTCACCGACGAGCTGCCCGACGTGCCGGGGCTGGCCGAGCGGTGGGGCAAGGACGTGCTGCACTGCCCCTACTGCCACGGCTGGGAGGTCCGCGACCAGCGGATCGCCGTCCTGGGCACCACCCCGATGGCTGGGCACCAAGGGCTGCTCTTCCGCCAGCTCTCCGACGACGTGACGCTCATCGTCTTCGACGGCGTCGAGCTGCCCGTCGAGGAGGTGGAGAAGATGGCCGCCATCGGCGTGAAGATCGTGCACGGCACCCCGCAGGAGGTCGTCACGGGCGACGGCGACGCGCTCGTCGGGCTCCGCCTCGCCGACGGCTCGGTGCTCGAGCGCGACGCCATCGTGGTGGCCTCGCAGCCGCACGTGAGCGTCGACTACCTCGGCCCGCTCGGCGTCGAGCCGGCGCCGTTCGAGATGAACGGCGTCGCCTACGGCTCGGTCGTCCCGGTCGAGCCCACCGGCGCCACCTCGGTGCCGGGCATCTTCGCCGCCGGCAACGCCACCGACATCTCGATGACCCTCATCGCGTCCGCGGCGCACGGCGTCCGCGTCGGCGCGTGGATCAACGCCGAGCTCGCGAACGAGGAGGCGGCGGCCGCGGTCGCGGAGCGGAGGGGCAGTCTCTTCGAGCGACCCGCGTGGGAGGAGCGCTACTCCGGCGACAAGGTGTGGAGCGGCCGCGTCAACGTCCAGCTCGCGGCCGAGGCCGCCGACCTCCCACCGGGTCAGGCGCTCGACATCGGCTGCGGCGAGGGCGGCGACGCCCTGTGGCTGGCCGAGCGGGGCTGGCAGGTCACGGCGTCGGACTTCGCCGAGGCGGCCCTGGCCCGGGTGACCGAGCACGCCGCGGAGGCCGGTGTCGGCGGCCGCGTCGAGACCCGGCTGCTCGACGTCCGCACGTTCGAGCCCGACGGCGAGACCTGGGACCTCGTCACCGCGCACTTCGTGCACCTGCCCGACGGCGGCATGGTCGATGTCGTACGCCGACTCGCCTCCGCGGTCGCCCCGGGCGGGACGCTGCTCGTCGTGGGCCACGCGCCCAGCGACGTCCACTCCGGGCTCCGCCACGGCCACGACTCCTTCATGCACACCGCCGACCAGCTGTTGCCCGCGCTGGGCGAGGAGTGGCAGGTCGAGGTGTGCGAGTCGCGGCCGCGGACCCAGGCGCACCCGGAGACCGGCGAGGAGATCGCGATCGCCGACGCGGTCCTGCGGGCCCGCCTCCAGGGCTGAGGCCTACCTCAGGAGCGGTCGGCATGATGGGGACATGACCTCTCGGGACATGCCCCTCGTGCCTCCCGCCCGCCAGTGGTGGACCGTCATCCCCTTTCTCGTCGCCGTCACGGTCGTGGCGGGCGTCGGCGGGCTGGCGGCCTCGTCGGCGCAGGCGACCTACCGCGCGCTCGAGCTGCCGCCCTTCGCTCCCCCGGCGTGGCTCTTCGGCCCGGTGTGGTCGGTGCTCTACCTCTTCATCGCGGTCGCCGGGTGGCTGCTCTGGCGCGCGCGGGGCTGGGACGGCGTGCTGTGGCTGTGGGCCGTCCAGCTGGTGCTGAACCTTGCGTGGACGCCGCTGTTCTTCTCCGCCGACCGCTACGTCCTGGCCCTGGCCGACATCGTCCTGCTCGACGTCGCGGTGGCTGCGCTGATCATCCTCGCGTGGCGCACCTCGCGGGTCGCCGCGTGGCTGCTCGTGCCCTACCTCGCGTGGACCTGCTTCGCGACGGCGCTCAACGCCGGCATCGTCGTCCTCAACTGAGCCAGCTGGGTTGAATTGACGTCAATACAGCCGCAAAGGTCGGTCGCTCAGAGCCCGAGGCGTGCCAGCACGAGCGCCGCGATGCGGTCGACCGGCAGCGCCGGGTCGACGTCCATCCCGCGCTCGTCGGCGTGCAGCGGCTCGAGGGTGTCGAGCTGCGACTCCAGCAGGCTCGGCGGCATGAAGTGGTCGCGGGCGTTCATCCGCTCGAGGATCATGTGCTTGTCGCCGGTGGAGTGGACGAAGAAGGTCCCCTCGCCCCCGCGCCGCAGGACCTCGCGGTAGGTCCGGCGCAGGGCGCTGCAGGTGATGATCGTCGGCTCGCCCCTGGCGTCGCGCTCCGCGGTCCATGCGGCCAGCGACTCCAGCCAGCCCCACCGGTCGGCGTCGGTGAGCGGGATGCCCTCGCGCATCTTGGCGACGTTGGCCTCCGGGTGGAAGTCGTCGCCCTCGGCGAACTCCCAGCCCAACCGCTCACGGACGGCCTGGGCCACCGTGGACTTGCCCGACCCCGAGATGCCCATGAAGACGAGGTGGATCGGCGCTCCCGGGTCGGTCGTCATCCGACCGCCCACACGCCGAGGGCGATGACGAAGATCGCGAGGCCGAGGGTGGTCTCCATGACCGTCCACGTCTTCAGCGTGGTCTTGACGTCCATCCCGAAGAAGCGACCGACCAGCCAGAAGCCGGAGTCGTTGACGTGCGACAGCACGGTCGCGCCGGCGGCGATGGCCAGGACCAGGGCGACGAGCTGCAGCGACGACGGGTCGGCCTCGGCGACCGCGGCGGACAGCAGGCCGGCCGTCGTGGTCAGCGCCACGGTCGCGGAGCCCTGGGCCACGCGCAGGATCGTGGCGATGACGAAGGCCGACACGATCAGCGGCAGCCCGAGGTCGGCGAGGGAGTCCGACAGCGCCTCACCGATGCCGCTGTAGCGCAGCACGCCGCCGAACATGCCGCCCGCGCCGGTGATCAGGATGATCGCGCAGATCGGACCGAGCGCGTCGTTGAGCAGGCCCTCGATCTCGGCGCGCGAGTGGTGCCGGATCGCCAGGGTGTAGGTCGCCACCAGCAGCGCGATGAGCAGCGCGACCGGGGTCTGGCCGATGAAGATGAAGAAGTCCGCGACGCCGCCGTCGGCGGAGATCGTCTCGTTGGTGCGCAGGGTGGTGAGGATCGTGTTGCCCGCGATCAGCAGGACCGGGAGCAGCAGGATCCCCAGCACGTGGGCGAAGCCGGGGCGGGCGCCCTCGTCGACCTCGCGGCCGCCGGTGAGCACCGAGTCGTTGACCGGGACGTGCACCTTGCCGAGCCAGCCGATCGTCACGGCGTAGACGCCGACGGCCCACGCGACGACGGCGGCCACGACGCCCACCAGCAGCGTGAGGCCGATGCTCGCACCGATCTCGGTGGCGGCGGTGACCGGGCCGGGGTGCGGCGGGACGATCGCGTGCATGGCGGCGAACGCGCCGGCGGCGGGCAGGGCGTACATCAGGACCGAGCCGCCGAAGCGCTTGGCGACCGAGAAGATGATCGGCAGGAAGACCACGAGGCCGGCGTCGAAGAAGATCGGCAGGCCGAAGAGCAGCGCCGCGATGCCGAGCGCCAGGGGCGCGCGCTTCTCGCCGAAGCGGCTGATCAGGGTGTCGGCCAGCACCTGCGCACCGCCCGTCACCTCCAGCAACCGGCCGATCATCACGCCGAGCCCGACGAGCAGCGCCACGGCGCCGAGCGTGCTGCCGAAGGCCGCTATGGCAACCGACGGGACGTCCGCGAGCGGCACCCCCGCGGCCACGGCGGTGCCCATGCTGACGAGCACGAGCGCCACGAAGGCGTGCATGCGGAGCACGATGATGAGGACGAGCAGGACTGCGACGGCGAGCGCGGCGATGAGCAGCAGGGTGCCCGAGCCGTAGACGGGGGTCATGGTGTCCACGAGGTACCTCCGAGGTGGGTTGGCCTCACCCTAGGCGCCGGGCCGGACACCCGGCACCTCCGTCGGGGCACTTGTCCACAGATTGCCGCGCAGGGGTGTCGCCGCGGGCGACCGGCTCGCCACCATCGGAGACATGATCCTCTCGGGAAACCTCAGCCTCGACCGCGCCGCCCACGCCGCGGCCTCTTCCTCGATGTCGGCCCGCCTGGCCGAGCTCGACCAGCGCCGTCGCGCCGCGGCCACCACGGTCGACGCGCTGCTCGCCTCGTGGCGCGGTGACGCCGCGACGCACTACTCCTCGCGCTGGCAGGAGTGGGACGGTGCCGCCACCGACGTCGTCGACGCGCTGTCCGCCCTGCTCGGCGCGATCGACCTCGCGCGGCGCGACCTCAAAGCCTCCGACACCGGCACCGCGGCGCGCGGCGACCAGCTGGCGGGACGCCTCGGATGACGGCGTACGACGTCGACCTCGACGAGCTGCGCGCGGCGGTGCTCGAGCTGGCCGCCTGCCAGCGGGGCCTTCTGGCCCTCGCCGGCGAGGTCGACGCGGGGCAGGAACAGCTCGACGCCGGCTGGCTGGGCATCGCGAGCAGCGCCGAGGCGACGGCGTACGACGGCTGGCGCCGTGGCTGCGCGGACATGGTCACCGCCCTCGCGGCGCTGCGCGCGATCGCCGAGGCGGCCGACGGGCACTACTCCCACGCCGTCGGCTCGACGGTGGCGCTCTGGCGCCAGGTCTCCGGCTGACAGTTGGCCACGCGACAGCATCACAAGTCCCCGCGCCGACCCGTCAGGCGATTCTTGACACAGTTCCACGATTGTCCCGCGCTGACCGACCCGGGCTCCCTACACTCCCGCGGGTGACTGACCCAGATCTCGGCGCCTCGCCGCGCCACCAGCCCTCCTCCACGCCCGCGCCACGGCCCACGCCCGGCATGCCGGCCGGCCTCCTGCTCGCGTGGCGCGCCCCGCTGGTGGCGTACGGGGTCACGCTGGCGGCGAGCGTGCTGCTCGGCGTGCTGACCCTGGTGGCGCTGGCCTCCGGCGACGCCCCCTCCGAGGCCGAGGAGCTCTCCGACGCGACCGACGGGCTGCTCGCTGTCCTTGCCCTTCCCTTCCAGCTGACGGCGATGGCGCTCGGCGGGCGCATCGGGCTCTCCACCGACGACTTCTCCGTGTCGTTGCGGGCGCTGCCGCTGGTGCTGACCGCGACGTACGTCCTGGTGCTGGCGCGCACGGCCAGCAGGGTCGAGGGGCGCTCTCCTGCAGCCTCGCGCCAGGAGCGGGCCCTCGTCTCGGGCGCGACCGCCGTGGGAGCGACCGTCGCCATCGCCCTCGTCACGAGGCTGCTCGCCCTGCGTGCCGACGACAGCGCCATCCACGCCCTGTCCGTCTCGCTCGTCGTCGGCACCCTCGCGCTCACCTTCATGGGCGACTTCCTCGGCCGCGAGCTGCGGGTGGTCGGACTTCCCGCTGCCGCCCGCTCGTGGACGCCTGCCGTCGTCGCATGGCTGGCGCACATCGGCCTCTGGATGGTCGTCTCGCTGCCGATCCTCTTCGTCCTTGCGTGGATCGACTCCGGCTTCCGCGCCGCGCTGTCGATCCCGCTGTGGTGGCCCACCGCCGCCTTCTGGACCTACGCGATGGGACACCTCTCGGGCATCGGCGCGTCCGGGTTGAACACCTACGCCTGGAGCGGCGACGGCGTCCTCGCGCCAGTGGTGCTGCTGCTCGGCGCCGTGGCAGCCACGACCTTTGCCTCCTTGGTGTGGCACCTGCGTGCGCGCCGGACCCCCGCCGAGCTCGCCGGGCCCGCCTCGTGGGTGCGCCTGCCCGTCGCCTTCGCCGTGGGCGGCATCGCCGTGACGCTGCTCTCGACGATCAGCATCGGTGGCGGCCTCCTTGGCGTCAGCGGCTCCTTCACCGTCATGCCCGCCGCGTGGACCTGCCTGCTGCTCGCCCTGTGGGGCCTGGTCGCCGAGGCGCTGTCGCGGAGCATCGCCCCACGCCTCGCCGCCGCGCTCCCGGCGACCATCCTCGCCCGCCTGCAAGGACCCGCGGTCGCGGCGGCCCCTGAGGACGGGCCCGCTGCGGACCCGGTGGCCACCACGCCGATGTCACCCGAGCAGGCCCGCAAGGCGCGCCGGATCGCCCTCGTCGTGGGCGCCGGCCTGGCGCTGGTCGTCGCGGCAGTCGTCGCGGTCAGCGTGATCGGGTCCACCTTCTTCACACCGGAGAAGGCGGCGGAGGACTACGTCGAAGCGCTCGCGGACGGTGACGTCCAAGCCCTTGCGGAGTCACTGCCCGAGGGGCAGGAGCTCTCTCCGCTGCTGCTCACCGACGAGATCTACGAGGCTGCCGGGGACCGGCCGACCGGCTACACGCTCGGTGACGTCAACGTCCTCGGCGACGACGCGATGGTCGAGGTCGAGGCAGACGGCGGTGTCGGTGGCAGCTCGTACCTCTCGCTGGAGAAGGGCGACAAGAAGTTCGGGATCTTCCAGGAGTGGAAGGTGACCGAGGGACTCACGTCCGCCCTCAGCATCACGACCGACGACGCGGAGGAGTTCGCGATCAACGGGGTGGCCGTCGAGGCGCCCGCCGAGGGCTACGGCACCTTTGCCGTGCTCCCGGGCTCCTACGAGGTCGACCCCTTCGCCGGCAACGAGTGGGTCGAGGGCGCCGTGAGCGAGGTGGCTGTCGCACTGGGTGACTACGCATCCCCCGACATCTCGGCACCCGAGCCCTCGGCCGCCTTCGTCGAGCAGGTCGACTCCGAGGTCACGTCGTGGCTGGACGAGTGCATGGCGAGCACCGAGGCCGAGCCGCCCGGGTGCCCGCAGTCCGCCTTCGTCTTCGGCGACGTGCGCGACCTCACCTGGGAGCTCACCGAGGCCCCGACGGTCGACTACGACTTCTTCGACCCCACCTTCCCGATGGATCTCTACGTCTCGGACGGCGCCGCCACCGCGACCTACGAGGTCGATGAGTCGTACGGCTTCGGTGCGCGGCAGTGGGTCGAGGAGACCGATGAGTCCTCGCTGAGCTTCTCGGTCGAGGTCGACGAGGTCGACGGGGACCTCGAGGTCACTCCGGACTCCTACTGATCCGCTTGTCCACAGCCGGGCCCGCGGGGGTGGCGATCGCCTCCCCCGCAGCGCTTGTGCGGAGGGTTCACCAAGGCCGCTGACGCCTGCCTGACGGCCAACCAGACCGCGGCGGTGCTGACCGAGTCACTGGCCTCCCGCCTGTCGTCCCACGCCGGGATGGCCGGCAACGACGCGACGAGCGCGGGCTTCGCAGCGTCGTACGACACGGGCGCGACCGAGGCACTCGCCGCGCTCGCCGACCTCACCCACGCCTTCATCGGGGCAGGCCGACTGCTCGCCGCGACAGGTCGCCACCACGCGGTGGCGGAAGCGGGGGCAGCCGGACTCCGCACGTCGGCGTACGTCGGCGGCGACCTGCACGAGAACGACTACGTCCGCGTCCAGCCGGCCGCTCCACCGTCCACCCTCGGCGGCCAGGAGCCGTCGCTGGGCAGGATCGACGCGTGGATCCTCGACCAGGTCGAGGGCTTCGTCTGGCCGGGAGCGGACGTCGAGGGACTGCGCAAGGCTGCCACCGACTGGCGGCGCGCGGCCGCGACCACTTCGCGACTGGCCGATCACGTCGACGCTGCCGTCGCGCTCGTCGAGCAGCAGCGCTCACCCGAGGTGCCCCTCGCCGTCGACGCGCTGACCGACCTCGCCGGACTGATCGGCGACACCGCCTGGCAGCTCTCGACGGTGGCGAGCGCCTGCGAGGAGTACGCCGCCGCGGTCGAGGAGGCCCGCGAGCGCACGCGCGCCCTGCTGGCCGAGATCGCGCAGATGGTCGTCGAAGGTGCCGCAGTGACCGCCCTCGTCGCCGGCGTGACCGGCGGGCTGGGCGGGAGCGCTGCCCTCGGCGCAGCCGCGGCCAGGGTCCGGGCGCAGGCGCCGCGCTTCCACGCGCTGCTCCTCGCCCTCCGCGCAGGCACGACGACCGCTGGGGCACGGCTCGACCGTGCCCAAGACGACCTGGTGCGCATCCGTTCGCAGGTCGAGCGGTTCATCCGCGTACCGGCGCGCAGCGAGCGCGGGAGCATGAGGGGGCCGGGAGGCTGGGCTGGCAGTGCTCGTACGCCCGGGCGCGCCCGTCCCGAGGTGGAGGACGCGAAGCTCAACAACTACGTCCGACATCTCTTCAAGGGCGTGGACAACGACAAACGTGTCGGCGACGGCACCACCATGGACGCCATGCGCCATGAGCTCGCCGCAGGTGGTCTCGTGCACGGCAAGGACCACGTCAGGAAGGGGCGTGAGATCTTGAACGGACTGGAGCGATGGTTGCGGACCAGGCAGGACGCGTCCCAGCACGACCGTGACACAGCGGCGCGCCTGGCAGAGGAGCTGAGGAGGTTGTTGGACCAGTGAGCACCGAGAGTGACTTCATCCACGCGCTGGTGGACGTTGTGCCGGAGCTGCGCCCCCAGTTGCAGCAACACCTGTCGGACGAAGAGGGTGAGCTTCTCCCTTACGTCTTCCTCGGAGACGTGGCTGCGTGGCTCCACGAGCAGAGCCAGCCCGATCCCCAGCGCGTCAGCGAGGTCTTCGCCTGGCTCGAGGAGCGGTTCGACGGCGGTGACTTCGACACCCGCAACCTGATCGATGTCGGCCTGGTCGAGATGCTGCCAGCGCATCCCGACGGCGCGACGGTCCTGAGCCTGCTCGGGCCGCAGCTGCGCGCGCGGGCGGAGGTCGCCGGACTACTCCCGACTGACGAACCGTGACAGAGCGCCCTGAGCGCGCAATTTGAAAGACCTCCTCTGGGTTTCCTCCAGACCTCGTCAATCGGCGCATGGACCTCCCCAGCCTTGGGCAGGGGAACAGGGTGATCCCCGTGGGAAGCTTCGACCACGACCGTGTCGCGCACGCCGCGATGACGGCCCGCCGCGCTGCCCGGATGAGCGAGGTCGAGGCATCCCGGAGGGACGCAGAGGCGGTCATCGAGAAGCTGCTCGAGCAGTGGCGCGCCGACGACCTGGCCGGCACCGCGTCGGCGTACCTCTGGGACACCACGGCGATGGAGGCGATCGACGCCCTGTCCACCCTGTTGGCGAAGGTCGACCTCGCCCACGGCCCTCCGCTGATCAGCCAGCGCACGCACTCCTGATCCCCGGACTCCACACGCGCTGACCACTGCCCGGCGATACTCGTCGGGTGCCCCGCCGCCACCGCTCGACGTCCGTCTCGGTCGTCCTCACCGTGGCCCTGCTGGCGGCGGTCGTGCTGCTCCACCCGTCGTCACAGATGCAGAGCGTGCGCAGCCTGGTCGGCCTCGGGCAGGAGCGGGTGCTGCCCGCACCGCCGATCGAGTCGCTCGGTGGGGCCTACGCCTTCTCCGCGACGCAGCCCCGCTCCGGTGAGCCGGTCGGGTGGGACCCGTGCACGAAGGTGGAGTACGCCGTGAACCCGGCCGGGATGCCCGACGCCATGCGCCCGCTCGTCGAGCGGGCCGTCGACCGCATCTCCGCCGCGACCGGGCTGGCCTTCGAGGACGCCGGCAACACCGACCGCCGCCCCTTCACGGGCCCGCTCGTGCGGCTCGGCGGCGGACGACCGGTCGTGATCGGCTGGGGCGACGACGCGGAGTTCCCCGGCCTGGCCGGACCTGTCGCGGGCCTCGGCGGCGCGGCCGCGGAGGACGGCGCACAGGGCCGGCGCTACTACGTGACCGGCGGGATCGTGCTCGACGTCGAGGCCTTCACCGACGCGGCGGTGGCCCTGCAGCCGCGGATGGTCGAGGCCATCGTGGTGCACGAGCTCGCCCACGTGGTCGGTCTCGACCACGTGGCGGAGCCGATGGAGCTGATGTACGCCGACAACACCGGCCAGGTCGAGCTGGGGCCCGGCGACCGCGAGGGCCTGGCGCGGCTCGGGTCGGTGCCCTGCGGCTGAGGCACGTCAGCCGCGCAGATGACTCAGAGGTGGTGCAGCTTCGCGAAGGGCGGGGTGATCCGGTAGGCCTGCGAGCCGAAGTCGACCGTCACGGCGTGGCTGTCGACCTTGACGACCTTGCCGAGGCCGTACATGTCGTGGCTGACCCGGTCGTCCACGTCGAAGACCTTGATCTCCGCCTCCGCCGCAGGCTTGAACGGGCTGCTCTTCAGGTGCTTCGGCCGTGAGCCGCTCGAGGAGGTCATTTGACCCAAGTATGCACCTCGCTGGGTGATTCCGCGCCTTCTCACCTCACGCGGGGGCGACCACGCCCGGCCGCACGCAGGCGGCGTACACCCCCAGTACAGGCTCCCCCGCTGCGTTCGTCGGGCGCGCGCCGACCAGCGCCCTGAGCAGCCTGAGGTCCTTGGCGCCGGTGTCCGGATCGTGGTCGACGACCGCGCAGCGCGGCACCGGTACGCCGACCCGCAGGCGCGCGGCGCCCACCCCGACCTCCGTGCCGAGCCAGGTGTCCTCGACGTAGGGCTCGTCGGTCTCCACGACGAGCGTGGCGCGGAACCTCGCGGCCGCGACGGGTCGTCCCAGGCGCTCGGTCAGGTCGTCCAGGGTCGCGGTGCCGACGAGCGTGACCGGGTCGCCGAAGACCACCCCGCCGCGCGGCGCGGAGGCCAGGCGTACGTCCGTGCCGAGGAAGCGCGACACCAGCGACGCGTGCGGGCCCGCGGTCAGCGTGAGCGGGACCGATCGGCCCCAGTAGTCGCACGCGACCGTCTCCCCCGACGCCTCCGGCACCCCGTCGGCGGACGACCCGTCGGGCAAGGTCAGCGCAAGGAGGCCGTCGTCGACGGAGGCGACGACACCCATCAGCGACGGGTGCTGGACCGTGCGCAGCACCCGCCGTGCACCGACGTCGACCAGGCACCAGACGCGGTCGCCGACCGCGCCCCGCTCGTCGAGCTCCAGCCGCGGCACCGGGCGGTGCCGCATCCCCTTGACCGGCGCGAAGCCAGCGCTGCGGACGACGAGATCGGCGGGCATGCGGCCCATCGTCCCAGCCGCGTCAGGCGTCGGTCGCCCGCAGGAGCCCGATGACGTACGCCGCCTGCCCCAGGTGCTGCAGGCAGTCGCCCTGGATGCTGACGAGGCGCTGGCCCGCCGTGACGGGCGGGTTCCAGTTCTGGTCGACCTCGCGCTCGAGCTCCGCCTCGTCGACGGTGAGCAGGTAGCGCGCGGTCGCGAGCGTCACCTCGTGGTGGTAGTCGACGAGCAGCCGCGGGTCCTCGATGCGGATCGCGTCGACCTGCTCGTCGGTGTGGCCGTAGCCGATGTCGTCGGTGTCGTTGGGCAGGCCGAAGCGGTCCTGGAAGTCCTCCCAGACCTGCGGCTGGTCGGCCAGGTGCGCGACGTGGTGGTCCTGCACCCGGGCGAGGTGCCACAGCAGCCAGCCGACCGGGTTGCCGGTGCCGCCGGGTCGCTCGTGCAGCGTGCGCTCGTCGAGGCCCTGGGCCACACCGTCGTACAGCTCGGTGATGCGGCCGAAGCCCTCGGTCAGCAGTCCACGGACGTCCATCGGGTCACTCCGCCGGCGTCGCGGACCTGACCTGCGGCGCGCTCGAGTGCTCGTCCTTCATGTCGTCGATCTCGGCGAGGATGCGCGAGCGCTCCCCGTCGTCGAGCGACACCTGCGCCTCGCGCAGGCCCTCGTCGAGCTGCTGCGCGATGGTGCTGTCCTCCGCGCTGTACTGGTAGGAGCTCACCTCGTCGACCACCCGCTGGGCTGCCTCGATCGCTGCCTGCTGCGCTTCGTCAGTCATGCCGTCCACCGTCGACGACGCCCTCTCGCCGCACAACGCCCGTCGGGGTGGGGGCTCACCCGACCGCCCTCCAGAACGCCTCCAGCGCCCCCGCCGAGTCCGGCCCCCCGAGCTCGACCTGGGTGAGGACCACGCTGACCGTGGCGTGCTGCGGGTCGACGTACGCCGCGGTGCCGGTGCCGCCGACCCAGCCGTAGCGGCCGACGACGTTCCACGGCTGCAGGACCGAGGTGTCGACGCCGCCGCCGAAGCCCCAGCCCTGCCCGTCGAGGAAGAAGCCGCCCATCTCGCGCTGCTGCGCGGTGGTGTGGTCGGTCATCATCCGCCGCACCGACGTCGGCCGCAGCAGTCCGTCTCCCTCGGCGAGCAGCATCCGGCCGAAGGCGAGCATGTCGTCGGCGGTGGTGACGATCCCGCCCGCGCCGGAGGCAAAGGCGGGCGGCTGCGCGAAGGCACCGTCGGGTTCGTCGGTGGCAACGAGCCCACCGTCGCGGTGGCCGAAGAGAGTGGTGAAGCGGTCGCGCTTCGCGGCCGGCACGTGGAAGCCGCTGTCGACCATGCTGAGAGGCCCGAGCAGCCGCTCGGCCATCAGGTCGGCGAGGTCCTGGCCGCCGGCCCGCGCGAGCAGCACGCCGAGGACGTCGTACGACGCGTTGTAGGTCCACCCCTCGCCCGGCTGGTGGATCAGCGGGATGTCTGCGAGGCCTCGCATCCACTCGTCGGGCGCCGGCACGGCCCCGACGTCCTTCGATGCCTGGCCGAGCCGCTCCACCAGCAGCGGCACGACCGGCGACTCGACGGTCGCGAACCCGTGGCCGGAGGTGGAGGTGAGGAGGTGGCGCGCGGTGATGGGCCGCACGCACGCGACGGTGTCGTCGAGCGCGCTGGTCGGCGTACGCAGCACGCGCGGCTCGGCGAGCTCGGGGAGCAGGAGGCCGACCGGGGCGTCGAGGTCGAGCAAGCCGTCCTCGACGAGCAGCATCGCCAGCGCCGCGGTCAGCGGCTTGGCGATCGAGGCGCCACGGAAGATCGAGTCGCGCCGCATCGCTGCGACCTCGGTGCCCTGGCGTCCGAGGACCGCCACCTCGACGTCGTCGCCGCGTGAGACCAGCGCGACCAGCCCGGGGACCGCGCCAGAGTCGACGTACGGGCGGAGCGCGGCAGCGAGGTCGGCCATGGTGCGACGGTAGTCGTGGGATCAGGAAGGGGCGAGGACGTCGAGACCCAGCAACGTCGCCGCCTCGACCATGCGCACGTCGTAGGTGATGACCGACTCGACCTCGAGCCGGATCGCAGCGGCCAGGTGGAGGGCGTCGAGCGATCGCAGGCCGGCTCCCGGGAGGAGGCCGGCCTCGGCGAAGAGGGGCGGCGGCAGCTCGTAGAGGTCCACCCCGCGCAGCAGCTGTGTGACGACCTGCTGGGTCAGGCCAGGCTCGCGTGCGACGACGCGTCGCAGCTCCGTCTCCAGCAGCAGGCATGCCACCAGGGTCGACTGCTCGCGACGGAGCTCGTCCACCAGCGCGTCCGACTCTGCTTCAGCCACCAGCAGCTTCACCGCAGCCGACGTGTCGAGGTAGCACCGCCTCAACGATCGCCCCGGAGGTCGTCGAGGTGGTCGGTCATCGGCCGCGACGCTGCCACGCGCGGCAACGCCGTGACGTCGTTCTCCGGAGCGGCGGACCGGACCCGTCGCAGGTCCGAGTCAGGGATGGGCATCAGCCGCGCAACGGGGACCCCGCGTCTGGTCACGGTGAAGGACTCCCCTTCCTCGACGGCGCGGATGATCGCCGCGTTGTCGTTGCGGAGCTCACGCTGACTGATCGTCCTCACAGACCGCAACGTAGCACTTCGTAGCACATGAAGGGATGAGGTCATCCGGCTGCCCGGCTCGCGTACGCGAGCTCGAGGAGCAGTCCGCGCGCCGGCTCGTGCACCAGCGCCGCCCAGCGCGCCCAGACGTCGTACGCCCCCTCCCGCGCGAGCAGCCGCCGGGCATCGGCCAGGGCAGCCGGCTGGAGGACCGCTGCCGCCACGCGAGGCGCTTCGACCCGGTCCGTGACTCCGTCGGCTGCTCGTCGCAGGATGCGGAAGGCCGCGCGTGGGATCTCGTCCCGCCCCGCGCGCAACTGCCCGGTGACTCGCTCCAGGTCAGCGGGTGGCGTGCCGATCCGCAGCAGCTCGATGCTGGGCACGTCCGTCACCAGCTCGTAGTCGGTGCGCATGAAGGCGCGCTCGACGAGCCTGCCCTCGTCGAGGGCCTCCTTCAGCCGCAGCCACGGCTTCGGCGCGACGGCCACGTCGCGGGCCACCCGCTCCGGGACTGCCATGGGTGCGGTGTCGAACATGAGGAGGTCGTCGACGCCGCTGGGCACCAGCCGCCCGATGACCCAACCGCCGTCGCCCGCGGCGTCACGGGTGCCAAGGTCCAGGACCTCTGCCCACGAGTCGCCGCAGAGGTCCTCGACCCGGAGCCGCCCACCCGGCAGGCTGGGACCGACCAGGTAGCCGCCCAGCGGGGCTCCGACCCATGAGCGCGCCAGCGCGGCGTGCGCCGCGAGCCGTCCCGTCGCCTGCTCGTCGACGAATCGCTCGAGCCCGCCCATCTCGTGGAGGAGCAGCTGGTGGAAGAGCCACGACTCCGCTGCTACCCACGAGACGACCCTGATCGGGTCACCTCCGTTGGCGTGGCAGTCGGCGAGCTGGTCCTCGTGGAAGGTCTCGATGGCGTACTTCAGCGCGAGCCGCTGCATCTTCCCTGTCTCCGCGTCCGGGTCCTCGCACCGGACGGCCTGGTAGGCGATCCACCGCGCCCACAGCCAGTCGGGGAGCTCGGTGCCGAGCGCCGCGAGCTGGGCCAGCAGGACGTTGTGCCGGCTCCTCAGGTTGAGTGCAGGGACGGAGGCGTGCAGCTCCAGTGCGCGGGCGGCGTCGCCGGCCCGCTCTGCGGCGAGGGACTGCGTGACGAGGTCGTGGTCGGCCGCCGACATCCGGTCGGCGACGCGCGGGTGCCGGCGAAAGCCGGGAGCGGGGTTCCGAGACATGCCTCCAGCCAACGTCCGTCCGACCAGCCGCCACAAGCACGTCCTGCGGATCTGTGGACAGGTGCCGGGCCTGTGGAGACTCGTTCGCCAAGCGCCCCTACCAGGGGGCAGGGTCGGCGCCATGTTCGAACCAGTCCTCACCACCCAGGCCCAGATGGAAGATGCGTGGCGTGAGCTGATGGGCCCGTGGAGCTTCGGCGGCCACAGCGTCTGGATGATGCTCGTCGTCGACGACCGACCGCTGCCCCAGCTGACGGAAATCTCGGAGGCCGAGGATCCGCCTGACACCAGCCATGTCGACGGTCTCGCCGAGATCCTCGTCGGGCTCGACCGCGAGGTGGCGCCGGGCATGCGCGTCGCGTTCCTCCGGTCCCGCCCCGGCAAGGGCATCGTCACCGACACCGACCGCGCCTGGGCGAGGAGCCTGTACGCCTCCGCGCGTCGCGCCGGCGTGCCGTGCGAGGTGGTGCACCTCGCCACTCGTGGATCGATCCGCCCGATCCCCGCGGACGTCATCGGCATCCGCTAGACCATGGGCGGCGTGCGGAAGGATGGATCCATGCCGCTCTCCTTGGACGAGGTCCACGACTTGATCGACTCGTGGGAGTTCGACCCTCGCGTCGACACGCTGGGACCGGCGACCGAGCTGTTGACGACGATGGCCCCCGAGGATCCCGGGCGTCTCGACGTGTTGCAGGTGATCGCAGACCACCAGGCGATGCGCGGAGATGTCGAAGCGGCGCTCGCGACCCTCGATCAAGCCGGCCCCACCTCTGCCGAGGATGCCGACGTCATTCGCGCCATGCGCGTCTCGTTCCTCGTCGAGGCAGGCCGCGGCCAGGAAGCCGAACCGTTGCTCCTCGACCTCCGGCACCGTGGCCCCAGCCTGCCGTCCGAGGCGCTCGAGCGAGTCGCCGACACCCTCGAGGGAGCTGGACGCCTGCGCGAGGCGATGCGCTGGTTCACCATCGGGCTCCGGGACCTCGACCCGCAGAACGACCTACCCACCGCCGAGGAGGAGTACGCCCTCATCGGCCGGTGGCGGGTGCGGCAGGCGCTCGACCTTCCCCCGGACCACTACGACGAGCTCGCACGCATCACGCTGGACCTGCGGCGAGCAACATGAGCCCGTTCCCGCTCGCACTGGTCGACCGCGCCGAGTCCCTCCTCGACCGCTCGGATCGCGCGGTCCTCGGGATCACCGGCCCGCCCGGGTCGGGGAAGTCCACGCTCACCTCGGCACTGCTCTCCGCCCTGGCCTCACGGCTCGGCGCCGATGCCGTCGGGCACCTGCCGATGGACGGCTTCCACCTCGCCGACGTCCAGCTGGACCGGCTCGGCCTGCGTGACCGCAAGGGCGCGCCGGTGACCTTCGACGTCGACGGCTACGTCGCAGCGCTCGCGCGCCTGCACTCCTCGCCGAAGTCCGTCCTCTACGCCCCCGGCTTCGAGCGCGAGCTCGAGCAGCCGATCGCGGCGGCCATCGCGATCCCGCCGTCGGCGCGGCTGGTCGTCACCGAGGGCAACTACCTCCTGCTGCCCCACGGCGGATGGCAGCACGTACACCCCCTGCTGGCCGAGGCGTGGTTCGTCGGGGTCGACGACGACGTACGCCGCTCACGGCTGGTGCGTCGGCACGAGGAGTTCGGGAAGTCGCCCGATGCCGCTCTTGCCTGGGTGGACCAGGTCGACGAGCCCAACGCCCGCCTCGTCTCGTCGACGCGCGAGGCAGCCGACCTGATCGTGAAGGCCACTTCCTTCGCCGGTTGAGGTGCGAGCGCAGCGAGCCTCGAAACCACCCGCTCCCTCTCGCTGGTCGAGTAGCCGCGAGGAACGAGCGGCGTATCGAGACCACCTCCGTTGTCCACAGATCCGTCCCGAGGGGTGCCGCCGCCCGGGCCGACTCCGTGAGGGTGGAGGCGTGCGGATCAGTGTCGAGTGCGGGGGCTACGCCGAGGCGGCGAGCGTGTGCCGGACCGCCAACCACGTCGCCGCGCTCCTCACGGAGTCGCTGGCAGGCAAGCTGCACGGGTACGCCGCCATGGCGGGCGACGACGCCACCAGCAGCGACTTCTCCGCGGCCTACGACCCCGCCGCGCGCGAGGCCGTGGGCGCCCTGGCCGATCTCACCCACGCACTGATCGGGCTGGGACGGCTCCTCGACCTCAGTGGTCTGGCCCATGCCCGCGCCGAGGCTGAGGCTGCCGGGACCAGGACGAACGCCTACACCGGCGGCGGCCTGGACGCGGACGCGTTCCTGCGCGTCTCCCCCGACCTCCCGCCGTCCAGCCTGGGCGGGTCGGTCGCCACGGGACTCGGCGACGTCCACACATGGATCCTCGACCAGGTCGAGGGATTCGTCTGGCCGGGCGCCGACGTCGACCGCCTCCGTGACGCGGCCGGCAGCTGGCGGCGTACGGGTGGGTCGGTCGCCGACCTCACCGGCCATCTCGACGCCGTCACCCGCCTGCTGGACCGCCAGCTGTCCCCGGAGATCCCGATCGCCCTCTCGGCGATCGCTGACCTGCGGGCGCTCGTCGAGGACACCGCCGACCAGCTCCTCGCGCTCGCCGATGCGTGCGACGACTACGCCGCGGCGGTGGAGGACACGCGAGCCCGCACCCGTTCCCTCCTCGCCGAGATCGGCCAGATGATCGTGGAGGAGGTCGCCCTCACCGCGATCGTCGCCGGTATCACCGGTGGCCTCGGGGGCGGCGCCAAGGCGGCTGCCGCCCTCGCCCGCATCCGCGCCCAGGCGCCGCGCTTCCACGCCCTCCTCACCGCCCTGCGCACGGTCGTCGCGACCGCCGCCTCGCGGCTCCGGACCGCCGAGGACCAGCTGGTGCGAGCGCGCGACGGGTTCGGTCGGTTCGTCCGTGCGCCTGCGCGGGACGAGCGCGGCGAGATGGTGAACCCACTGGGATGGGGCGGAGCGAGGGCTGAGCGGCTCAGGCAGGTGAGAGCGACCATCGACGATCCGCGCCTCTTCGACCCTTCGAGTCTGCAGGGACTGGCGGCCAAGGACATCGCGACGATGTTGCGAGACTGGCCCACTCGAGCCGCATCGCGAGGCGATGGCGTGGTCTACGAAGACCCTCTCAACCGTGGTCGTCAGATCAGGATCATGGAAGGCTATCCAGGGAACAGGCCCGATCCGGTGACGCACGGGCCGTACGTCGTGGTCTCGCAGAACGGTCCTCCGCTCAAGTTCGCTCTGGAAGGGAACCCCACACTGTGAATGTCTTGCCCGTGGTGACCCCGGTCCTGGAGGACCTCGAGGAGATCTTCGACTCCGAAGGCTTCCTGCCTCTCTATCAAGTGGCCTGGACGATGTCCGGCTCGGTGGGCCGCGATGACGTTCGCTTCGAAGGTCTCTGCCGTGAAGCATTCGATGCGTTCAGCACCCGCCATCCCGACCTCCTGCTCGTGTGGGTGCCGTGGCCCATCGACCTCTCGCAGGCCCGTTCGGTCGCAGCCGGGACCCCGATCGACCTCGATCTGGATCCAGAGGCCCCGACCGACACACCACTCCTAGCGCTGGTGGCGCCGGACCTGCTCCCCGCCTGAAGCCGCAATCGCATCCGGCAGGATGCGCCCGTGCGCATCGGGACCTGGAACCTTGCCGGCCGCTGGTCGGACGCCCACCTCGGCCTCCTGCTCGAAGCCGACTGCGACGTCTGGCTTCTGACCGAGGTCAACGAGCGGGCGAGCCTGCCCGGGTACGCACTGCACCTCACGCAGTCACGGATGGCGGCGCGCCGCCGATGGGCCGGGATCGCCAGCCGCCTGCCGATGGCATCACTGCCCGACCCGCACCCGGCGAGCGCGGCCGCCCAGGTCGGCGCGACGACGTACGTCAGCTCGGTCCTCCCATGGAAGGGCTGCCAGTCCCGCGCGCCGTGGACCGGCGCCAAGCACGCCGACAAGACCGCCAATGCGGTCGACGACCTGCTCCTCCACCTCCGCGTCGCTGACGCACTCGTGTGGGGTGGCGACTGGAACCACGCGCTAAGCGGCAGGGAGTACGCCGGATCGCTGGCCGGCAGGAAGGTCGTCCTCGACGCCGTCGACCAGCTCGACCTCTCCGTCCCGACCGCAGACCTTCCCCACCCGATCGACGGCCTTCTGAGCATCGACCACGTCGCCGTCCCTCACGGCACCGCGACCAGGGCGTCGCGGATCCCCGCTGAGCACGACGGCAAGCGATTGTCCGACCACGACGCGTACGTGGTCGAGGTCTTCACCTCCTCGGCGGTCGAGTAGCGACGAGCAGGTCGGTCGGCCTACGTCCGCCTGGCGTAGGTGACCTTGTTGTCGGCGTGGACTGTCATCGCGTAGCGGGAGTCGTGGGCCAGTCGGTGATGTCGCGGACACAGGAGCCGGCCGTTGGCGAGGTCGGTGAGTCCGGATCGGGACCAGGGGTCGTCGTGGTGGGCGTGGCACCCGGACGCCGACGTCTCGCATCCGCGTGCGGTGCAGCCACCGTCACGCAGCCCGAGCGCGATGCGCTGGGACTTGGTGAAGAGCCGAGCCGCGCGCCCCATGTCCAGGGGCACCGACTTCGAATCCAGCACGACCGGGATGATCCCGGCCTCGCACGCCAGGCGCCTTGCCTGACCGGCGGACATCCGCGACCCTTCGTCCAGCAACGCGGTAGCGGTCTCGCCCAGCAGCTGCTCGATCGTCATGGTGACCACGACGGTGGCGTTGACGCCTGCGGTCTGCGGGGTCGCGTCGACCGGGTAGCGCTCGACGTACTCGATGAGCGCCTCCCCCAGACGGCGGCGCAGCGGCTTCCACTCGCCTGACTCGTCGCGGAGCTCGTCCTCGGCGTGGCGGGCCGGGTTCGCCAGCGCCAGCAGGTGGCGCTTCAGCATCGCACCCACGTGGGACGGCACGACGAAGCTGCCGCGGCAGCGCCCCTCACCGTCATCGACCATCGTCAGCTCCACCCCGACGGTGGCGCGGTCCTCCTCGGCCCGCAGCACCGCCTCCTCGTGCGACTCGCCCACCTCGGGGGCGACCACGTCGAGGATCCGCTTCCCGATCTGCTTCAGCTCGCGCGCGTCGTGCTGCAGCGCGAGCCGCAGCAGCGCCTCCTCAGCATCGTCACGGACCGAGGCCCCCACGTGCGACGGCAGGGCGTCGACCGCCTCCACGACCATCCGCGCCTGCTCCGTCCGCACCGCACCCGACGTCAACGCCGTCGCGACCCACGGGTGCTGCGCCAGCGCCCGCCCCAGCGCCAGGTCGCGGCGCGCCTCGCGCCGCGTCGTCCTGGTCTCGACCGCCAGCCACGCCGCCGCGTCACGCAACCCGTGCGCGGCGGCCACGTCGTCCGACGCACCCAGCACCCGCGCGAGCAGCGCATCCAGCTGCGAACGGACCTCGACGAGCCCGACGAGCGCCGACTGCTTCTCCCCCACCGACATGAAGGCCGGCTCCACCGACGCCACACCCTTCAGCGCAGCACCGAGGTCGTCGGCACACTCGATGATCGGATGCACCAGCCACCTCCTCGCACGCACTGACCACCGCCCTGGTCGGGCGGAGCGGAGAGGCATGACTGGTGGCACCGTTGCCAGGTCGTCACCCGAGAGCCCTGGAGGCACCCCGCCAGCACCACGACGGGTTCTATGGATGACTGTCCCGATCCCGGGATCCCCGTCACCTCAGACGAGGGATCCGTTCCGGACCGGCGTGCTCACGCCATCGTACACCTGTTCGAATAGAATCGCAAGGGCGACATTCACGAGAGCGTGTACCCCTCCACCGCACCACGCCGGACCACCACGTGCACCCCCTCTCCGGCATCCACTCCACCCGTCAGCAGCGCCGTCGCGCCAAGCGGCTCGTCGCTCGACTTCCCATCAGGCCGGCACGGGGCGGCGACCTGCCGCGCCCTCGTGTCCCCGAAGCCCCCGACGCCCGTGTCCGCGGTGTCGAAGCGGTGCCGGTAGGGAACGGAGTCCCGGCACAGGAGCGCCTCACCGGCGGCTACCGGACGCGACGACCCGTCGACCAGCGACAGCAGGCGCGGGCCGCTCGGGGTCGGCACGACGACGAGCTCGTCGGCATCGATGATCCGGTCGACCTCGGCATCCAGGGTGAGGACGTCGAGCGTCAGCGTCCGCACCGCGGCGCTACCGAGCCTCTGGCGCCAGGTCGTCTCCCCCGTCCGGGGGTCGAAGCCCTCGAGGAAGCCGCGGCCGGACACGAGCCGGGGCTCCGCGCCCTCCCGGTAGACGCGCGCGCCGGAGAAGGCGCACCGCACCGGCACCTCGGTCCGGGTGAGCTCCAGGCACCGGATGTCGGCGCCGCGGTGGCGCCACAGGATGTCGCCCGTCTCCACGTCCACCCCGACGGTCCGCCGCTGCGCCAGGTCGAAGCGGACGCCCTGTCCGCGCTCGTACCGTTCGAGGTCGCGGTCCCGAGTGGTCGCGAGCAGCTGCAGCACCGCGACACCCGCCTCCTCGTCCACCATCCCGTTCGAGTCGTCCAGCAGCCACTGATCGCCGCCGGTCACCCGGGTGTGCGGCAGCCGCCACGGTCGCGGGCCCGCGCGACCGACGGCCTTCGCGACGGCGTACTGCTGGACGGGGCCGTAGACGGTGTAGACGTCGGAGCCCGCGACCAGGCTGTTGGCGCCGACGGGGAGCCGGTCCTTCTCGGGCTGAAGCTCCCACGATCCGAGGACCCACCGCGTCTCCTCGAACCGGTCGTCCGCCGAGATCCGCAGGCACACGTCGAGCCCGTCGTCGCAGGCCGGTGCGCCGAACTGCGCCACGACCGGGCGGGTGCGGGCGACGACCTCGCCCGTGGCCGGGTCGAGCGCGAGGTAGGGCAGCCGCGCGCCCGCGCGCAGCGCCGGTCCTGTCCGCGCCTCCTGCATGACGACGTACGTCTCGCCGTCGGCGGAGGTGTGGACGAGTTCGCCGAGGTAGGCGCCGACGTCGCTGTTCACCACCATCAGCGGGCGCCGCCACCGCACCGCGCCGTCGCGGCGATCCAGGGCGACCAGGTCCAGCTCGTCGCCGCGGGCCGCCACGACCGTGACGAGCACATCGCCTGCCGGCACGGGACGCTGGAGCGCCTTCACCGGCGTCGACCATGTACGCGTTGCGCTGGTCGGCAGCTCGTCGACGACCGTGGCCGGCGGGGCAGGGCTCCGTCCGGGCGTCGGACCGTCGCCGTCTTCGCGCCCTCCACCACGACTGTCCGTGCAGCCGGCGAGCAGCAGGAACACCATCACCATCCCGAGAGTTCGCACGCGATCGACGCTAGTGAGACAGAGCCCGCCGCAGGGGCCGCCGGGACGATCTGTGGAAAACGCGCAGGACCTTCGCCCCGGGCCCGCGGTCCCATCGCCCCTGACGACGGACGGCGATCGCGACGACCCTCGAGGTGGAGCAAGCGCTCCCTCGGCGCAGGTCGCGCCGCGCCCCACACCTGAGGAGCACGCCATGAAGGCTGCCGTCGTCCCCACGCTCGGCGCACCGCTGGAGATCCGCGACGTCCCCGTTCCCGAGCCCGGCCCCGGCCAGGTGCTCGTGCGGATCGAGACCTGCGGGCTGTGCCACACCGACATCCACGCGGCCCGCGGCGAGTGGCCCGTGAAGCCCAAGGACCAGCTCATCCCCGGGCACGAGGGCGTCGGGATCGTCGAGGCCGTCGGCGAGGGCGAGCTGCCCGTGGCGGTCGGCCAGCGCGTCGCACTGCCGTGGCTCGGCCAGGCCTGCGGGCACTGCCGCTACTGCGTCGACGGCTGGGAGACCTACTGCACCAGCCCGGCCTACATGGGCTACACGATGGACGGCAGCTACGCGGAGTACGCCGTCGCGTGGGCCAGCCACGTCGTGCCCGTCCCGGACGGCGTCGACCCGATGGACGCCGCGCCGCTGACCTGTGCCGGCGTGACGACGTACAAGGCCATCAAGGTCGCGAACCCCAAGCCGAACGAGACCTGCATGGTCGTCGGCATCGGCGGCCTCGGCCACCTCGGCCTGCAGTACGCCCGCATCTTCGGCACCCGCACCGTCGCGGTCGACGTGCACGACGACAAGCTCCAGCTGGCGAAGGACCTCGGCGCCGACCACGTCATCGACGCTCGCGGAGACCAGGCGGCCCAGCTCGCCGAGCTCGGCGGGGTCGACATCGCGCTCGTGACGGTGCCGTCGCCGGCCGCGATGCAGGCCGCGCACGCCGCGCTCAACCCCAACGGTCGGCTCGTGATCGTCGGCCTGCCGGCCGACAACCGCCTCGAGCTGCCGGTCTTCGAGACCGTGCTGAAAGGCATCTCGATCATCGGCTCGCTGGTCGGCACCCGCAACGACCTCGCCGCCTGCTTCGACCTCCACGCCCGCGGGCTGACACGCGTCGTGACCGAGAGCCGGAAGCTCGACGACGTCAACGCGTGCTTCGAGGAGGTGCTGGCCGGCGAGGTGCCGGCGCGGCTGGTCTTCGACATGCGGTAACCGGGTCGGCCGGGTGGCACCATGCACCGACACACCTGCGGCGCAGGGTGACCCCAGTCGACCAGGAGGCGGTCAGCGGTGCCCGATGTGGACACTCCACCGCCGCTGCGCATCCACCAGCGCGAGGCGCTCGAGGCACTCGCGACGGCGTGGAACGACGCGGACCACCCCCGCGCGTGGGTCGTCCTGCCGCCCGGGGCGGGCAAGACCCGCGTCGGCCTCGAGGCCATCGCCGCCGAGCTCCGGGCGCACCCCGACACGCGGACCGTCGTGCTCGCCCCCAACACCGCCATCCAGTCCCAGTGGATCGCCGAGGCGCGGACGATGGGGCTCGAGGCGGGCGACGACAAGTCCCTCGCAGGACCGCTGACCTGCCTGACCTACCAGTCCCTCGCTGTCTTCGACTCCGAGGCCACGGACGCCGACGCGAGCACCGTCGTCGACCGGCTCCATCCCAACGGCGTCGCCCTCTTCGACCGGATCCGCGCGCAGCCCCGGCTGGTGCTCGTCCTCGACGAGTGCCACCACCTGCTCGAGGTGTGGGGGCGCCTGCTCGCCGAGCTCCTCGACGCCGTCGACCGCGCGCACGTGCTGGCGCTCACGGCCACCCCGCCCGAGAGCCTCGCCGGCGAGCAGCGCGCCCTCGTCGACCAGCTCTTCGGGAGCATCCTCTACCGCGTCTCGGTCCCGGCGGTGGTCAAGGAGGGTCACCTGGCGCCGTTCGACGAGCTCGTCTGGTTGACCACCCCGACCACGGCCGAGGAGGAGTGGCTCACCACCGAGGCGCTGCGGTTCACCGAGCTCACCACGCTGCTCACCACGCCGGGCTTCGGGTCGGTCGGGTTCCACGAGTGGCTCACCGCCCGCTTCGTCGACCCCGTCCCCGCCACGACCACCTGGGCGGCGCTCGCCGAGCGCGAGCCCGACCTGTGCGACGCGGCCCTGCGCATGCACCACGCAGACCTGCTCGGGCTGCCCGTCGGCGCCCGGCTGCGCGAGCAGCACCGGCACGCCCCCTCCGCCGAGGACTGGGTACGCCTCCTCGGCGACTGGCTGCTGAACCACGTCGCCGAGTCCGACGACCCCGCCGACGCCGAGGTGCTCGCCGTGGTACGGGCCGCGCTGCCGTCCGTGGGCCACCAGTGGACGCGACGAGGCGTACGTCGTGGGCGCTCCACCGTCGACCGCGTGCTGGCCAGGTCGTACGCCAAGCCCGGCGCGGCCGCGCAGATCATCGCCGCCGAGCACGCGGCGATCGGCGTACGCGCCCGGGTGCTGGTGCTGTGCGACCACGAGCGAGCGTCTGCGACCGTGCCCGTCGACCTCGCCGGCGTCCTCGACGCCGAGGCGGGCTCGGCGATCGCGGCACTTGAGACCTTTCTGACCGACGTCGACACCGCCGCCCTCCACCCGATGCTGGTCACCGGCTCCGTGGTTGCCGCGTCCGAGGAGACGCTCCGCGACCTCGTCGCGTTCGTGGCCGGTCGCGACCCCGACCTTGCGTCCCGGCTGTCCGTCGAGACCGGTGACGGGCCGGTCGCGACGTGCTCGTCCGGGTGGACCTCGCGCACCTGGGTCGCCCACGTCACGGCGTACTTCGAGGCCGGCCGCACCCAGGTCCTCGTCGGCACCCGCGGACTCCTCGGCGAAGGATGGAACGCCCGCGGCGTCTCCACGCTCATCGACCTGACCACCGCCACCACCCTGACGGCCGTCGTCCAGACCCGCGGCCGGGCGCTGCGGACCGACCCGACCTGGCCGGACAAGGTCGCCACCAACTGGACGGTCGTGTGCGTCTCCGAGGCCCACCTCAAGGGCGACAACGACTGGTCCCGGCTGGTGCGCAAGCACCAGGGGTTCCACGGCGTGGACGCCGACGGCGACATCGTCGACGGGGTCGCCCACATCGACGCTTCCTTCTCCCCCTTCGCTCCCCCGCCGGTCGCCTCCTTCGACGCCCTGAACGCCCGCATGCTCATCGCCGCCGCCGACCGCGAGGCCATCCGCGACGCGTGGGCGGTCGGTGAGCCGTACGAGGACATCACGCTGGCGTCGCTGCGCGTGCGGCGTTCCACCTCGGATGTTGCCCCGATCGACGAGGTCGTCAGGCTCACACCTGTCCCGCCGTCGTGGCGACTGACTACCGATGGTCTGTCGACCGAGGCCCCGGTGCCGGCCACGAGCTGGCGTACGCCGCTGGTGCTGGCCGCTGGGACGGCGGGCGTCAGCGGCGCTTCTGTCGTCGCGGCTCCGTGGGCCGCCCTGGCGGCAGAAACCGTCGGCGCGCTGGCGACCCTCGGCAACGCCGCGGTCACCGGCCGCGACCACACCGACACGCTCACGCAGTGGGTACGCGACCAGCTCGCGCTGACGACGCGAGTCCCGCCGCTCGAGGCAGTCGCCGCTGCCGTCGCGGACGCCCTCGCAGCGGCCGGGCTCACCAGCGTCGGCGCGTCCGGCCTCGCCGTCGACGTCCACCCCGGCGGTGAGTACCGCTTCCGCCTCGTCGGCACCGAGGACGACGCCGAGGTCTTCGCGAGCGCGTTCGACGAGGCGATCGGACCGGTGGGCGCACCGCGCTACATCGTGTCCCGCTTCACCGACGCTGCGCTCCCGGACGGACCGATCCGTACGCGGCGCGGCGCGCGCTCGGCGTTGCGAACCGCACGTGCGACCGGGGAGGCATGGCACCCGGTCCCAACTGTTCTCGGCCGCAACGCCAGGGGCGCTGCCCACTACCTCGACGCCTGGCATGCGTGGGTCGGCGAGGGGCGGCTGCTCGCCACGGCGAAGCCGGAGGGCGCCGGCATCGCGACCGCAGTGTCGGGTGAGGACCCGTTCGCGGCGACGACGGTGGTGCGGCGGCACTGGTCCTAGGCCGCGGATCAGACACTCCTGAGCCGCTTCGCCGCGGATCGACGTCGGCCCGACTGTCGTCGGTCACGGTCGATCACCTCCTCGTACGGCAAGGGCGGATAGTCGAGGTAGCGCGCATCGGCGGGCCGAAGAATGTCCTCGGTGATGACGTTGTCCTCCACCCTGATCGCGAAGAGCTGCTTGTTGTCGCGCCGGCAGCCGAGCACGAGTCCGTCGAGCCGGTGGTCGAAGGTGAAGTCGTCGAAGACCGCCAGCCCCGACCTCGACGCCTCGGCGTCGGGCACCAGGAAGTGTCGTGCGAGGTAGTCGAGCCATCGGGTCGGCTGGTAGATCTTCTCCTCGCCGTCGAGGGCCAGGCAGCAGCCGTCCCAGCACGGCACCCAGCGACACCAGATCTGTGGTTGACCCGGCGCCAACTGGTTGGCACGTTCGGGGTCCCGGTCACCTTGGTCGGCGTAGGGGTTGGGCGACACGTAGTAGGGCCCTTCCTCCCGGTCGTAGTGCCTCGTGAGGCTGAAGGCCGACAGGTAGGCCTGCTCGGCCTCGTTGAGGCTCGGCGTGATGTCGATGTGTCCGATGAAGTCCGTCGTGAATCCCATGGCTACAGCCAAAGCGGCGTACGGGGTCGGCGCCAGCGTCTTGCTCTCCGCCTGTGGACAAACGCTGGTCGCCGCTCGCCTGTGGATGACGGTGTGCACGCCACCGGAAGACACGGGAGCCTCGCACGATGACCTCACACGACCTCGACGACAGGCTCGCCCGCTACGAGCTGCGCGACCCACAGGCTCTCCTGGACGAGATCGCCGCCACGGTCCGGCTCACGGAGGGGACCGTCTTCCTGGCGCTCGTTCATCAGCCCGCCGCCGCGCAGCGGCTTCTCGCGCTCGAGGAGCTGACGCCACTGCCCGAGGGCGTCGACGAGCAGCATCGTGGCCGCTCGGACCTGCTCTACGACCACGTCTGGAAGCTCGCGATTCCACCTCGCACCGACTCGTCGGCGTCGATCCTGGTCACGATCGTCGTGCGCAGCGGCACGAACGGGTGGGGTCACGAGGAGAAGCAGTGGGCCATGGGGTGGCGCTACAGCAACCACAACTCTGAGGCCTTCGATCGGGACCTGGTCGTCGTCACCGAGCACGGCTGGTGCTCGCTGTGGTCACAGCTCGGCGGTCATCAACCGTCCATGGTGGCCGGGTGAGACGGCATGGGGCACCCTTGTGACTGTGACCGTCCTGCCGCAGAGCCGGCCGCTGACCGCCGATGACCTCGCCGTCCTCCCGGACGACGGGCATCGCTACGAGCTCATCGACGGCACCCTCATCGTGACGCCGGCTCCCTCATGGCGACACCAGCGCGCAGTGGTGCGTCTCATGACAGCCCTGGTGAGTGCCGCCCCCGGCGACCTGGAGGTGCTCACCGCGCCGTTCGACGTCCGCCTCGCCAACGACACGGTCCTTCAGCCCGATGTGCTGGTCTGCCGCCTCGCCGACCTCACCCAGCGCCACCTCAGGGCAGCCCCAGTGCTCGCCATCGAAGTGCTGTCACCGTCGACGCGGCTGGTCGACCTCAACCTCAAGCGCGCCCGCTACGAGGCGGCGGGGTGCCCCGCCTACTGGGTTGTTGACCCGGACGCACCGTCGATCACGGCCTGGGAGCTGCGAAACGGGGCGTACGTCGAGGTGGCGACGTGCGTCGCTGCCGAGGTGTTCACGTCCACCCAGCCTTGTGCGATGACCCTCGTCCCGGTGGACCTCGTCACCTGATCCGTCGCCGGGACGTGCGGGCGCGCGGCGTGATCACCCGCGCTGCGCGCCGCTCCGCCACCACGAGCCTCCGACTTGAGTACGACGTAGCGTCATGGTTTCTGCTGGGTCCATGACCCGCAGCGTCCTCGCCTACCTCACCTCCTACGGCCTCTCCTTCCTGGGCAACGCTGTGGCCGCCGTCGTGCTGCCGCTGGTGGTGCTGCAGACCACCGGGAGTGCGCTCGACGCGGGCATCGTGGCCGCGGCGACGGCCCTGCCCGCCTTCGTCGCCGGCCTCTTCATGGGCAGCGTCGTCGACCGCTTCGACCGTCGGGTCGTGTCGGTGCTGACGGACCTCGTCTCGGGGGCGGCGGTCGCGGCCCTGCCGGTGGTCGCGATCTTCACCGACCTCGGGGTCGGTTGGTTCGTGCTGTTCGGCGTCCTCGGCTCGTTCGGCGACGTGCCGGGACTCACCGCCCGCGAGTCACTGCTGCTGCCGGTCGCACGACGCAGCGGGTGGAGCGTCGATCGCCTGGTCGGCCTGCGTGAGGGCACGGCCGCGATCACCATGATCGTCGGACCGGCTGTCGCCGCCGGGCTGGTGACCGTCCTCGAGGGGACGCATGCCCTGTGGGTGACCGCAGGGCTCTCCCTGGTCGCGGCTCTCGTCACCCTTCTCCTGCCCCGCGACATCGGCACCATCGAGACGGAGCCCGTGGGGAGGTCGCCGCGCGCGGTGGTCGCGCACCTGGCGGAGGGCTGGTCGCTGCTCTTCCGGCGCAGCCCCTTCCTGCTGAGCGTCACGCTGCTCTCGCTCTTCCTCGCCTCGTGCCTGACCGCCGTCCAGGGCATCCTGCTGCCCGTGCACTTCACGGCGACCGGCGACGAGGGCCGGCTCGGCCTGGTCCTCAGCTCGCTGGCCGCCGGCATGCTCGTCGGCTCCGGGGTGTACGCCGTCGCGAGCGCGTGGCTGCCCCGTCGGGCCTGGCTCGTGGTCGGCCTGCTCGGCTCGGCGGCCGGGCTGCTCCTCATCGGCTCCCTGCCCTCGGTGTGGCTGGTCCTCGCCGGCGCCGCCATGGTCGGTACGTTCGGTGGCATGGTGAGCACCGTGCTCGGAGTGCTGATGACCGAACGCATCCCCGAGCACCTCCGGGGCCGCGTGACCGGCACGCAGAACGCCCTCCTCACCGTCGCGCCCGCGCTCGGCATCCTCGGGGTCGGGGTGACGATCGACAGGGTCTCCCTCGAAGCAGCCGGGTGGGGCATCGGCGCCGTGTGGGGCGTGGTGGTCCTCGTCGCGCTCGTCGCGCCTCCGCTGCGCGACCTCCGGTCGGACGTCCGCGACGAGGCAGAGGCGGACGCGGTGGGTGTGAGGTGAGGAGCAAGGAGGTCGCAGCGCTGGCCGGCGTGTCGGTGCGGACGCTGCGGCACTACCACCAGGTCGGGATCCTTCCCGAGCCGTCACGCGGCTCCAACGGCTACCGCTCCTACGAGCTCTCGCACGTGGCGCGCCTGTTGCGGATCCGCACGCTCGCCGAGCTCGGCGTACCCCTCGAGCGGATGCCGGGGCTGCTCGACTCGCCCCGGGCCGAGTCCGACGAGGAGCTGCTCGCCGAGCTGGCCGACCAGCTCAGCGAGCGGATCGCCCACCTTGAGGACCAGCTCCGTCGCGTCGACGAGCTCCGGAGGAGGCGTGCCCGACCCGACCTCACGCCCGTGCTGGCCGAGTTCCTCGAAGCGGTCGGTGAGGTCGAGGACTCGGACCTCGCCGACGTCGAGCACGACGCCTCGATCCTGGTGGCTCGGCTCTTCGAGGCAGGAGGTGCTGCGGGCGAGCTCCGGGAGCTCGCCGCCGTGCTGGGCGACGTACGCCGTGACCCCGGGTACGTCGCAGTCGCTTCCCGCTTCGAGTCACTTCCTCCTGATGCGTCCGACGACGAGGTCCGCGAGGTCGCCGAAGGGTTCACGGCTGTCTTCGGACCGGCGCTCACCCAGCTGATCGACACCTCGATGGGCGGCCGCCTGCGCACCCTGCGTGCCGAGGACGTGCCCGCGGTCGAGGCGGATCCACGACTCAACCCTGCCCAGGGCGCCGTCCTGAAGCTCCTCGGCGAGACGCTGTAGTCCGACCACCCGAGTCGGCGGCAGCTCTATCCACGGGCACGTCCGGAGGTGTAGGCAAGGAGGGCGAGGTCGTCCCCTCGCTCCCCCGGACGAGGAGTTGCCGTGGCCGCACTCGAGAGCACCCAGCTGCTGACCGAGCTCGAGCCGGTGGTGGAGGACAACCTCAACCGGCACATGGCGATGGCCGACGAGTGGATGCCGCACGAGTACGTCCCGTGGAGCCTGGGCCGCGACTTCGCCGACCTCGGCGGCGACCCGTGGGAGGTCGCGCAGTCACAGCTCTCCCCCATCGCGCGCACGGCGCTCGAGGTCAACCTGCTCACCGAGGACAACCTGCCGAGCTACCACCGCGAGATCGACCGTGCCTTCGGCCGCGACAGCGCGTGGGGCACCTGGGTGAACCGGTGGACCGCCGAGGAGGGCCGCCACGCCTTCTGCATCCGCGACTACCTCCTCGTCACCCGCGGCGTCGACCCCGTCGAGCTCGAGCGCGCGCGGATGGAGACCATGGAGACCGGCTACGAGGCGATGGACAAGTCGCTGCTCAACGTCTGCGCCTACGTGTCGTTCCAGGAGCTCGCCACCCGGGTCTCGCACCGCAACACCGGCCGCTACACCGAGGAGCCGATCGCCGACAAGCTGCTCGCCCGCGTCGCCAAGGACGAGAACCTCCACATGATCTTCTACCGCAACATCGTCACCGCGGCCCTCGAGCTCACCCCCAGCCAGACGATGCGCGCGATCACCGAGGAGGTCGTCGGCTTCGAGATGCCCGGCAGCGTCATCCCCGGCTTCTCGCGCAAGGCGGTGCAGATGGCCAAGGCCGGGATCTACGACCTCCGCATCCACCACGACGACATCGTCGCGCCGCTGCTCCGGCAGTGGGGCGTGTGGGAGCTGGAGGGGCTCGACGCCGACGGCGAGGCGGCTCGCGACGAGCTCGCGGCCGCGGTCGCCACGCTCGACGGCGAGGCGACGCGCTTCGTCGAGCGGCGGGACGAGGCGGCGGCGAAGAAGGCCGCGCGTCAGGCCTGAGCGACGCCTCGCCGTCGGTCAGTGGCGGACCTGCAGCACCCCTCGGGCCCCGCGCTCGGCGTCGACCATGACGTGGCTGACGAAGGGGTAGTCCCCCGGCTCGTCCAGCACCAGCTCGACGAACCCGCCCTGGGCCGGCAGCAGGGGCAGCACCTGCGCACCACCGTCGCGCGCCGGACCGGAGCGGCTGCCGAGCTGCCACGCCCCCTCGTCGAACACGGTGTCGAACTGCCCACCGACGACGTGGAAGGACGACGCGCGGCTCGGTCCCGCGTCGAGCACCCAGATCCGGACCCGCTCGCCGGTGCGGGCGCGCAGCGGCTCGTGCGCGTACTGGTCGGGGTAGCCGTTGAACACCACGGCGTCGGGCTCCTCGGCCGCGACCTTGTCGAGGTCGGCGACCGCGCCGTCGGCCCCGTGGTACTGCTCCGACTGCACCAGGACGTACTCCCGGTCGACGGGAGGCAGGCCGGGCGGCTCGATCACGACGGCGCCGAAGAGCCCGTTGGCGATGTGCGCGGTCATCGGCATCGTGGAGCAGTGATACATCCACACCCCGGCCCGGGTCGCGGTGAAGCGATAGGTCAGCGACTCCCCGGGCGGGATCGTGCGCATCACGTCGTCGGGCGCGCGCACTCCGGCGTGGAAGTCGATCGAGTGGCCCATCGTCCCGTCGTTCACCAGCGTGATGACGAACCGGTCGCCGACGCGGCCGCGCAGCACCGGGCCCGGCGCGGTGCCGTTGAACGTCCACACCTCCTGGGTCACCCCCGGCGCCACCTCCGCCTGCTGCTCGGTGATCCGGAACGTGTGGCGGTGCACGCGCTCCGGGGCCAGCGGCGGCAGGACCGGGTCGTACGCCGCGAAGTCCGGTCCCGGGTCACCCGCCGAGCTGATCGGCGCCCCGGACGCGTCGTGGCCGTGGTCCTCGTGCCCGGCCGGCTCCACCGTGTCGCCCGCCACGCTCTCTCCGGGTGCGCCGGGTTCGCCACCGACGACCTCGACGGCGAACGTCATGCCCATCTGCCGGTGCCCGACGACCGAGCACCAGCCGTCGAGGTCGCGACCGACGACGCCGACGTCCAGCACGGCCTCCTCCCCCGGCGCGATGCGGCCGGTGTCGGCGCCGGTCTCCAGCACCAGGTCGTGGACGTCGCCCGCACTCTCGTTGCGCAAGGTGATCACCAGCCGGTCACCGGCGGCCACCTCGACGCGGTCGGGGGTGAAGCGCATCTCGCCGGCCACTACGTCGACCTCGACGGTGCGGCCCGTGGGCGCGACACCGGCGTCCGCCGAGCTGGCCCGGCCCAGTGCGGCCGGGTCGACGGCGCCGCCGACGGCCACCGCCAGCACGGCGAGCGCCACCCCGACGGCGGCCAGCCCGGTGTTCTGCCCACGCGGTCGTTCGGCGGCGGCCGAGGCCGGCGTACCCCTGTGCCGGCTCCGCACGGCGAGCAGCAGCAGCGGGACGAAGCTCGCCAGGGCTCCGAGGACGAGCACCGACGCCACGACGCGTACGACGCTCGGGACGGGCAGGAGACACCAGAGCAGGCCCACGTTGGCGAGGGCCACCCGCAGCGCCCCGGCCGAGTCGAGCGCCCGGTTGGCGGCGCGTACGGACGCCGGGCCCCCGCCGAGCACGACCGGCACGAGGTAGGAGAGGGCGCCGAGCAGCACCTGGGCGACGAACCCGGCGGCCAGGAAGGGCGCTGCGTCGTGCAGAGCCGCGGACACGTCGCCCCACGTGCCACCGAACGCGACCCGCACCGACACCCAGGCGAGCATCGCCGCCAGCCACAGCACGCCCGCGCCGACCGACCAGGTGGGGAAGCTGCCCGGCGGCTTCACCCGCGCCGCGTCCACCATCGGACGGGCCAGGACCAGGACACCGGCGAGGTAGGTCACCAGGCCGGCCGCGACGACGCGGGGCTGGTCCGCCCACGCGGCGGCCGCGACCAGGGCGATCCCCGCGACCAGCACGGGCAGCGCGGCGCGCGACGCCTTCTCCGCACCCTCGGCCAGGCGCGTACGCAGCATCGTCGGCCACAGCGTGACGAGGGTGCCCAGCACAGTGAGGCCCACCCAACCGAGCACGTTGATGCCGGCGTGGGCGATGCGCACGCGCGCGTCGAGGGGATCGGTCAGCCCGCGGGCGAGCCACACGCCCAGCGTGGCGCCGACCGGGAGCAGGGCACCCGCGGCCAGGTAGTAGTGGACCGTCGGCGCGAAGCGTGAGCGGAACCTGCCGCGCAGGCCCTGCGCCAGGGACGCCAGGTGCCACATGACGGCCAGCGCCACGGCCACCGCGCCGGCCAGGACGAGGAGCCACCCGTCGAGGGCCACCCCGATCGTGACCGCGACCGCGCCGAGGTCGAAGGTCGCCAGACGGATCGACTGCTCGCGCCGCGGCGTCGCTGGTCCGCGCAGCAGGGTGTCCGCGAAGTAGCGGCTCCACACGAGGATCGCGTGGCCGGCGGCACCGAGCAGCAGCAGGTGGAGCAGCAACCAGCGCGGCTCCGGCACCCACTGGTGCACGAGCGCCACGCCCACGGCCGCCAGCAGCCAGCCCACGACCGGCAGGTCCCGGATGGGCCAGAAGCCGCGGGTGCCGGCGGCCGGTGCGTCCGAGCGGTTCGCAGGAGGGGACGAGGACGGGGACTGGAGGGTGGTCATCGCGCGACCTCCGGTGTGCGTCCGGCGGGACGGGCAGTGCGTGGCGCGGGGCCGATCACGACGCTGGTCCCCGCGACGGCGAAGAAGAGCAGGAGCGCGACCGCATTGCCGGCGCCACCGACCTCGCGCGCCAAGTCGCTCCCGAGGGCGTCGCCGCCCCACAGGCGCAGGACGAGGGAGGCCTGGAGCAGGACCCACGGTGCCCACATGGCCGTTCGGTAGGGCAGCGGCACCCGCGTCACCGCCGGGAGGATCGAGGGGGCGTGCGCCATGATCATCGAGATCGTGAAGCCGAGGAAGACCGCGTGCACCAGAGCGTCGTACGCCGCTCCGTCGGCCGGCTGCCCGGCGACCAGCAGGACGCCTCCCGCCACGGCCAGCCACGCCTGGCCGGCGAGCATGCAGGCGGCGGCGAACCGCGGGAGCCCGGTGCCGCGCAGCGTCCGCCTCGCGACGTCGTACGACACCAGCCAGGCGACGAGCAGGAGGAGCACCATCCCGAGGACGCTGCCCCCGACGACCGGCCACATCGTCGCGACCGGGACGCCCACGGTGACGGCGAGGCCCAGCAGCACCAGCGAGGTCCCCGCGCCCGCAGGCATCGCCAGCCGGGCCAGCTCGAGCCGCTCACCGGCGATCGTCAGCACGACGAAGCCGGCCAGCCACGGCAGCACGAGCGGCACGCCGGCGCCGCCGAGGACGAGCACGGTGCTGCCGAGCGCGAGGACGGCGCCGAGCGCGGAGACCAGGACGGCGTCGTCGCGCTGCCGGCGCCACAGCGGGACGTAGACCGCGCACAGCGTCGCGGTGCCGGCGACCAGGAGCAGGTGACCGAGCCGGTCGGCTCCGGGCACGAGCAGCAGGAGGGCGCCGGAGCCCAGGGAGGTCGGGGCGGCGTAGCCCCAGGCCTCGCCGAGCGCGACCGCGCGCTCCAGGGCGATGAGCGTGCCCACGAAGCCGAGGACCATCAGCAGCCCGTGGGCCTCGCCCACCCGGCCCGTCGACACCGGCGCCCACACGCCCAGGAGCGTGAGGCCCGCGTCGGTGCCGACGACCATCGCGATGCCTGCCGGGACCGCCAGCAGCGCGCGTGGCGCCGGCGTACGCCGCCCGCTCACGGGAGGCCGACCCCGCAGCCCAACGTGTCGGGGCGCGGGTGCAGCGTCGCCCCACGTCGACCGAGCACGCCCTCGACGAGCCCCAGGTGCACCGCACACACGACTGTGGGGTGCGCGCGCGCCGCCTCCAGGATGGGACAGGCGTTCAGCGTGACCCGATCGCCGTCGTCCTCGGGCGCGAAGCCGGTGTGGGCGAGAGCCAGCAGCACACGATCGCGGTCGTCCTCGACCGCGCCGAGCTGGGACCGGAGCTGCTCGCCCCAGGCCCGGCCCCCGCGCACGGCCGCGGGGTCCAGGCTGTGGTCCGTGCCCGTGTCCGGGTCCGCTCCCCGGTCGAGGCCGGAGGCGAGCGCCAGGGCGAGGGCGGCGTACTCCGGCTCGCGGGCGAGATAGCCCCACGCCGGACGTCCGCGGCCGCCGCTGCGGCTGGCGATGCGGCTGGCGTTCCCGCCCGCCACGAGCGCGTCGAGGTGTCCGCGCAGGGTGTTGGCGTGCAGGCCGGTGAGGTCCTGCAGCTCGGTCAACGTCACCGCGCGACCCGCCTCGCGCAGAGTGGCCAGCACACGGGCCTGGGCAGCGGTCACACCCTGGTCATTTATTTCCACGGGGTTCATTGTAGGTTATTAGCAACCAATCGAGGAGGCACCCCATGCCCACCGTCACCATCGCCAGCACCCGCGCCGACGCCGAGGCGGCCGAGAAGGTCGAGCAGCACCACGCCGAGATGGCCGGCCGGCTCGCCCTGCTCACCTCCGACGTCGTCCGCGCGGCACGCACCGACCGCGCCGGGGCCGCACGGCAGGAGCTGCTGTCCTGGCTGCGCGACGACCTCGTGCCGCACGCGACCGCGGAGGAGCAGACGCTCTACCCGGCCGCCGCCGAGATCGCGGAGGCGCGCCTCCTCGTCGAGGCGATGCTGGCCGAGCACGTCCTCATCCACCGGCTGGTGGGCGACCTCGAGGCCGCGACCGACCCGATCGAGGCCGCCGCCGTCGCGCGCGCCCTCGAGACGCTCTTCGGCAGCCACCTCGCCAAGGAGAACGACCAGCTCATCCCGACCCTCGTCGCCTCGCCGGACTACTCGGTGGCCGAGATGCTCGACGGCATGCACGAGCTCCTCGGCGGCCACGACGCTTCCGTCGCCGCTGCCTCTCCTGCCGCCGGGCACCAGTGCGCGTGCGGCGGTCACGACGAGGCGGGGCTGCCCGAGCTCGACGTCCGCACCATCCCGCACGCCATCCGCCACGCGACGATCTTCGGCGCGCTGGACGGCCTGCGTCCCGGCACCGGTCTGCAGCTGGTCGCCGACCACGACCCGCTGCCGCTCCTGGCCCAGCTCGAGCAGCGCGCTCCGGGCGCGTTCGACGTGGCCTACCGCGAGTCGGGCCCCGAGGCCTGGCGTCTCGAGCTGGTCCGCAAGGCCTGAGCCTCCTGTCGCCGCGGCGTTGCGCGATGATCTCCCCATGACGGAGCGCAACGTCCTCGGCGGCGAGCTGGACCCGTGCGGCACCGACCCGGTCACCGGGTTCCACCGCGACGGCACGTGCACGGTCGGGTCGCAGGACGTCGGGCTGCACGCCATCTGCGCGGTGATGACCGAGGAGTTCCTCGCCCACCAGGCTGCGGTCGGCAACGACCTCTCCACCCCACGGCCGGAGTGGCACTTCCCCGGCCTCGTCCCCGGCGACCGCTGGTGCGTGGTCGCCCTCCGCTGGCTCCAGGCGTACGACGCCGGAGTGGCCGCGCCGGTCGTGCTGTCCGCGACGTCGGAGCGGGCGCTGGACGTCGTACCCCTCGAGGTGCTGCGGGCGCACTCCGTCGACGTGCCTCCGGACCTCAGCGGGCTGGAGTGACGTCCACGCGGCCGCTGGCGGTGAGCGGCACGCCCTCGGCGCGAAGGTGCTCCAACGCCGTCCCGTCGTGGCATGTCGCCGGCCGTCCGTCCGCTTGGACGACGCGCCACCACGGGACCGCGTCACCGTGCAGCGCCATCACCCGTCCGATCTGACGCGGACCGGCCGTGCCGACGAGGCGGGCGATCGCGCCGTACGTCGTCACCCGGCCCGGCGGCACCTGCTCGGCCAGCGCGAGCACTGCCTCCACGTAGTCCTCGTCCATCACGTGTCCGCGGCGTCGTAGCGAAGGAGGCCGTCGACGACGCGCGCGCCGGCCGACGGCTCGTGCGGCGTGGTCTTCCCGTCGTGGGAGAGATGGGCGACCCCGACCTTCTTCAGCAGGAGCGCGGCGTCGGCGACGATCCGGCGGTGGCAGCGCCACCACACGCTCTCGCTGCACATGACCGCAGTGGTGTCGTGCTCGTCGACGTCAGCGACCAGGTCCTCCAGGGCCGAGAGGAACTCCGGCGTCCGGGTGTGGGCGGCGTACGCCCGGAACGCCTCGACACGCCACCAGCCGTCGGCGTCGGGATCGGCTTGCTTGTCGCGTCGGCGGCGACCGCCCAGCTGCTCCTCCCAGCGGTAGTGGATGCCGGCCTCGGGCACCCACTGCGCCAACGCGTCGCTGCTGACATCCGGGTTGTGCCGGCTGCCCGGGAAGCGGCGTACGTCGACGAGCAGCTCGACGCCGGTGTCGGCCAGGAGCCGCGCCAGGGCGTCGCGGTCCAGTGTGCCGTGCCCCACAGTGAGCAGCCGCCCCATTCGACTCCTCCTCGGCAGTCGTTGTGGCACCTCGCCTGCCTCGGTGCGCACCCGGGGAGCCATCTTCACACCCCGAGCCTCCGCGCCACGTCGTCGCCCGCCACCCGGCGTACGGTCCCGGGGTCCCCGACCACGACGAGCTCGTCGGTGGCGCGGGACATCCCGACGTAGAGCCGCTCGCGGGCGCGGTCACGTGAGCCGTCCTCGTTGAGGCACAGCACGACCGCCCGGCGCTCGAGGCCCTTGCAGCCGAGGACGTGGCCGTAGAAGACGTCGTCGTCCCAGTAGGTGCGCCAGTAGCCCTCCTGGTCGTGGAAGTCGGTGCGCTCGACCTGCACGGGGTGGCGGTGCCCGGTGGTCAGGAGCGCGACGTTGCGCGGCTCCCACCCCGACTCCAGCAGCGCGTCGACGGCATCGTCCGCCGCCTGGAGCGCGTCGTCCTGCGTCGTCGCGACGAAGCGGACGGTCGGGCCGTCGCCGCCGCGGGAGTACATCCGGCTCGGCGCCAGCGGACCGAACGACTCGTGGATCTGCCGGGTGTTGCGGAGGTTGTGGTCGAGCACGAGCGGGACCAGCGCGACGGGCGGACGGCCGAAGCGCGCGAAGATGCGCTGGTTCTCGTCGGAGTAGACGTAGAGCCCGCCCTCCTCCTCGTCGCGCAGCGCGCGGAGCACCGGCGTCCACCACGGGTCAGCGAAGTCCTGCGCCTCGTCGACGATGACCGCGTCGTACTTCTTGCCGTCGGGCAGCGCAGCGGCGAGCTCGGCCATCTCGGCGGGCAGCCGCTCCTCCCAGAAGTCGCTGTCGGTGCGGTCGCCCTCGGCGGCGCCCCACTGCTGGCCGAAGGCGTGGAAGGTGCCGACGAACGCGGGTCGGTGGCGGCGGTCCCACGTCGCGACCTGGCGCCGGAGGTGCTCGGCGAGCCCGATGGAGTAGCAGAGCAGCGCGACCCGCTGGGGCTTGCGACCCTGCCCGCCGCGGGTGAGCTCCTTGGCCTGCTGGAGCGCCAGCACCGTCTTGCCGCTGCCGGCACCGCCGCGGACCTCGACGCGGTGGAGCAGGCAGGTGACCTGCAGGATCGACGACTGCTCCATGGTGAGCCGGTCGAACTCCGCGGCCCGGTCGTCGGACTCGGCGTTGACGTCGTAGGGCGTGGCGAAGCGGCCGGTGAGGATGTCGGCGATGGCCTCGACGTCATCGTGGGTGGGCGGCCGCTGGCCGTGCAGCATCCACCAGGCGTTGTCGCGCACGCGATCGCCGAGCGCCGCCTGGTCGTCCCGGTCGTGGAGTGCCCAGCGCGGCATCTCGGGAACGCTGAAGTCGGCGGCAAACGGCGAGTAGACGGTGACGAGCCCGTGCCCCCACCCGACGCGACGGGACGCGCCCCCACGCGGGTGCTGCTCGACGTAGCGCTTGAGCGCGTGCTTGGCCGTGCGCACCTGGTCGACCGGGTCGATCCGCACGTCCTTGCCCTGCCGCCGGATCCACCACGAGTGCCCGGTCTCGTCGGGCTGCACCGTGACGCTGCCGCCCTTGACCTCGAGGACCAGGATCCCGACGTCGGGCATCAGGACCACGAGGTCGGCCTCGACGTCCTTGTCGGCGTCGGTGAGGCGGAGGTTGGCGATGAGTACGTCGTCAGCGTTGAGGCTGTCCCGCAGCCGCTCCCACACCTCGCGCTCGGACGCGGTCTGGAAGGTCGGGCTCTCCGGGGTCAAGTCCCCGGTAGTGGTGTAGCGCTGCGTTCTCCTTCGTGATGGGTCAGGCGGTCAGGGCTGGCAGATCATCAGCTCCGATCTCGGGGTCGTTGGTGGCGACGATGTTGACTCGGCAGCGGG
>NZ_JADHZD010000030.1 GCF_020102855.1 Nocardioides lacusdianchii
GAAAGAGTTACGGCGGCCATAGCGAAACGGGAAACACCCGGTCCCATACCGAACCCGGAAGTTAAGCCTTTCAGCGCCGATGGTACTGCAACCGAGAGGTTGTGGGAGAGTAGGACGCCGCCGGACAATCATTTGGCAGAGGCCCCCAGATACCTGGGGGCCTCTGCTCCATTTCGGGGCATCAGTGAGTACGGTTGCCCCGGGACGGGGTTCGATACGTGAAGAAGGGAAGTGCGGCCGTGGCCGAGGACCGTCGAGGACAGCGTCCGTCACGAGATGGAGCAGGAGCCGGCCGGACCGGCGGCTCCGGAGGTCGTGGTGCAGGTGCACCGCGAGGTGGCTCGTCGGGCCGCGGTGACGACACCCGCGGAGGATCTCGAGGTACGGGTGGCCGGTCGTCGTCCCCCGACAGCCGTGGCCGTGGCGGCCGCGACGACGCCCCGCGAGGCAAGAGCGGCACGTCGCGCACCGGCGGCTACCAGGGTGGCAAGAAGCCGGCCGGTGGCCAGGACCGCCCCTATCGCGAGCGACGTGATGACAAGGTCCGAACCGTGGACCAGGCGGTCTACGACGGTCCGGACCTGCCCGAGGATGTCACCGGAGCCGAGCTCGACCGGGGCGTACGTGCTCAGTTGAAGGGTCTGCCGGAGAAGCTCGCTGCCCGCGTGGCGCGCCACCTCGCGGCCGCCGGGATGCTCATCGACGAGGACCCGGAGACGGCCTACCAGCACACGCTCGCTGCACGCGCTCGTGCCTCCCGCATCGCTGTCGTGCGTGAGGCGGCGGGTGAGGCGGCGTACGCGGCTGGCCACTATGCCGAGGCGCTCTCCGAGCTGAGAGCAGCCAAGCGGATGAACGGTGCGACCGACTACCTCCCGATCATGGCGGACTGCCACCGTGCGCTCGGCAACCCCGAGCAGGCGATCAAGCTGGCCAAGAGCCCGTCGGTGGCCAACTTCGCCTCCGAGGCGAAGGCGGAGATGACGCTCGTCGAGGCCGGCGCCCGACGCGACATGGGCCAGCTCGATGCCGCCCTGCGGACGCTCGAGCTCGCTCCGCTGACGTCGAAGAGCCGGTCGTCGTGGGTCGTGCGCCTGCGCTACGCGTACGCCGACACGCTCGAGGCCGCCGGCCGCGAGTCCGACGCGCTCGCGTGGTTCCACCGCACCCATGCGATCGACTCCGACGAGATCACCGACGCCGCCGCTCGCGCGGACCTCCTGGAGCGACGCCAGTCCTGAGTCGTGCGCTTGTGCTGGCGTTCGGGCGCCGCATGGGTCACAATGGAGCCCTAATCACATACGTGTCACTTGACTCCCGTCGAGCACCGACGACAGAACGCTGGGGAAGGCGCATCTGGAGCGTCGGAACTCAAGGAGGTCACAGTGACCACACGCATTGCTTCCCGCCCGGACGGTCCGGCAACGAGGGGCATTCTTTACGTGCACTCTGCTCCCTCCGCACTCTGCCCGCACATCGAGTGGGCCGTGGGCGGAGTCCTCGGAGTTGCCGTCTCGCTCGACTGGACGCCCCAGCCTGCCCAGCCGGGTGCCTACCGCGCCGAGCTGTCGTGGTCCGGCGTATCGGGGACCGCTGCCGCAGTCGCGTCGGCGCTCCGCGGGTGGAACCACCTGCGCTTCGAGATCACCGAGGAGCCCACTGCGTCCTCGGAGGGCACGCGCTTCTCGTGCACCCCTGACCTGGGCATCTTCCACGCGATCACTGGACCGCACGGCGACATCCTCATCCCTGAGGACCGGCTGAAGGCGGCGGTGGTCAAGGCGGCACTCGGCGACACGACGCTGCTGCTCGAGATCGACCAGCTGCTGGGCAAGCCGTGGGACGACGAGCTCGAGACCTTCCGCCACGCCGGCGAGGGTGCTCCGGTGCGCTGGCTGCACCAGGTCGTCTGACCCGGTCCGCTCAGGACCTCGTACGCCGCAGCCGGAACGTCTCGGTCACGGTCACCGAGGTCTGCCGGTCGCCGTCGTACGAGACGAGCACGCCCGCGAGCGTGAAGCGTCCTGCGACGGTGGCCCAGCGACAGAGACGGTAGGTGAGGACGCCGGCCTCGTCGTCGTTGGGACCGAGCAGCGACTGCGAGTTCACGCCCTTGCCGCGCCGGTCCTGCATCGTGATGTCGAACGTCCAGTCGTCCGACTCCGTGGTGACGGCATAGGCGTAGCGGTAGTCCTTGCACCCGCGCTTCAACCGCCCGTCGGGGGCGTCCAGGGCCCCCGCCACCTCCACCTGCGCCGTTGTGGGCTCGGTGTCACCACCCGTTGCTGGGTCGGTGGGCAGGGGGAGCGGGAGCAGACCGGCGAGCGTGACGGCCGCGGCGGAGAACAGGGTCGACAGCATCCGGACACCTCCGAGGGGTACGCACGGTCCAACGACCGGTTGTGACGTGCGTTACGCGGGCTGGATCAGAGCGGGATGTTCCCGTGCCGGCCGCGACGTACGCCGACGGTGTCGATCTCGTGGCGCATGGCCTCCGCGATCGCGCTTCGCGTGCGAGTGGGCTCGACGACCTCGTCGACGACGCCGATCTCGACGGCCTTGTCCACGCCGCCGGCGATGCGCTCGTGCTCCGCAGCGAGCTCGGCCTCGACCTGCGGACGGATCTCGGGGGAGACCTCGGCGAGCTTGCGGCGGTGGAGGACGCGGATCGCCGCGACGGCGCCCATGACGGCCACCTCGGCGCCGGGCCAGGCGAAGACGCGGGTCGCGCCCAGGGAGCGGGCGTTCATGGCGATGTAGGCGCCGCCGTAGGTCTTGCGCGTCACCAGGGTGACGCGGGGGACCACGCACTCGCCGAAGGCGTGCAGCAGCTTCGCGCCGCGGCGTACGACCCCGTCCCACTCCTGGCCCACACCGGGGAGGTAGCCCGGCACGTCGACCAGCACCACGAGCGGCACGCCGAACGCGTCGCACATCCGCACGAAGCGGGACGCCTTCTCCGCCGACAGCGAGTCGAGGCAGCCGCCGAGGCGCAGCGGGTTGTTGGCCACGACGCCGACGGTGCGGCCGCCGAAGCGGCCCAGCGCGGTGACGATGTTGGGTGCCCAGCGGGCGTGGAGCTCCTGCATGGTGCCCTCATCGAGCAGGCCGTCGACGAGCGGGTGGACGTCGTAGGCGCGCTTCTTCGACTCCGGCAGCAGGGCGCCGAGGTCGCGGTCGTCCACCGACTCGACGGCCAGGCTGCCCTGCGCGCCGAGGAGTGAGGCGACGGTGCGGGCGCGGTCGAGTGCCTCGCGCTCGGACTCGGTGAGGATGTGGACCACGCCGGAGCGTCGCCCGTGCGGCTCGGGTCCGCCGAGGCGAAGCATGTCGACGTCCTCGCCGGTCACCGAGCGCACCACGTCGGGGCCGGTGACGAAGATGCGTCCTTCCGGGCCGAGGATGACGACGTCGGTGAGAGCGGGGCCGTAGGCGGCACCACCGGCGGCCGGGCCCAGGACCACGGAGATCTGCGGGATCACTCCCGAGGCCTGCGTCATGACGTGGAAGATGCGGCCCACGGCGTGGAGCGACAGCACGCCCTCCGCGAGGCGCGCGCCCCCGGAGTGCCACAGGCCGATGATCGGGACGCCATCGGTGATGGCGCGGTGGTAGGCGTCGACGACGACGCGGCAGCCGACGTCGCCCATCGCGCCGCCCATGACCGTGGCGTCGCTGCAGAAGGCGACGACGGAGGTGCCGTCGACGCGACCGACGGCCGCGAGCATGCCGGAGTCGTCATCGGCCGTGATGAGCTCGAGCGTGCCCTCGTCGAGGAGGGCGGTCAGCCGGTGGACCGGGTTGCGGGGGTCGTCCTCGCGCGGCAGCTTCGCCGGACGGGCGGCGGTGGCGGTCATCGGAGGCTCCCGAAGGCGACGGCGACGTTGGCGCCACCGAAGCCGAAGGAGTTGTTGAGGGCGACGATGTCGCCGTCGGGGAGGTCGCGGCGCGACGTCGGGATGTCGAGGTCGACCGCGGGGTCCTTGTCGTCCAGGTTGATCGTCGGCGGGCTCACGCGGTCGTGGAGCGCCATCACCGTCGCGACCGCCTCGAGGGCGCCGGCGCCACCGAGCAGGTGGCCGGTCATCGACTTGGTGCTGGTGACCACGCAGCGGTCGACGTGCTCGCCGAGGACGGCGTGGAGCATCAGGCCCTCGGCGATGTCGCCCTTGGGCGTCGACGTGGCGTGGGCGTTGACGTGGACGACCGTGGCCGGGTCGACGTCGCCCTCCCTCAGCGCCATCTTGATGGCGCGGGTGCCGCCGCGACCCTCCGGGTCGGGCTGGGCGATGTCGTGGGCGTCGTTGCTGATGCCGGCGCCGCGCACCTCGGCGTACACCTTGGCGCCTCGGGCGCGGGCGTGCTCCTCGGACTCGAGGATCAGGATGGCCCCGCCCTCGCCGAGGACGAAGCCGTCACGGGCGGTGTCCCACGGGCGCGAGACGCGCGTGGGGTCGCCGCCCTCCTCGCTGCCGGTCTTGGACAGCGCCATCATGTTGGCGAAGGCGGCCATCGGCAGCGGGTGGATCGCGGCCTCCGTGCCGCCGGCGATGACGACGTCGGCGCGGCCCAGGCGGATCAGGTCGACGGCCATCGCGATGGCCTCGTTGCCCGAGGCGCAGGCGGAGGTGGGCGCGTGGACGGCCGCGCGGGCGCCGTACTTGAGGCTGACGTTGGCCGCCGGGGCGTTGGGCATGAGCATCGGGACCGCGAGCGGTGAGACCCGGCGCGCGCCCTTCTCGAGGAGCGCGTCGTAGTTGGCGAGCAGGGTGGTCACGCCACCGATGCCGGACGCGACGGCGACGGCGAGGCGCTCGGGCTCGAGCCCGGAGCCCTCGAGGCCGGCGTCGGCCCACGCCTGCTCGGCGGCGACCATCGCGAACTGGCTGGAGCGGTCCAGACGGCGTGCCTTGACCCGGTCGAGGACCTCGGACGGCTCGACGGCCACGCGGCCGCCGATCTTCACCGGCAGCATGTCGACCCAGTCGTCGGTCAGGTGGCGTACGCCGGACTCGCCGGCCAGCATGGCCTGCCAGGTCGACGCGACGTCGCCGCCGAGCGGGGAGGTGGTGCCGAGGCCGGTGACGACTACGCGGGTCGAGGGCATCAGTGGGGTTCCGTTCTCGCGGGGTGGGAGGAGGTCCTGGGCCGCGGGGACCGGCGTGCTGCCGGCCCCCGCGACAGGGAGGGCGTCAGCCCTGCGCGCGCTCGATGTAGGCGACTGCGTCACCGACGGTCTTGAGGTTCTTGACCTCGTCGTCGGGGATGGTCACGCCGAACTTCTCCTCGGCGGCCACGACGACCTCGACCATGGAGAGCGAGTCGACGTCGAGGTCGTCCACGAAGGACTTGTCCAGCTGGACGTCGTCGGCGTCGACACCGGCGACCTCGTTGACGATCTCGGCGAGGTCAGCGCGGATTTCTTCGGTGGTGGCCATGGGCCTTCCCTTCTTCTGGTGGGTGCTGCTTGGGGTGGTCTGTGGGGTGGTGGCGGGTCCTACGGGACGGTGACGACCTGTGCGGCGTAGGACAGCCCTGCGCCGAAGGCGATGAGCAGCGCGGTGTCTCCCGACCTCGCCTCGCCCTCGGCCATCATCCGGTCGAGCGCCAGCGGGACGGACGCGGCCGAGGTGTTGCCCTGGTCGGCGACGTCGCGGGCGATGCGGACCGTGGGGGGCAGCTTCATGGAGCGGGCCATCGCGTCGATGATGCGCATGTTGGCCTGGTGCGGCACGAAGACGTCGAGGTCGTCGAGGGTGACACCGGCGGCGTCGAGCGCCTGCTGGCCGATCTTCGCCATCGCGAAGGACGCCCACCGGAAGACCGGGTTGCCCTGCATGGTGAGGTGCGGCATCACGCCGCTGCCGGGCTTCTCGGGGCTGCCGACGACGTCGCGCCAGTCCTCGCGCTGCCGGATCAGGTCGAACTGCTCGCCGTCGGAGCCCCACACGACCGGGCCGATGCCCGCGGTCTCGCTGGGTCCCACGACCGCCGCACCGGCGCCGTCGGCGAAGATGAAGGCCGTGCCGCGGTCGGTGAGGTCGAGGATGTCGGTGAGCCGCTCGACACCGACGACGAGCACGTAGCGCGAGGTTCCCGCGCGGACGATGTCGGAGGCCAGCGCGATGCCGTGGCAGAACCCGGAGCAGGCTGCGGAGATGTCGAACGCCGCCGCGTCGGTGCCGAGCTCGTGCGCGATCGCGGTGGCGACGGCCGGTGTCTGCAAGAGGTGACTGACCGTGGCGACGACCACGCAGTCGATCTGGCCGGGCTCGAGGCCCGCACGCTCGATGGCGATCCGGGACGCCTCGACCGACATCATCTGCACCGACTCGTCGGGGCCGGCCCAGCGGCGCGTCTTGATGCCCGAGCGCTGCTGGATCCACTCGTCGCTGGAGTCGATCGCGTCGACGACGTCGGAGTTGGGGACGACGCGCAGCGGCCGGTAGGCGCCGACGCCGAGGATCGCGGCGTGCTGGGCACCGGTGGTCGTGGTGAGCGCGGCCATCAGTGCGATCCCTCCGGGTGCAGGCGCAGCAGCGGCTGGCCGGGGGAGACGAGGTCGCCGTCCTCGACGAGCCACTCGACCACTGAACCGCCGTGGGCCGCGGTGATGTCGGTGCGGTCGCGCAGGCTGGCGACAGCGCCGATCACGGCGCCGGGTCCGAGCACGTCGAGCGCGGCTGCCTCGGGGGAGAGGTGGAAGGTGCCCTTGGCGGGCGACACGACCATGCGCCACGTCGGCGTGGTCTCGATCTGCGAGGCCTCGCCGTGCTTGTCGCAGAACTCGCGGGCCGCGTCGAGCTGGTCGGGTGTCTTGAGCGCGAAGGTCTCCACGCCCTTGAGCGCGCGCTTGGCGATGCCCGTCAGCGTCCCGGCCGGCGGCATCTCGAGGATGCCGGTCACGCCGAGGTCGCTCATCGTTTCCAGGCACAGGTCCCAGCGGACCGGGTTGGCGATCTGGCCGACCATGCGGCGCAGCACGTCGCGCCCGTCGTGCACGACCTGCCCGTCGCGGTTGGAGATCACCGGGGTGCGCGGGTCGTGGGTCGAGACCGAGCGCGCCAGCGAGGCCATGCGGTCGACGGCCGGGCCCATGTGGGTGGTGTGGAACGCGCCGGCGACGCTCAGGGAGATCAGTCGCGCCTTGGCCGGCGGATCCTCGGCGAACGCCGCGAGCTGCTCCGTCGTACCGGCGGCGACGAGCTGGCCGGGGCCGTTGTCGTTGGCTGCGGTCAGGCCGTGTCGCTCGATGGCGGCCAGCACCTCGTCACGGTCGCCGCCGAGCACGGCGGTCATCCCGGTGGCGGTGGTGGCCGCTGCGTCGGCCATGGCGTTGCCCCGCTCGCGCACCAGCACCATCGCCTGCTCGGCGGTGATGACGCGCGCGCCGGCAGCCGCCGTCAGCTCCCCAACGCTGTGGCCGGCCACCGCACCGATGCGGGCGAACGCGTCGGCCGGGTGGGGGAACAGGTCGAGCGCGGCGACCAGACCGGTCGCGACCAGCAGCGGCTGGGCGATCTTGGTGTCGCGGATCGCGTCGGCGTCAGCCTCGGTGCCGTAGTGGGCGAGGTCGATGCCGGCCACCGTGGCCAGCCAGTCGAACCGCGCGGCGAAGATGGGGTCCTCCAGCCAGGGAGTGAGGAAACCGGGGGTCTGGGCCCCTTGACCGGGAGCGACGATGACGAGCACACGCCCACTCTGCCGGTTCGTGCGCCGCGGACGCGGGTCCGACGCCGACGAAACTCACCGGGAGATCTTTGTAGGTTTCCTACAGTTCCGTGCGACCGGACTGTCGCCCGAGGATCAGGGCCAGCTGCAGCGCGAAGGCCTCACGCGGACGTGTGGGTGACCAGCCGGTGACCTCCGAGACCTGGCGCAGCCGGTAGCGCACGGTGTTGGGGTGCACGAAGAGCGCGCGGGCGGTGGCCTCGATCGACGAGCCGTTCTCGAACCACGCGCCGAGGGTCTCCAGCAACGTGCCGCGGGTGGCCATGAGGGGGAGGTAGACCTCGTCGACCAGGTGCCGACGCGCGTGCCCGTCGCCGGCGAGCGCGCGCTCGGGCAGCAGGTCGCGGCTCGCCACCGGCCGCGGGGCGTCGGGCCACCCGCTGGCGGCCCGGTGTGCCGAGAGTGCGGCGCGCGCCGATGCGCTCGCATGGGCGAGGTCGGCGGTGACCGGTCCCACGACGACCGGGCCGTCGCCGAAGTGGTCGAGCAGTCGTGTGGCCGCCTTGAGGGGGTCGGACACGCCGCCGAGGACCACCACGAGCCGTTCGCCCTGGGTGGCGCAGAGGGCGTCCATGTCGCCCGCGCGAGCCGAGCGGCGTACGGAGTCGAAGACGTCGAGCTCCGCACGGTGCGGCGGCACCGCGCCCAGCACGACGGCGACGTCACCGTGGGCGCCCCACCCGAGCGCGCTGGCGCGCGACAGCACCGTCTCGTCGGCCTCGGCGCGCACCACCGCGTCGACCACCAGCGCCTCGAGACGGGCGTCCCACGCTCCGCGGGACTCGGCGGCACGCGCGTAGACGGCGGCGGTGGCGAAGGCGACCTCGCGGGCGTAGAGGAGCACCGCGTCGTGGACCTCGCGTGCGTCCTCGGGGTCGAGGAGCGCGTCGATGTTGGTCTCGACCACGCGGATGCTCAGGCGTACGAGCTCGACGGTCTGTTGCAGCGAGATGACGCCGGTGAGCTCGCGGGGCGCCGCACCGAAGACGACGACGTCGAGCGGGTCGTGTGCCGAGGCGCGGACCTCGCGGTCGTACCAGTCGACGAACCCCCGGATGCCGGCCTGGACGATGAGCCCGACCCACGACCGGTCCTCCGCGCTGAGGTCGTCGAACCAGGGCAGGTCGCTCGCCATCCGCCCGGTCGCAGCCGTGCTCAGGGCGCCGCTGGAGTTGCGCAGGGCCTCTGCGGCGCGACGGCGGGACGGAGGCATGGGGCGACTCTAGTGGCGTACCGGACGTAGTGGGATTCCCACGAAGGGTGGTGGAGGCGCGCCGAGGGGTCCCGAGGTCACGACTTCGCATCGTGGGGCAGTGCGACGGTCGAGGCGCCGGGGGTGCGTGGTTGAATCCGGAACCTGTCCCGATCGGTTGGAGGTCGCGTGCCGCGTCGCACCGTCCCGCACGTCGAGCACGTCACCGTGCACGGGCACCGACGCGCCTACGTGCGCATGGGATCGGGACCGGCGCTGCTGCTCCTGCACGGCCTCGGCTGCGACCACACGACCTGGGCGCCGGTGATGCAGTCACTCGCCCGCACCCACACCGTCATCGCGCCGGACCTGCTGGGGCACGGTCAGTCCGACAAGCCGCGGGCCGACTACAGCCTCGGCGGCTACGCCAACGGCATGCGTGACCTGCTGACGGTGCTGGGGATCGACACCGCCACCGTCGTCGGCCACAGCTTCGGCGGGGGAGTGGCCATGCAGTTCGCCTACCAGTTCCCCGAGCGCACGGAGCGGCTCGTGCTGGTCGCGTCCGGAGGGCTCGGCCCCGAGGTGAGCCCGGCGATCCGTGCCATCACGACCCCTGGATTCCATCAGGCGATGGCCGTGCTGTCGGCGCCCGGCGTGCGACACGTGGCCACGGCGGCGCTCCGCCTGCTCTCGCGGAGCGGTGTGCGGCACGTGCGTGATTTCGGCGAGGTCGCGGACATCTACGACTCGTTCAAGGATCCGCGCACCCGCGCCGCCATCCGGCACGTGACGCGTGCGGTCGTGGACTGGAAGGGCCAGATCGTCACCATGGCCGACCGGGCCTACCTGACCGAGGCCATGCCGATGCTCGTGGTCTGGGGCGCCGACGACCTCGTCATCCCCGTCGCCCACGCGAGCAACGCGAGCGCGCTCGCCCCGACGGCGCGGATCGAGATCGTCCCGAACGCGGGCCACTTCCCGCACAAGGACCACCCGGAGCGCTTCACCAAGATCGTGCGCGACTTCATCCGCACGACCGAGCCGGCGCGCTACGACCGCACCCGCTGGCGCGACCTGCTCGACGAGGGTGCGCTGCGGTTCCCCGTGCAGGCCGAGGCTGGCGAGTCGCCGGTCGCGCCCGTTCACGCCGTACGTCGCGCCGCCGGGGCCTGACGGCGGTCCCGCTCGCGTCGGCGCTCCTCCCGGCGTTCGTCCTGGTGCTCGGCCTCGGCTGCGAGCTGGTGGATCGCCGGATGGTCGTCGGGGGTGCCCCACATCAGTCGCTCGAGCGATCGACGGGTCGCATTCGTGCAGTAGCGGACGTTCGGGTCGCGTCGTGCACATGACCGCTTGCGCCACCACAGGAAGTCGGTGGTGGACACCGAGCTGCGTGGCTGCCACCAGCCGACCACCCTCAGGTCGGTGTGCGCGGGGTAGCGCCTGCCGGCGTGGTCGCGCGCCCCGTCGTCGCGCATCGGTAGCACCTCCACGCCCGTGTCGGCGTCGTGGACCGACACCGTCAGTCCGGCAAGATGCAGCAGGCCGTGGAGGACGTCCGCGCGAGGGCTGGTGCGACCGGTCTCCCACCGCGCGACGGCCGACTGGGAGACGTCCAGCAGGGCCGCCAGCCCGCGCTGGGAGACGTCGAGGATGCGGCGTACGCGTCGGACGAGACCCGGGACGTGTCCGTCGAAGGGGCCGAGGACGTAGACGTCCCACTCCGCCTGGGTCCATCCGGGCTGCGGCTCCGGGCCCGTGGCGCTTCCTGGCCGCCCCGCCAACCTGCGCCACGCCGGCTGGCGCCGGAGCCAGTCGTCCCGGCTGCTCCCTGCGTTGCTGCCCCGCTCGGTCTGAACGTCCATCCCTGCCCCCTGGTGCGATCGATCGTCTGCTGCGGCCGATCAGATCCCACGGCCCTGACAGTCGGCCACGTCTCTCCACAGGCGCGGGTCCGCGGGGTCTTGTCCACAACGCACGGGTGTCCTACTGGCCCCGGATGAGTGCTCCGGGCCCCGGAGCTGCTGGGCCCTGTCCCTTGAGTCGGTCAGCGACTCAAGGGCAAGGGCGCGGGAGGGGATGCGGCGAAGAGGGTGCTCGGGAACGGGACTGGCCCCTGAGTCGCTGAGCGACTCAGGGGCCAGTGGGCCGTGGTGCGGGGGCGTGCGGGGTTGCCCTGGCAGGGAGCCGTCAGGCGTCCCCGCCCTCCTGCTTGATGTGCTTGGTCGCGGTCGGGTCGTCGATGCGGTAGCGCTCGGCTGCCTCGACGACCTTCTCCACCGGGAACTCGCCGGCGTCGGCGAGGGCCTGAAGGGCCTGGACGACGACGCTGACGGCGTCGATGTGGAAGAAGCGGCGGGCGGCGGGACGGGTGTCGGCGAAGCCGAACCCGTCGGCGCCGAGGACGCGGTAGTCGGCCGGGACCCAGCGAGCGATCTGCAGGGGGACGGCGCGCATGTAGTCGGACACGGCGACGACGGGGCCCTGGACGTCGGCGAGCTTGTCGCTGACGTAGGCAGTGCGGCGCTCCTCGCCCGGGTGGAGCAGGTTCCACTGCTCGGCGGCGGCGCCGTCGCGGGCGAGTTCGTTCCAGGACGTGACCGACCACAGGTCCGACTGCACGCCCCAGTCCTCGGCGAGCATGCGGGCTGCGTCCTCGATCCACGGGAACCCGACCCCGGAGGCCATCAGCTGGACCCGGGGGCCCTCGCCGTCGGCGGTCGCGACCTTGTGGATGCCGCGCAGGATGCCGTCGACGTCCACGTCGGACGGCTCGGCCGGCTGCGAGACCGGCTCGTTGTAGACCGTCAGGTAGTAGATGACGTCCTCGCCCTGGCCGTCGGGGCCGCCGGTGCCGTACATCCGCTCGAGGCCGTCCTGCATGATGTGGCTGATCTCGTAGGAGAACGCCGGGTCGTAGTGCACGACCGCAGGGTTGGTCGCTGCGATGAGCGGCGAGTGGCCGTCGGCGTGCTGGAGGCCCTCACCGGTGAGCGTGGTGCGGCCCGCGGTGGCCCCGATCAGGAAGCCGCGCGCCAGCTGATCGGCCATCGCCCAGATCGAGTCGCCCGTGCGCTGGAAGCCGAACATCGAGTAGAAGATGTAGAACGGGATCATGTGCTCGCCGTGCGTGGAGTACGCCGACCCGGCTGCGGTCGCGGACGCCATGGCGCCCGCCTCGGAGATGCCCTCGTGGAGCATCTGGCCCTGCGCGGACTCCTTGTAGGACAGCAGCATCTTGCGGTCGACCGACTCGTACTGCTGGCCGCCGGGGTTGTAGACCTTGGCGCTCGGGAACATCGAGTCCATGCCGAAGGTGCGGTACTCGTCGGGCGCGATCGGCACCACGCGGTCGCCGATCTCCGGGTCCTTCATCCAGTCGCGAAGCAGCCGGACGACCGCCATGGTGGTGGCGAACTTGTTCTTGCCCGAGCCCTGCTTGAGCTCGGAGTACATCTCGTCGCCGGGCAGCTTGAGGGCCGTGGCCCGGTTGATCCGGCGCGGGATCGAGCCACCGAGGGCCTCACGGCGCTCGAGCATGTACTCGATCTCCGGGGCGTCGGCACCGGGGTGGAAGAACGGCGCGCCGCCGGTCTTCTCGTAGGACTCCTCGAGGTCGCGGTCGCTGATCGGGAGGTAGAGCCGGTCGCGGAACTTCTTGAGGTCCGGGAGGGTCAGCTTCTTCATCTGGTGGGTGGCGTTCTTGCCCTCGAGGGCATCGATCGTCCAGCCCTTGATGGTGTGCGCCAGGATCACCGTCGGCTGACCGGTGTGCTTGCTGGCCGCGTCGAACGCGGCGTACACCTTGCGGTAGTCGTGGCCACCGCGCGGCAGCTTCTCGATCTGGGTGTCCGACATGTGCTCGACCATCTTGCGCAGGCGCGGGTCGGTGCCGAAGAAGTGGTCGCGGACGTAGGCGCCGTCCTCGGTCGAGTACGTCTGGAACTGGCCGTCCGGGGTGGTGTTCATCCGGTTGACCAGGACGCCGTCGACGTCCTTGGCGAGCAGGTCGTCCCACTCGCGGCCCCACACGACCTTGATGACGTTCCACCCGGCGCCGCGGAAGTTGGCCTCGAGCTCCTGGATGATCTTGCCGTTGCCGGTGACCGGGCCGTCGAGCTGCTGGAGGTTGCAGTTGATGACCCAGGTCAGGTTGTCGAGCTCCTCGCGGGCCGCGACGCGGATCGCGCCGAGCGACTCGGGCTCGGCCATCTCCCCGTCGCCCATGAACGCCCACACGCGCTGCTGGCTGGTGTCCTTGACGCCGCGGTTGTCGAGGTAGCGGTTGAAGCGCGCCTGGTAGATCGAGCCGATGGCAGTGAGGCCCATCGAGACGGTCGGGAACTCCCAGAAGTCCGGCATCAGCCGCGGGTGGGGGTACGACGGCAGGCCGGCGCCCTTGCCGTGCTGGACCTCCTGGCGGAAGCGGTAGAGCTGCTCCTCGCTCAGGCGGCCCTCGAGGAACGCGCGGGCGTAGACGCCCGGCGAGCCGTGGCCCTGGATGTAGATCTGGTCGCCGCCACCCTCGTGGTCCTTGCCGCGGAAGAAGTGGTTGAAGCCGACCTCGTAGAGGCTCGCCGACGACTGGTAGGTCGCGATGTGACCGCCGACCTCGAGGCCCTTGCGGTTGGCCGAGGACACCATCACGGCGGCGTTCCAGCGGATGAACGCGCGGATGCGGCGCTCGACCTCCTCGTCGCCGGGGAACCACGGCTCACGCTCGGGAGGGATGGTGTTGATGTAGTCGGTGGAGCGCAGGGCCGGCACGCCGACCTGCTTCTCGCGCGCGCGCTCGAGCAGTCGCAGCATCACGTAGCGCGCGCGGTCGCGACCCCGGTCGTCGAGCATCGCGTCGAAGGACGCGAGCCACTCCTGGGTCTCGTCGGGGTCGATGTCGGGCAGCTGGGTGGGGAGTCCCTCGTGGATCACCGGCACGATCGCCGGGCTCTTGCTGGACTTCTCGGCGTCACTCACCCCTGCATCGTGTCACGCGACACGCCGCCACGAAATCTACCCGCGGGTAGGCGGGACGACGGGTCCGACGACGGGCGCGACGGGGGCCGGACGAGCGGGCGAGGTGACCCCTGTGGGCGCCCGGCGGGCGGGACGGGGTTGCGGCGCCTGCTGTGTTCGGGTGGACTATGCGCAACCCGCGCACCGACGGGTATCCGAGCATGGGAGGCACTGCGTGAGTTCGACGGTGGGCGATTCTGCCCCGGCGACCGGGATCGGCGACCGACTGGGGCTCAAGCCCGGGATGGTCGTGCAAGAGCTCGGCTGGGACAACGACACCGATGACGAGCTTCGCGTCGCGGTCGAGGACTGCATCGATGCCGACATGGTGGACGGTGACTACGGCAACGTCGTGGACGCCGTGCTCCTGTGGTGGCGTGACGACGACGGGGACCTCGTGGACGGCCTGGTCGACGCGCTGACCGACCTCGTCGGTGGCGGCTCGATCTGGCTGCTGACCCCGAAGGTCGGTCGTCCCGGCACGGTGGACGCAGCAGACGTCGCGGAAGCGGCCCCCATCGCGGGCCTGTCCCAGACCACGACGGCTTCGGTCAGCAAGGACTGGCAGGCCACCCGGCTGGTGGCACCGAAGACACCCGCGTGAAGCCAGGCGATCTCGCAGGGGCGCTCTCGGGCGTCGGCACGACGGTGCGCGTCCTCGGGCGCGCCGGTGTGATCCGCCCCTACGGACCGCGCACCCTCGCCGGCATCGGGCGCGTGGTGCTCCGCTGGGGCACCGGGCCCGCGGGCGGCTTCGCCACGCTGGCGGCCCGCTCGCCCCACCAGGTGGGCGTCGTCGACGAGCTCGGCGAGCTGACCTGGGGCGAGCTGCACCGGCGGTCCAACTCGCTGGCGCGCGCCCTGGCCGAGCGGGGCGTCCGCGAGGGCGACTCGGTGGCGGTGATGTGCCGCAACCACCGGGGCTTCATCGACGCCTCGGTGGCGGTCGCCAAGCTGGGCGCCGACATCCTCTACCTCAACACCGCCTTCGCCGGCCCGCAGCTGGTCGACGTGCTCGAGCGCGAGGCGCCGAGCATGGTGATCCACGACGAGGAGTTCACCGGGCTGCTGGCCGGAGCGTCGGTCGAGCGCCGCGTGCTGGCGTGGACCGACGACGAGGGCGTCTCCGACGAGCGCCTCGAGCGGCTCGTGTCGGCGTACGACGAGTCCGACCTCCACCCGCCGCAGCGCCACGCGAAGATCGTGATCCTCACCTCCGGCACCACCGGCACGCCCAAGGGCGCGCCGCGCAAGGAGGCGGGGATCGACGCGGCGGTGTCCCTGCTGTCGCGGATGCCGCTGCGTGCGGGATGGCGTACGCACATCGCGGCGCCGCTGTTCCACACCTGGGGCTTCGCCCACCTCGCCCTCGCGATGCTGCTGGGCTCGACGGTGGTGCTGCGTCGCACCTTCGACCCCGCCACCGCGCTGAGGACCGCCCAGGACGAGCGTTGCCAGTCGATGGTGGTCATCCCGGTCATGCTCCAGCGGATGCTGGCGCTCGATCCGGCCGAGCTGGACGCGATCGACCTCGGCCGGGTCGAGGTCGTCGCGTCGTCCGGGTCGGCGCTGCCCGCGACGCTGGCGCAGGCCTGGATGGACCGGTTCGGCGACAACCTCTACAACATCTACGGCTCGACCGAGGTGGCGTACGCCTCGATCGCCACCCCCGAGGACCTGCGGGCCGATCCGACGTCGGCGGGGAAGCCGCCGTACGGCACCGTCGTCCGGATCCTCGACGAGGCCGGCGCCGAGCTCCCGCAGGGCGAGACCGGCCGGATCTTCGTGGGCAACGGGCTGCTGTTCGAGGGCTACACCCACGGCGGGTCCAAGGAGGTCGTGGACGGGCTGATGTCGTCGGGCGACGTGGGCTGGTTCGACGGCGCCGGGCGCCTGCACGTGGCCGGCCGCGACGACGACATGATCGTGTCCGGTGGGGAGAACGTCTTCCCGCAGGAGGTGGAGGACTGCCTGGTCACCCACGACGCCGTCGGCGAGGTCGCTGCGATCGGTGTCGAGGACGACGACTATGGTCAGCGCCTGCGGGCCTTCGTGGTGCGCGTCGGCGAGGTGTCGGCGGACGAGCTGCGCGAGCACGTGAAGGCGAACCTGGCGCGCTTCAAGGTGCCGCGCGAGATCGTGTTCGTGGACGAGCTCCCACGCAACGCCACCGGCAAGGTCCTCAAGCGGGAGCTGGCCCGGCACGGCGAGGCGGCGGCTGACGACGGCAACGACAACGACGATGACGACGACGACAAGGACGGCAAGCAGGCGTGACGAGCGAGGGGCTGCGCATCGGCGACGAGGCGCCCGACTTCATCCTGCGTGACCAGTTCGGCCAGGACGTGCGCCTGAGCGACTTCCGCGGACGCAAGGCGGTGGCGCTGATGTTCTTCCCGTTCGCGTTCACCGGCGTGTGCACCGGTGAGCTGTCGGGGGTCCGCGACCGGCTCGACGAGTTCCTCAGCTTCGACACCGAGGTGCTGGCGTTGTCGTGCGACTCGGTCTACGCGCTGCGCAGCTTCGCAGAGGCGGAGGGGCTCAACTTCCCGCTGCTCTCCGACTACTGGCCGCACGGCGCGGTGGCGTCGGCCTACGAGGTCTTCGACCCCGTCAAGGGGGCGCCGCGCCGCTCGTCGTACGTCGTGGACCGCGAGGGTCGGCTCAGCTGGGCGGTGCACAACGCCAACCCGGACGGGCGCGACCTCGACGAGCACATCCGCGAGCTCCAGGCCGCTGTCGGCTGAGCTGGGACCCGGTGGTCTAGACAGATCCCGGCAATTGGACGAATCCAGGTACGCCCTTGGGAGCTGGTGTAATCTTCTACGTGTTGAGCCGCTGGTGACCCGAGACGCCAGCGGCTCAACTCATTTCATCTCGCGCCTGGCTGGTGGCCGGCGACGGGATTCGAGCGGGACCGGAGTGTCCCGTAGTCTGTGCCGCGCGCGTCGGTAGCTCAGCGGTAGAGCACTCGGTTTACACCCGAGCGGTCGGCGGTTCGAAACCGTCCCGACGCACCCCTCTCCCGCTGCATGAGAGGCCTCTCATCGGCGCCTCACCGTCGGCTCACGGCGCACCTCCAGTCTTCTCGTACACCGGGGCCGCACCGGCCCCCGACGAGAGGAACCATGATGAGGAAGCTGCTCCCCACCGCACTCCTGGGCATCGCCGGCCTGACCGCCTTCGGCCTGATCGGCATGTCGTCGCCCGTCGTCTCCTCGGCCGCCGACGAGGCCGCCAAGCGCGAGGACGACGCGCCGTCGCTGGTCCTGGTCGCCGACGACGACGATGACGACACCAACGACGACGACGCCAACGACGACGACACCAACAGCCCGTCGTACACCGACCAGAGCCGCGACACCAACGACAACACCAACAGCCGCGTCACGGGTGTGAGCCGCGACCGCGACAAGAGCCGGGGCGACAAGACCCGCGACTGGACGCGCGACGGCGGCGACAAGACCCGCGACAAGACCGCCAACAGCACCAACGACCGCAGCCGCAACGACACGCGTCGCTGACCGATCGCGGACGAGGAGGGCGACATGGGCAGGAACGACGACGGCTGGCACCTCGACGAGGGCGAGCTCCTCGCTCCCGGGCTGAGCGCGCTGCGCCGCCTCGGTGGCGGAGCGGCCTACGAGGCCTGGCTCTGCTTCGACGAGGTGACCTGGTCGCCCGTGGTCGTCAAGGTCCTGCGTCCCTCCCAGGTCGACGACGAGTCCTCCCGGCGCGGTCTGCGCCGGGAGGTGCTCGCCCTCGACACCGTCAACCACCCCGTGGTGGTCCGTGGGCTGCGCGACGGGCAGGACGGAGACCGTCCCCACGTCGTGCTGGAGCACATCGACGGCCCACGCCTGTCGAGCCTGATCCGCCGCTACGGCCGGCTCCAGGAGCAGCAGTACCTGCCGCTGGCGATCGACGTCGCCGCGGCGCTCCACTACTTCACCCACATCGGGTGGACCCACCTCGACATCAAGCCCAGCAACGTGATCATGGGTGCCCCCGCGCGGCTCATCGACCTGTCGGTCGCCCGCCCGGAGGAGGACGCCCGACGGCTGCGCTACCCGATCGGCACCGACGCCTACATGTCGCCCGAGCAGTGCGACCCGGGCGAGCACGTGCCGTCCTTCGCCTCCGACGTGTGGGGCCTGGGCGCCACCCTCTTCCACGCCGTGGCCGGGCAGCGCCCGTTCGCGCACGGCGACCCCGACGCCGACGACGTACGCGAGCGCTTCCCGCAGCTCGTCGACGCGCCCGCCGCGCTGCCGGACGGCGTACCCGGTGCGGTCGCCGAGGTGATCGCGGCCTGCCTGCGCCGCGACCCCGCCGAGCGGCCGCTGCCGCACGAGGTCGCCGAGGCGCTCGAGCCGGTGCTGGCGGGCCTGCCCCGCGGGTCGCTCGCGGGCTTCAAGATCAGGGGCTGACGCCCCGGACGGCGCTCACGGGTTGAGTCGGTAGCCGACTCCCCGGACCGTCGAGATGGCGCCGGTGCCCAGCTTCTTGCGGAGGTAGCCGACGTAGACGTCGACGACGTTGGAGCCCGGGTCGAAGTCGTAGCCCCACACCAGGTCGAGCAGCTGCTCGCGGGTCAGGACCTGGCCGGGGTTCAGCAGGAAGATCTCCGCGAGCGCGAACTCGCGGGCCGAGAGCTCGGACTCGCCCTCCGGCCCGGAGACCCGGCGGGTGCGACGGTCCAGGCGCAGGCCGCCGACGACGAGGTCGTCGCCGCTCGCGGGGGCGTCGACCGGCGCGAGGGCGCGCAGGCGCAGCCGCACCCGGGCCATCAGCTCGGCGAAGCGGAACGGCTTGGCCATGTAGTCGTCCGCACCGCTGTCGAGGGCCGTGACGGTGTCGGTGACGGAGTCGCGGGCGGTGAGGATGATGACCGGCATCCGGCTGCCCTGGGAGCGCAGCTGGTCGAGGACCTCGAAACCGTCCATCCCCGGCAGCCCGATGTCGAGCACCATGAGGTCGAAGCGGCCCGAGAGCGCCTCGTCGAGCCCGGTCGGTCCGTCGGAGGCGACGGTCGGCTGGTGGCCCTCGGCCCGCAGGCCCTTGGCCACGAACGAGGCGATGCGGTCCTCGTCCTCGACGATCAGGATCTGGGCCATCTGCGGTCCTCTCTCAGGTAGCTGGTCATCGTCCGAGCGTCCGCTCGGGCAGGACGATCTCCACGTGGGCACCCCGGGGCTCGGCGTCGCGGATGACGACCTCGCCCCCGTGGGCGTCGGCGATGGCGCGCACGATGCTCAGGCCCAGGCCGAACCCGTCGTCGCCGGCGCGCACGCTGCTGCGGCCGAAGCGCTCCAGCACCGCCTCCCGGTCCTCCGGGCGGATGCCGTCGCCGGCATCGCGGACCCAGAGTCGGACCAGACCGTCCTCGCGGGCCGAGCCGACGGCGATCACGGCGCCGGGGTCGGTGTGCTTCACGGCATTGTCGGCGAGCTGGAGGAGTGCCTGGGTGATGCGCTGCTCGTCGAGCACCGCGCGGCCGTGGGCGGCGTCGTCGAGCTGCCAGTCGCGCTCGCCGAGGGCCGTGGCCTTGGCGAGCACCGACTGGGTGAGTCCGCCGAGCTCCACGTCGCCCACGACGAGGAAGTCCGGGCGCCGGCTCTTGGCCAGCAGGATCAGGTCGGTCACCAGGCGCGACATCCGGTCGACCTCGTCGAGCACGAGCTCGCGGGTCTGCTCCAGGTCGGCGGGGTCGGTGGGATCGAGCAGCTCGAGGTGGCCGCGGACCACGGTGAGCGGCGTCTTGAGCTCGTGCCCGGCGTCGTCGAGGAACTGACGCTGGGCGGCGAACCCGGAGTCGAGGCGCTCGAGCATCCCGTTGATGGTGCGGGTCAGGGCGGTGATGTCGTCGTTGCCCTGCTCGACGATGCGGCGCGAGAGGTCGGTCGCGGTGATCTCGCGGGCGGTCTCCTCCAGGGTGCGCAGCGGGGCCAGCAACCGACCGGACTGGAAGGCCGCGATCGTGGTGATGAGGCCGAGGGAGAGCAGGGCGACGAGGGTGTAGGTCTGGAGCGTCCGGTTGAGCTCCTCGTGCTCGTCACGCAGGAAGTTGGCGATGACGAGCGCCCCGTCGCCCTGGGAGTTGGTGACGGGCACGAGGGTCACCCAGGTCTCCCCGAAGGCGGGGGAGTCGATGATCCTCGTCCCGCCCACCTCGGCGAGGTCCTCGACCGCCTGCTGGTAGGCCGGCTCGTCCAACACCTCCTGGCCGTAGCGGTTGCGCGTGGCGATCGTCCCCTCGCCGCGGGTGTAGCCCACCAGCAGCTCGTCGTCGTCGGGGACGTTGCGGGTGAGGAAGACCTCGAGGACACGGCGCACGTCATCGAACGGCTCGCCGGTGTTGGGGTCGCGGCGCAGGTTGCGGAACTCCTCGATCTCCTGGCTGATCTGCGAGGTGACCTGCCGCTCGATGCGCGCGGACTCGAGGGCGTAGACGAGCAACCCGGCACCGCTCATCGCCGCGGCCGTGAGGACGGCGATGACGACGGTGATGCGGGTCCGGACCGAGACACGGGTGAAGCGTCGGCGGGCACCGTCAGTCGTCCCCGTCGGTCCGCTCGTCGTCGGTGTCGTCATCCTCAGGCCCGTCGTCGTCCCAGTCGTCGTCGTCATCCTCCCCGACCGGTGTCGGTGTCGGTGTCACGACGCGGGCCTCCTCGCCCCCGTCGCGGCCGGACCCGTCGCGCTGCTGCTGGTCGTCGCGCTCGGCCGAGCCCTCGCGGCCGTCGTCCGGAGTCGGTCCGGGCGGGGACGGTGTCTGCGCTCCGGGCGTCTCTGACGCGGGCGTCTCCGGCGGATCGCTCGGCGCGTCGCGCAGGATGACGGGGCTGTGGTCGGCGGGCGGTGGCGCGCCGGGGGACGCCAGCGACCCGGCGACGTACGCGGTGACGGGCACGACGAGTGCCAGCAGCAGCAACACCTTCGGCAGCGGACCCATGCCCCCATCCTGGGCACGGATGCTGGAACGTGGATGAGAGCCGGATGAGAGACCTCTCATGTCCGCTCACCGACGTCTGGGTGCCGTCCGTCGCAGTTGCTGCGCCGAGTCGTCGTACGGAGGTTGTGGTGCATGCCACAGTGGCGGTGCCACACCTCACCGGACCAGGGAGCTGCCGTGATCGTCCCCTTCAGCGTCACCGACTTCATCGAGCGGGCCGCCGCCGTCTACGGCGAGCGCCCGGGCTTCATCGACGAGCCCGACCAGCCGGCCGCCTCGCTCGGCACGCTGACCTACGCCGAGGCGTACGCCCTCGCGCAGCGGCAGGCCGCCCGGCTCGACGAGCTGGGCATCGACGTCGGCGAGCGGGTCGCGGTGCTGAGCCACAACTCGGCGCGGCTGCTGACGTCGTTCTTCGGCGTGTGCGGGTCGGGCCGGGTGCTGGTGCCGATCAACTTCCGGCTGCGCCCCGACGAGATCGCCTACATCGTCGCCCACTCGGGGGCACGCGTCCTCTACGTCGACCCCGAGCTGGTCGAGTCGGTGTCGGGCATCGACGTGGAGCACCGCTTCGTGCTCGGCGAAGACGAGTCGATGTTCGCGGCCCCTGGCTCTGAGCCGCGGGCGTGGGAGCCGGACGAGAACGCGACGGCGACGATCAACTACACCTCCGGCACCACCGCGCGGCCCAAGGGCGTGCAGCTCACGCACCGCAACCTGTGGACCAACGCGGTGACGTTCGGCCTCCACGCGGGCGTCACCGACCGCGACGTCTACCTCCACACGCTGCCGATGTTCCACGCCAACGGCTGGGGGATGCCGTTCGCGATGACCGGCCTGGGCGTCCCGCAGGTCGTGCTGCGCAAGGTCGACGGCGCGGAGATCCTGCGCCGGGTCAGGGACCACGGCGTGACCGTGATGTGCGCGGCGCCCGCCGTCGCCGCCGCCGTGCTCGACGCCGCCCAGGACTGGGAGGGCGAGATCCCCGGCCGCGACCGGGTCCGGATCATCATGGCCGGTGCGCCCCCGCCGACGAAGACCGTCGTCCGGGTCGAGGAGGAGCTCGGCTGGGAGTTCGTGCAGATCTACGGCCTCACCGAGACCTCACCGCTGCTGACCGTCAACCGCAGCCGCGCCGAGTGGGACGAGCTGTCCGCGGAGGAGCGGGCCGCGAAGCTGGTGCGGGCCGGCGCGCCCGCCATCGGCGTACGCCTGCGCACCGACGAGCACGGCGAGGTGCTGGCGCGCTCGAACGTGATCCTCGAGGGCTACTGGGAGCGGCCCGACGAGACGGCCAAGGCGCTGGTGGACGGGTGGTTCCACACCGGTGACGGCGGAGTCATCGGCGAGGACGGCTACCTCACGATCAGCGACCGCAAGAAGGACGTGATCATCACCGGCGGCGAGAACGTGTCGTCGATCGAGGTCGAGGACGTGCTGTTCTCGCACCCGGCCGTGGCCGAGGTGGCGGTGATCGGCGTGCCGAGCGAGAAGTGGGGCGAGACCATCAAGGCGCTGGTCGTGCTCGCCGACGGGGCGAGCGCGGACGAGGCCGAGCTGATCGCGTGGTGCAAGGACAAGGCCGCGGGCTACAAGGCGCCCACGTCGATCGAGTTCCGCGACGAGCTGGCCCGCACGGCGACCGGCAAGCTGCAGAAGTTCAAGCTGCGCCAGCCCTACTGGGAGGGCCAGGAGCGGCAGGTCAACTGACCCCCGGATACTGGCGCCATGCCCACGCTCGCTGACGTCGTCGACCTGCTCCACGCCTGGTACCCGCCAGAGAGCGCGGACTCCTTCGACGCCGTCGGCCTGGTGGCCGGCGACCCGTCGGTGGAGGTCGCGAAGGTGATGTTCGCGGTCGACCCGACCGTCGAGGTGGCGCGCGAGGCCGTCGAGTGGGGTGCCGACCTGCTGGTGGTCCACCACCCGCTCTTCCTCACGCCCGTCAGCTCGGTCGCGGCGACCACGCCCAAGGGCCGCACCCTCCACACGCTCACCTCCGGCGGTTGCGCGCTGCTGACCGCTCACACCAACGCCGACCAGGCCTCCTCGGGCGTCTCCGAGGCCCTCGCGCTCGCCCTCGGCCTGCGCGACCTGGCGCCGATCCTCCCCGCGTCCGAGGGGGCGGCCACCGGCACCGGACGCGTCGGGACGGTGGAGGAGACGTCGCTCGAGGCCTTCGCGGCCCGGGTGGGCCAGTCGCTGCCGGCGACTGCGCACGGCGTACGTGTCGCGGGGGCCCCGGACCGGGTGGTGCGGCGGGTCGCGGTGTGCGGCGGGTCGGGGGACTTCCTGCTCGACGAGCTGGCCCACGGCGACGTCGACGTCTACGTCACCAGCGACCTGCGCCACCACCGGGCGGCGGAGTTCCTCGAGCACGACGGCCCGGCGCTGGTCGACGTGGCGCACTGGGCCGCGGAGTGGACGTGGCTCCCGGTGGTGGAGGCTCGGCTGCGCGGGGCGACGGGCGATAGGGTCGACACCCGGGTCAGCACGCAGTGCACCGACCCGTGGTCGTTTCGCTACTGAAGTCCCAGGAGAGCCGTTGAAGGCCGATCTCACCCACCAGGTCCAGCTGCTCGACGTCGCTGAGCTCGACCGCCGCGTCGCCCAGCTGCGCCACCAGCGCGCGTCGCTCCCGGAGCTCGCCGAGATCGCGGCGCTGACCTCCGAGCGCACCGCGCTGACCGACCAGGTGCGCGACGCCCGCATCGTCGTCGACGACCTCACCGTCGAGCAGGCCAAGGCCGACCGGGAGGTCGAGCAGGTCAGGACGCGGCGCGAGCGCGACCGCAACCGGATGGACACCGGGCAGATCACGAACCCCAAGGACCTCGAGCGGATGCAGCACGAGCTGGTCTCGCTCGAGCGCCGGATCTCCACGCTCGAGGACGCCGAGCTCGAGGTGATGGAGAAGCTCGAGGAGGCCCAGCAGGTGCTCGACGGCCTGGGCATCCGCGCCGACGACATCGACGCCCGCCTCGCCGAGCTCGTCGCCGCCCGCGACGAGAAGCAGGCCGGGATCGACGCGTCCCTCGCCGAGGTCACCGCCGCCCGTGGCCCCGCCGTCGACGGCATCCCCGACGCCCTGCTGGCGCTCTACGAGCGGCTGCGCGAGCAGAAGGGCATCGGCGCGGCCCTGCTGCGCGCCCGCCAGTGCGGCGGATGCAACATGACGCTCGACGCCTCCGAGCTCTCCCGGATCCGGTCGGCCCCGGTCGACGAGGTGATCCGGTGCGAGGAGTGCCAGCGCATCCTCGTGCGCACCGACGAGTCGGGACTCTGAGAGCCGCTCGAGCATGCGCCTCGACGCGGAACTGATGGCCGCGCGGGGCCGGACGTCCCTGCGGGCCCGGGTCGCGCGCCTGCGGTCCAAGGCCTGGGTCATCGGCCAGTGCGCGATCGCGGCGGGCGTCGCGTGGTGGCTCGCCGCCGACGTCCTCGGCCACCGGCTGCCGTTCTTCGCCCCGATCGCGGCCGTGGTCTCGCTCGGGATGTCCTACGGCCAGCGCCAGCGCCGCGTCGCCGAGGTCACGGTCGGCGTGGCGCTCGGGGTCTTCCTGGGCGACGCGACGACCCACCTGATCGGCTCGGGCGGACCACAGATCGCCCTCATCGTCGCCGCGGGCATGTCGATCGCGCTGCTGCTCGACGCCGGGCAGCTGCTCCTCATCCAGGCGGCCGTCCAGGGCATCGTGGTGGCGGCCCTGGCCCCGGCTCCCGGTGACGCCTTCGTGCGCTGGACCGACGCGCTCATCGGCGGCGCCGTGGCGCTCGTGGCAGCCACGGTCGTGCCGCGCGCACCGCTGCGCAGGCCGCGCGACCAGGCTGCGGTGGTCGTGCGCAAGATCGCCGAGCTGCTGCGGTCGTCGTCGGACCGGCTCGGCGACGGCGACGCCGAGCGGGCGCTCGCGATGCTGCGCGACGCCCGATCCACAGACGTCCTGATCTCGGAGCTGCGTGCGGCGTCGGAGGAGGGCCTGTCGGTGGTGAGCTCCTCGCCCTTCCGCAGACGCCACGGCGAGCACCAGCGCCAGCTCGCGGACCTCGTCGAACCGCTGGACGTGGCCCTGCGCAACACCCGCGTCGTCGTACGCCGGGTCGCCGTGGCGTGCCACCGCCGCGAGCCCGTCCCGGCGTCGTACGCCGCCCTGATGCGCGACCTGGCAGAGCTCGCCGAGCGGGTGGCCGACGAGCTGGTCGCCAACCGGATGGCGACCGCCGTGATCGACGACCTCGTGTCGCTCGGGCGGGCCACCGCGACGGTCGAGCACAGCCACGACCTGTCGGCCGAGGTGATCCTCGCGCAGGTGCGCTCGATCATCGCCGACCTGCTGGCACTGTGCGGGATGGACCCGCTCGAGGCGACCGACGTGATCCCGCTGCGCTGATCGACGCCTGTCAGACCTGGGTCACGACGACGTCGAGCTGCGTGCCCTTCGGCGTCGGCTCGCCGACCTCGACGGTCCAGCCGAGGCGGGTCAGTGCCTCGGCCAGGGCTGCCGGCGTGCGCGGATCGGCCCCGTCCTCCAGCAGCGCGCGCACGATGCGGCCCTTGGTGGCCTTGTTGAAGTGGCTCACCACGGTGCGCCGCCCCTCGGACTCGTGGAGCACGCGCACGGTCGCCACGCGGCCGGCCAGGTCCTTGCCGGGGCGCCAGAAGGCGGCGTACGTGCTGGACCGGAGGTCGACGAGCAGGCCGCCGCGCATCGCGTCCGTGACCGCCTCGCCGAGGACCTCGCGCCAGGCGGCCGCCACCGGGCCCACGCCGGGCAGGACGGCGTCGCCGGAGAGCCGGTAGGCCGGGATCCGGTCGCCGGGGCGGACGATGCCGAACAGCGAGCTCGTCACGGCCAGGCGTGAGGTCGCGCGGCGACGGGCCGCGGGGGAGAGGGTGGCGACGTCGAGGGCGTCGAAGAGGACCCCGGTGTAGATCGCGTCGGCGCGGGCCGTGGGTGCGGTGCGGAGCCCGGCGTTGCGCTCGACGAGGTCGCGCTGGGTGGCGCCGAGGCCGAGCACGTCGGCCGCCCGGTCGGGATCCTCGTTGCACAGGCGGGTCAGGGCCTCGAGCAGCTCGTTGCGGGTGGGGGTGAGCCGGGGAGCGGCGAGGGCGTCCAGGTCGAGGGGCTTGCCGCGACGCGGCGCGGACTTGCCCTCGCTGGGCGGCAGCAGGATCAGCACGCGCGCAAGCGTAGGCAGCGTCAGGAAGGCGACTGTGGCTAGGGTCAGGGGTATGCCCAGCAACCGCGTGGTGAAGGTCCGTTCGAGCGGCGACAGCGTCACCGCGCAGGAGATGCGCGACGGCATCGCCGCGATCCAGGCGGAGATGAAGGTCTCCGCGGCGTTCCCGGAGGCGGTCGAACGGGCGGCCACCGAGGCGGCCGCCGATCCGCGGCTCCCGGACCTCGACCGCACCGACATCCCCTTCGTCACCATCGACCCCGAGTCGGCACGCGACCTCGACCAGGCGCTCCACATCCAGCGTGATCCGGACGCCCCCGGCGGCTACGTCGTGCACTACGCCATCGCCGACGTCGCAGCCTTCGTCGCCCCCGGCGACCCGGTCGACGTCGAGGCCAACCGGCGTGGCGAGACGCTCTACGGCGCGGACTCCAAGATCCCGCTGCACCCGCCCGTGCTCAGCGAGGACGCGGCCTCCCTGCTGCCGGACCAGGTGCGCCCGGCGCTGTTGTGGACCATCAAGGTCGACGACACCGGCGAGGGCACCGACGTCCAGGTCGAGCGCGCCCTCGTGCGCTCGCGCGCGAAGCTGTCCTACGACGCGGTCCAGGCCGACGTCGACGCGGGTCGCGAGAGCGAGGTCATCGGCCTGCTGCGCGAGGTCGGCGAGCTGCGGCTGGCGCGCGAGGCCGCCCGCGGCGGCGTCTCGCTGCCACTGCCCGAGCAGGAGCTCGTCGAGACCGGCGAGGGCCACTGGGAGCTGGAGTTCCGCCGGCTCACGCCGGTCGAGACGTGGAACGCCCAGATCTCCCTGCTCACCGGGATGGCTGCCGCGTCGCTGATGGTGTACGCCCGGGTGGGCGTCCTGCGCACCCTCCCGCCGGCAGACCCCCGCGACGTGCAGCGGCTGCACCGCACCGCCCGTGCCCTCGGCATCCCCTGGCCCGCCGAGCAGCTCTACCCCGACTTCGTCCGTACGCTCGACCCGTCGCGCCCGACGCACGCGGCGATGATCGTCGCGTGCACGCGCCTGCTGCGCGGCGCGGGCTACGTCACCTTCAACGGGGAGCTGCCCGAGCAGGCGCAGCACTCCGCGCTCGCATCGGAGTACGCCCACGTCACCGCGCCGCTGCGGCGCCTGGTCGACCGCTACGCCGGCGAGGTGTGCGTGGCGCTGTGCGCGGGCACCGAGGTGCCCGAGTGGGTGATAGCGGCGATGGGCGAGCTGCCCGACACGATGCGCGAGTCCGGTCGGCGCGCCAACCAGTACGAGAACGCGATCGTGAACCTCTGCGAGGCCGAGCTGCTGCACGACCGGGTGGGCGAGAGCTTCGCCGCCGTGGTCGTCGAGGTGGACGAGAAGGACGCGTCGCGGGGAGACATCACCATCGAGGAGCCCGCCATCGAGGCAAGGGTCCGGGGCGAGGGCGACCTGCCTCTGGGCGAGGAGGTCACCGTCGAGCTGGTGCAGGCCGATCCGGCGTCGCGCTCGGTGGAGTTCAGGCTCGCCTGAGCCCAGATCCACCAGCCGCGGCGAGCGTCGTGAGTGTGGCGTAGAACGAGAATGCCCTCCTGAGCAGGGAGGATGTCGATTGCGACGCCGACTTCCAACCGCTCAAGAGGAGCACCTCGTAAG
>NZ_JADHZD010000031.1:0-10334 GCF_020102855.1 Nocardioides lacusdianchii
CGAGCCACGTCCCACAGGCGATTAGGCTCGCGCTCGGCTCGGCCGACCTCGCCCTCCTCCCGGCCGCTCTGCGGACTGTGGCAGCGGTCGTGGAGCAAGATCGCTGCACCTGAACCGCACGTCCGGGTGGATCCGCCGCGATCAGCTCGACCGGACCCGCCGACGTGCGCGTGAGCGGATCCCCACCCGGTGAAAGGGAAGGTAGTCAAGCCGGGATGGTCCACTCTCTTGACCGGTGCCCGGTGACGGTTTCCCCTTCCGACGCACGCCTCAGGCGCCATGGAGGGGCGCTGGCTGCGTGGCGAAAGGCTTGGGCTCAGTCAACGGACCGGATTCAAACGTGAATCGCACTGGGTTTCGTTCCTATGCGTTCCCTTGGCCAGCGAGTGCCGGCTGGGATGATTCTTGGGCAGCGTAGTACGCCGCCTCGACCTCGAGCGGGGTGCGCATTTGCAGCTCGCCATGTAGGCGCTGGTTGTTCCACCACCACACGTACTCCAGGGTGGCGAGCTCGACCTGCTCGATCGTGCGCCACGGTCCGCGTCGGCGGATCAGCTCGGTCTTGTAGAGCCCGTTGACGGCCTCGGCGAGGGCATTGTCGTAGCTGTCTCCGACGGTCCCGGTCGAGGGCTTCGCGCCCAACTCACCGATCCGGTCGGTGTAGACGATCGAGAGGTAGTTCGACCCGTGATCAGCGTGGTGGACCAGTCCGGTGAGGTCGGCGGCGCCCTCGCGTCGTGCCTCCCAGGCAGCCATGTCGAGTGCCTGCAGCGGGAGGATGTCGGCCTTCAACGTCGCGGCGACGTTCCACCCGACGATCCGGCGGGAGTAGACGTCGGTCACGAACGCGACGTAGGCGAACCCCGACCAGGTGGCGACGTAGGTGATGTCCGCGACCCACAGCCGTCGCGGTGCGACGGCGTGGAACTTGCGCTGGACCAGGTCGGCCGGCCTCACCGCGGCCGGGTCGGACTTGGTCGTGAAGACCTTCGTCGAGCGCTTCACGCCCTGCACTCCCGCGATCCGCATCAACCGCGCCGTCTGGTCGCGTCCGACCTCCCAGCCCTGGCGGCGCATCAGGGCGTGCATCTTCCGCACCCCGTAGACGCCGTAGTTCTCCGCGTGCAGCCGGGCGATCTCGGGCACCAGCAGCTCGTCCTTCAACGCCCGTGCCGAGGGCGGCCTGGTCTTCGCGGCCCGGTAGCCGCGAGAGGTGATGAACCCACGAACTGCCGGGCGCAGCACCCGGCAGATGGCCTCGACCCCGAACTGATCCTTGTGCTCGTCGATGTAGCGGATCATCTCGTCGTGGGACGGTCGAGCTCCTTGGCGAAAAACACTGACGCGCTCTTGAGAATCTCGTTCGCCCGACGCAGCTCGGCGACCTCACGCTTGAGCCGCTTGATCTCCTCGGCGTCCTCAGATGTCGTCCCGGCGCATTGTCCGCTGTCGATCTCGGCGCGATGCACCCACAGCCGAAGGGTCTCGACGTTCATCCCCAACAACCCCGACACATGCCGCAAAGCGGCCGTCTCGTGCGGGTGCTCGGAGCGAACCTCGGCGACCATCCGGACCGCCCGCTCACGCATCTCGTTCGTGTACCTGGCCATCGTTCCCATCCTGACTCATCAAGCGGAACGAAACCCAGTGCGATTCAGAGACGACCTAGCGCAGCTTTGAGTTGCTGTGCGAGCCGCTTGAGGTTCGACCTGCGGGACGCTCACACGGTCGGCGTCGATGAGCAGCATTCGCCTGTGCTGGCCAACTGGCTCGCTCGCGCTCGCTGGGCCGTACCCTCCGGCCGTCGAACGTCCAGCTCGCTGCGTTCCCGCCATGTCGGCAAGTCTTGCGGCGACTGTCAGCGCTACTACAAGACTTAGCGCCGACTCGCTCAGGATCGCTCGTTCCCGGGTAGCGGACGGCTGGCTCAACCTTCTACTCAAGAACCGCTGGGTCGATCTTGACTGCCTCGCACATCTTGTTGAAGTGGTCGTCGTCAACGGAGCGCAGGAATTGCATGCAGCGCCTGATGTCTCCCTGAACGGTGCGGGCGTCCAACACCTCGACCGTCTCCGGGCCCTCCCCGTGGGAGAAGCGATTGCAGAAGTCGAACACGTCGCGGTGGGGCTCCGAGGGCTGCTCCTTCACGAGCCACTCCAACTGCTGAAGGAAGTTCGGGCGGTGGGGCGCCTTGTAGCTGGCAAACACCTCCAGCACACGCCGAGCGGCGTTCGGAAGCAGGAAGAGCCGTTCGTGGTCGTCCGGCTGCTCGATCCCCTTCATCACCATCAGGAAGAGGTAGCCGTACTCCGTCGTGTTGTTGCGAAGCAGGCTCGGAAGCTGCCCCAACTTCGAGGTCCGCTCACCGTCCACAGTGGCAGCGAACAGCTCCAAGAAAGAGACGCGAGGGAAGTGGAGTTCGTCGGCGTTCTGCTTCCCGATCTGACTCGCGGAGTCGTTCCACTTGCTGCGGTGAGAGGAGATGAAGAGGCGGAGCAAGTTGAAGTCGTGGGTGAGCACTATGTACTGACCGAACTTCTGAAGCGTGCTGACAAGCCACTGGTGGGTGGCGAACAGCGACTCGCGGTCCAACGAACTGGAAGGGTCGTCAATGACGACGATGCGGTCCGTCGGCTCTGCTCCGCGAGTCTGCTGATCCTCGAGGTTCCGCAGGAAGTACAGGAGCGACAGCGTGGTGCGCTCGCCCTCGCTGAGATTTGTCGCCGGCTCGTCTCCACGCCGGCACGAATAGGACTTTCCGTCGTCGGTCACTTCGATGGTGAGGTGGTGCTTTCCGTACACGCGGGCTAGATCGGCCGTCAGCTGATCGGCCATCTTCTTCTCGGTGAAGGAGGCTTGCTTCAACCTCTCGAGCGCCCTCTCCGCCAGCTTCGCAGCCTTGGTAGCCGCGTCCAGGTCGTCCTCCGCTATAACTGCTTCCTTCTCTCGGTCGCGGAAGTTTCGGCTCTCTGAGCCCACGATGTGGTTAAAAACGACCTCGAGACGTTCGGCCCGCAGCTCGTCCTGGCGTTGCACCTGCTCGTTGTGTTCGGCCACCGCCTCCATGAGGAGGGTGATCGGCAGGGGAGTTGTCAGGCCACTGACGTCCGGAGCGGGCGGGGTACTGGCGGGGTCCTTGATCTTCTCCCCGAGGGAAATTTCGATCTGCTCTAACTGCTTCAGCCGTGCTTGAACTTCACTCTTGGTCACCTGGACAGCCTGGCCATAGGCCGCCCGCAGGTCGCTCGCCAGAGCCTCGGGTGCGGGCAGGGAGGCGGGCCAGGCTGTCAGTACCGTCCGGTGACGGGCCACGGTGTCGAGAAGCTGCTGGCTCTCGCTTCGAATCTGCAACCAGCTCTCATCGAAGTGCCTCGCGAGCTGCTGCCGCCGCTGCTCGCCGATCGCCCCTTCACAGAAGAGGCATTGGTTTCGCTCGATATGGAGTGCCTGCCCGCGTTCGACCCAGGATTGGGCCGCGGGGTCAGCCTCCAGTTCGGTAAGGATGACGCTGGTCGGCGTGCGGCCGAGCAACTCTTCGAGCGGCGAAAGCTCGTCCGCGAGAGCCGGTGCAACTGCGACGGCGGCGACGGCCGACGGAGCGTCCTCGCCCAGCCTCACCAACGCGTCGGTGTGAGCGGCGAGGTCGGGAAAGTCCGACCTGGGCGCCCGCAGCAGCTCGCTGACCTTCCCCACTGAGTAGCGATTCTTGGTGTAGTGGTTGTGGTCGAAGCGCTGAAGCTCGGTGACCAGGCGGTCCTGCACCGCGCGTGCCAGCGCAGTGACCTTCGTGTCGGCTTTGGTCTTGGTGCCTTCGGCCTTCTCTGCTGCGCCGCGCAGGCGCTCATTCTCGCCTTCGAGCCGCTCCTCTTCTTCCTTGGCGCCGATGGCCTCCTCGCCGAGAGTGACGATGGCGTCGGCGTTCTCGCCCGCCAGAAACTGGTTCAGGTTGGCCTGCACCCACTTGCGCGTGAACACGGCCATATCCGGTGACGGGCAGGACGCTCCCGGGCGCACTGCTTGCTTCTTGCCGTTGCTCGGTTCCCAGACAACTTCAGCAGCAGCGCTGTTCTGGGACAGGTCGAGTAACAGCTCAGCGAGGGTGGACTTGCCGCTGCCGTTATGCCCGTAGATCACTGTGCCCTTCCCCAGTGGCACGTCGGGGGGCCAGAAGCCTGGGGCCAGCGACCGCCAGGGATTCTTCACATCGAGTCGGCGAAACATGCGCTGACCATAGTTGCGACCGCCGACACTTCGACGTGACTAGTCCGTTCGGCTTACTGCACCCGGCGCAGCCCGTAGTACTTGCAAGTCGTACTCGTACCCATCAAGCGATACTCCCAACTTCGCCGGGCACGTCAGCATCCTGTACCGGGCAGCACTGCGAGCCCGTGGGATTGCGAAGGGCCCGGTGCGGGATGGGCTCGCGGAGCGACCCGGTGGCGGATGGGCTCGGCGTCGGCGTGAGGCACCTTCCTCACCCGAACCTGGCGCCCAGCTCCCGGCTCAGCTGGGGCCACACCACTGGATCGTGACCGGGGACCAGCGCGAAGCCCCGCTCGGCGGCGATGGCCTTGAGTCGCCGGATCTGTGTCACGGTGTCTTCGGGAGTGACGTCGACGAAGGACCCGATCGCCAGCTCGCGCTCGATGTTGTCGCGGAGGTCGGCCGCGTCGAAGGCGAAGACGTAGCCACCGCCCCCGACGCGGTCCGACAGCTCGACGACGAAGCTCTGGTGTCCTGGGGTGTGCCCGGGAGTCGCGACTGCCGTGACGCCGGAGGCGACCTGGGCGTCGCCCTCGGCGAGCCGCCAGTCGATGCGCGGGTCGTCGAAGTCGACGCGGAAGGCGGTGTCCGCCTCGGCCCGGGGAGAGAGACCGAACTCGAGCTCGCGACGCTGGAGATGGACCGGCACGCGTCCGGCGACGTGCTTGAGTCCCCCGGCGTGGTCGGCGTGCAGGTGGCTGAGTGCCACGGCCCGGACATCGTCGAGGGCGACGCCGACCCGGTCGAGCGCCGAGAGCAGGGGCTCGTCCTCGTCGGGAAGGATCGGCACGTAGTCGGCGTCCGGATAGAAGCGACGACGCAGCGCGACATCCCTTACCAGTGCCGTGTTGAAGCCGGTGTCCAGGAGGATCCAACCCTCCGAGTCGCCCACAAGCACGGCCGGAGTCGGCTCCCGAAGACGCTCAGCCCCGGAGGCGCCGTGGACCGACACGCTCTTGGGCAGGTCCTCCCAGCCGACGGTCAGCAGCACGATCCGGTCGATGGTCATCTGAGCCCTCCTGTCGTTCGTCGTTCAATCGAGGCGGGGCCGATACCTCGGTACCTCCGCCGCCGGTCCCGGGCTGCACAAGGTGCTCGGCCAGCCAGGCGAGCGCCCCAGCGGCGCCGGCGTCCGCGCCGGAGAGATGATCGGGGGCAGACACGGTCACGAGTCTGACCTGAGCATCTCGACGCCGGTAGCGCCGCGCGAGGTCGCGGGTCAGCGCGGTGGGCACGATCTCGTCGTGCTCGGCGTGGTAAAGGTATGTCGGCACCTCGGGTGACCTTCGTCCCGCGCGTTCGGAGGCCAGAAGGGCGTGCCAGTGCGGCTCGTCCCAGGGCGCGCCGCGGGTGGTGTGAGTCGCCAAGGGTTCTGGGTGACCGAGGACGAGGCCGACCACGTCAAGGCCGGCCGCGCGCCGGGCCACCTCCTTGCCGGCATCGGTGAGGATCTCCCAAAGCTCCGGTCTCTCGTGGGCGGTCGCCAAACCGACGAGCACCGCCAGGTTGAGCCCGGAGAACGGGCCGCCGTCGATGGCCTTGGCCACGGCTCGCAGGTCGGCGGGAACCCCACCCGCGGCGACCGCGACGAGCGGGACGTCGGGTGCGTAGGTCGAGTGCTGCTCGGCGGCGAACACCGCACACCGGCCGCCCTCGGAGTAGCCCCACAGCGCCACCGGTGCAGAGCGGTCGAGCCCGACGGGTGCTTCACGAGCCGCGCGGACGACGTCGAGCATCGCCCGACCTCCGACACCGCCGGCGCCGTAGGTGTGCGGGCCGGGCATCCCGAGACCCTCGCCGTCGGTGACTGCCACCGCCCACCCGCGTCGCAGGGCCAGCTCGATAAGCGGCAGCTCGCTCTCCCGGCCCTCTCTCAGGAGGTGACTCGGCGCCGCGTCGCGGTGCAGTCCGTGGACTCCCACCCCGAAGCTGACCACCGGCCTCGGCCCAACGGGCCACGGCATCTCCGGCACCAGGATGGTGCCGGAGACGGCCACCGGCCGTCCGGTCGTACCAATCGTGCTGTGGACGACCTGCCAGGCTTTGATCCCGACGGTGGTAGGCAGACTGACCCGGCGGTGTCGGACGGGGACGCCGGGGTCGGATGGGACCGGGCCGGAAGTGTAGAAGGCGTCGTGGGTCGGCCGCGGGCTGCGGGTCATGCCGCCTCACCGGCCCGCGCCGGCGCCGTGCTCTCCGCGAGACGGGCGAGGTCCAGGTGCCAGGCGTGCTCGTCGTCGAGGTCGCGCCGTCCCCCCAGCCGCGTCACGCGTCGGCGGACTGCCGCGTTGTCGGGGTGGACCCAGCACACGAACCTGGTGATGCCGGCCGCGCTCGCGGTCTCTGCGAGATGCCCCAGCAGGGCCGACCCGACACCCCTGCCCTGCCACGGGTCCACCACGGCCAGCGCCAGCTCGGCCGCACCGTCCTCGAGAACGTGCGACAGCCCGTGGCCGACGGGCCTGTCCCCCGACCAGGCCAGGACGGCATCGCGCACGCCGGGCCTAACCCGCGCCAGCGCGCGCACCTGCCCGTCACGCAGGCGGGGAGTCGACACGTGAAAGCGCATCAACCGGGACTCGGCGGAGAGTCCCTCGAAGACCTCGCGCACGGCCCCGTGGTCGGCACCGGCCACCCGGCGGCACACCACGGGTACGCTCGCGGATCGTGTCATGGTGCTGTCCTCCTGTTCGGTGACGGTCGCGTTCGAACCGTCTGCCCAAGAGGCGTGACACAAGCGTTCCGTGCGGTGTCACGCTCCGACGGCCCGGTGGTGTGCCGCAGTCAGGGCCGGGGGCCGTAGACGCACCGGATGCCCGTGGTCACCCGCCCGGCGAGCTCGGCACCGATCTCGGCGTCGGCTTCGCGCAGTGTCCTGAGGGCACGCGAGATCGCCTTGTGGACCGACACCCGCGCGCGTTCGTGGGCGTCGGCGAAGGAGCGGGTGTTGCCCCCCAGCCCGGTCGCGCGTTGCAGCTCACCCAGCAGGGAATCGAGCTCGGTCTGGGCGCGCGCCGACCGGGCGCCGTCACCGGCGACGTCCGCCTCCTCGAGCTCGTGCTGGAGCTCGCGCACGCGGGCCCGGTAGGCAGCCATCGCCTGCTGGTCCACGACATCGCCGCTCGGGGCCTCTCGGACGGTGTGCGCGGACACCAGGTCGGTCGCGGCGATCTCTACCCCCGGGTTGGCCACAAGCTGGGCGAGGTAGCCCATCCCCACGCTCGCGGGGACCGACGTGTGACGCCCGCCGAGCTCCACGTGCCAGGTCCGGCCGGTCCGGGTGAGCACCACACCGGTCGGGACCGTGGCCGCGCTCCAGGCTGTGACGCGACCCGTGAGCTCGAAGTGGCGCGCCTCGTCGAGGGCCGACGAGCGCAGCGGCGCGGCACGCGCCGCGTCGGACGCGGTTCCTCGGCTCTGCAGTACCTCGGCCAGGATCCATCGCGTGTGCGGCCGGCACACCACGTTGCCGGTCGCGTCGTCGTCGGCGAGGGCCTGCTCGAGGCGCTGGACGGCCTCGTCCCACTGCTCCAGGGTCGCGGCCGCGAGGCCGAGCGTCCGGTTCGTCGAGCCGAAGCTCACCGTCCCGCGGCTCGCGATCACCGGCAGTCCGGCGAACGGTCCCAGCATCTGGAGCACGGCGGCGGCGGCGACCCGGTCGCGGAGCGCGTAGGCCGCCTCACCGACGGCGAACACGGCTGCCAGCCAGCTGGTGGAGACGGGCAGGTCTGCAGCATCCAGTCGGAGCTGAGCCAGCGACGTGCGTGCCGCGGACTCCTCCCCGGACTCGGCCGCAGCGACGGCCCGGGCCGCCAGGAACGCGATGCCGGCCGGCTCGGCCACGTCCACCGAGTCGACGTACGCCTCGCACAGCTCGAGCATCTCGCGGGTGCGCCCCTGGAGCCATCGAATCGCGAGCACCTGCGCGGCGTGCCAGGTCTCGGCGTCTGCGTCGCCGACCCGGACGCCCAGCTCCCTCGTGCGCGCAGCGCTCTCCTCGGCGTCCGCGAGTCGCCCGGTGCCGATCTGGCGCATCACCTCGATGACCGACATGGCGTAGGTGATCGCCGCGCACGGAGTCACCGTCAGCGCAGCCTGCAGCTCGTGCAGTGCGCGCCCGGCGCCCCCGTCACCGAGCTCGTGCAGCACCAAGGCACGATTCGCCAGCCCGAGCAGACCGTAGGTGGTCTCCCCGGTCAGGGGCGACATCGCGATGAGCTCCTCGGCCAGGTCCAGACGGCGGCTCAGGTGCTCCGGGCCGAGCAGGCAGAAGTAGACCAGGTGGAGGGCCTCGGCGAGCAGCACCGGATCGCCGTGGGTCCGGGCGTCCTCGACCAGGGCGACCAGCCGCCCCGTCGCAATCGTCCCGTAGATCCGCTCGATCTCGAGACGAAGTCGCAGTCGCCGCGCTAGGTGCTGCTCAGGGTGCAGTCCCGCCAGCGCGCGCTCCTGTAGCGCAGCGACCTGGGCGCGCTCGAGGCGGGTTCGATAGTCGTGCACCCACAGCCCACTGAGACCCAGAGCGGCCCTGCCGAAGGCTTCGGCATCGCCGGTCCGCTCGGCCACCTCGGCCTCGGCCGCGAATGCGGCGCGGGCTTCTGCGAGCCGTCCCAACCGTTGCAGGTCCTCTCCGCCGAGCGCCGCCACCCGCACGACTCTAGCCGTGGCCTGAGCCGGGGGGAGGGTGGAACCGAGCCACGTTCCTCATCCCGACCAATCCGGAGCGGCAGATGGGGTCCTCGAACTGACAATCCGGTCGGTGGTAGCGGCAGCCCTTGGACACGTCCCCACCCACCACCGGGCAGTCGCGTGGCAGTCACGGGTAGTTCCTGTCCCCCGACACTGGAAAGCAAGCGGATGGCCCGCAGGGCCAAACGACATTCGGTGAAGCAAGCCGTACCCGGTGACCGCACCGGGCGGAAGCGCTCTCCGCGAGCCCATCCGCGCACCGGGATCGCTCAGACGTGCTAGCCCTACTCGCAGCCGACCAGCCAGGTCGTCTCGCTGTATCCGTCCTCGTCCGTCGTGCTCGATCGGACCATACCCAGCCCCTCGCTCACCCAAGTCGTCCCTGTCACTCCGGAGGTGAACTCACGCCGCAACTCACGCCGCAGCATGCCGGCATATCGAGGCTTGACGTTCGTGAATCGAATCGAAGCAAGCTCCGTGCGGTAGCCCAGAGCCCGCACCTCGGTCGCATCATCGTCCAGCAAGAGCCCTTTTGTGCCGAGCCCTACGTGACGGTAGTCCACCCTCATGCCGAACGTCGTGCCGCGTACCAAGGCCGGTCGAAAACGCGGCGGGACCGTGAAAGACCCTACGATCTGCGCGCTTCCTGCCTGGAAACGCTTGAGCCGATGCGGCGACGGCACACGGCTTGAAAACTCCAGGCGGATCACCCAACCGTTACGGCGTTGCGTAGAACTGCCGGACGTCCCGATCGCGCCCTGGGGCAGCAGCGACGCGACCCCTCGTTCGCCGTCTAGGGTCGACCGCGACACCACTCGCTTCCGCGACTTCGACACCACCACGGTCTTGTAGACCTTGTTGCTGCCGAACTCTCGATACATCTTCCTCGTGCACACCACACCCTCGTCGGGGAAGTAGGGAAGCCACGGGTGTACAACCTCCACTGCGGAGCTCACCGCACTCGCGTACACGAGGGGCGCGGGCGTGAGGCCCAGGCCCAGGCCCAGGCTCAGGAACAGGGCAATCGCTGTGCGTCGCGTCGTCGTCATTCGGCCATCGTAGGGACCGCTCGAGAGGGTCTGCTCTAACCGCGAGAACTAGGCACGGGCGAACAGGAGCGACGCCCCGCGGGCACACTCGCGTCCCCTAAGCCAAACCCGTACCGGGTCTCAGCAGCCCCTGGAGGCCGCCCTGGACGGCGCCGACCAGGTCGACGGCTTCGCTCCGCGAGCCCATCCCGCACCGGGTCGCTCCGCGAGCCCATCCCGCACCGGGTCGCTCCGCGAGCCCATCCCGCACCGGGTCGCTCCGCGAGCCCATCCCGCACCGGGTCGCTCCGCGAGCCCATCCCGCACCGGGTCGCTCCGCGAGCCCATCCCGCA
>NZ_JADHZD010000031.1:10422-18407 GCF_020102855.1 Nocardioides lacusdianchii
GCCCATCCGCTTCCGGCGACGGGTGTTCCGTATCCGACACCTCATCGGGATGGTGGCGACTCACCCTCCTGACGAACACTTCGCGACCGGTCGTGGTTCCCCGTCTGGGACGGCCACGATCGTCCAGGCCTGCCGATTAGAGGCGTGTGCGTCCTACCTCTGCACCGTCGGCGGTGTAGCCGACGAGAACCACGGGGGCCGTGGCGTCGCCCTTCCCTTCGAACCAGCCGTAGAACCTGCCGTCGAAGCGCAGCATCGGGTGCTCGACGCCGTCGGGGGCTCGCACGACGGCGCGGGTCGCAGGCCCGGCCCAGATGCTGAGGACCCGGACGTCGCGAGCCCCCAGCACGTCGGGTTGCCGTTGTACGTCGACAGCGCCCATGTCGCCGAAACGTGCGTCGGCGGGCGGTGAGGCCGCGCACGAGCTGCCGTTGGCGTCGATGAACTCGTTCGGGAGGGCCGCGTCTGTGCTGGCGCGCGTCTCAAAGAGCGCGGCAACGCAGGTAAAGCCGTTGCGACCGGAAGCGGCCACGAGCGTGAAGACGGTGTCCCCCGGTCCTGCGGCCGTGGCCACTCGTCGGGCGTCGGCCGGGTCCACGGCCTGCCTCCCGGGCTCGCTCTCCGGCGACACCACTGCCCAGCCGCGGAAGGCGTCGACGAAGCTCTGGGGCGAGAGACCGGCGGCCGTCGCTACTCCGCCGCCCACCAACGCGACCCCGAGCGCGCCTGCGGCAACGCCTGCTGCGCGGTACTTGCGAGGTCGCGACGGCGCGACCCGCGTAGCCAGGATGGACGCGAGGGTCATGCGCGACCACTGCTCATCGAGCTGGTCTTCCTCGGGCCGAAGTGCCTCGAGGGTGGTGGTCAGGTCGCGGGTCATCGAAGTTCCTTCAGGGTCACGGGCACGGCGAGCGGGTGGACGGGCGGGCTGGCCCGAGGCCCGGGTGGATCCTCGGCGATGCGAGCGAGCGCGGCGCGTGCGCGGCTGACCCGCCGGCGGAACGCTGGTGGGCGCAGCCCCAGGACGGTGGCTGCCTGATCGGTAGTCAAGCCGTCCCAACTGATCAGCAGCAGGGCCTCTCGGTGATCTTCGGTGAGACTCGCCAACTGCTCCAGCGCTTCGCCGCGGCGCAGCGCGGTCTCCGGCGTGGTCCTGTCCTCGACGGAAGCCACGCCGTCGAGGAGAGCGATCCGGTCCGCGAGGGCGTGCCGCCGCCGTGCTGAGCGGTGCTGGTTGCCCACCACGCGGCGCGCGGTGACCAACAGCCAGGCGATGGCGGGGTCGGGGACCTCGCTCCAGCGACGCCACGCAACGAGGAACGTCTCCGACACGACGTCATGTGCGTCGTGGACTCCCACGTGGCGGCGGGCATACGCCAGCACTCGGGGAGCGTCGCTGTGCCAACACCTGCTGAAGCGCTCTTGGTCCGTGCTCATGCCTCGTAGTGTCCGGGACCCCGACCGATGTGACCCCCAGCGCGAAATCCGGCACGGCGGGGCGCAGCCCACGATGCATGTCAGCCTGTCTACATGAACGCAGAACGCGACATCCTCGCGGCGGAGGGTGTTGCCCCCAACGGAGACACCTGGGCCTTGCGGTATCGGCCTCACGGCATGGGCGGACGCCACGAGATGGCGCTCTACGTCAACGGGGACATCCGTGAGGACGCGTCCGGTTGGGACATTCCCGACACGACGGAGATCGGGTTCGGGGGTGGCTTCAAGCGAGGGGAAGGCAATCGCTACATCTACGGCCTCGTCACCTCCCGCATCAACGTCGTGCGTGCGGAAACCAACGACGAGGGCGACCAGACCGAAGTCTCACCCGCTCACCTTCCTGTGGCCACCACAGGCAACGGGGTCCGGCTGCGTTGTTTCGTCCTCGTCCGACCACCCGTGGACGACGTGACTGCCCTCGTGGGTCTTGACGGTCACGGACAGGTCGTGCAGCGGATCCCCTTCATCGGACCGACAAGGGGCCGCTGACGGACCTCCGTGGTCCGACGCCTCGACACTTCTGGGCGGATCCCTCGAGCCGATCCACTTACGGACCTGACGGGCCGCTCCATTCAATAATCCTTGAGGATCAGGAGCAGCCTGACCCTCGGGTCACTCCCATGGAGTTGACTTCACCGAACAAGGCGCGCGCAGGCGACAAGATCGCGGTGGTGTCCCCGTCCTTTGCCGCCCCCGCGGTCGCCCCGGTCGTCCACGAGCAAGCGCTGAAGAGGCTCCAGGCAGTCACGGGGCTGGTGCCGGTCGAGTTCCCGACCACACGCAAGCTCAACGCATCCGCCCGCGAACGGGCCGACGACCTCAACGCAGCGTTCGCCGACCCCGAGATCCGCGCCGTGCTGGCAACCATCGGCGGCGACGACCAGATCACGGTCATCCCGCACCTCGACCCCACACTCATCGCGCATGACGCGAAGCCGTTCCTCGGCTACAGCGACAACACCAACCTGCTCAACTGGCTGTGGACGAACGGTGTGGCCGGCTACTACGGCGGCTCGACGCAGATCCACCTCGGCCCGGGCCCACACGTCGACCCGGTCCACGAAGAATCGTTGCGGGCCGCCCTTTTGACCGGCGTCCGCGTGGAGCTCACCGAGCCGGGCGAGTCGGAGGACATCGGTCATGACTGGAACGACCCACGAGCCCTGACGGAGTTCGGCGACCGCGAGCCGACGGAGCCCTGGACCTGGTCCGGGCCGTCACGGTCCATCACCGGCCGAACCTGGGGTGGATGCATCGAGGTCCTGCAGTGGATCCTGACCGCAGGCCGATTCCCGACCGACCCTTCGGTCCTGGATGGCGGAGTACTACTTCTCGAGTCCTCCGAGGAACTCATCCCCGCACAAGAGTTCGGCTGGATCACCAGATCGCTCGGCGAGCGCGGAATCCTGAGCGCCGTGGACGCCGTCGTCGTCGCCCGCCCCCCGACATCGGACTTCGACACCCGGCCGTCCGCCGAGGACAGGCGCGCCAAACGCGCTGAACAGCGCGACAGGGTGACGAACGTCGTGCACGCCTACAACCCAGAAGCAGTCGTCGTAGTCGGTCCGCCCTTCGGCCACACGAGACCACAGTGGATCGTTCCGTACGGCGGCTTCTTCACCGTCGACGGCGTCAACCGCCGGGTCTACGCCGACTACAGCTGAAGGAAGCGACGAGGACGCCTCTCAACGACGGCACCTGGCCCGCCAGGCGATCCCGCTCCGGCGCGGGACTCTGTGCCACCTTCCCGCCCCCTGAGTCCGGCGGTCGGCTGACGAGCCGTTGCTGATGTTCAGGCGGGCAGCGGGCGGTGGGCGATGCTCTGGATGGCGTCGGCGATCTCATCCGACAGGGCATTGGGGAGCGCGTGTCCCATGGTTGGGATGGTGACGAGGCGTGCGTAGGGGATCTGGGCGGCCAGGTGTCGGGCGTGGGGTGGCGGAACGACCGGGTCCAGAGGCGCCTCGATGACAAGAGTCGGCACCCGCACCCGCGGGAGCTCTGCTCCCCGATCCAGTCCAGACTGATCCGCGAGCGCATGAGCGGTCGTGTGCCGGTCGCGGCCAGAGTGGCGGCGGATCCGCTCCTCAAGCGTGCGAAACTCGTCAGGGTCGAAGGCACTACCGGCGTCACCCCCAGCGAGTGCACGCCAGTGCTCCACGTGCCAGGTGATGTCGGCTTCGCGGTCTCGCCGGTCGAGAAGGTGCTGCCACATCGTCATGACCTCCGCAGAGGGGCCCGGCAGTTCGAGGGCGTGTACAGCCGAGGCACCGCCCTCCAGTGCCGAGGTACCTATCAGCGTGGCGCTGAGAAGCCGTTCGGGTGCCTCAATCATCAGCAGCTGTGCAAGCGTGCCGCCTAGTGACATGCCCACGACGTGAGCTCGATCGATGCCATAAGCGTCGAGCACGGCCAGCGCATCGTGCGCCAGCGTGATGATCGGGTAGGGGTGCTCCTCGAAGCACACGGACGAGCGCCCAGTGTCTCGGTGGTCGTACCGGATCACCAGGTGATGCTTCGCTAGGCGATCTACGAGGTCATCAGGCCACGTCAGCCCGGAGGCGTTCGCCCCCATGATGAGCAACAACGGCGGCATGCCCAGGTCTCCGGTGGCCTCAGTCCAGAGGGAGACGCCTCGATCCACCTCGATCACGCGCTCCCATCGATCTGTCACCTCGGTCATGAGGGCCTCCTTAAAGTCTCTCTGCCCGCGAGACGAAGCGTCTCGTGGCGTACGGAATCACTCGACCCCCCTCTAGGTCAAGACGGGCCGTCTCGTCTCGCCTAGTGGATAGGATGCCGGGGTGTCTAACAGCCCCGACCCGACTCGTCGTAGCAACGCTTCCCGACAGGCCATCCTCGACGCGGCGGCCGAGCTCATCGCAGAGGTGGGCTTTCGGCGGCTGACCATCGAGGCCATCGCGGTCCGCGCCGGGGTCGGTAAGCAGACGATCTACCGGTGGTGGCCATCGAAGGGTGCCGTCGTGTTTGACGCCCTCCTGGCGCTGCAACACGACGCCGACGGCTTGCGAATTCCGGAGTCCGGAGACCTCGGTGTGGACCTGAGGCTCCTACTGCGGGAGACCGCAGCGGGACTTGTCGATCCCCACCTCGAGGAGCCCTACCGCGCGGTGCTGACCGAGATTCAGCACGACCCGGTACTAGTTGAAGAACTGCGCGAGCGCCTACTAGGACCGCTGCTGAGCGCAACCCGTGATTGGATCCGACGAGCGCAAGACCGATGCCAGATCAATGCAGCGACCGATCCCGCCGTGGTGGTCGACGTCCTTTACGGCCCGTTGTTCTACCGCTGGCTACTTCGCACTGGTCCCCTCGACGAGGACTACCTACAAGCCCTCACCGCAGCGGTACTGCCCGTCATCACGGCGAGCAGCGGTCCCAACCCTCTGCGCGCATCCGTTGAAGGCAGCCCGCCGGTCGTCGCCGGCATTGAGGATTGACTCGACTTCATCGCCGACTTGGCAGCCGTTCGCGTGACCCTGCCGGCGGGCGAGATCCCTGCGGCGCGGGCTGAAGCACGCCTTGTGCTGCCGGTGGGCGGCGGCCCCTGACCCGCACTGAATGTGGGTCAGGGGCCGCCGCAAGAGGCTGCTACTCGATGGGTGAGTAGTAGTTCACCAAGGGCACGCCGACGAACCCGAGGGCCTCGTACAGCCCGCGAGCCGGGGCGTGCCCCGGATCGCCACCTGTGCCGACATTCGCCATCACCATTCCGCTGGCGCGGAATCGCTCGATCGCGAATGACATCAGGGCACGGGCGTACCCACGACGCTGGTAATCGGGGTGCACTGCGATCTGCTCGATGTGCCCGATGCCGGCGTCCGTCTCGTTGGCGAGTGCGACGTACCCGGCCACGCGTCCGTCTGAGGCGACAACAACGTATGCCTCACCCTGCTCGTCAAGACAGGTGGTCCGGACACTGGCGGCCTGGGCCTCCTGCCACGACGGCTGGTAGAGGTGGTTGAAGACCGTCCCGCCGAGTATCTCGGCGAAGGAGTCGAACACCTGTTGCCACGCTGGTATCGCGAGCGCCACTACCGCTTCCAGGTCGTGAGGCTCAAGCGGACGGATGGTTGGCGCATCGGGATTGGGCTTTGCGTTGGACATGACGAATCTGCTCCGTTCAGGACGAGTTGGGCGACGTGCGAGTGCACGTCGGCCTGACGCTGAGCGGCGCGGCTGGTTGAGGAAGCACGCGCCGCCTACGGGCGGCGGGTGCGTCCAGCGTTGATGCAGCAGATGAAAGCCATGCACAGAACCCTAGGACACCCGGGCGCCAACGTCATCCGGTGAGGCGTCACGGGTGAGAGGAAAGCGACTTTTCGGGACGTCCGGGAACCGCGGCAAAACTAGATGCTCAGGAATGAAGGACGAGATCGCAGCAGCGCGGTGAGACGAACTAGAGGACCTCGTCGAAGGCGCTGCGCTCCGCTTCGTCAGGGCGCTGGCTCTGCATAAACTCGTGCATTGCGACGACATCCTCGTGCTTCATCGGAGGGTCCTCCATGCCCCGTTCCTGGATGCGGGTCCACAGCACATCCGCAGGGACATCGAGAAAGAACAGCTCGGTCCGCGCACCTAGCCCTGCGGCCTCTGCCCGCAAACGTTCGCGCTCGTCTCTGCCCCAAGTGCCCCACTCGATGATGGCGGTACCTCCGGCGCGGAGCACATCGAGGGCCAGTTCCCACTGCAGCCCTTCCACGCGGGCGCGAAGTTCCCCGTCCCATAAGTTCGCTCCGAGCGCGGCCATCCACTCATCTGGGCAGAACCGGACTCCCGGTCTTTCGGCCTGCAACTTCTTGGCCTCCGTCGTCTTGCCACTGCCGGGCAGGCCCGAAACGACCACAAGGCATCCTGCTTCACTCACGGGCACACACTACGAGAGCGTCCAGACGCCTCGTCCGCTCCTCCTCGGCAGATCCGGTCGCCCCCGCTTGCGAGAATCCCCTGCGGCCCCTCAGGAGCAGCGGTAGCGGCCAACTCCGATCGCAGCGAGCGGATCCCTCAGCTGTCCGTCTGCTCGTTGCAGCCTTTCTGCGTGGCCGGCAGGCGCACCAAGACCGTGACGGTCGTCAACGGGGCGATCATGTAAGCGCATGTCATACGCCGATCGTCTCGGCAGAGGTCCGTCAGCGGCAAGACATGGACGGTGGACTGCGCTCGAGGCCCTCCATTCCGTGGCCCGTCGTCGGATTCAAGTCGCTCGCGTCGTACGGGATGATCGAGCGTAGAGTGCTGGTTCTGACACCGTGCGCATAGGAGAGCTGTCACAAATCACCGGCGTAAGCGCAAGATCGCTGAGGTACTACGAGTCCCTCGGTCTCATTCGATCGACACGCACCGAGAACGGGTGGCGCCACTTCGAGAGAACTATGTTCGACCGGGTCGTCCTCATCCAGCACCTCTACGCCGCCGGGCTGAGCAGTTCGACCATCGACGAGATCCTGCCCTGCCTCGAAGCACCGGCGGACAAGCGGACGGGCTTCCTTGAGCATCGGCTCGCCGACGAGGTCGAACGCCTGGAAGCAGCAAAGCGTGAAGTCGAGCGCGAACTGAGCGTCCTTCGTGGGCTGCAAAGGGACGGGCGACGCTTGATGCTTGCCATTGACACTGGTGTCAGCATCCACTCTTCAGACATGACAACCGAGCCCACCAACAGCCCCCGCGTCCGACAGTTGCGCGTGATCGTCGAGGCCGACGACTACGAGGCAGCAGTGTCCTTCTACCGCGACGTCCTCGGCATGGCCGAGCTCGCGGCTTTCGCCGAAGGCGGTGACGACCGCGTGTCCATCCTCGACGCAGGACGAGCGACCCTCGAAATCGCCAACTCGGTGCACAAGGCCGCCATCGACCGCGTCGAGGGAGTCACCAGGCCGAGCGCAAAGCTTCGACTGGCCTTCGAGGTCGACGACTCTGCGAGCACCACGGACGACCTTGAGGCGGCCGGTGCCACGGTGATCGCCCCACCCGTGATGACGCCCTGGCATTCGCTCAATGCCCGTCTCCAAGCGCCGGCCGACCTGCAGATCACCCTGTTCCAGGAGACCGTCAGCCCGGAGCAGCGGTCCCGCCTCCCGGGCTTCGACACCGACGATCACCGGTAGTCGGCTCACCCGCGACCGGCGACACCAGAGGGTGGCGCATCGCCGGACAGCGGTTCCGGTCAGGGAACGTCACTCGGCGACGCCGGCGCGCCCGCATATCTACCGAAGACAGATCCCGTACCGGGTCGCTCCGCGAGCCCATCCCGTACCGGGTCGCTCCGCGAGCCCATCCCCTGCCGGGAACGGGGCGATCTCCGTCCCGATTGTCGACGGCGCGCACGCATGACCGCGGGCGGTTCGCCTACTGGGATGATCGCGTGGTGGTCGAGGTTCTCAACGACGCCGATGTACGGCGGCTGCTCACACCCGACCTCGCCATTGGCTGGATGCGCGAGGCCCTCATCGCGGCGCATCGTGGCGAGT
>NZ_JADHZD010000032.1 GCF_020102855.1 Nocardioides lacusdianchii
GTCAGCACGCCACTGCCGACGCGCACCCTCGGGAACATCGCTGGTCTTCTTGCTCCAGTCCGCCGTCGCCATCTGTGAACACCTCCGACATCAGGGGGTGTTGCGACGACCAGTTGAATCCGCCTTGGACTCCACGATCCGAATGGTGCACGAGTCCGGTGACGTCGTGGCCGGCGCGCTGCCGGGTCCACAGGCCCATGTCCAGGGCATCCAGGGCGAGGTCGGTGCGCAGGCTGGTGGACACCTGCCAGCCCACGATCACCCTGCTGAAGACATCGAGGACGAACGCGACGTAGGTCCAGCCGGCGTGCGTCCTGACATAGGTCAGGTCGGCCACCCAGAGCTGGTTCGGGCCGGTCGCGACGAACTTGCGGTTCACCAGGTCCTCGGGGCGCGCGGTCTCAGCACCATCGCCGATCGTGGTGCGGCGGGTCTTCTCCCGTGGGATCCCACGCAGGCCCTCGGCGCGCATCAGCCGCTCGACGGTGCACCGAGCCACCCGGACGCCCTCGCGGTTCAGCTCGGCGTCGCGGACGCTGCGCGCTGAGGGCGGCCTGGTCTTGGCGGCGTAGTAGCTGCTCGGGGCGATCTGCACGCCGGCCTTCTTCAGCACGGCGCAGATCGGCTCGACCCCGACTTCACGCCCATCGACCACGCCGCGGCGATGGGCATCGATGTAGGCGACTATTTGGTGGTGGGGCGGTCGAGCTCCGCCGCGAAGAAAGCCGACGCCGTCCTCAGGATGTGGTTGGCCCGACGCAGCTCACGGTTCTCCCGCTCGAGCTCGGCCACCCGCTGCGCGTCGCTGGTCGTGGTCCCGGGCCGGACACCCTCGTCGACCTCGGCCTGTCGAACCCAGTTGCGCAGCGTCTCGGGGTGCATCCCGAGCTGCTCGGCCACACGATTGATCGCACCGTGCTTGGTCTCGGGGTCCTGTCGGAGCTCGACGGCCATCCTCGTGGCTCGCTCACGCAGCTCGTCGGGGTACTTCCTGGGTGCTGCCATGACTCTCATCCTCCATGGATTGAGAGCCTCCATCAGACCCGGGGCGATTCATGAGGCCGTTCACGGGCGTCGAGGAGTTGACGGGCATGCGCAACCTGAATCCCGGGTTTCGTGGAGGCCTGGTCGCGGTTGTGCGAGGGTTCCTTGAAGAAGCCCGCAGGACTCGCTGCCTACCCATTCCGGGTGTTCACGCCCGCTTTCACACGACGGAAACGCATCCAGGCCGCCCGAGTCCTTCGGTGCGCTCAGCATCGACCGGGCCCGGCCGTGATGTCTGGCTCGCTGGTGAACCCGTGGCGTCGACGCGTACCGAGTCCGACGTGTTGGCCGCACTGTCTGAGCCGCCGAGGATCGTTTTTACCCAGCGCCAGCTCATCAACCACGTCTGGGGACCCGAGTGGCTGGGCGATGGGGCCTGCTCGACGTTCGCATCGGGCGTCTACTACAAGGACCCCACGGGCTTCGCGAAAGCGCTCAAACCTATCTACCCGCCGCGGACGGTGGCTGTCCCCGGGTGCGCTCTCCCGGGGGTCGGCCGCCGCGCAACCCGAGTTCGACACCTGCCGTGACTCGGTCTGGGGCACGAAGTACCCCCATGCGGTCGGGACCCGGCAAGCCGCGTGGGAAAGGATCATCCCGCACCTGGCGTTCCCGCGCGGGCTCCGCGGGGACTCGACGGCCGGCGTCCGGGGCTTGACCCTCCCGATCCGTGCGTGGGGTGGGTCCCCACCCGGGATGCAGGTCAGACCGAGAAGAGACCCCAGAGGGCGCCGGCTCCGATCCCGAGCGCGACGCTGAGACCGGCGGTCACGACCGCCGTCGTCGCCGACCAGGCAGCAGGGACGAACGCTCCTGGCAGGGTTCGCGCGGGCGGTTCCCCTCGGCCGTAGACGGGTGCGATCCACCGGAGGTAGTAGAAGAGGCTGATCACGGTGTTCACGAACACCAGCACGGCCAGCCAGGCAAGTCCGCCGTCCCAGGCGGCTGCGGTGGTGGTGAGCTTCCCGGCGAAGATGACGGTGGGCGGGGTGCCGACGAGCCCGAGCAGCGCCACGACCAGGGATGCGCCCAGCCACGGCCGGGCTCGGCCCATGCCGCGGTAGGAGTCCAGGCCGCGACGGTCAGGGAAGGCAGTCGTCACCGCGAAAGCCGCGAGGTTGGTGACGGTGTAGCCGGCGAGGTAGAGCAGCAGGGAGGGCAGGGCGAGGTCGCTGCGCCCGGCGACCGAGACCGGCACGAGCAGGTAGCCGACTTGGCTGACCGTGGACCAGCCGAGCAGGCGCCGGGGGTCGGTCTGCCAGTAGGCGGCGAGGTTGCCGAGCGTCATGCTGGCGACCGCGAGGACGGCGACCAGCAGCGGCCAGGCAAGGGTGTCGGGGAGGATGGCGATGAGCCGGTAGGCGGCGACCATCGCGCCGATCTTGGGCACGGTGGTGAGGAAGGCCGCCACCGTTCCGCCCGCGCCCTCGGCGGCATCGGGGACCCAGTAATGTCCCGGCACACCGCCGGCCTTGAACATCAGTCCACCCAGCACGGCCACGACGCCCGCGGCGACCACGCCCTGTGGCGCCTCGGCAAGTCGGTCGGTGAGCCCGGTGTACGACGTGGTCGCGGAGACGCCGTACAGGAGCGTGACACCGACCAGCAGCAGGATGCCGAACAGGGCACCCAGCAGATAGGTCTTCATCGCAGCCTCGGCTCCGCGGGGCGTGCGCGCGATGCCGATCAGGCCGTAGAGCGGGATGCTCGCGAGCAGGAACCCGACGGTCACCACGAGCAGGTCGTCGGCGCCGGCGAGGACGAGCGTGCCGGTCGTCGCGAACAGCAGCAGTGCGTAGGTCTCGCTCTCCCGCGGCGAGCCGGCGATCTCGTCCGCGGCCAGCGCCAGGACGATCAGCGTCCCGAGGGCGGCGACGATCCGCGCCACCCCGGTGGCGGTGTCCACGGTGAAAGTGCCCTCCATCGCCGGCTGGGCCGGGCCGGGGAGGTCGACCACGGCCAGCGCGGCCGCGGTGACCAGCGCGGCCGCGGCGATGACGCGGGTGACCCACTGGCGCGTCCGCGGGAGGAAGGACCCGCTGACCAGGACCGCGAGCCCGCCGAGGAACAGCACGATCTCCGGCAGCAGCAGGAGCGGCCGCATGGCCATGTCGGAACCCACGGGCTACCTTCCGACGAGCTCGACGGCGACCTCGGCCGCGGGCTCGATCACGGCGAGCAGTGGTCGGGGGAACACTCCGATGAGCAGGGAGAGCACCAGCAGCGGGCCGACCGACCAGACCTCGGCGGCGCGCAGGTCGGTGAAACCGACCGAGCGGCCGCGGGTCTCGCCGGTGAAGATCCGCTGCAGCGCGCGGAGGAAAAGCGCCGCGGTCAGGAGGATTCCGACGAGTGCGACGGCGGTGACGGGGGCGGCGGCGATGCTGCCGGTGAAGATCTGGAACTCCGCGATGAAGCCGGACAACCCGGGGAGGCCCAGGGAGGCGAAGGCACCGATGGCGAAGAACGCGGCGAACCGCGGGGCGGGTCCGGCCAGGCCGCCGTAGGAGTCCATGTCATAGGTCGCTGCCCGGTCCTGGAGAACCCCGGCGAGGAGGAACAGCGCACCGGTGATCAGGCCGTGGCTGACCATCTGCGTGACGGCACCGGTGACCGCGACGGACCGGGCCAGCGAGGTGTCCCCGGCGACGAGCCCTGCGGCGCCGACGGCGAGGACGATGTAGCCCATGTGGTTCACCGACGTGTAGGCGACCATCCGCTTGAAGTTCGTCTGGGCCAGGGCCACCAGGGCGCCGTACACGACAGAGACGATGCCGACCACGATGATCACCCACGCCCAGTCCCGCCACGCCTCGGGCAGCATCGGCATCGCGATCCGCACGAACCCGTAGGTGCCCATCTTCAGCAGCACCCCGGCCAGGACAGCCGAGCCGATCGCCGGCGCGTCCGTGTGGGCCGGCGGCAGCCAGGTGTGGAACGGCACGGTCGGTGTCTTCACCGCCAGCCCGACCAGGATCGCGGCCAGCACCAGCCCACCGGCCAGCGACGACCCGGCGAGCGGGGTCTGCTCGGCCAGCTCGACCATGTCGAAGGTGTGCGGGTCGGCGGCGATGTAGAGGCCGATGAACCCGACGAGCAGGGCCAGGGAGCCCAGAAACGTGTAGAGGAAGAACTTCATCGCCGACCGGGCGGCGTTGCCGTGTCCCCAGCCGGCGATCACGAAGTACATGCCGACGATCGAGAGGTCGAAGAAGACGAAGAAGAGGATCAGGTCGGCGGCGACGAACAGGCCCATGCTGACGCTCTGCAGGAAGAGGAACAGCGCAGCCTGGAGACGCGGGCGGTCGGTCTCGCGCAGCGCGAAGATCGCGCAGGCCAGGAAGATCACCGCTGTCATCGCGATCAGCGGCAGGGACAGCCCGTCGACGCCGAGGTGGTAGCTGCTGTTCACGCCGGGAATCCACGCGGCCTGCTCCTCGAAGGCGAGTCGTCCGGCCGTGGGCGTCTCGTAGCGCAGCCACGCCGCGACCACGAGGGCGAGGTCAGTCGCTGCGACCACGACCCAGGTCCACCGTGCGGCCGCGTCGCCGAGCCGCGGAAGCGCGAGCAGGGCCAGAGCGGCAGCCAGGGGCAGGAAGACGATCAGACTGAGCACGTTCACCTCACCGTGACAAGGAGCAGGACGCCGATCGCGAGCACCGCGACGGCCTGGATGTAGTACTGGTGCAGCTGGCCGGTCTGTGGACGACGTGCGAGCCGGCCAAGCCGACGCAGCTGCGCAGCGAGCCCCTCGACCGCCCCATCGAACCACCGGTCGTCGTCACGGGCCGCACCAGCCGCGGCCCACAAGGACGCCCGGGACGTTGCCTCGACCGCACCGTCCAGCACCCGGTCGTCGAAGGCCGCTGCCCGACGCGCCAGACCGAGCGCGACCGCGGCGGACCCGGCCACGCCACGGTCCAGGATCCGGTCGTCGAAGCGCGCCAGCGCCTCTGCCAGGACGAGGGTCGGGCGTACGACGAGGGCCTGTGTCGCGCGCTCGAGACCCAGCCAGGCCAGGGCCCAGCGCGGTTCCGGCACCGGACGCCACCACACGAGCGCCAGCACCGCCAGTGCGATCACGACGGACGCGGCCATCTCCAGCGGCGTCGGGTGGAGCGGCTCCTCGCCGAGCGCCCGGGCGACCGTGTCACCCACGGGTGGCAGCGCCAGGAGGCCGAGCACGGTCGCGCCCACGGCGAGCACGACCAGTGGTGCCTGCTCGGGCATCCCGATGCGGCGGGTGCCCGGTTCCTCCTCGTCGTAGTGCTGCTCGACCTCGGCACGCGCCGCGTCGGGGACGTGCCGCCACAGCACGACCATGATCTTGCCGGCGTAGGCCGCCGAGAGCGCGGCCGCGGCGAGGCCGACGGCGTAGAGCCACGGTGACTCTGCCAGCGCCGCGGCGAGGACCGCGTCCTTGGTCGCCCACAGCGCCAGCGGGGCGACGCCCGCGAGGGACAGCGCACCGGCGGTGGCGGCCCAGCCGACCAGCCGCCACCTCCGAGCCACGCCGCGCAGGCCGGGGAGCTGCTTGGTGCCGAGCGCGGTGAGCCAGGCCCCGGCGGCGAGGAAGAGCAGCGCCTTGGTCGAGGCGTGTGCGACGAGGTGTGCCGCTCCCCCGCTCACCGAGGCCAGCCCGGCGCCCATGACCACGAACCCGAGCTGGGCGGAGGTGGAGGCGGCGAGGAGCTGTTTGAGGTCCTGCTGTGCCACGGCGACGGCGCCGAGCAGCAGCGCCGTGAGTGCGCCCACCCAGGCAGCAGCCGGCGCGGCCCAGCTCGTCGAGGCAAGCAGCGGCTCGGTGCGCAGCAGCAGGTATCCGCCCATGGCCACCATGGCGGCGGAGTGCAGCAGTGCGCTGACCGGGCTCGGTCCCTCCATCGCGCGCGACAGCCAGAACGAGAACGGGAGCTGGGCCGCCTTGCCGAGAGCCGCGACCAGGACACCCGCCGCGACGACGTGGCGCCACCCCTCGCTGGCCGCGGGCAGGTCGGCCAGTGCCAGGCCGGCTCCACCGGCGAGTGCTGCACCGGCCGCGACGTACAGCCCGACGTCCGCCGTGCGCGTGGTCACGAACGCCGTGATGCCGGCGGAGACCCGGTGGTCGTCGCGCCACCAGAATCCGATCAGTGCGAACGACGTCGCGCCCATCACCTCCCAGGCGAACAGCAGCGCGGGCAGCGTCTCGGCAGTCGCGGTCAGGAGAGCGGCGGAGGCGAAGAGCAGCATGAGTCCGTGGAACCGGGCCTGTGACTCCCGGATCTCACCGGCCGAGAACACCAGCACGAGCAGGCTCACGACCGCGACCGTCGGTGCGACCAGCGCGGACAGGGCGTCCACCCCGAGGGCGAGGTCGCTGCCGGCCATGAACGGCACTGACACCCTCGGACGTTCGAGGGCGACGACCACCGACAGTGCGGTCGTGGTGAAGGCCGTGGCCAACGACACGGCGGCCGCCGCCCGCTCGAGGCGGGAGAGGGCGAGCCCGCCGCCCACCACGGCGGGGAGCAGTACGAGCAGCCAGAGTGCGGTCTCGGCCATGGACCCGGTCACCCCGACAGGTCCGTGGCCATGTCGGTCATGTCGGCGCCACGCTCACGATGCAGCAACGTGGCGACCGCGAAGCCCATCGCCATCTCAACTGTCATCGCGGCGATGATCACCATGAGGAGGACCTGCCCGGTCGGGTCGGGCGCGAGGAACCACCAGACGCCGGCAGCGGCGAGGATGACGGCGTTGATCATGAGTTCCAGGCCCATCATCACCATCACCACGACCTGCTGGGAGATTGCGCCGTACAGCCCTACGCTGAAGATCGCCGCGGCGATGAGCAGGGTCGCCTCCAAGGTCATCTGCCGACACCTCCCGGCTGGGGGTCGTCTGCGGGGCGCTGCTTCAGGTCATCGCCGAACCGGTCGTAGCGGGTGCGGTGCGCGGCCAGCACGACGCCAGCCACGATCGTGGCGACCATCACCGGACTGATCACGGCCATCACCAGCATCTTCGGGCCCATCAACGCCTCCCCCAGCGCCATCGTGACGTCCGGCGGGGGGCTGCCCCGGCGGGTGGGCCAGTCGACCATCAGGATGCCTGTCGCGAGCGCCAGGAACGTGGTCAGGGCGACGGCGATGGCGGTCTTGTTGCTGTGCACCATGCTCATCGGCATCAGCGCGGGGTTCATCCCCATGAACATGACCATGTAGACGGCCATGATGGCCATCTCCATGAGCATCATCAGGATCGTCACCACGCCGACGTAGTTCTGCTGCAGGAAGAGCACCTGCAGGCCAACCGCGACGAAGGACAGGGCGAGGGCGTACGTCGCGCGCGCCATCGAGTTGACGTAGAAGACCGCAGCGCCGCCGAGCACGGCGACGAGCCCGATCCCCCAGAAGGCGATGTCGGTGATCACGTTCACGACCTCCCGACAGCGATGACGGCGACGACCAGGTCCTGCAGCAGCACGGCCGGGAGCAGCAGCATCCAGCCCACCTCCATGAACTTGTCCGGCCGGAAGGCCGGCAGCCGCCGCCGCAGCCAGACCAGGACCGCGAGTAGGGCAACGGTCTTCACCAGCACCCAGGCCCAGTCCGGCAGCAGCGGGCCGGCGCCGCCGCCGAGGAACATCGGGACCGCGAACGCGGCGCCGGCAGCCAGCAACGCATATCGCCCCGCCTCGAACACCAGCCGGTCCACGCCCGACAGTTCCGCTCGTGCCCCGCCGGCGACGTCCGTGCCGATCGCCGGAGCGAACGGTCCCCACACCGAGAAGGCGGCGACCCCGAGCAGGTAGACGAGGAACGCCACCGGCATCCAGGCCACGAACCAGAGTCCGTCCTGGGCCGCCGCGACCCTGCCGACGTTCAGGCTCTCCGCGGCGATCGCCGGAGCGACCAGGGCAAACATCAACGGAAGCTCGTAGCCCAGCCCGTGCGCCAGGAACCGGTAGCCGCCGACCAGTGCGTGTGCCGAGTTCGCGCCCCACCCGGTCAACCACACCAGCGCCCAGACCATCACGTCCATGGCGTTGAACCACATGACCCCCACGTCGAGGTCGAAGATGGTCCACTCCCCCAGCGGCACGACCGTCACCATCAGCGCCGCCACTACCAGCAGCCCGGCACCCCCGAGGCGCCACAACAGCCGGTCGGCTTCGACGGTGGTACGACGCCGCTGCCGCATCAGCCGGGCCGCCTCACCGAACGGCCGGACCGGCCCGGCCATCGTCCCGCCCGGCTTACCCCCCGCACGCGCGGCGAGGGCACCGTCCAGCATGGCAGCGGTTACGGCCAACACACCCAGAATCCCCAACGCGGCAATCGCCCAGCCGGGTGCCACGGTGGTGATCGGCGAGTCCGTCATCGGCATCGGGTCAGCCATGGGACACCTCGTGCTCCGCCTGTCGGGCGAGCAGCTCGTGGATGTCGAGGCTGGCGAGGACCAGACGTGCCGTGGCGAGATCCAGACCCATGACCAGATGTGCCAGGTGGTCGGTCGAGAGTGTCCGGCCGGCGTCGTTCGTCCGACTGCCGGTGTCACCGGCGGCGGTCGCGGCAACACCGGCGACCGCCCGGTCCAGCATGCCGATCAGCCGGTCATAGGTGTCACCGACCGCGTCGGCCGGCAACCCCCGGGCGTGGGCGTCCTCGTCGCTCAGCCGCCTGACGCCTCGAAGCGACCAGCGCAACGTCCACGAACGACGGACCCTCCGGCGCAGACGCTCGAGTTCCGACCCCGCCGCTCCGTCCCCGGACTCCAGGGCGGTGTCGCGGACCCTTCGGGCCTCTGCCGCGGCGTCGTCCCACCCCGCCAACGCCAGGAGCGAGGCGATGTTGTCGATGCCGCGGGCTGGCCCGAAGACTTCGTCCTCTTGGCGGGCAGGCCCGTCGACGAGCTCGGCCTGTGCCTCGACGATGACATCGCCCTGAAGCGAGCAGCGCAACACCAGACCGGCCGGCCAGTGCGGCAGAACAGGCCCGCAACGCACCTGCAAGACGTCCATCTCGAGGCCGTCGCGGTCCTCGCCGCCCTCCGCGAGAGGGATGCCTCCCGGGGACGTCTCCATGTCGCCGTGGTCCATGCCCTCGTGGCCCTCGTGGCCGCCGTGGTCCATGCCCTCGTGGCCGCCGTGGTCCATGCCCTCGTGGCCGCCGTGGTCCATGCCTTGGTGGCCGCCGTGGTCCATGCCCTCGTCGCCGCCGTGGTCCATGCCTTGGTGGCCGCCGTGGTCCATGCCCTCGTCGCCGCCGTGGTCGATGCCCTCGTGGCCGCCGTGGTCCATGCCCTCGTGGCCGTCACCTGGACCGTGGTCCATGTCTCCATGGCCGCCATGACTCTCGGCTCCAGGTCCGGCGTGCTCGGCGAGGAGTTCGGAGGCGGTGGGTCGCTGCTGCGCGTCACGGCGGTGGTGGTCGGTGTCGAGCAGGCCGGTGTGTGCTTCGTCCAGTCGAGCACCCACTTCGTCGCCCGCGTGCACGTCCACGCGCACCCGTGGTCCTGGCATCTGGTGCCAGACGCCCTCGATCGCTTCCGCGAGCTCCGGCCCGGGTTCGCCGCACACGACGAGTACGTCGGCGTCCGCGGGTGAGTCGGCGAGCCGCCATCCTCGCGCGAACAAGTTGCGCTCCGCCGCCATTCGCGTGCGCCACGAGCCCGGCACCTCGACGACCAGAGCGTGAGCGTGCCGGGAAGCGCTCCGTGCGAGCGCGTCACTCAGACCCAACGCAGTGCCCCCTCCCGCCATGCCCAGAGCACGGCGACGAACAAGGTAGCCAGGAAGAGGAACATCTCGACGACCGCGGTTACGCCGACCTGTGCGACGACGACCGCCCAGGGATACATGAACAGCATCTCGACGTCGAAGGCGAGGAAGAGCAGCGTCGCGAGGTACCAGCGCACGTGGTACCGCGACAGTGCGTGCTGCGCGGGGGCCCAGCCCGACTCGAAGGGAAGCACGTTTAGCGAGTCTGGCGCTACGGCGGTGAGCCTGTGCAGCGCGTACAGCCCGAGTACGAGTACCCCGACCGCGCTCGACATCACGACAACCCCTGCGTACATGACTCTCCTCTCGCGTTCAGATCGTCGCCACCGGCTGACTATGGACGGGGATCCGTGCTCAGGGGCTGGCCTCGAAGTCCGGGACGGGGCGCTGCTTGGCCTCTTCCTCGGGGGTGGCGGCACCGTTCTTCTCGATGTCCTCGATCAGCCACTTCATCTCGGCGATCTCGATGCGCTGAGCCTTGATGATCTCGTCGGCCAGCTTGCGCACACGCACGTCTTCGATCTCGGACCGCTCGCTGGTGAGGATCGCGATCGAGTGGTGCGGGATCATGCCCTTCATTTAGGACTCGTCCTGCACAAACGTCTGCGACCGGGACAGCCACAACGCGGAGCCTCCCACGACGAGCGCGGCCACGATGATGGCGACGTTGACCTTGACGTTCTTGTACATCATCCCCCACATGAAGCCGACGTGCTTCTTGTGCTGCTCGTGCTCGGAGGACTGGTTCTTCTCGGACTTCGTGGTCATGCTGGGACTCCTCTCATCGGGGATACTTATCCATATCGCCGGTTGTGACACGGAGCTTGTCGTCGGTGATCCGGCGCAATGGTTCCGCCTGCGCCTATCGGTCGCTGTCACCTCGGAGCTGACGGAGACGGCCCTGGTACTCCTCGTCGGTGAGCTCGCCACGGGCGTAGCGCTCGTCGAGGATCGCTTGCACTCGAGTTCTCCCGGTCCCCGGTCCAGGCGCGCTGCCACTGCCGCGGTTCGTGCCTCCGCCGCTGCCGCGAACCAGCAGCACGACGACGAGGACGATGACCAGGATCATGATCGGCCAGATGAACCACATCCAGCCCGTGCCCCCTCCGTTGCCATACATGGGTCTCACCTCTCTTTCCGATCCCTGGAGCCTGTCGGCCCCGCTGTGTCGTCAGGCGACCCGCTCTGGACGGCGACCGCCGCAAGGTCACCTGGCCAGGACGGTGCCCATCATTCCGCGGTCCTCGTGGTCAAGGATGTGACAGTGGTAGACGGTCCGACCGCCGAAGTCCTCGAACGCGACCCGGACCTTGACCTGGCTGCGGGCGGGAACGTTCACCACGTCGAGCCAGACCGGCTCAGACAGCTCGCGGCCGTCGACCTCCAGCAGTTGCATCGGCCACACGTGCAGATGGAAGGGATGGTCCATCGGGCTGTCATTGCCGATGGTCCACTCCTCCACCGTGCCCATCCCCACCTGCTGGTCGATCCGGTCGGCGTCGAACTCCTCACCGTCGAAGGTGAAGCTCATCGGACCGTCGCCGCCGCCCATCATCCCGCCCATGCCCATCTGGAAGGTGATCGACCGACGACCATCGACGTCAGCCTCACGCAGGTCGCGGACAGCCGGGCCAGGCGGGATCCCACCCGCGGCTCGGTTGCCGCTCGCGGAAACGCCCAGGCGGGCGAGCGTCACCGGCCCGTCACCGCCTGACATCGGGCCCCCACCCATCATCTGGCCCATCATGCCGCCACGGTCGACCGGCATCGCGGTGAGCTCGCTGCTTCCCTCGGACAGGTCGACCACCAGGTCGAGCCGGTTCCCGGGGGCGAGCACGACGTCCTCCAACCCCATGTCCCGGGGCAGCCGACCCAGGTCGCGACCGACCACTCGAGCCCGCTGTTCTGGCAGTCTCAACGCGAGGTAGCGGGCGGTGCAGGCATTCACGACGCGCCACCGTTCACGCTCACCTGATCGACCCTTGAGGTCCGGCTTTGCGGCACCGTTGACCAGGACGAGCTCACCCTCGCGGCCCATCATCTGCTCCATGGTGGACGGGCTGACCAGTGAGCCGCCGGAGTCCAGGGTGATGTCGGAGACGACCATGACCCGTTCCCGGTCGACGGTGATCTCGTCGTCGTCCTCCACGATGATGGCGCCGTAGAGTCCGCCGAACACCTGGTCCGCGACCGTGCCGTGGTGGTGCGGGTGGTACCAGTACACGCCTGGTGGATGGTTGTCGGGCAACCGATACTCGTAACGATGCGCCTGGTCCGGTTCGACAGCGACGAACACGTTGTCGCCGTTGCCTTCGGGTGAGACGTGCAGCCCGTGCACGTGCAGGTTCGTGACCCGATCGAGCCGGTTCACCAGCTCCACCCGGAACGTGTCGCCCGGGCGGAGCCGCAACGTGGGGCCCGGCACACCGCCGTTGTACCCCATGGTCGTGGCCCGCCGGCCGGCGACCTCGTGGCTGCCCAGCGCAGCCTCCAGCCGTACCTCCAGCAGTCCGCCCTTGCTCCGGAGAACCTCGGGCTCGGTGAACAGTTCCCCGGCGACGGGGTCCAGGACCGAGGTGGACAGCTCTCGCCACAGGCCCGTGCCACCGACGACGGTGCCCACCAGGCCGGCACCGCCCATCGTCAGAGCCGTGCGTCGGCTGATCGGTTTCACGATTGCCCCTCCTTCAGGACGCGCGACCGGTGCTGGTACTCCTCCGTGCTCAGCTCGCCTGCCGCGTACCGCTTCTCGAGGATCTGTCGGGCACCACCGGTCCCGCTCGGCCGACCGGGCCGGCCCGAATCGGTTTCGAGGCCTCCTGCCAGCACCCGCACCGCCGTCACCGCCAGTAGCACGACGCCGAGGACCAGCAGCACTCCGTAGAGCAACGCGATCATGGGCGACCGACCTCGGACCACGTGGCACCAGTATCGGTGGACACGAGGACGCCGCCCTCCGTGGCGGCATACCACCGCGACTCGGTGGCGGTCAGCGCGTAAGGCACGTCCGGGAGTGATCCGACCTCCCGCCAGGAGTCCCCACCGTCGTCGCTGCGGTAGACCGACCCCTCGGGGCCGGCCCCGACCAGCAGGTCCTCGCTGTCCCAGTCCAGGAGCAACAACCGCGGCGCGGACTGCACGAGCTCGGGAGACCCGGAGACCTGGAGTCGGACGAGCGAGCCGCTGCCATCGGTCAGCAGCACAAGATCGGAGTTGCCTGGATGGGCAGCCACGTCGGCGGCGGGTAACTGGCCCAGGTCGCGCCACCGCCTGCCGTCCTCGGTGGACATGAGGCGCCCGCTCTGAGAGTCGACCCCGTACACGCGGTCACCGGCCGCCTCGAGCGCATGGAAGTCCGCCTCCCCTTCCAACGAGAGCGACCTCCACGTCCGACCGGAGTCTGTCGACTCGGAGAGTCCGAAGTGCGCGGGTCCGCCGGCGCCCGGCTCGGGGTGACCACTCATCAGGAAGCGGTCCGCGTCGGCGATGGTGAACGACATCGCATCGAAACGCTCCTCCCCCACACGCTCGAAGCCGTCGGCACCGAGAGCGAACACCCCGTGATGACTCGCGACGTAGAGCGTGTCGTCCGCGGGGTTCACGTCGAGAGAGTGGATATGGCCGAACTCCTCCTCGGCCGCCGCGGCGGCCGAGGCGGTCGGGTTCTCTGTAGAGCTACAGCTGGCGAGCAGGGCGGCGGCCATGGAGAGGCCGACGACCAGAGGGAGACCAGAAGACAGACTCAGCGATTTGCGCGTCGCGCACATGCGCATACTCCAAATGAGATCGAATGACGGGCAGGACAGACGCACCGGACCCATGCGGGTGGTGCGCCGGTGTGCCTGATCAGATCCGGAGTACGGTCAGCTGTCGTTCGAACGGCGGTGGCAGCCCCGCCACGTCGAGCGCGTCGACGACCCCCGTCATCAGACGCAGCAGACGCCATCCCCCGCCACGTGCCGCAATAGCGAGCAGCCACAAGCCCAGCGCCAAACCGGGCGTGAGCATCATCAGGCACAGCGCGAGCAACCCCCCGTCTTCCGCCGGCGGCGCCTCGTCCCCGGCAACGACGCCGAGGGATGCGACCACGCCCACCGTGGTGTCGGTGGTCATGATGATCGTCGGGGCGGCGTGGTGCCCGACGTGCTCGCCGGAGTCCGGCCCGGACGCCAGCCCGTGCATGCCAACGATTCCGAGCGCGACTGCGCACAGGAGGACGACCAGCGGAAGCCGCGTCCTCACGGCTCCCGGGAAGGTGCGGTCGGCAAGAGTCATCGCATCCTGAGTTTAGGCACAGCCACACCCGGCCGCCAGCCAGGCACCTTGATCCTGCCGCTGTGAGGGCAGGCAGCGCCGCCGGACCCGAGGAGCGATCACGTGCCATCGGCACTCGTCAAGAAGGAAGACCGCCTTTGACGTCGGCTGCGAACGCTTCACAACGATCCCGAGTTCCAACGAGCCGTGTCCGCAGCGCGACAACGTCGCGCGTCATAGTCCAGGACGGCCCTTTTCACAGGTCTACGACATCGAGCTCATATGCCCGATTCGCTCTGGCCCGAGCTCATCAACCCCATCCTCGCCGCCGTCCTCCTCGGCGCCCGAAACCAGACACAGCCGAAGGCCACCGCAGCCGATTGGCGACCTCGGCCGCACCGCGATGATCACCAAGGTCGCCGACCACCCAGGCTGAATCCAGGTGGCGAACCCGGCACCGGACCCCGCTGCAGAGGGGGTTTTCGGGTCACAAAGCGCGACACAAGCCCGAATGGCTCAAATGACAAGTGGCCCGTGTCCTGCGTTTCCGCAGGACACAAGCCACTTTTCAGTAGCGGGGGCAGTGTGTTGGTTCAGGACATCGGAATGGGGTGTCTCAGGACATCGGAATAGGGATGTCTCACGACATCGGCATGGCGTCGTCACAGGCTGGTGCGCCCACCCGAGGCTGCGAGGTGTCGAAACG
>NZ_JADHZD010000033.1 GCF_020102855.1 Nocardioides lacusdianchii
GCGCGTCGCGAAGACACGCTGCGCAGACGACCAGATCCAGACCAAGCGAGGCGCCGTCAGGCCACCCAGGCCCGACGGCGCCTCACCCTGCCCTTGACAGGCGCGCCCTACATATCAGTCGAGGACGACGAGGACGTCGCCGTCCTGCACGACGTCGCCGACGGTCACCTTGATCGCGGTGACGGTGCCCGCGCGCTCGGCGAGCATCGGGATCTCCATCTTCATCGACTCCAGCAGCACGACGGTGTCGCCGGCCTCGACGCGGTCGCCCTCGGCGACCTCGATGGTCAGCACGTTGGCGACCAGCTCGGACACGATCTCGAGCGACGTGGTGCGGGCCATGGCTCGACGCTAGCGGTTACCGGGGCGTAGCCGATGGTCGGACCCGCGGAGGGCCTCCGGGGAGGCAGGCTCAGAGCTCGGCGAAGCGACGGGGCTCGGGCCGGTGCGGGCCGGCCTCCTCCGCGCGCCGTCCACGGCTGCCCTTGGTGCCGGTGAGGGCGAGGTCGATGCGGATCAGCACGTAGCCGATGAGCAGGCCCAGGACGAGGGAGTACGCCGCCCGCAGGCCGGCCTCGAGGTAGGAGCTGTCCGGCGCGACCAGGCCCGTGGCCAGCGGCACGGTCGCCGCGACGCCGAAGGCGCACACCCACCAGCCCTGGCGACGGCGGGCGCGCAGGTGGGTGCCCCACGCCAGCGCCGGGATGCCGAGGAGCACGACCAGCGGGCGCGGGAACGCCCCGATCCGGGCGGAGACCCAGTCGGCGAAGTCGAGGACCGACGACACGAAGGTCTGCGTGCCGTAGCGCCGCAGCAGCTCGGCGTAGAGCAGCGTCACGACGAGGACGGCGAGCCCGGAGGCGACCACGATCATGCCGCGGCGGCCGAGGCCGTGGAGGCCGGCTCCGAGGCGGTAGACGATGGTGAAGACGAGGCCGAGGGCGAGGAACAGGGCCGCGAGGTCGAAGCGGTCGGTCGCGACGGTGGGCTCGAAGCCCACGGCTGCGAAGGCGGTGACCACGGCCACCAGCACGGCGACGAGGACCTCGCGCACCGCCTTCCACCACGTCACGGCCGGCACCGTCACCATGACGGCGTACACGCTGCCCACCACGCAGGTCATCACCGCGGCGCCGGTCGGCAGCACCCTCCCGCCGACCAGGAGGCTGGCCACGCCGAGCACCAGCGCGAGGCCGGCGGAGACGAGGGCGCGGCCCGCCGTCCGGGTGGCGAGCAGCCAGGACAGGGCGGTGGCCACCGCCACCGCGCCGGCGCCGTCGACCCACTCCGGCACCGAGGCGAGGGGGCCGGCGGTGCCGCTGTCCTCCAGGAGGCCGCCGAGGGCGGACCAGACGAGCGCCGCGGTGCCCAGCCCGAGCACGGCGAACCACAGCAGCATCAGCGAGCGACGCGGGCCGTCAGGAGGGAGGGCACCGGTGTCCTGCGCGAGCGCGGGGGTCGGCTCGGGGTCCGGGGCGACAGGTGCGGCAGGTGCCGGGACGACGAGCGCGGCGGGCGGTGCCTCGGCCGGGGTTGTCTTCACCTCGGGCGGGGCGGTCTTCGGCTTCCGTGTCCGCCGCAGCCGCGAGGGCGGCCGCTCGGCAGCCCGCTTGCCGCGGGAGGACCCGCGGGGGCTGTCGGCGGTGGGGGAAGACACGTCGCAGGAGGTTACAGCCGACGGTTGGCCAGGGACGGATTGGTGCGACGGGCCGTCTCGAGGTCGGCACGCTCCAGCACGACGTCGAGGGTGGCCTCGGCTCCCTCGGCCTCGGCGAGGACCTCGCCGAGCGGCCCGACGACCACCGAGTGGCCGCTGTAGCGCGGCTCGGGCTGGGCGGCGCCGACGACGAAGCAGGTGTTCTCGATCGCCCGGGCAGCGAGGAGGGTTCGCCAGTGCTCCACCTTGCGCTCGCCGGGCAGCCACGCGGCCGGCACGACGATGACCTCCGCGCCGGCGTCGACGAGACGGCGCGCGAGCTCGGGGAAGCGCAGGTCGTAGCAGGTCATCAGCCCGACCCTCCAGCCCTCGACGTCCACGACGACGGGCTCGAGCGGTCCACCGGTCAGTCGGTCGGACTCGCGGTAGCCGAAGGAGTCGTAGAGGTGGATCTTGCGGTAGTCCGCCCGGCTCGCGCCGCGCGCCACGAGGGTGTTCCAGGGTCGATCCGGGTCGGCGGAGGCCTCGAACATGCCGGCCACCACCGTGCACGACGTCGCCTCGGCGACCCGGGCGACCTCGCTGGCGAAGGGGCCGTCCAGCGGCTCGGCGTACGCACTGACGTCGGAGCCGGCCTCGCCGAAGTCGCGTGCGAAGGCCTCCGGCAGGACGACCAGGTCGGCGCCGGGCTCCACGTCGGCGCCCAAGCGCGCACGGTTGGCGGCGGGGTCGCGGCCGCTCGCCCACTGGTGGACGCGCACGCGCAGCTGCTGGCCGGTGTCCATGCCTCCAGACTGCCAGAGCCGGCAGGGCTGGGAGGATGGGTGCATGGACCTCGACCTCACCGCGTCCGGATTCTGCGGGGTCGTGCTGGCCGGCGGCACGGCAGCGCGGATGGACGGGATCGACAAGGGGAGCGTCGAGCTCGCCGGTCGCACGCTGCTGACCTACGCCCTCGACGCCTTCCTCGACGCCGACGAGGTGGTGGTCGTCGCCCCGCGGTCCGTGCCGACCGAGCGGCCGGTCACCTTCGCCTGCGAGGACCCGCCCCGCGGCGGACCGGTCGCCGGGCTGCTCACCGGCGTCGACGCCCTGCTGCGCCGGCCGCGGGTCGTCGGTGTGCTGGCCGTCGACATGCCCCGGGTCACCGCTGCCACGATGCGCCGCCTGCGCGCGGCGGCGGAGGGCCACGACGGGGCGTTCCTCGTCGACGGTGACGGCCGGCGGCAGCTGGCCGGGGTGCTCGACGCGGCCCGCCTCGCCGACGTACGCCCCGGGCTGGAGGAGCAGCACGGCATGGCGCTGCACCGGCTGCTCGCCCCGCTGCGCCTGGCGTCGGTGCCGGCCGGCGGCGAGGAGGCGCTCGACATCGACACCTGGGCCGACCTGCGCGACCTCGGCGGCTGAGCGGTCCCCCCTCCCTTGCCGCCGCCGGGTCGGTTGCGAGACATTGGGGTCGTGAACCTTCACGACTGGATCGACGAGCTCAGTGACGTCCTCGACGTCGAGACCGAGGTCGACGAAGGCCTCATCCTCGACCTGGCGCGCACCGCGGCGCAGAACGTGCAGAAGACGGCCGCGCCCATCACCGCCTACCTCCTCGGCTGGGCCGCCGGCGCTGCCGACGCCGATCCCGAGGCGGTCGAGAAGCTCGCGGCCAAGGCACAGCTGCTCGCCGAGAGCTGGGACCGGCCCGCCGACGCGCCCGACCCCGACGACGTCGACGACGAGGTGCCCGACGACTCGTCGGTCGACCACTCCACCGATCTCTACGAGGACTGATTCCGTGCGCGCAGTCGTGACCACCGGCACCGGTGGCCCCGAGGTCCTGTCCGTCGGCGAGGTCGCCGACCCCCGACCCGCAGCCGGGGAGGTGCTCATCGACGTCGTCGCGACGGCGGTCAACCGCGCCGACACCCTGCAGCGGCAGGGCTTCTACCCCCCGCCCCCGGGCGCCTCGGAGGTCATCGGCCTCGAGTGCAGCGGCCGCATCGCCGAGCTCGGCGAGGGCGTGGAGGGCTGGTCGGTCGGCGACGAGGTCTGCGCGCTGCTCGCCGGTGGCGGGTACGCCGCCCGCGTCGCGGTGCCGGTCGGGCAGGTCATGCCCGTGCCGAGCGGCGTGTCCCTCGTCGAGGCCGCGGCCCTGCCCGAGGTCGCCGCGACCGTGTGGTCCAACGTCTTCATGACCGCCCACCTCGCGAAGGGCGAGCGCTTCCTCGTCCACGGCGGCGCCGGCGGCATCGGCACGATGGCGATCCAGCTCGCCGTCGCGCGCGGCGCCGAGGTCTTCACCACCGCCGGCTCGCCGGAGAAGCTCGAGCTGTGCCGCTCGCTCGGGGCGACCGCGATCTCCTACCGCGACGAGGACTTCGTCGACGTGCTCTCCGAGGCCTGCGGCGCCGACGTCGTCCTGGACAACATGGGCGCGAAGTACCTCGGCCGCAACGTCGCCGCCCTCGCCACCGGCGGACGCTTGGTCATCATCGGCTTCCAGGGCGGCACCAAGGGTGAGCTCGACATCCAGGCGCTGCTGCGCAAGCGGGCCTCGGTCACCGCGACCTCGCTGCGCGCGCGGCCGCTGGAGGAGAAGGCCGCCATCTGCTGCGGTGTCGTCGAGAACGTCTGGCCGCACGTGGCGGCCGGCCGGATCCGTCCGATCGTGGAGACCACGATGCCGCTCGAGGACGTGGCGCGAGCCCACCGGCTGATGGAGGACGGGGCACACAGCGGGAAGATCCTGCTGACGCTCTGAGCGCCCGCCGCTCCCGGTGCCCGCCCACCGGGCGGGTCATAGGGTGGCGGTCATGACCGAGCAGCAGCAGCCCAGCGCCCCTGCGTCCGAGGAGCAGGTGGTCGTGGTCGGGCCCGACGGCCAGCCGATCGGCACCATCCCCGCGAGCGCCCTGCCCGCGATGACCCAGCAGTCGGGCGACGACGGCGAGGAGGGTGGGGGCGAGCGCCACATCACCGAGCTGGTCGAGCAGCCCGCGAAGGTGATGCGCATCGGCAGCATGATCCGACAGCTGCTCGAGGAGGTGAAGGCCGCGCCCCTCGACGAGGCCAGCCGCCAGCGCCTGAAGGAGATCCACGCCGCCTCCATCAAGGAGCTCGAGTCGGGCCTGGCCCCCGAGCTGGTCGAGGAGCTCGAGCGCCTCTCGCTGCCCTTCACCGAGGAGGGCACGCCGTCGGAGGGCGAGCTGCGGATCGCGCAGGCCCAGCTCGTCGGGTGGCTCGAGGGCCTGTTCCACGGCATCCAGACCGCGATCTACGCCCAGCAGATGGCCTCGCGCGCCCAGCTCGAGCAGATGCGCCGCGCCCTGCCCGCGGGCTCCGGCCACGCCCAGCACCAGCCGATGGGGATGCCCAACATGCCCACCGACGACGAGACCCAGGAGTCCGGCGGCACGTCCAGCGGGATGTACCTCTGACGGAGCTGCCCCTGTGTGGCGCCAGGCAGGTGCCGGTCGACCTCGCACCCTCGCGTGGCGTCACAGCGTCTCGAGCAGCACGCACTCCCGCAGTGCGGGGCTGCAGCGCACCATCCGCTGCCGCTGACCGTCGGTCACCCGGGCGACGAGGAACTGGGTGTCCTCGAAGGTGAAGGCCGTGTTGACGAAGCGCCACCCCTGAGGAGGCGACAGCACGCCCTCGCTCCCGCCGTCGAGGCCACGCACCCGGATCTCGGCGTACTCGGGCACGTCGCCCGCGACCTGCTGGATGGGCACCCACGCCACCCACTCCTCGGAGACGTCCGCGATCCCGAAGTTCGGGAGGTCCGCGATCGGCACCAGCTCGCCGTCGGGTGTCACGTCGGCGAGATAGACCCGGCCGTCACCTGCGACGCGGTTGTCACCGCCCGGGTCCCGGGCGTCACCACTGCCGTCGACGACGACCAGACCTGCCCGCGTCGCCTGCCAGACGAGCTGGCCGGGCGCCGTCTGCGTCAGGTCGATCGGCTCGGCGCCGTCGAAGGGGCGCCACAGGACGCCGACACCCCGGCCGCTGGCGATCACCCAGCCGTCGTCGGTCACGGCTCCGATGCGGGTGCCCACCCCGTCGTCGTCCCGGACGGGCACCGGCACCGGCAGGCCCATCCCCTCGCCGGCGGGTGCGGTCTCGAACCCGTTCAGGTCGCCCTCGCTGGAGAGGTACGCGACGTACTGTCCGTTGGGCGACACGACGGGCGGCTGCTCGAGCGCGACGTCCATCGCGTTCGGTGCTCCACCGTTGCCCCACGACCACACGAACGGCGGCGCCGCAGCCAACCAGCCATGCGTGGCCCCGTCGATCACGTCGAAGCCGGGGAACGAGTCGTCGCCGACGTAGGCCACTCGGTCGAGCACGTACGGCACCGCGGGCAGACCTGTGGGCACCTCGTCGGGCAGTGGCTCCTTCGCGTCGTCGGTGGCCACGCTCGTCGGCTGCGGGGCCGGCTGGGGCGTACCGCTCCGGTCGGTCTGGCCGCTCATGAGGACGACCAGCGCGATCAGCACCACTGCGGCCGCCGCTGCCAGCATCGACGACCAGACGAACCGGGACGGCGGGTGGATGTCCTCGTGCATGTCAGGCCCCCTTCCCCTCGGACACTGTTGTGTCCCCTCACCTGTCCAGACTCCGGGCGTCGGGTTGAGGTTGTCTGGGCACGTGCGTTTTCTCGTGGCGCAGGCGGACTGGCCGTGGGCTGCAGCAGCTCCAGGTCACATGTCGTTGCCGATGAAGGCCGGGTCTCCGCCCCTGGGACGCAACGGTCCTACTTCCGTGCACGATCCGGAGGGCAGCTCGCAGTCATAGACGGTGAAGTTCGGGTAGCGGCCGTTCACAGCCGCGACGAGGACGGAGCCGTCGGTGTCCATCGTCCAGAACGCGGGACCGGCGTCGGTGGTGCGGGCGACGTCGAGCTGCAGCGGCTGACCGGACGGATCGGTCGGGCGCAACGAGCTCGACCAGTCGAGCACGTGAGCGCCGTCGAAGGTCAGCTGGGCGTCGACCGGCCCGCGGACGAAGGTCCACCCGCGGGTGGTCGTCGGTCGGGGCGTCGCGCCGTTGTAGAGCACGACACCGCTGCGCACGTCGGCGATCCGGGTCGTTGCGCCGAGGTCGACGACCTCGCCCGTCGCGAGGAGCACCGCGACGGTCGAGCGGCCGGTGCGCAGGTAGAGGACCCCGTCGTCGTACGCGTCGATCCTGATCGCCGAGCAAGGTTCGCACGGCGTTCTCCACTCGTGCACGTCCTCGTTCGTGGCCAGGTCGCGCACGGTGATCACGGCCTCGTCGTCCTCGACGATCGCGAAGGCGACCTCGTCGCTGCGTGAGTCGATCTTGGCGGTCGGGCGGAAGCCGGGGACTGCGTCCACCGGTCCGTCGACGAGCGCCACCACCTCGCCGTCCTCGCGCATCAGCATGGGGCGACCGTGGTCGTAGAAGAGCACCCCGCGAGGAGTCGCCACCGCGTCGGTGTCGAGGTACGTGAGCTCGGTGGCATCGAAGGTCTGACCACCCATGTGCACCGCGAAACCCGGGTCCGCGTACGCCCGCAATCCCTGCGACACGTCGAACGGGTCGAACCGGGCGTAGCCGTCGGCCGCGCGCTCCCCCGCTGTGGGGATCAGCGCCGTGGCGCCGAACCACGCCAGCGCGAGAGTCGCGACGAGGGTGATGGTGGTGCGTGCCTGCCTGCGTCGTCGCAGGCGGCGACCGCGACGGACGACCGTCGCGACGTCGCCCGGCGGCACGTCGAGCGCATCGAGCCGCTCGTGGAGCGCGACCGTGAGATCCTCGGTCATCGGTAGCTCCCTTCCGGGTCGAGGACCGGTCCCGAGCCCGTCCGGAGGTTCTTCAGCGCGGCGGACGCCTGCGACTTCACGGTGCCGCGCGAGCAACCGAGCACGTCGGCGATCTGTGCCTCGGACAGGTCCTCGTAGTAGCGGAGGACGATGACCGCCCGCTGCCGCACCGGCAACCCCTGCACGGCGGACCACAGGGCGTCCCGATCCACCACCGCCGCCTCCTCCGAGGCGGTGCTCACCGTCGAGTCGTGCTCGCCCGTGGGCCTTTCCCGCCGGAACCATGCAGAGCGTCGGCTGCTGATGATCTCGTTGACCACCATGCGGCGCACGTAGGCCTCGGGATGGTCGGCAGCGCTGACCCGGCCCCACGAGGCGTACGCCTTGGCGAACGCGCTCTGCAGGGCGTACTCCGCGGACGCCCGGTCGCCGGCGATCGCCATCGCCGTGGGGAACAACCGACGCCACGAGTGGTGGAAGAACTCCTCGAAGGCCGTCGGTGCGCCGAGCATGGCGTCGATGCCAGACGCTCTCGACCCGCCGTCAGCGCGTGGTTCCACCATGCCTGCTCTGACGTCGCAGAGGCCCGCGAGGTTGTGTGGGCGTGCTGGACACTCCGGACCGCATCGGGACGCGGCCAGGACGGGAGTCGCCCGGGGGGTCAGCGGCGCGCGAGGCGGCGTACGACGACGAGGCCGAGCAGGCCGATGATCGCGGCGGCGGCGCCCGGGGCCGCGGCGCGCGCGAAGCCCGCGGGCGGCGAGTCCTCGACGCGGGTCAGCTCCGCGGTCGGCGGCGGGGGCGGCTCGACCGGGGTGCCCTCCCCGAGCAGCGCCTCGACCTTCTCGACCTTCGTGGGGTTGGCGACCGCGGTGCCGCCGCAGCTGTCGGCGTCGTACGGCGCCGCGTCGCCCGTGGCGAGGAAGACGTAGGTCGTGCCGACCTCGAGCTCCCCGAGGCCGCACGCGGCCGGGCCACCGGCGGAGAAGACCTGCGTGGACCGCTCCGGGGTGCCCTGGTAGGCCCGGGAGGCGGTGACGTCGTAGGTGAAGTCGTCGCCCGCGGCCTCGACCCCGTCGATCGTGCCGATGAAGACCACGTCGGCGCGCTGGACCTGCTGATCGAGCTGGCCCTGCTTGCAGGTGCACGCGGCCGAGGCCGGTGCGCTCACCGTCAGGACCAGGCCCACGTACGCGAGCAGCATCGCGGCAGCGACACGAACAGCATGGACGGCACGGATCATGGCGGGCAGCCTAGCGAGACAGGCCGAAGAGGTCGGTCAGCACCACCGCGACCCCGTCGTCGTCGTTGGCCGGGGCCCGGTGGTCGGCGAGGTCGTGCACCGACGCATGGGCGTTGGCCATGGCGTACGACGTGCCGGCCCACTCGAGCATCGCCAGGTCGTTGGGCATGTCACCGAAGGCGACCACGTCCTCGGCACGGACCCCCATCTCGGCGGCCAGCGTGGCGAGGGTGGTGGCCTTGGTGACGCCGGCGGCGCTGATCTCGACGAGCGCGAAGGACGACGACCAGGTCGTCACCACCTGCTCGCCCACCGACGCCTCCACGCGGCGCCAGAAGTCTTCCGGCTCGAGGTCGCGGTGGACCGCCAGGACCTTCACCACGTCGTCGCCGAAGATGTCGGCGAGGTCACCGGTGTGGCGCTCGGCGCGGTCGTCGGGGTGGCGGGGGAAGTCGACCTCGCTGGCCCACCCGGTCGTGTGCTCGACGGCGAAGTGGGTCCCGGGGACGGCCGTGCGCAGCTGCTCGGCGACGGCGACACCCACCTCACGCGGCACCGCCCGGAAGTCGCGCACCTCGCGGCGCGCGACGTCGTACACCAGGGCGCCGTTGCTGCAGATCGCGAGCCCGTGGCCGCCGACGTCGGCCCAGAGCTCCTCCATCCAGCGGATCGGGCGACCGGTGGTGAAGACGACCGGCACACCGCGCGCATCGAGCTCCTCGAGGACCGCGCGGGTGCGGTCGGTGACGGTGCCGTCGGAGTGGAGCAGGGTGCCGTCGAGGTCGGTGGCGACCAGCCGGGGCGTGCTCATGCGGGGTCCCGGAGCGACAGGGTGACGGTCAGCTCGTCGCCCTCCTCGACGCCGGCCGCGGTGCGCACGGCCTTCTTCACCGGAAGCACGAAGCTGCCGGAGCCGGAGTCGGGGAAGACGCTGGTGTCCCAGGTCGTGGCGCCGACCGTGACGCGGACGCGCACGGACCCGAAGCCGCGCGGCTCGCCCGAGCCGTCGCGCACCTCCTCGGCCACGTCGGGCGGGAGGGTGACGAAGGACCACGACGAGGAGTCGGCCGACTCCCGGCGACGTGCGGTCCACCGCCACAGCGGTGCGGTGAAGGTGAACCCGTCCACGGGCTCAGGCCCCCTGCGGGAACCAGCGCGACATCTCGACGGCCGCGCCCTCGTCGTGGACTGACGCGGTGACGTCGTCGGACGCTGCCTTGACCTCGTCGACGGCCTGGCCCATCGCGACGCCGCGACCGGCCCAGCGCAGCATCTCGATGTCGTTGCGCCCGTCGCCGATCGCCAGGACGTCGGCAGCGGTGAGGCCGATCCGGTCGCACACGTGCTGGAGACCGGAGGCCTTCGAGACGCCGACCGGGGACAGGTCGAGCCACGCCGTCCAGCCCACGACGTAGTCGGTGCCGTGCAGACCGAGCTTCGAGGCGAGCTCGAGGAAGTCGTCGGCCGTGGCGTCGGGGTCGCGGATGATCACGCGGCTGACGGGCTCGCCGACGATGTCGTCGACCTCGGTGATGATCTGCTCGCCGGAGATCTCGCCCTCGGGGAAGACGCGGTTCACGCGGTAGCCGCCGACCGCACGCTCCTCGACTGCGACCAGCGCGTCGGGGTGGTGCTCCAGCACCGCGGCGACCGCGGGCGCGGCGTCGAAGGTCTCCTCGTGGACGACCTCCATCGGCGGGTAGCGGAAGACGACCGCCCCGTTGGAGGCCACGACCCACAGCTGGTCGGCCTCCTCGCGCGGGATGTCGAGCATGTCGGCGATCCGGGTCATCCCGTGCGGGGAGCGACCGCTGGACAGCACGACGTGCGCGCCGGCGTCGAGGGCGCGGTGGATCGCGTCGTAGACCGGCGCGGTGATGGTCTCGTAGTCCTCGGTCTGCCCGTCGACCCACTTGAGCAGGGTGCCGTCGATGTCGAGCGCGACGACCCGGGGCGTCCAGTCGTCAGCCAAGGGGCTTCATCACTTCCAGGCCGCCGAGGTAGGGGCGCAGCGCCTGCGGCACCGTCACCGACCCGTCCTCGTTCTGGTGGGTCTCCAGGATCGCCACGATCGCGCGGGTCACGGCGGTGAGCGTGCCGTTCAGCGTCGCGACCGGCGTGGTGCCGCCCTCACCGCGGGTGCGGATGTCGAGGCGGCGGGCCTGGAAGTCGGTGCAGTTGGAGGTCGAGGTGAGCTCGCCGTAGCCCTGACGGCTCGGGATCCACGCCTCGCAGTCGAACTTGCGCGAGGCGCTCAGGCCCAGGTCGCCGGCAGCGGTGTCGATGATCCGGTAGGCGAGCTCGAGCTTGTCGAGGAACTCCCGCTCCCACGCCAGCAACCGCTGGTGCTCGGCGTACGACTCCTCGACGGTGGTGTAGACGAACATCTCCACCTTGTCGAACCAGTGCACCCGCCAGATGCCCTTGGTGTCCTTGCCGTAGGAGCCGGCCTCCTTGCGGAAGCACGGGCTGAAGGCGGCATATCGCAGCGGCAGCGATGCGGCGTCGAGGATCTCGTCCGAGTGGTAGGCCGCCATCGCGACCTCGGAGGTGCCGACGAGGTAGAGGTCCTCGCCCGCGATCTGGTAGACGTCGTCGGCGGCCTGGCCGAGGAAGCCGGTGCCCTCCATCGCGCGCGGGCGCACCAGCGAGGGCGCCGCGGCCTGGATGAAGCCGGCCGCGCGGGCCTGGTCCATCGCCATGTTGACCAGCGCGAGCTGGAGCTGCGCCCCTACGCCGGTGAGGAAGTAGAAGCGCGAGCCGCTGACCTTGGCGCCGCGCTCGATGTCGATGGCGCCGAGCATCCGGCCGAGCTCGACGTGGTCGCGCGGCTCGAAATCGAACTCGCGGGGCGTGCCCACGTGCTCGATGACGGTGTAGTCCTCCTCGCCACCGGCGGGAGCGGCGTCGTCGGCGACGTTGGGGATCGCCTTGATCGCCTCGTCCCACGCAACCTCGGCGTCGTTGCGGGCGGCCTCCGCGGCCTTCACCCCGGCGGCGAGCTCCTTGACCTGGGCGAGCAGCGCCTGCTTCTCCTCGCCCTGCGCCTTGGCGACGAGGGCGCCGCTCGACTTCTGCTCGGCGCGCTTCGACTCGAAGTCGGCGATCGCCTGGCGCCGCGCGGAGTCGGCGGCGAGCGCCCGGTCCACCACGTCGGCGGACAGGCCCCGCTTGGCCTGGGCGGCACGTACGCGGTCGGGGTCGTCACGGAGGAGGCGAGGGTCGATCACAGGGGGAAGGCTAGCCGCCGCGACAGCATGATTCCGAACCGGTTTGGGCATACTTCGCAGGTGACTCCCGCCTTCCGCAACCGCAGCCTGGCCTGGGCGCTCCTCACGGGAGGCCTGTTCGCCGTCCTGGCCTACCTCGTCACCCAGGAACGCGCTCCCCTCGACGCCTTCGACATCGAGGGCCGGCGCCTCGAGGACTGGGCGGACGACCACGCCCTCCTCATCGACACCCTGCGGGTGGTCGAGACCGCTTTCGGCACCATCGGCATGACGATCCTGACGGTCGTGCTCGCGCTCTGGCTCGTCGTACGCCGCCAGCGCTGGGCGGCGCTGCTCGCCGTCGTCGTGATGTCGGTGACCGCCGTCGCGACCACGGTGCTCAAGAGCCAGCTGGGGCGCGACCGGCCGGACTGGCAGGACGCCCTCGGCAGCCACACCAACTTCAGCTTCCCGTCGGGCCACGCCTCCTCGAGTGCCGCGTTCGCCGCGGTCCTGGTGATGCTGCTGGTCCTCTTCGTGCGGCGCACGAGCCTGCGCCGCCTCGGCATCACGCTGACCGTGGCCTGGTGGCTGCTCGTGGCCCTGGACCGGGTGCTCCTCGGGCGCCACTTCCCCAGCGACGTCATCGGCGGCGCGCTGCTCGCGCTGACGGTCTTCTTCCTGGCGCTGGCCTTCATCGACCCGCGGCCGCGCTCGACCGCGGCGAACGCCGAGCCGCTGCCGGAGGTCTTCACCTCCCAGCGCCGGCTCGCGGTGATCCTCAACCCGATCAAGGTCGAGGACGTCGGCCAGTTCCGCGCCACCGTCAGCGAGATGGCCAAGGAGTCGGGCTGGTCCGAGCCGACCTGGCAGTACACGACGATCGAGGACCCCGGCACCGGCATGGCCGAGCGTGCCGCGGTCTCCGGCGCCGACCTGGTGATGGTCTGCGGCGGCGACGGCACCGTGCGCGAGGTGTGCGCCGAGCTCGCCGGGACCGGCATCCCGGTCGGCATCATCCCGGCCGGCACCGGCAACCTCCTCGCCCGCAACCTCGACGTCCCGCTCTACCTCCGCTCGGCGATCGACGTCGCGCTCAACGGCCAGGACCGGGCGATCGACCTGGTCAAGGTGGGCGGCGACGGCATCGAGGACACCCACTTCATGGTCATGGCGGGCATGGGCTTCGACGCCGCGCTCATGGAGGGCGTCAACGAGGACATCAAGAAGAAGATCGGGTGGGTGGCCTACGTCGTCTCCGGCCTGAAGTCGCTGATGTTCCCCGCGATCAAGGTCGAGATCCAGATCGACGACCAGGAGCCGAGCATCCACCGCGCCCGCACGGTCGTGGTCGGCAACGTCGGCTTCCTGCAGGCCGGGATGCCGCTCCTGCCCGACGCGACGATCGACGACGGCATCCTCGACGTGGTGATCATCCACCCGCGGCAGTTCCTGTCCTGGATCACGGTGGCGATGCGCGTGCTGGCCAAGAGCACGATCGTCGACGAGACGCTCGACCGGCGCACGGGCTCGCGAGTGCGGATCAAGGCCGCATCCGACACGCCCCGCCAGCTCGACGGCGACTCCATCGGCGAGGGTCGCGAGCTGCACATGGAGTGCATCCACGGCCGGCTGCTGGTGCGCGTGCCGCGCTGACGCGCTGCCCAACCGGCCGGTCCGACCAGCTGCTGTAACGCCGCTTGAGTTCGGAGGGTCGTTGCACCACTCGTCGTGAGGAGTGGTGATGGTTCGGATGCTTCGAGCTGAGCGGCAGGCGTTCTGGGAACAGGTGCGGTCGGGGAAGTGGGCCTGGCAGGCGGCTGAG
>NZ_JADHZD010000034.1 GCF_020102855.1 Nocardioides lacusdianchii
CGCAACCGAGGACCGAAGTGGAAGAGCCGGCACCGGCCGGAGACCGAGCCATGCCCCGACCACCGCACCCGCCGGCATTCACTAGGAATCACCGACCCCTGATCACCCTCGGTGGATCAGGGCTGAGCACACGGGCCCTGTGCGCGACGTCGCTTTCCCGAAGAGGAACGTCGACCGCCTCAGACCAGGCACCGGCAGCCCAGCATGTCCAGAACTCCGCATCCTCAACGGCGATCATGTCGCGGACGGCAGGTCCGTCCCGGCCGCCTCCTTCGCTGGGATAAGTCGGGGGACCAGCCGGATGTAGACGAGCATCCCCACCAACTCGACCAGGGTCTGGGTGACCACGATCGCCGGTGTCACAGCGTATGCCGCAGGTAGAGCGAGCGCGAGAGGAAGCACGACGAGCGAGTTGCGCGTCGCCCCCGTGAAGACCAGGGCACGCGCCCGTCCCACGTCCAGGCGCGCGACTCTCGCGGCCGCTACTCCCACTACCGCCATCACCACCAAAAAGGCCGCGTAGACGGGCACCGCCGTCGCGACGTCGTTGAATCGGCCCCTGAGCTTGGGCACCTGGCTGCCCACGACCACGAACAGCGTGGCGGCCATGACCGGCACCATCGCGGCATTCAAGCCGCGGATGACTACCTGGCCCGCTCTGCGCCGGGCGGCGAACGCCTGGGAGGTCCATGCCAACGCCAAGGGCAGCAAGATCAAGATCCCGAACGCCTCGACGAACGGCCTGATCTCCACGATGTCGGCAAGCTCCGGGCCAACGAACAGCCACAACAGCACCGGCAGAACGGCCAGCTGGGCCAGCATCAAGAGCGGCGAGGCTGCGACGAGACGCTGGCTGTCTCCCCCGGCGAGCCCGGAGAACACGATCACGTAGTCGATGCATGGGGTGAGCAACGTCAGCAACACCCCGAGCAGGACCGCCTGCTCCAAAGGGGCCACGGCGACCAGACCGGCCACGGCGAGCGGCACGGCCACGAAGTTGACGGCCAGCACCGTGACGAGGAACCTGGCGTCGCGGAACCCCGCCGTGACCTGGGTGAACGGAACCTGTAAGAAGGTCAGATACAGCAGCGCACCCAGCACAGGATAGATGCCAGCTTCGAGCGGATGCGAAGTCCCTGGCCACGTCAGACCAACTGCCGCCCCGGCTGCCAGCGCGCCAAGGTAGATCGCGATCTGGTGACGCTCGAGGACTTTGACGTCGGACACTTGTTTGCTCTCCCTGGGATGGCCCTCTCAGTTCGTCCCAGGCGAACTACGTTCGCCTGATCGGCGCGACTGATCCTTCGTCCCACCCGGGAAGTGTCGGCCCCCTCCGTGGCTTCCCGGGCGCCTTCTACCCTTGGTATGGCGACCGGGTCCCCGGCTCGACTTGGTCCCCAACGGCTGAGCAAGCCCGGCTGCCACCCTCGCCCGACCACGGGCTGGGGTGAAGCACAGTCAGGTGTCGGCTCGCTCGCGCGGTGTGCGCCATCACTTTAGATGCCCCGCATGGGGAACTGGCGACGGGAATTGCTGGCGGCCGCAAGGATCGCGGCGGCGACCCCGATCAGGCACAGGACGAGCTTGATGAGGGAGCCGTGCCGGACCGCGGGGGTCTGCGCATCCACCAGCGCCACCTCGGTGACGGCAATGTCGGTCGTCCGGGGTTCCAGTTGCTGGCGGACTGTACCGTCTGGGGCGATCACGCCGCTGATGCCGTTGGTGGAGGCGACGACAACGGTGCGGCCGGTCTCCATGGCACGCGCCCGGCTGATCGTGAACTGCTGCTCCAGTTGCGACGTTCCGGTGAAGGTCGCGTTGCTGGTCTGTACCGTCACCATCTGCCCGCCGTTCTGGACCTGGGCGATCAGCGAGTCGTCGTAGGCCACGTCGAAGCAGATCAGGTCCACCACACGGGTGCCGGCGACGTCGAGCGGCCGGCTGCGGGTGCCGGCGATCATGTCACGTGGGATCATGTCCAGGCGCCCGATCTGGAGTCCGGCCAGCTGGCTGCGGAAGGGAACGTACTCGCCGAACGGCACCGGGTGACGTTTGGTGTAACGCTCCGCGGTCGAACCGTCCGGGAGCCACACCAGTCCTTGGTTGAGGACGGCGTCCGGGCGGGGCCCGTCGACGATGGCGCCCACGAGCACCGGCACTCCGATGGCCGCCACGGCCCGGGAGATCCCCGCGTTGGTCTGCTCGTCGGTGAACGGGTCGACGGCGGTGGAGTTCTCGGGCCACAACACGAAGTCGGGCTGCTGCACGGCGCCGTCCTCGACGCGCCGGGCAAGGTCGACCGTGGCTCGGACGTGATTCGCGGTGACCTGCTCGTGAACAGCGACCAGATCGTTGCCGGCACCGGGTACGTCGCCCTGCACCGCAGCGACCGTCACCACGGGTCGCCCGGCTTCCCATGAGGATGTCAACGACTCGGGGCTGAACAGGACGGGTACCACCGCGACGAGGAGCGCCGCGACCACGGCCGCGGCAGCGCCGGCGGGACGCGCCCTCCCCTCCTGCAGGACCCAGGCAAGGATCGCGCCGGTGAGAGCGATGAGGAAGCTGACGCCGGTGGCGCCGATCCAGGGCAGCCACAGCGCGAACGGGGTGTCGACCGCGGCCCAGGCCAGCCTGGTCCACGGGAACCCGCCCAGCGGCCACGTCGACATCGCGGCCTCGGTGGCTACCCACACGCATGCGGTCCACCACGGCCAGCCGCGAAGCCGGCGCACGAGCGCGATCCCGACCGCGATGAGGGCGTAGAAGCCGGCGACCACGGGACTCAACAGCAGCCACGCATCGGTGCCGACAGCCCGCATCCACACAGTCAGGGCCAAGGTGTAGGCGAGCCCGAACAACAGCCCCAGAACCGCTGCCCGGCGCACCGGAACCCGTTGCACGAGAAGCACGAGCGCCGCGACCGCCAGCGGCAGCAGCCACCGCTCGTCCCACGGAGCGCTAGCTCCTGCCGCAGCCATTCCGGCCAGTACGGCGGCGGGAATGCGTGCGAGCCGAATGCGGCGGTCAGTGTGGTGGTCAAAGGAGGCGCTCGGTGTGCGAGCCCCAGCCGGTCCAACCAAGGAGGGACTCCCCGTGGCGTGTCCCATCGGCTCTAGTCCCCCTCCGTGATCGAGTCGAGCAGCGTGGCGAGCTCCGACCTGGAGACTTCGCCAATCACCCGGTCTACGATCCTGCCGTCCGCATCCACGGCGAGCGTGACCGGCAGGCCGGGGACGCGAGTGTCGGCGAGCACGACCGCGTCGACGTCGACCAGCTGCGGATAGGTGACGCCCGTCTCGCTCAGGAGGTCGGCGGCCGCTTCCTGGCGGTCTTGGGTGTTGATGCCGACGAACTGGACCTCTGGGTGACGTCGGGCCGCCTGCGCGAGCATAGGCATCTCCTTGCGACACGGACCGCACCACGACGCCCACAGGTTGACCACGGCCGGTCCAGCCAACCGGGACACGTCCACCTCCCTGGCCTCGTTGAGACACGGCAGCTTCACCTGTGGCAGCCGATCGGAGTCTTCGCCCACTGACTCTTCGTCCTCCAACCCGGTGCAGCCGTCGAGCCCCTGCACCGCGATCGGCTCGACCGGCGGAGCGGCGAAGTCCTCTGCCGTGTAACCGCCGGAGGGTCCGCCACACCCACCCAGCAGGGCGGCCACCACGACTCCCGCGACCGCGACCGCCAGCGGGCGACCGCCACCACCGCGTCGTTGCACGTACTACCTCATGTCTCGTCGCAGATGCCACCGTTCTGAACTCGATGGCCGGTACGTACAGTACGGAACCGGTGGGGACGCGAAGAAGACGCACCCCGCCGACGACGCGCTGAAGGAGCTGCCCACGTGAGGACCAGCCGGCCGAGATCCCGGACACGCGCCGCGGCCTGCCTCATCGCCGTGGCGATGTCCCTATCGGCCTGTGGCGCCGACCGCGGGACCCCGACCGCCACCGACGGGGTCGTCGAAGTCATCGCCCCTGAAGACCGGCGAGACGTCGAGCAGTTCACGGGCGACCTGCTGGACGGCGGCCGCTTCGACAGCACCTCGATGGCCGGCAACGTGGTCGTCTACAACGTCTGGGGCTCCTGGTGCGCGCCGTGTCGAACCGAGGCATCCGCCCTGAGACGAGTCTCTGAGGAGACCGAAGAGCTGGGAGTGCGGTTCGTCGGGATCAACGTCCGCGACAACGACGCCTCGGCCCGGGCGTTCGAGGACAACTACAACATCGAGTACCCCAGCATCACCACCGACACCTCCAGCGCCGCAGTACTCGCTTTCGGACCGGCTCTGCCCCCCAGTGCGGTGCCGAGCACCCTGGTCGTCGACGCCCAAGGTCGCCTCGCTGCCAGGATCGTCGGGCCCACCGACTACGCGACGCTCACCACGATCGTCACCGAGACCGCCGCGGAAGCAGACACCAGCCAGTGACCGACCTCGACACGAAGACCACGGCCAGCGGCCACCCACCACCGGCGCAGGCTGCGCCGTCCTGGGGGTGGCTGCGCTGGGCGTGGCGGAACCTGACCTCGATGCGCACCGCGGTTGTCCTGCTCGCGCTTCTCGCGCTCGCCGCCATCCCAGGGTCACTGTTCCCGCAGCGCAACGTCGCCAGCGACCCAGCAGCAGTGATCAACTACATGCAAGACAACCCCCGCATCTCGCCGTGGCTGGACCGCATGGGGATGTTCGACGTCTACGCGTCTCCATGGTTCGCCGCCATCTACATACTGCTACTGATCTCCATGACCGGGTGTGTGCTGCCCCGCTCCCGTCGGCTCTGGCAGTCCGTGCGCAGCGATCCTCCGCCCGCCCCGCGGAACCTAGCCCGGCTGGAGGACCACCGAAGCTGGGAAACCACCCGGGAGCCGGCCGAGATCATCGCCACCGCAGCGGCGCATCTGCGGCGCAAGGGGTTCCGTGTCGTCTCCACCAACGACGAGATCCGGGCCGAGCGCGGATACCTACGCGAAGTCGGCAACCTGGCCTTCCACCTGTCGCTGCTGGTGCTCCTGGTCGGCATCGCCGCCGGCAAGCTGATCGGGTTCGAGGGCCGAGTCGCCGTCGCCGAGGGCGGCACGTTCGCCAACGATCTCTCCCAGTACGACGCCTTCACTCCCTCAGCGTGGACCGATGTCGACGACCTGGAACCGTTGTCCTTCACCCTGGAGGAGTTCGACGTCTCCTACCAGACCAGCGGCCCCAACCTCGGCCAGCCCTCAGAGTTCGCGGCCCGGCTCGCCTACCGCGCCGGCAGCGGTGAGGAGCAGACCGTCACCGTCGAGCCGAACCACCCGCTCAATGTCAACGAGACCAAGTTCTTTCTCACGGGCAATGGGTACGCCCCGGTCGTCACGGTTCGTGACGGGCGCGACAAGGTCGTGTTCACCGGGCCGGTGCTGTTTTTGCCGTTGGACAGCAGCTACGCCTCCGACGGTGTGATCAAGGCGCCGGACGCCCAGCCGACCGAGCTGGCCTTCGAGGGGTTCTTCCTGCCCACCGCCGATGTCGGCCCCCAAGGCCCCTACTCCAGGTTTCCTGACGCCCTGAATCCTCAGTTGTTTCTCACCGCCTTCACCGGTGACCTAGGGTTCGGCGACGGGGTTCCGCAGTCGGTGTTCACCCTCGACAAGGACGACCTGACACAGGTGCGCCGCGACGGACAGCCCTTCAGCCAAGCGCTGTCCGTCGGAGAGACCATGCGGCTTCCCGGTGGTCAAGGCACCCTCACCTTCGACCGGGTCTCCCGGTTCGCCAACTTCCAGATCGCCTACGACCCCGGCAAGGAGATCACCCTCGTTGCGGCGATCGTCCTCTTCGTGGGGCTCACCACATCCCTGATCGTCCGCCGGCGACGGCTGTGGCTGCGGCTGCGACCCAGCACTGACGCCGGGACCCTGGTCGAGATCGCCGGCTACTCCCTCACCCGCCGCGAACCTCCTCCACACGAGATCGAGGACCTCGTCGCTGCCCTGGGCGGAGCGTCGCCCCCGACCACCAGCAAGGATGTTTCCGCATGATCTTCGACGAGCAGACATTCGCTCAGCTCTCCAACGGCCTGGTGTACTCCGCCATCGCCGTCTACGCGCTGGCCTTGCTGGCCTACGCCGCCGAAACTGCCGGCCAGGTCGCAGGCGCCACCACGTTGGTCGCCGACTCCCCTGCCCGCAGCCGACTGGCAGGCGCCACCACGATGGTCGCCGCTCCGCCCTCCCGCAGCCGCCGGCTTGGCGCGGTCGGCACGTCGCTGACCGTGCTGGCGTTCCTGCTCAACCTCGGCGGCGTCATCACGCGCGGCCTCGCGGCCGGCCGGGTGCCGTGGGGCAACATGTACGAGTTCGTGCTCGTCTGCGCACTCGCGGCGGGCGCCGCGTACCTGGCGTTCCTGTCCAGGCGCCCGGTCCGCGCCTTCGGCGTCTGGATCGTGGCCATCGTCCTGCTCGCCCTCGGCCTGGCCGTCACCGTCCTCTACACCCCCGCCGGCGACCTGGTGCCGGTGCTGGACTCCTACTGGCTGGTGATCCACGTCGCCGCCGCCATCACCGCCGGTGGAGTCTTCACCGTCGGCGCCATCGCGACCGGCCTGTTCCTGGTACGCCACCGCCTAGAGCGCCGCGGCACGACGCAAGCCCCCAAGGGACGCTACGCCGCCACCCTCCCCACCACCCGCACCCTGGAGCAGGTCGCCCACACCGCCCACATCTTCGCCTTCCCGATCTGGACCTTCGCCGTGATCGCCGGCGCCATCTGGGCCGAGAACTCCTGGGGCCGCTACTGGGGCTGGGACCCCAAAGAAACTTGGGCGTTCATCACCTGGGTCTGCTACGCCGCCCACCTGCACGCCCAAGCCACCGCCGGATGGCGCGGCGTCCGCGCCTCCTGGTTCGCCCTCGCCGGCTACGCCGCCTTCCTGTTCAACTTCTTCGGCGTCAACCTGTGGATCACCGGACTGCACTCCTACGCCGGCGTCTGATTCCCGGAGCGCCGATCCAGTGGTCGTAACCTAAGTTCGTACCGACTCCGCACCAGACGTCGCACGAGGAAAGAACAGGACCGAAATCATCGTTGCCATGAGCGCCAGCGACCTGGTGATGTCAGGCCCGCTCGTGCTTGCCGCACTGTTGGCAGTCGCGGCGGGCCTTGTCTCCTTCATCTCCCCGTGCGTCCTACCCCTCGTGCCCGGCTACTTGTCCTACGTCGCCGGAATGTCCGGCGCGGAGCACCACCAAGAAACCGATGCGTGCGCCGCCGAAACGCCCAGCCAGGTCGCAAACGTAACGACGACCCAGACCCGCGCCGTCAGCAGCACACAAGGCACCCACCGGGTGGTCCTCGGCGCTGTCCTGTTCGTCGCCGGGTTCGCAGCGGTATTCACCAGCTACGGCGTTCTGTTCGGCACCTTCGGTGCACTGCTGATCGCGCATCAAGAGACGCTGGTCCGCGTCTTGGGGGTGCTCACCATCGTGTTCGGCCTGATGTTCACCGGGCTGTTCTGGCGACTCCCGATCGCCAGCCGCAGCCTCCGGCTCGGCTACCGCCCGCGCGCCGGGCTGGCCGGTGCACCGCTGCTCGGCGTCATGTTCGGCCTCGGCTGGACCCCCTGCATAGGCCCCACCCTCGCGGCCGTCCTCACGCTAGCTACCAGCAGCGCCGGCGCCGGCCGCGGCGCCCTTTTGTCCCTTGCCTACAGCATCGGTCTGGGGATCCCGTTCATCATCGCGGCCTTCTCGGTCTCACGGGCCATGACCCGCCTCCAGTGGGCGCGTCGCCACGCGGCCAAGGTCATGCTGGTTGGCGGTCTTGTGATGATCGCGCTCGGCGTACTCCAGGTCAGCGGGCTGTGGCTCGACCTAATGACTCGGCTCCAAGGCCTGGTCGCCAACTGGCAGACGCCGATCTGAGGTCCTCACGGGAGAAGACGAAGCCCCGTATGACGCTGTAGGCGCCGCGCGTCCCAGGACGACGGAAGGTATGCTATCGGCATCGGCAGCTGACGCTGAAGCGACGATGTCCAGGTACCGTGAGCGCCAGCTGGCGGAGCTCATGTTGCAGTTTGGCGACTGGTGGCAAGAAGGGACGGTCGCCCATCGCCCACTATTGGTGGCGCTATTGGTCCGATCGCGTCGACCGACGGTCAGCGACGGAGACCCAGCCCATAACCGGTGATACGACCATCGCGCACCGCCTGCGGTCTTCTCGCCAGAATGGCGAACGACATGGACGGGCACGGGTCAATGCGGGCATCCACAGCGGCTGCCATGTGGACGGCCTACTCCGCCCACGCAGTACTGACCGCGTGGGTGCTGGCCCGCCGCTCCGTACGCCTTCCCATCCCACCCGGACCAGCGCGCGTCGCCGGTGGAGCCCTGATCACCGCCGGTGCTGGGCTGTGTGTGGCCGGGATGATGAATCGCCCCGGGTTTCGTGGAGGCTCGATTACTTGGAACCAGCCCCAGTCGGGACGGGTGTCTGAGGGTAGTTCTCTGGCGTGATCCTGGTCGGCTGTCGTGCCCAGTGGGTGGTCTCGTACTCGGCTGGTGGGACGAGCCCGATCTCGCCGTGCAGGCGTCGGTGGTTGAACCAGTCGACGTACTCGGCGACCGCGATCTCGACGTCGCCCACGGCCTTCCAGCCGCCCTTGGGGCGCATGACGGGGTTGCGGATGCACTCGGCCTTGAACAGCGAGTTCAGCGCCTCGGCCATCGCATTGTCATACGAATCGCCCCGGCTTCCGACCGATGCGACGGCCTCGGCTTCGGCGAGCCGCTCGGTGTAGCGAATCGCTCGATATTGGGCAGGTTCAACCGGTCGATGCAACACCGGGTTGTTGAAGGGAGCGTAGCTGCTCCTCGAAGACCTCAGCCGGCGTCCTCCAGCCGAGGATCTTGCGGGGCCGATTGTTGAGCGCGTGAGCG
>NZ_JADHZD010000035.1 GCF_020102855.1 Nocardioides lacusdianchii
ATCGGCGGGCGCAACGACGTCCGAGGCTGACGTACGACGCGACCCGGTGCGGGATCCCCATCCGGTTAGCGAGACAGAGACGACCTAGCGCAGCTTTGAGTTGCTGTGCGAGCCGCTTGAGGTTCTTGCGGTGACACCGACCATCCATCAACGGGCGGGGGCGGATCGCGCCTGCCTTGTGACTGGCTACCAACTCGAGCGCTTGCGGGTCCTGTCACGATACGACGGAGCCCATCAGGCTCAACGACAAGTCGGCCTCGCCCTGCCGTCGGGCGAGGATGATCGCGGCGGCGATGAGCCACAGCGGGAGGAGCAGGTAGTTCACCAGACCACCGGGTGGGATGCCTGCGGTGCCTAGGGCGCTGAGTACGCCCAGCACGAGGGTGAGGATCGCGAACCACCGCGGCAGTACGGCGTTGGCCAGACCGGCCAGTCCGGCGCCAAGGAAGGTGGTGGCGATGCCAATGCCCATGCCGGCGAACCCGAAGAAGCCCACGAAGCTGAGGATTCCCAGGGCCTGGTCGTCTTTGGCGTCCGCAGCTCCGTTGATCAGACCCCAGTTCCACATCACCATCTGCGAGAGGCCGGCAGCGACGAGCAACAGGCCGCCAGAGACGATGCTGGAGTATGTCGATTCGCCAGCTTCGCCCGCACGGAGATGGCTGCGGAGCGCGGTCGCAAAGAAGACCAGCGCGATCGCCATGACGACCAGGCAGCCGATGGCTGCGTAGTTCAGGGCCAGGTGATCGCGGATCACCGCGGTGGTCATCGTCCCGGGTGAGTCCTGGTCGCCGGTCTGGAACAGGAACATCTGCCCGATCCAGGCCGCGCCCGCGATCGCTCCCGTCCAGGGCAGGAATCGTTCGAACTTGCTGCGAGGCATTTCGCCACTCCCTTCCGCATGATGCCGGCGGGGATCGCCGACACCGCGACCATTCCGGTCGAGTCGCCCGGGCGCACGAGGTTGCCGTCCCGGGTGGGCCGGGAGGTGTTCCCGGGACTGCAGACGGGAGGCTGCCGCGCCGTCAGACTGTGGACATGTTCTTCACGGCCGTTGTGTTCGCGACGGTGGTCCCGATCACGCTTGGTCTGCTGCTCGTGCGGCGTGGTCAGCGTCGGATCGGCTGCCTGCTGGTAGCGCACGGGCTGTCGGTGGGCCTGCTGTTGGGTGGCTCCGAGTTCACGAGCACGACCACGGCGGCCTTGGTTGCCGACCAGCTGCTCGCCGGCGGTTGGGTATTCCTGTTCCTATGGTTGGTCCTGATCGCCTACGTCTTGCCCGATGGGCGTCCGCTGTCACGTCGATGGCTGCTCTGGGTCCGTGTTGGGCTGGCGGGCGCAGCGCTGCTTCTCGTGGGTGCGGCCGGTGACCGGAGTACGTTCCGGCAGGAGCACGACGGGCTCGCCCCACCGGTGGCGTGGCTATCGCCGGCGGTGTCGGCAGTTCTCGGGACGGTCGGGCTGCTGCTCGTCGTACTTCTGTTCTTCGGCTCCGCTGTCGCCGTGCGCAGCCGGCTCAAGGCATCGGCGGGCGAGACCAGGCTGCAACTCCTGTGGCTGGTCTGGGGTGCGCTGGCCGTCCCGCTGGGGCTGCTCCTGCTGTGGGCGAATCACTTCCTGCTGAGTGACATTCCCTGGATTACCGCTGCCGCTTTCACCGGTGTCAGCACTGCGCTGCCTGCCACCATCACGATCGCGATCTTGCGCTATCGCCTCTTCGACATCCAGCTCGTCCTCAGCCGCACGCTCACCTATGGCGTCCTGGTTGTCGGTGTGGTGGCGTTGTACGCACTGCTGCTCCTCGCTGTCGCCCGCGTCGGCGGAAACGACACGTTGGGTGGCCTACTCACGGTCGCCGTGGTCGCAGTCGCGGTGCACCCGGCCTACGCTTGGCTCGGCTGGCGGGTCGAGCGGTGGGTCTACGGCTACAGGTCCCAGCCGCACCAAGCCCTCCGCCTGCTCGCCGACCGGGCCGACGCTGCAGCATCTGACACGTTCGGCACTCCGGTCACCGACGCGGTCACTGATGCGATCGCCGAAGCTCTCCGTGCCGATCGCGCGTGGGTGGACACCCGGCCCGGCGACGCGGACGATCGTGTCGTCCGGACGCCGCTGGTGCATCGCGGCGAGGGTTTCGGATATCTCGCGGTGGCAGTGCCGCACGGGCGGGAGCTGTCATCCGCGGATCTGGCTCTCCTCCGCGACCTTGCCCGGTATGCGGCGGTCCTCGTCCGATCGGAGAGACAGGGCCAGGCTCTTCGCGAGTCGCGTTCGCGGATCGTGGCCGGCCGCGAGGAGGAGCGCCGCCGGCTCCGCCGAGACCTTCACGACGGGGTCGGCCCGGCGCTGGCAGCCGTCGTGCTCAAGCTCAACGCCGCGCAGTCACGCGCCGATGTCGACGCGCGCGCCGCACTGCTTGCCGAGGCGCGCGAGGAGGTCAAGGACGCTATCGCGGAGGTGCGCCGGCTCGTCGACGACCTAAGGCCGCCGGCGATCGACGAGGTCGGCTTGCTTGCGGCGATCCGGCATCGCGCTGGGGCATTGTCCGGGGGGCTGACGATTGAGGTGTCCGGGCCGGAGCCGCTGCCCGCTCTGCCCGCGGCGGTCGAGGTCGCTGCCTTCCGAATAGCATCTGAGGCGATGACAAACGCCGTCCGCCATGCTGGCGCGAGCCGCTGCCGGGTCGACGTGTCTTTGAACGGTTGCCTAGAACTCACCATCGCGGACAACGGGCGCGGTCAAGCGCTGGCGACTACGAGCGGGGTGGGGTGGACGTCGATGCGCGAGCGTGCCGCCGAGCTAGGTGGCACCTGCGACATCTCCGACCGGCGAGAAGGAGGCCTCCTCGTGCGTGCGGTCCTGCCTGTTGAGGAGCCTCCGGCGAGCGCGGAGAGCCGGGTCGAGCGATGATCCGGCTGCTCGCGGTCGACGACCACCCGGCGTACCGGCGCGGCCTCGAGCTGATGCTCGCCGACGTCGACGACATCGACATCGTCGGTGAGGCTGAAACCGGTCTACGCGCCGTGGAGCTTGCCGAAGAGCTGGCTCCCGACGTCGTGCTGATGGACCTGCGGATGCCCGAGCTGGACGGCATCGAGGCGACGCGAAGAATCAACCGGGGCGCGTTCGCCCCGGCGGTCGTCGTCCTCACGATGTTCGAGGACGACGACTCCGTCTTCGCGGCGATGCGCGCCGGCGCCCGCGGCTACCTCCTCAAGGGAGCAGAGCAGGACGAGATCGTGCGCGCGGTCCGCGCCGCCGCGGCAGGCGAGGCGATCTTCGGCCGCGAGATCGCCCAACGTGTCATCGCCCACTTCGCCCGCGGCGCCGGATCCACTGCAGCTGCTTTCCCCTCGCTGACCGATCGCGAGCGCGAGGTGTTGGAGCTGGTCGCTGCTGGCAAGGGCAACTCGATCATCGCCCACGAGTTGATGATCAACCTGAAGACGGTACGCAACCACGTATCCAACGTCCTCAACAAGCTCCAGGTCTCCGACCGGTCCGCGGCCATCGTGAAGGCACGCGAAGCGGGCCTGGGGGGTGGCAAGTGACTGTGCCGTCAGACGATCCTTGTACGGCGCTCCTGCATCGACCGCTGACGGAATCGGTCGCCAGTCGCTTCACTCGAGCACTGAAGAGTCGGACCAGCGTCGACCAAGCCCTGCGACACTTCCTTCCGGGACTACTGAGAATCCCGGGTTTCACCAAGTCGCGGCCGGCGACCGGCCGCTGGGTGGATACTCTGTCCTCGATAGCCTGCCGAATCGGGTCAGGGCGGTGATCGCGTGCCGAGGGGAGGTCAGGTCGTGGCGACTAATGATCAGCTCAAGGCGCTCGTCAAAAGTCACGGTGACGGGGACGACCCCCAGTTCTACGCGGTGGCCATCCAGGTCGCGGCTAAGGCCGCTCGATCAGGTCAGTCAAAGTTCGCTCAGGAGCTACGTGACCTGGTCGATGACCTGCGCAAGCGACAGCCCGTCCCGAGCCGAGTCGCCTCGGTCGTTCCGGTCACCCAGCCTCGCGGTGAGCTCGGCTCGTTACTGACGGTCACCTATCCGGACGCCCGTGTCGCTGACCTCACTTTGTCGGCGGAACTGCACGAACGACTAGAGCACATCCTGCTCGAACAGCGGCAGCGCGATACCTTGGCGAGGCACGGCCTCCACCCGGCGCGCCGGGTGCTGCTGACCGGACCTCCCGGCACCGGTAAGACCTCTACGGCGAGAGTGATCGCTGGCGAACTGGGCTTGCCACTCTTTGCGATTCGCCTGGATTCGGTCATCACCAAGTACATGGGTGAAACGGCAGCGAAGCTGAGGCTCATCTTCGATGCTCTCACCGAGTCGCGCGGTGTGTACCTGTTCGACGAAGTCGACGCCCTTGCCGGTGACCGTGCGGCACCGAACGATGTCGGCGAGATACGGCGAGTCTTGAACTCCTTTCTGCAGTTCCTCGAAGAAGACACCTCGCAGAGCGTCGTTGTCGCGGCTACCAACCACCCTCAACTGCTCGACAACGCCCTGTTCCGCAGATTCGACACCGTCATGGACTTCACGCTGCCGGACGATGTGAGCATCCGCGCGGTGCTTGAGAATCGGTTGGCGTCCTTCCGGACCGGCAACCTGGGCTGGAAGCGCGTCGTTGCCGCCGGCGAGGGACTAAGTCACGCAGAGGTGGCGACGGCGGCCGAGAATGCCGCCAAGCGCACGGTGCTTGCTGGACGGACGCGGATCCTCACCGACGATCTGGTGGCTGCGCTCTCCGAACGCTCTCGGACCCACGGCCGTCGCGGCCAGATCGCGTAGTCAACGTGGCGCAGCGCGACCGCCCGCACCTCGTTGTGCCCACTCGGCCCAACCCAGAGCCGTTCACGCTCGCCTCCACCGGCGGTGGGAACGACGACGGCGAACCGCGGTTCACGGGCGACCGCCGAGCTCACGGCGCCAGGCTCACCGAGGAGTACGAGACTGCCACGGCCGCGCCATCCCACGAATCGGAACGAGAGGGCACCTACGTCTCGTTCCTGTCGTTCGCGGGCCTGGAACTCGCCTTCGAAAGCCTTGACATCAACCGCCCCGGGGACCAGCCCGAACTTGTCGCAGTTCAGGCATTGGAGACCGTTGACGGGATGGTGCAGGTTGCCACGGTCTACATCCCTGACGGCAAGAAGCAGTACTTCCTCGACAAGCTCAATCGCTACGTGGAGACCGCGGACGAGGACCGGGCCCGAAACGCCACCCTCGTCGAAGGGATCGCCGCCATTCGCCGGGCAACCATCGAGGAGCTTTGGACAGATCCTCCTGAGGAGTTCCCGGCCGATCCGGATGAGATGCGGTGGTGGGAGGTATGGCTACGTCGTCGAGACGGTCACGAGCGCACTCGCTTCAGCGACTACGCGGCCACCCACGACCTACGAACCAGCGCGCACTACCTCGGGTTCGGTGACCGGACCATCGTGCTGCTGCGAGCCAGCGCCCGCCAGCTTGCCGACACGTTCAACTCCCTCGACGACCTTGCCGAACTTCGCCGGCCGCACGAGGTCGGAGCCCTGGTGTCGGGGTTGCCGGCAAGGGAACAGGCCGAGTGGGTCGAGGAGCTCCGCAACCGGCTGCACCCGGCCGCCGCCGACGCGCCGGTCGTATGCATCCTCGACACCGGCGTCCAGGACGGTCACCCGCTCCTGACTGACTCCTTAGACGCCGGCGACATTCACACCGCCGATCCCGAGTGGGCCCCTGGACCAACGCATTCCCATGGCACTGAGATGGCCGGGCTGGCACTATTCGGCGACCTCCACGCGGCCATCGTCGACGGGCAGCCGGTTCGGCTGCGGCACCGGCTCGAGTCGGTCAAGCTGCTTCCAGACGGGGTTGACAACGAGCGTGATCTTCATGGCGCGATCACCGCCCGCTCTGTCGACCGCCCCGAAATCCAGGCGTTCGACCGCGCTCGGGTCTTCATGCTTGCGGTTACGGCGCCCAACACGACGTTCAGCCATACGGAGGCGACTCCGGGACCGTCGCCCGAGGCCGGCCGTCCAACTTCATGGTCCGCAACCGTCGACGCGCTCGCGTTCGGGCGTGCCATCGACGACACCGACCCCAAGTTCACCTACCTCGACCGCGACGAACCGCGCCGTCCTCGCCTGTTCGTGGTGTCGGCGGGCAACATCAGGGTCCATGACCTCAATCCGGCTGAAGACCACCTCGACCGCAGCGATCTCGAGCCGGTCGAAGACCCTGGCCAGTCATGGAACGCCCTTACCGTGGGCGCCTACGCCGCCCGCGATGACATGTCGGACGCTTCTGCGGACTTCGCCGGTTACGTTCCCGTCGCGTCGCGGGGCGAGTTGTCGCCGGTCAGCCGGACCTCGGTCACCTACGAGCCTACGAAGTGGCCTTTCAAGCCTGACATCGTCGCCGACGGAGGCAATGTGGCCGCGTCGCCGGACCGGACATCCGTTGACACTCCGGAGAATCTGGCGCTTCTCACCACCCGACAGCAACATCCAGGCGGCGGCTACTTCACAACGACGCGAGACACCTCGGCGGCCACCGCTCAGGTATCGGCGATCGCCGCCGACATATACGCCGCCTACCCCGACCTGCGGCCGGAGACGGTGCGAGCCCTTATCGTCCACTCGGCGGAATGGACCGAGCCGATGCTCGGCAAGTTCGAGGCCGACACGAACAAGGCAACCCGGGCCAAGCTCCTGCGTCGTTACGGGATGGGGGTTCCCGACCTGACCCGCGCCGTACGCAGCGCCACCGATGCGTTGACCTTGATTTCTGAGGCACGCATCAGTCCGTACGAACGCGAAGGAAACAGCAGAGCGGGCAAGACGCGCGAAATGAACGTCCACGAACTGCCGTGGCCGATCCGGGAGCTTGAGGCTCTCGGCGAGACGCAGGTTCGGATGCGGGTCACGCTGTCGTGTGATGTCTCAGGACATTGGAATAGCCGGACCTACGAAGTTGTAGGTCCGGCTATTGCTTTGTGGGGCCGGGCGGCCGTCCGGTGGGCTGGTAGTCGCGGGTGGGGTCGAGTGTGAGCTCGCGGA
>NZ_JADHZD010000036.1:2020-4008 GCF_020102855.1 Nocardioides lacusdianchii
CACGCTCGGTGGTACTGGCCGTGGGACTTGTCCTGGTGGTTGGTGCTGGGAGTGTGTTGGTGGATGTAGTTGCGTAGGCATGACTGGCTGTTCTTGGCTGGTCGTGTCGTTTTTGTGTGCTGGCCTGCTCCTTTGATTGGGGGGTGGGCTGGTGAGTCTTTTGTGTGTTGTCTTGACGTTGTTGAGACAAGCTATGAAGGGCACATGGTGGATGCCTTGGCATCAAGAGCCGATGAAGGACGTTGGAGCCTGCGATAAGCCCTGGGGAGTTGGCAACCAAGCTGTGATCCGGGGGTGTCCGAATGGGGAAACCCAGCACGAGTCATGTCGTGTTACCCGCATCTGAACACATAGGGTGTGTGGAGGGAACGTCGGGAAGTGAAACATCTCAGTACCGACAGGAAGAGAAAACAACAGTGATTCCGAGAGTAGTGGCGAGCGAAATCGGATGAGGCTAAACCGTGTCTGTGTGATACCCGGCAGGGGTTGCAGATACGGGGTCGTGGGACCGCTCTATTGAGTCTGCCGGCTCAGTACAGAGTAAGAAACCAGTGTGGAAGTCGAAGTCGGTTGGAAAGCCGTACCGTAGAGGGTGATAGGCCCGTAGACGTAAAGCGCTGGCTCTGGAGCGTGTTCCCAAGTAACACGGAACCCCTGAAATTCCGTGTGAATCTGGCGGGACCACCCGTTAAGCCTAAATACTCCTTGATGACCGATAGCGGACAAGTACCGTGAGGGAAAGGTGAAAAGTACCCCTGGCGGGGAGTGAAATAGTACCTGAAACCGTGTGCCTACAATCCGTCGGAGCCTTATGCCACTTGTGGTGGGGGTGACGGCGTGCCTTTTGAAGAATGAGCCTGCGAGTTTGCGGTGTGTTGCGAGGTTAACCCGTGTGGGGAAGCCGTAGCGAAAGCGAGTCCGAATAGGGCGATTCAGTAGCGCGCTCAAGACCCGAAGCGAAGTGATCTATCCATGGGCAGGTTGAAGCGTCGGTAAGACGACGTGGAGGACCGAACCCACTTAGGTTGAAAACTGAGGGGATGACCTGTGGATAGGGGTGAAAGGCCAATCAAACTTCGTGATAGCTGGTTCTCCCCGAAATGCATTTAGGTGCAGCGTTGCGTGTTTCTTGCCGGAGGTAGAGCACTGGATAGCCGATGGGCCCTACAAGGTTACTGACGTTAGCCAAACTCCGAATGCCGGTAAGTGAGAGCGCAGCAGTGAGACTGCGGGGGATAAGCTCCGTAGTCGAGAGGGAAACAGCCCAGACCATCAGCTAAGGCCCCTAAGCGGTGACTAAGTGGAAAAGGATGTGGAGTCGCATTGACAACCAGGAGGTTGGCTTGGAAGCAGCCACCCTTGAAAGAGTGCGTAATAGCTCACTGGTCAAGTGATTCCGCGCCGACAATGTAGCGGGGCTCAAGTCATCCGCCGAAGCTATGGCATTCAGCGAATACATCAGCATCGACTTGATCGGTGTTCAGTGCGCTGGATGGGTAGGGGAGCGTCGTGTGGGCAGTGAAGCGCCGGAGTGATCCAGGTGTGGAGCCCACACGAGTGAGAATGCAGGCATGAGTAGCGAATCACGGGTGAGAAACCCGTGCGCCGAATGATCAAGGGTTCCAGGGTCAAGCTAATCTGCCCTGGGTAAGTCGGGACCTAAGGCGAGGCCGACAGGCGTAGTCGATGGACAACGGGTTGATATTCCCGTACCGGCGAAGTTGCGCCCATGACGAACCTGGTGATGCTAACCACCCGAAGCTCATCGGACCGGACCCTTCGGGGCGAGGCTGGTGTGTGGAGCGTGGGACCCGAGCTGGTAGTAGTCAAGCGATGGGGTGACACAGGAAGGTAGCCCAACCACAGCGATGGTTGTCTGTGGGCAAGCGTGTAGGACGTGGTGTAGGCAAATCCGCACCATCCACTTCAGTGTGGAGTCTGAGACGTGACGCGGAGCCGTATGGCGAAGTGGGTGATCCTATGCTGTC
>NZ_JADHZD010000036.1:4095-5460 GCF_020102855.1 Nocardioides lacusdianchii
TCCTATGCTGTCGAGAAAAACCTCTAGCGAGCAACGAGCCGCCCGTACCCCAAACCGACTCAGGTGATCAAGTAGAGAATACTAAGGCGATCGAGACAACCATGGTTAAGGAACTCGGCAAAATGCCCCCGTAACTTCGGGAGAAGGGGGGCCCGGATCGTGAACCCACTTGCTGGGGGAAGCGTGAAGGGCCGCAGAGACCAGGGGAAAGCGACTGTTTACTAAAAACACAGGTCCGTGCGAAGTTGTAAGACGATGTATACGGACTGACTCCTGCCCGGTGCTGGAAGGTTAAGAGGACCGGTTAGGCAGCAATGCCGAAGCTGAGAATTTAAGCCCCAGTAAACGGCGGTGGTAACTATAACCATCCTAAGGTAGCGAAATTCCTTGTCGGGTAAGTTCCGACCTGCACGAATGGAGTAACGACTTTCCCACTGTCTCAACCATGGACTCGGCGAAATTGCACTACGAGTAAAGATGCTCGTTACGCGCGGCAGGACGGAAAGACCCCGGGACCTTTACTATAGTTTGGTATTGGTGTTTGGTACGGCTTGTGTAGGATAGGTGGGAGACTGTGAAGCCCTCACGCCAGTGTGGGTGGAGTCAACGTTGAAATACCACTCTGGTCGTACTAGATGTCTAACCTAGGTCCGTTATCCGGATCAGGGACAGTGCCTGATGGGTAGTTTAACTGGGGCGGTTGCCTCCTAAAATGTAACGGAGGCGCTCAAAGGTTCCCTCAGCCTGGTTGGCAATCAGGTGGCGAGTGTAAGTGCACAAGGGAGCTTGACTGTGAGACAGACATGTCGAGCAGGGACGAAAGTCGGAACTAGTGATCTGGCCACGGCATGTGGAAGCGTGGTCACTCAACGGATAAAAGGTACCCCGGGGATAACAGGCTGATCTTCCCCAAGAGTCCATATCGACGGGATGGTTTGGCACCTCGATGTCGGCTCGTCGCATCCTGGGGCTGGAGTAGGTCCCAAGGGTTGGGCTGTTCGCCCATTAAAGCGGCACGCGAGCTGGGTTTAGAACGTCGTGAGACAGTTCGGTCCCTATCCGCCGCGCGCGCAGGAAACTTGAGAAAGGCTGTCCCTAGTACGAGAGGACCGGGATGGACGAACCTCTGGTGTGCCAGTTGTTCTGCCAAGAGCACGGCTGGTTGGCTACGTTCGGAAGTGATAACCGCTGAATGCATCTAAGCGGGAAGCACGTTTCAAGATGAGGTTTCCCACCACGTAAGTGGGTAAGGCCCCCCACAGAACATGGGGTTGATAGGCCGGAGGTGTACAGCAGTAATGCCCAGCCGACCGGTACTAATAGGCCGAGGGCTTGTCCCAACACCGTACAAGAACACACACAATG
>NZ_JADHZD010000037.1 GCF_020102855.1 Nocardioides lacusdianchii
GCTGTGTCCGTGGCCCTAGGGTCCATCCGGTCACGAACGGTCACGAACGGTCATCACGGACGCCCATGAGCGACGGCACGGGACATGACCGCTCGTCGGCACGTGCGGACGTCCCGCAGGCCGAACCCCTGAGGGTCTCCCCCGCCGTGCTCAGGGCAACAGGCTGCTGCGTTTCACTGAGGTGTCGGATGCGGGACAGCGGCACCGATAGCCGATCCCGCACCGGGTCTTGCTCAATTACGCTGCTCGTTTCGAGTCTGGGTCAGGCGAGTCAGTTGTGGTCGCGAGGTTCGCTAGCCCGGGTGAGGAGGTGGGCACACCTCACCCGCAAAGCGGCGAGAGTGGCGGTGCGTGAAGACGTGAGTCCCTGCTCCGATTGGCCGGAGTTTTCGCTGTGCGCTGATATGGCCTGAGCGCGGATCTGGACACGCGAGAGCACCCACGTAAGAGGGCTCACTGACGGTAGCGGCTCCGTGTTGGGGTCGAGTACCTCCCGGTAAGCCCGGATCAGCACGTCTTCAGCCACAAGCTCATCGCGCACAAGACATCTCGCTAGCAACCACGCCAGGTGACAGGTCTGGTCGTAGACCCGAGCTGCGGCGAACATATCGCCATCGCGCGCTTGCCGCAGATCCACGGCGAGGTCATCGTCCGAGATCACATCGACCCTCCCGTCGCGTCGACGACCATACTCGCAGCACCACCCACAGCACCGTGGGTACGACGGGACATGCTGCTGTATGCCACGTTGGTGACGGACTGCGGTGGGGCAGCCGAAGCGTCCCGTACTGGTCGCGGTGCGCGTAGCGATTGGGCACCGGCTCGCCCAGCCAGCCTCGCCGTCAGCGGTCGATGGGTTGTTTGCGGTACGGGCCAGTGAGGCGCTTGCTGAGTGGTCGGGCGATGTCCGATACCCGAGTCGACCACAGCCTGTGTTTCGACCGGGTCTACCTATGGAGGTGCGCCATGAGCGCGCTGCTTGTCGGGTACGCCCGATGCTCTACCGATCAGCAAGACCTAACCGCCCAACGCGACGGGCTCCTCGGTCTCGGCGTCGAGCCGGACCGGATCTACGTCGATCATGGCCTGACCGGCACCAACCGCGAGCGACCCGGACTCCGCGAGGCCCTCGCGGCCTGCCGGGCTGGAGACACCCTGGTGGTCACCAAGCTCGACCGCCTGGCCAGGTCGCTACCTGATGCTAGGGCCATCGCTGACGAGTTGACGCTGCGCCAGGTCAGCCTGAGTCTGGGCGGATCGGTCTACGATCCGGCCGACGCGGTGGGGAAGCTGCTGTTCAACGTCCTTGCCATGGTGGCCGAGTTCGAGTCCGACCTGATCCGGCTGCGGACGGTGGAGGGGATGAAGGTCGCCAAGGCGAAGGGACGGTTGCGGGGCAAGCAGCCCAAGCTGAGCCGCAAGCAGGAGGCACACCTGGTGTCCCTGGTTCACAGCGGCGAGTACAGCACCCTTGAGGTCGCCGAGCTGTTCGGCGTCGGACGCTCCACCGTCTACCGCGCGATCGAACGTCAGCGGATCGCGGCCAAGGCTGATCTCGTAGAGGCACGATCTCGCCGCTGATTCCGGCAAGGCGCCGGCTGTTCCGGATCCGACACCCCAGCGGGACAACCGGCGCCGTCGGCCAGACTCGGGGCACAGGACCCATAGACGTTCGGCCTGTGGGACGGGTCGCGCCTCCCGACGTCGACTGAGCCATTGACCACCGGGTCGCCTGCGGAGCCGCGGCGAACCGGCCCCCCTCTGTTGTCAACGGGTGGCTTCGAGGGTCCTTGTCACTGTGCTCTTCCGGGGTGGCACGGGTGCGGCGTAGCGTCGGCTATGCGGGTCCGGGAGTGGCTGATCCGAAGTGTCGATGTGCGGGGGCAGGTCGACCGCGCTGGATTCTTGAGACGCCCCGCAGTGCCCTCCCGGACTCGCACCAGCAGCGATGGCGTCGGCGACGAGCTGCTTGTAGATGACGTCGGAGATGCGTCGTTTGAGGCAGCGCAGTGCCTCGGCGGGCTTCTTCCCGGCGGCTCGCTTGCGGCGGTAGTAGGCCCGTCCGTCGGTGTCGAGCCGCAACTGGGTGACTGCGGCGATGTGGATCACGTGGTTGACCCGCCGGTTGCCGGCTCGTGAGAGTCGGTGCCGGTTCTGCTCACCCGACGATGCGTCGAGGGGCGCGGTGCCGGTCCAGGACGCGAACCGGTTGCGGTCGGCGAACCTGGCCACGTCCCCGACGTCGGCAAGGATCCGCGCGGCGACAACGGGACCGATGCCGTGGATGTCCATCAGATGTGACTGCCGGGCCTGGACCATCGCCTTCAGCTCGGCGGTCGCCTTCTTCATCTTCGTCTCGATCGCGATCAGATCGGCGAGCTCCTCGGCGGCGATGCGGCGTCGGGTCTTCCCGGCGATGTCACGTGGTCGCACGCTGGCCAGCATGACCTTGGCCTGGCCCGAGGTGAGGTCCTTCTTCGCCTGTCCTGGCAGGAGTTCCGCCAGCAGCGCGTGCAGTCGGCACACGGTCTGGACGCGTCGTCTGGTCAACGCCTCGCGGCGGTCGGAAAGCATCCGCACGGCCTCGAGCTCACCATCGCGGCGCAGCACGCGGAGGGACTTGGTGCGTACCCCGACCACGGCCACGGAGTGGGCGTCGAGGGCGTCGGTCTTGCGGTTGTGGCCGGTGTCGAACAGACGGACCCGGGCGGCGAGCTTGGCCGGCACGTCGACGACGTGCTCGCCGGCTTCGAGGAGTCGCTGTGCGAGTGGCCGACCGGCGCCGTTGGCCCCCTCGACTGCCCAGACCCGATCGGGCCAGGTGCTCGCGTACGTGCGCATGGCTGTGTAGCCGGCGTGGTCGGTGGTGAACCGCCCGGTGCCGAGCTTCTTCTCGTGCTGGTCCAGGACCTCGATGGTGGCCGACAGTTTGTGAGGATCGACGCCGATTACGACGCGACCGACCGGGTTGCTCATGTGCTTCTCCCGCCTGTTCGCTTTCGGATGGTCGGCGAGGTGGGCATTGCTACTACGAGCTGGGCAGTCCCCTCTTGAGCCACGCCTCGTCAGCAGTGTTCGGCGGACCGCAAACCGGAGGAGGGCCACACCGCCAGTCGACGGTGGGCAGCCCAAAAGAGAGCGAGCCCGCCGAGCACCTGGGCCGAGTCTGGCCAGACATCGACCTTGGCGGGAGTCTCTAGTAGGCCCAGAATGACGCTGAAGGCTACGTGGTGATCGTGACGGCGGTTGGCAAGAGTTGAGCGACTGGCGTCCAGAGGTCCACTTCGACCTCGCGCGACTCGATGCTGACAATGAGGGAGTAGTCGACGCCCAAGTCGCTCTGATCGCTGTGTGGTCGCGTCTTCCACCATCCAGCAACGGGGTAGACCGCAATCGCTCGCTTGCTCGCCAGGGCGGCGCCAGTGCCCTCCCAAATGTCGGTGTGCAGCGAGCCCGGCTTCTGCTGCTGGTTGGCGCCGAAGAACCACCCGCGCTCCGTATCCAGCGACGGTGGGCGGCGACCATCCTCCCGGGCCCGGGTGTTGATCCGTTCGCGGAACGACTCGACGCTCTCCTCGGGCCGGCGAGTGGCGAAGCGAAGGCCATGTGACGGGTAGATGTACCTTCCCGACCACCCTCTGCTCGAAGGGTTCGGCTCGACGAAGTACGACAGCGTGACCCGTGTGTTGGTTCAGGACATCGGAATGGGGTGTCTCAGGACATCGGAATAGGGATGTCTCACGACATCGGCATGGCGTCGTCACAGGCTGGTGCGCCCACCCGAGGCTGCGAGGTGTCGAAACGTCGC
>NZ_JADHZD010000038.1 GCF_020102855.1 Nocardioides lacusdianchii
GCGCGCGGGCCGGTCGAGGGTAGGTAGGGACGAATGTTGCGCCACGCGCGGTCGACGTACTCCTGTTTCTCGCCGACAGGGGCGACGTAGTGCAGGGCTGCTTCGGCGGCCTCGTTGCCGCGCAGGCGCGCGATGAGCCACGCGGCCAGGTAGTGCGAGGCGAGGCATCCACCGGCCGTGGCCACGTTGTCCTGGGCGAAGAACGGCTGGTCGAGAACCTCGACGCCGGCGGCGACGACCCACGGCTTGGTGATCAGGTCGGTGCAGGCCGGGACGTCGTCGAGCAGACCGAGGCGGGCGAGCACCAGCGCTCCCGAGCACTGGGCGACGATGAGCTGGCGCGAGGGGTCCAGCCGGGACAGCTCGCCCATGATGGCCGGGTCCTCGACGACCTCGCGCGTGGCGATGCCGCTGCCGACGATGACGGCATCAGCCTGGACCGCTTCCGAGAGCGTCGACATCTGCTCGATGACGACGCCGTTCATCGAGGTCACCTTCGGCGTGGGGGTGCAGATCGTGACACGCCAGTCGTCGTCCTTGATGCGGTTGAGCACGCCCAGTGCTATCAGGGAGTCCAGCTCGTTGTAGCCCTCGAACGTGAGAATGGCGATGTGCATGTCAGGAGTCCCTCCGGTTGGCGTACGACTGACGGTAGACAGCCAGAGGCAGGACATCCCAAGAATTGTTCTGCATACACTCATGCCATGCCGGTCCCGCGATACAAGCCTCTTGTCGACGCGCTCGCCAGCGAGATCCGCACCGGCCGACTCCCGGCAGGGGCGCGGTTGCCGACACATCGGCAGCTGGCGGCCACCGAGGGCATTGCCACCGTCACCGCCACCCGCGTCTACGCCGAGCTCGAGGCCATCGGACTGGTCAGCCGCGAACAGGGGCGGGGCACGTTCGTCCGAGACCTCTCGCTGCCCGCCTCACACGGGATCGACCAGCAGGACGTTGCGGCCGACGTCGTCGACCTGAACTTCAACTCGCCCGCGCTCCCAGACCAAGGTTCGCTGCTGCGCCAGGCCCTGCGCGAGATCGCCGGCTCCGGTGACATCGAGGCCCTGCTCCGCTATCAGCCGCACCGTGGACGCCTCAAGGACCGAGCAGCCATCGCCCGCCACCTGGTCGTGCGGGGGATCGACACCACGCCCGAGCACGTGCTGGTCGTCAACGGCGCCCAGCACGGTTTGGCGGTCACGCTCATGGCCACCCTGAATCCCGGTGACATCGTCGCGGTCGACGCCCTGACCTACTCCGGCTTCAAGGCGCTCGCACATGCGCTGCACCTGGACCTTGCCCCAGTCCCCGTGACGTCGACTGGAACCGACCTCGAAGCCCTCGACCGGCTCTGTTCCACCAGGCCGGTACGCGCGATCTACGCGATGCCGTCGCTGCACAACCCGCTCGGTGCGGTTCTGGGCGCCGAAGCCCGTGAGCGCCTCGTCGGCGTTGCCCGCCGGTCTGGCGCGCTCCTGGTCGAGGACGCGTCCTACGCATACCTCGTCGAGGACGCCCCCGCCCCTTTGGTCGACCTCGCCCCCGACATCACCGTCTACGTCTCGAGCCTCTCCAAGAACATCGCCACCGGGCTTCGGGTCGGCTACCTGGTGGCCCCAGCCACCCTCGTGCCGGCCCTCGAGCGCGCTATTCGCCGGACCACCTGGAACACCACGACCCTCGCCGTCGAGATCGCCTGTCGCTGGATCGACGACGGTACCGTCGACCGCCTGGAACTCCTGAAGCGGGAAGACGCCCGGGCCCGGCAAGTCCTCGTGCGACGGGCGCTCGCCGACCTCCCTCACCTCGGCCACGACGCGTCGTACTTCACGTGGCTGCCGCTACCCGAAGACGCCCGAGCCGACCGCATCGCCGCCGACCTCGCCCAGCACGACATCTCCGTCTCGACCGC
>NZ_JADHZD010000039.1 GCF_020102855.1 Nocardioides lacusdianchii
CCCAGATCCACCAGCCGCGGCGAGCGTCGTGAGTGTGGCGTAGAACGAGAATGCCCTCCTGAGCAGGGAGGATGTCGATTGCGACGCCGACTTCCAACCGCTCAAGAGGAGCACCTCGTAAGTGCAACCTTCCCACAGGATCCGGCCTGTCTTCGATGACCCGAACCTGGTGTCGACCGCTGGCTTGGTCCCGGCGCTGCGGCTGGCCGAGTCCGCCGGCCTGTACGACCTGCTTGATGGTCTGTCGGTGCCCTCGCCGAACGCCGCCGCGAAGACCGCGGCCGTGGTGGGCGGGATGCTCGCCGGGGCCGACAGCATCGACGACCTCGACCTGCTCCGCCACGGCGGGATGAACCGGTTGTTCGCCGGTGTGCGGGCGCCCTCGACGCTGGGCACGTTCCTGCGGTCCTTCACCCACGGGCATGTGCAGCAGCTCGACAAGGCCGGCGGTGGCCTGCTGGCGGGACTCGCTGATCGCGTGCCTGGGTTGCTCGCCGGTGGTGAGGTCGATGGGATCGCGTTCGTCGATGTCGACGACACCGTCCGCGAGGTCCACGGCTACGCCAAGCAAGGGGCAGCCTTCGGCTACAGCAAGGTCCGCGGACTCAACATCCAGCTCGCCACGATCTCGACACCGACCGCCGCACCCGTCATCGCTCGTGCGCGGCTGCGCAAGGGCAACACCGCCTCCGCCACCGGGGCCGGGCGAATGCTGGCCCAGGCCATTAAGACCGCCCGCGCGGCCGGCGTCACCGCGAAGATCCTCGCGCGAGCCGACTCGGCCTACTACGGGTGGGCGTTCATCGGGACCGCGATCCGACACCAGGCGTGGTTCTCGGTCACCGCCCGGATGAACCCCGCGGTTCTCAAGGCGATCACCGGCATCGATGAGGACGCGTGGACTCCGATCGCCTACCCGAACGCGGTCTTCGACGAAGCCGAGCAGCGCTGGGTCAGCGATGCCGAGGTCGCCGAGGTGCCGTTCGTGGCGTTCACTGGCCGCCGCAAGGCCGAACACGTGCCCTGCCGTCTGGTCGTTCGACGCGTGAAGCGACTCCAACCGCTCGCATCCGACGGCAGCGAACAGGGTGAGCTGTTCGCGACCTACCGCCATCACGCCTTCATCACCAACAGCACCCTGGGCCTGGTCGAGGCCGACCAGCGGCATCGTGACCACGCGCTCATCGAGCAGGTCATCGCCGAGCTCAAGGACGGGCCGCTGGCCCACCTGCCGAGCGGGAAGTACGCGGCCAACGCCGCCTGGGTTGCCCACGCCGTGATCGCGTTCAACATCGCCCGCGCCGCCGCCGTCGCCGCCGACCAGCACCGTGCCCGCTGGGCGACCCTGCGGACCAGGATCATCAACGTCCCCGCCCGGATCGCGTCCACCGGGCGGCGCATGGTGCTGCACCTGCCCACGCACTGGCCCTGGGCCAACAGCTGGGAATCGCTGTGGTCGACCGCGACCGGCCCACCAGCCATCGTCGCGACCTGACCCCCCAGCCGACACCGGCGCAACCGAGGACCGAAGTGGAAGAGCCGGCACCGGCCGGAGACCGAGCCATGCCCCGACCACCGCACCCGCCGGCATTCACTAGGAATCACCGACCCCTGATCACCCTCGGTGGATCAGGGCTGA
>NZ_JADHZD010000004.1 GCF_020102855.1 Nocardioides lacusdianchii
GGCGGACGAGCCGGTCGCGCCGGTGGCGGCGCCACGACCGCCGGCCGCGCCGCGACCCGCCGTCGAGCCAGCGGCTGCCGCACGCGAGGTGGGGCTGCCGGCGGCACCGGCGCTGCGGGCAGCGGTGGTGGGAGACCCGGCGGTGGCGGCACGGGACAGCGCGCCGGGGGCACCGGCACGGCCCGTCGAGCCGATCGGGCGGACCGCGCTGCCGCCGGTGCCCGTGGAGAGCGCGCCGGGGCGCACGCCGCCGGTCATCGCGCTCGCGCCGCCGGCCGCTCCGGCCGCACCGAGCGCGGCCGCCGAGGCGCCGGCGGAGCCGCCGGACGTGGTCGGCGTCGAGATGCCCGAGCCGGGGGACTGGTAGGCGATGCCGCTCTGCGAGGTGCCGCCCACCGACGTCGACGGGACCTCGGTCGGCACGTGCGTCGGCAGCGTCGTGGGCACCGTCGTCGGCGTGGTGATCGGGGTGGTGATGGGGGTGGTGATGGGCGTGGTGTTCGGCGGCTGGGTGATGAGGGTGGGGTTGTTCTCGTTGCCCACCTGGACCAGCCCGGTCCGGACGAACCCGTCACCGCCGCCACCGCCGCTGCCGCCCGCGCCGCCACCGGTGACCGGCGGCGCCTGGGTGCCGGGGAGGTAGGGGCCGCCCGGGGCCGAGGGGGCGCTCGGCGGGGGCTCGGTCGGGTCCTGCTGGCCGTGGATCTCCTTCATCGGCGGGATGGCGGCGAGGAAGGCGGCGTCCATCTGCTTGGTGAGGGCCAGGGACCGGGCCTCCTGCTTCTCGTACGCCGTCTGCCAGGAGCTGCGCTCCTGCTGTCGCGCGGCCGAGGCGGCCGCCTGCGCGGCGATCTCCTCGTCCGTGGGCTCGATGCCGGTGGTGCTGGCAGGCGCTTGGTAGGGCGACGGCTTCGGGCCGAGGTCGACCATGGTGTCGCGCAGGTCCTTGGTGTCGGAGATCTGCTGGCCGACCTGGCGCAGCGCCTCGCCGGCCGCGCGGAGCTGGTCGGCCTTGGTCGACAACGAGACCGACGACTCCTCCATGCTCTTGCGCAGGGCCGGTCCGGTGAGGGTCTGCTCGCCGATGCGGAGCTCTGCCTGCGCGGCGGCCTGCTGGAGTCCCTCCGCCAGCGTCTGGAGGTCGTCGGCCTTCTTCTTCCAGTCCCGGCCGGCGCTGCGGACCCAGCCGTCAGCGGCGGAGTCGAGGTACTGATCGAGGACGATGCGGTTGGGTCCCTTGGTCACGGTCTCAGTCCCCCTCGGTCGGCAGCGTGCACTGGTCGGTGGCGAAGTCGGGCGCCGCCACGCAGTCCGTGGCGGACTGGATCAGCGCCATCGTCGCGGTGGTCTGCTCGGTGGTCGTCTCCATGTCCTGACGGAAGGCCTCGACGGAGCTGCCCATCCCGCGCAGGCCGGCGGCGACCTTGTCCAGCTCGTCCTTGACCGCCTGGTGGGCCATCTCGGCGTTGGTGCCGAGGCGGTAGCCCCCGGTGTAGGACTCGCCGAACGACGCACTCTGCACCGGCAGGATCGGGTCGGACTCGACCCCCTCGGCGGCCTTGTCGAAGGACGACATCAGCGAGGCGATGGTCTCGGGGTCGATGTTCAACCCGACCATCGTCTGGTTGAGCAGTTCCCTGTCTTCGAGCGGCAGCATGGTCTGTCCTTTCCCCCGTGTCACACAGCCAAAACCCACTTTAGATGGTCGATCTGCCGCCGACCGCATCGATGCCCACGGCTACTCTGGTCCCATGACTTCTCGGGGGACTCGTCAGCGCTCGATCGCGGCCGCCACGGCGCTCGCCACCCTTCTCCTCACCGCCGGGTGCGGCGGCTCGTCGGCGGACGACGCCCCCGACCCGGCGGCGAGCGCCTCGGAAAGCCCCGCAGAGGAGTCGTCGGCCCCTGTCACCGTGCCGAGCACCGCGGCCGTCGAGCCCGCGAGCGGCGGTCGGGTCAAGGTCCCGGGCGCCAGCATGCGGGCACTGGACACCTACAAGCAGCTCAACGACTACGGCATCGTGCAGGGGTGGAACGACGGCCAGAGCGCGATGACGTTCTCGCCCAGCCTCACGCGGGCGAGGTCGCTCGACGCCTTCGCCCGTGAGTGGATCCGTGAGCACGGCGGTCCGAAGGTCAAGGTCCGCCAGGACGACGCGGTGGCCGGCGGGAAGTACACCGCCTGGCACGTCGTCGACACCACCTCGGACCCCTCGCAGGTCGAGCACGACTTCGGGATCATGTTCCTCGACTCCGCGTGGCTCATCGACATCACGTTCTACCTCCCGGGCGTGCCGGACACGCTGACGGAGGAGGAGCAGCAGCAGGTGATCGACAGCCTGCTCGCGACCTTCAAGACCGACCTGGACTGACCCCGGGCTACCAGGGCTGGGCCACCGTCAGCCCCGAGGCACCGGCGCTGTCGATGTCGATGCGCCGGACCGTGCCGTCGAGGCCGAGCCGCATCATGTCGTACTCCTCTCCGCGGAACAGCCGGACGATGAGCGCGTCGTCACCTTCCCAGGCCACCTGCGACCAGAACCCGCCGACGGTGCGGCGCGGCAGGACGGCCTCGAAGGTGACGATCTCCTCCCCGGTGCTCCCGTCCAGCACCGACACGGTGGGCGACCCGTAGCCATCGGCCTCGGGGTCGGTGCCGACGACGTACGCCCCGCTGGGGCTGAACGCGCCGATGCTGTGCTCGCAGGTCTCCCACACGGGGGTGCCCGCACCGTTCACGGCGCCTGAGCAGGCGCCGTCCGCGGTGAGCCTCGACAGGCCGGCGACCAGTCCGGTCGCGGCCGAGGCCGACTCGGCCTGCAGGAGGGCGGTCACCTCGACCGGTCGGCCACCGCGCACGACGTACGTCTTCGTCTCGACGCTGTCGTCGAACGTCCGCACCACGACCTCGTCCCCGGCGACGAAGCCCACCGGCTCGACCCGGTGCTCCTGTGGAGCTGGCGGGAACGTCGTACGGACCGGCTCGGTGCTGCCGGACGGGTCGGCGACGACGACCTCCCACTCGGAGCCCGTGTACGTCGACCAGGCGACCCGGGTGCCGTCCGGGCTCGCGACCAGGCCGCCTGTCGGGCTCGCGCCGTCCTCGGCGGGGCCGTCGGCGTCCAGGAACCGGAGGGTGCCCGTCCCCTCGTCCATCTGGATGCCGACCCAGCCGTCGAGGTAGGGGGTGAGCACCGAGAACGGTCCGGGCAGGTCGGTCGTGCCGACCGGCGTGATGAGGCTGGGGGCGTCGACGTCGAGAAGCGGGACGGGCGTCTCCGCGAGCGTCTCGGCACTGCTGGGGTCCACCAGCACGGTGCCCGAGGCGATGGTCGGCGCAGGAGGCTGGGTCACCGGCGGCACCTCGGTGCGCTGCGCGGGACCGGTGGTGGCGAGACCGAACGGGACGGCGATCGCGAGCACCGCGGCGACGGCCGCACCGGCGGCTACGGCTCGCCGACGCTGGATGCGGCGGGCGCGACCGCGTACGTCGGCGACGGTGAGGGGAGCGTGCTGGAGGGGGTCCACCCGGCGGTGCAGGGCGTCGTGGACCTGGTCCTCGAGGGGAGTGTGGTTCATCGGACGTCATCTCCGGACTGGTGGGGGTTCAGTGACTGCGGGGCGCGGGCGCGCAGGCCCGCGAGGGCACGGCTGGCCTGGGACTTGACCGTCCCGACGGAGATGCCGATCACGTCGGCGATCTCGGCCTCGCTGAGCTGCTCGTAGTAGCGCAGGACCACCACCGAGCGCTGGCGGGGCGGGAGGGTCTGGACGAACGACCACAGCACCCCGCCCATCCCGTCGTCGTAGGCGTCGACGACGCCGCTGTCGGGCAGCGTGTCCGAGGAGTGCTCGCGCCGCCTCCAGGCGCGGCGCCACAGGGAGCTGTGCTCGTTGACCATGATCCGCCGGACGTAGCCGTCGAGGGCCTCGCGGTCGCGGACCTTGTCCCACGACAGGTAGAGCTTGGCGAAGGCGTTCTGCAGCAGGTCCTCGGCGCCGGCGTGGTCGCCCGCGAGCAGGTACGCCGTGCGGTACAGCGCGACCTGGCGTGCGGCCATGTACGCCGAGAAGTCGGCGTCCTTGTCGCTGTGTCGGTCGTGCGTGGTGCCCATCGCCTCGAGTGTCGTGCCCACGTGCCACCCCCGTTCGTCTCTGTGTGGCGTGTCGTGGTGAGGACGCGACCGCGCAGGCAGGGGTTGCATCTGTTTGGGTCGCGTTGACAGGCTCCTCGCATCCCCGACGTACAGGAGTCATCGATGCAGCAGGTCAAGGCCGTGGTCGCACTCGCCCAGGGCGAGCCGGTCCAGCTCACCACCATCAACGTCCCGGACCCGGGCCCGGGGGAGGCGGTCGTGAAGGTGCAGGCCTGCGGCGTGTGCCACACCGACCTGCACTACCGCGAGGGCGGCATCAACGACGAGTTCCCCTTCCTGCTCGGCCACGAGGCTGCAGGGGTCGTGGAGGCCGTCGGCCCGGACGTGACGTCGGTGGCGCCCGGCGACTTCGTCGTCCTCAACTGGCGAGCGGTGTGCGGCGACTGCCGGGCCTGCAACCGCGGTGAGCCGCAGTACTGCTTCGCCACCCACAACGCCACCCAGAAGATGACGCTCGCCGAGGGCGACCTCGCCGGCACGGAGCTCTCGCCCGCGCTGGGCATCGGCGCCTTCGCCGAGAAGACCCTCGTCGCTGCCGGTCAGTGCACCAAGGTCGACCCCTCGGCGCGTGCCGCCGCCGTCGGCCTGCTCGGGTGCGGCGTGATGGCCGGGCTCGGGGCCGCCATCAACACGGGCAACGTCGGGCGCGGCTCGACCGTAGCCGTCATCGGCTGCGGAGGCGTGGGCGCTGCAGCGATCGCAGGTGCGGCCCTGGCCGGCGCCTCGAAGATCATCGCCGTCGACATCGACGACCGGAAGCTCGAGACCGCGAAGAAGCTCGGTGCCACCCACACGGTCAACTCCAAGGAGACCGACGCGGTCGAGGCGATCCGGGCGCTGACCCCGCCGGCCGACAGCACCGGCCACGAGGGCGGCGCGGACGTGGTGATCGACGCCGTGGGACGTCCCGAGACCTGGAAGCAGGCGTTCTACGCCCGCGACCTGGCCGGCACCGTCGTCCTGGTCGGCGTGCCGACCCCGGACATGTCGATCCCCGAGATCCCGCTCATCGACGTCTTCGGTCGCGGTGGCTCGCTGAAGTCGTCGTGGTACGGCGACTGCCTGCCCTCGCGCGACTTCCCGATGCTCGTCGACCTCTACCAGCAGGGCCGGCTCGATCTCGACGCCTTCGTGACCGAGGAGATCGGCATCGGCGACGTCGAGGCTGCCTTCGAGAAGATGCACGGCGGCGACGTCCTGCGCTCGGTCGTGGTCCTGTGAGCGCGCGGGTCGACCACGCCGTCGTCTCCGGCACGTTCTCCCTCGACGGGGAGACCCACGAGGTCGACAACAACGTGTGGGTCATCGGCGACGACGAGCAGTGCCTCGTCGTCGACGCCCCCCACGACGTCGACGCGATCCTCGCGCTCGTCGCCGGGCGCGCAGTCAAGGCGATCGTCTGCACGCACGCCCACGACGACCACGTACGCGTGGCGCCCGAGCTGCGGCGGCGTACCGGTGCGCCGATCCTGCTCCACCCCGACGACCGTCCGCTGTGGGAGCTGACCCACGGAGGGGACGAGGAGGGCGCCGAGCTCTGGGACGTCGACCTGTCCGACGGCATGACGCTCACCATCGGCGGCGCTGCCGTGACGGTCATCCACACGCCCGGCCACGCGCCCGGCGCGGTGTGCCTCTACGTCCACGACCTGGGCTGCGTCTTCACCGGCGACACCCTGTTCGAGGGTGGGCCCGGCGCGACGGGTCGGTCCTACAGCGATGCGGACGTCATCAAGGACTCGATCCGGCGGCGGCTCCTCGACCTGCCCGACGAGACGGTGGTGCACACCGGCCACGGTCCCGACACCACGATCGGCGCCGAGCGGGAGAACGTCTGAGGCGCCGCGCCCTCAGGCGGTGAGCCACGCCGGCGGCGGACGCAACCAGGGTGATGCCTGGAGGATCTGCCGTCGGCGCTGCTCCCGCACCTCGTCGAGGTGCTCGGCCTCGGCGACGAGCTGGATGCCCGACGGGTGGTCGTCAGGGGTGCCGCTGAGCAGTCGGTGGATCGCACGGAGCGACCGCGAGGTCCGGTAGCGGATCGCCGGGTTGCGTCGCTTGCGAGAGATCCGCCGCCAGAGCAGGACGTCGGCGGTGCACTCGGTGCCGCGCGGCATCCACCAGCCGATCACCCGGAGGTCGACGTGGGCGGGGTAGCGACGGTTGCCCCGGTCCCGCGCCCCGTCGTCGCGCATCGGCTCCACCACCTCGTCCGACTCCGCGTCGTGGAAGCGCACCCGCAGGCCCGCCATCTCGAGCAGGCGCTGGACGACCGAGGCGCGCGGACTGGTGCGGCCGGTCTCCCATCGTGCGACGACCGACTGTGACACGCCCAGGGCGGCCGCCAGCCCTCGCTGAGACACGTCCAGGATGCGCCTGATCCTGCGCACGAGCCCTGGGACCTCCCCGTCGAAGGGGCCCATGACGTACCAAGCCACCTCGTCCGCGGTCCACCCGTCCATCTGCGCCCAGTCCTTCTCCGTCTCCACTGCGTCCACTGCTTCCCCCTCGTCGGTCCGTGTCGTCCTCCCATTGCATCCGCGGCCACCGACACCGAGCGGGGGTTCTCCACAGGGGCCTGCGACGTCCGTGTGGTCGGTGCCCTCGTCTCTCCCCTTGCGCTTGAGTCGCTGGGAGACTCAAGGGCAAGGGGCCCGAGGGAGTCAGCCCGCGCAGGCGCCGGACCCTCGGTCGATCCCGGACCGGCAGGGGCGTGGAGGTGACGTCGTGCCACCATGGCGGGATGCTGTCGAAGGTCGCGCTGACGAGTCCGCGGAGCGCCCGCCGGCGCTCGGCGGCATCGGCGCTGACGGCGGTCGCGCTCGTCGCTTCCCTGGCGGCCTGCACCGGTGGCGACGATCCGTCGGACGCGCAGCCGGACGCCGGGCAGGCGGCTGCCAGCGGTACGCCGAGCCCGGCCCCGCCGACGCCACCCAGCCCCTCGGAGGAGCTCGGGCTGACCGAGGGATGGGGGCCGGACCGGGCCGAGCTGGACCGGGCCGCGCGCCTCGTCGAGCGGCTGAGCCTGCCCCAGCTGGCCGGCCAGCTGATCGTGGCCGGGTGGCGCGGCACGACCGCGCCCGTGGCGATGGTCCGCGACCTCCACCTCGGGGGCGTGATCGCGTTCGACTCCAACGTGGTCTCGGCTGCGCAGGTCAAGGGGGTCAACGCCGCGCTGAGCCGACGGGCGGGCCGGAAGTGGCCGCTCTTCCTCGGTGTCGACCAGGAGGGCGGGGTGGTCGAGCGGTTGCGCGGCGCCGCGACGCGGTTCCCCACCTTCATGAGCGCCGGTGCCGCAGGCGACGCCGCGCTCACCCGCACCGCGTACGCCGCGAGCGGGGCCGAGCTGCGCGGCCTCGGATTCACCGTGGACTTCGCGCCGGACGCCGACGTCACGTCCGGGCCGGGCGACCCCACGATCGGTTCACGCTCACCGTCGTCCCGACCCCGAGCGGTCTCGGAGCACGTGGTCGCAGCGGCCGAGGGCTTCACGTCGTCGGGCGTGCTGCCGGTGATCAAGCACTTCCCGGGCCACGGCTCGGTGCCCGCGGACAGCCACCTGACGCTCCCCGTGCAGACGAAGACGCGCGCCGGGCTCGAGGAGTCGGACCTGGTGCCGTTCCGCGCCGCGGTCGAGGCGGGACTCCCGGCCGTGATGGTCGGGCACCTCGACGTGCGGGCCGTGGACCCGCGCGTGCCGTCCTCGCTCTCGCGCAAGGTCGTCACCGAGGTGCTGCGCACCGAGCTCGGCTTCGCGGGGCTGGTGGTGACCGACTCGCTCGCGATGGCTGCGGTGACGCGCGGCCGCGATGCGGGACGCACTGCCGTCCAGGCACTCCGTGCGGGCTCCGACGTGCTGCTCATGCCGCCCTCGCCCGCCGCCGCACGCGCAGCGGTCGTCCGTGCGGTGCGCGCCGGCGAGCTGACGCGGCGCCGGCTGGAGCAGTCCGCGGCGCGCCAGGTGGCACTCCTGACCCACCTGGCCGGCCAGAAGGGAAAGCCCGTCGGTTCGGCGCGCGCCGCCTCGCGCCGACTGTCGGCCGCTGCTGTCACGGTCACCGACGGCGCGTGCTCGGGCCGCCTGGTCGAGGACACCATCCACCCCTACGGGGATCCCGGCGCGGTCGCGACCTTCGCCCCGGCTGCCCGTGCTGCGGGGCTCACCGTCCTGGCCCGCCGCTCGTCCCCCGCGGCCCTGACCGAGGCGAGGCCGCGGCCCGAGCGTCGGAAGAAGGAGCGCAAGAAGGCCTACCGCCAGCGGTTGGCGGCGTGGCAGAAGGCGGAGACGCGCCGGGAACGCCGCCTCGCGGCGTGGACCGCACGCGAGGACGCCCGCCTGTCGGTCGGCACCGGGATCGGGTTCACCGGCTTCCGGGACGCGCCGGTCGACGGCGAGGTGGCTGTCGCCACCGACAGCCCGTGGGTGCTGGGGCGGGTCAGCGCGCCCACCCGCATCGCGACGTACGGCGACACCCCCGCAGCGATGGCGGTCCTCGTCGAGGTGCTGCTCGGACAGGCTCCCGCGCCGGGACGACTGCCCGTCACGGTCGCCGGCGTCTCGCGCCCCGGCTGCTGAGACGGCTCAGAACGGCTCGACCAGCAACGCCGTGCCCTGCCCGGCCACGCGCGTCATGACCAGCGTCGCCTCCGCGTCCCCCCTGAGGGCAAGCCGCTTGCGCAGCTCCTCGGGGACGACCTGCACGCCGCGCTTCTTGATCGTGAGGCGACCGATGCCGCGCTCGTGCAGCGCCGCGCGCAGCTGCTTCTCGCGGTAGGGAAGGTGCTCGACGAGGCGGTAGCCCCGCGCGAACGGCGTACGGAACGGGGCGTCGCCGGTGACGTAGGCGATGTGCGGGTCGATGAGCCCGCCGCCGACACCGGCCGCCACGGCGGTGACGAGGCCGGCGCGGATCACGGCGCCGTCGGGCTCGTAGAGGTAGTCGCCGACCGGGCGGACCTCGGCGCCGGGGTCGTCCTCCTGCGTCAGGGTCGCCAGACCGCCCTCGCCGATCACGGTCGCGCGCCGGTCGGTCGTGGACAGGTCCGGGGACCACAGCACGGCCTCCTTCACCTCGCCGCCGTCGCTGACCCACTCCGCCTCGACGCCCTGGGGGACGAGGTCGTGGCCGATCCCGGGGGCCACCTTGACCAGCGCGCGCCGTCGCAGCAGGTCGAGGACCCACGGCCACGGGGGAGTCCAGCCGTCGACGTCGAAGACCCGTCCGCGCCCGCTCCGGCGGGCGGGATCGGCGAAGGCGGCGCCGAACCCGCTCGGGTCGACGGTCGTGGCGTCGCCCACCTGGACCGCGCCGGCAAGCCCGAGGGCCGCCAGGTTGGCCCGCGCCATCGCGACCCGGACGGGGTCCTGGTCGATCCCGGCCGCCACGAGCCCGGCGCGGGAGAAGGCCAGGAGGTCGCCTCCGATTCCGCAGCCGAGGTCGATGACGCTGCCTTCGGGGATCGCGGCCGCGAGCCGGGCGGCACGGTGGTCGGCGACGCGGGAGCGGGTGGCCTGCTCGAGCGCGTCGGGGGTGAAGAACATCAGGGGAGCGGCGTCACCGAACTTCGCGACCGCGCGCTCGCGCAGCCGCGCCTGGGTGGTGGCCGCCGCTGCCTTCTCCGCGTCGGGCTCGAGGCGGCGTACGACGCTCGCGACCCGCACCGGGTCGCCCGGGTGGTCGGCCCAGGCCTGGGCGGCGTGGACCAGCAGGCGACCACCCTCGGGGGTCTGCAGCCAGTCCAGCGTCTCGATCTCCACCCGGCCATCCTGTCAGCGGCACCACCGGCTAGCACTCGATTGGGGAGAGTGCTAGCGTCTGTGCTGGCACTCTCACCCCGAGAATGCCAATGCCCGAGACCCGGCGCGATCCCCGCGACGGCGTGCCGACCAGGTCCCGGGCCCACGTCCTGGGAGCCCCGGACGAATGAGTCCGGGCTCCTGAAGAATCTCGCGCAGAGAAAGTGGAGGTTGATCCGAAGTGTCGGTCAACATCAAGCCCCTCGAGGACCGCATCGTCGTCCAGACGCTCGAAGCCGAGCAGACCACGGCCTCCGGCCTGGTCATCCCGGACACGGCCAAGGAGAAGCCCCAGGAGGGCGAGGTCGTGGCGATCGGTCCCGGTCGCATCGACGACAACGGCAACCGCGTCCCGCTCGACGTCGCGGTCGGCGACAAGGTCATCTACAGCAAGTACGGCGGCACCGAGGTCAAGTACGCCGGCCAGGAGTACCTCATCCTCTCCGCCCGCGACATCCTCGCCGTCGTCTCCTGACGCACCTGGCATCCCGGCTGGCGGCGTTGCCGCCGCTCGACGACCCGCTTCGCTCGAAGGTCGCCTTCGCGGCGGCGCCTTGCCAGCCGGGCGCCAGGCACGTCAGGCCCGTACGACACACACATTTGCCTAGGAGCACATAGATGCCCAAGATCCTGGAGTTCGACGAGAACGCCCGCCGCGCCCTCGAGCGCGGCGTCGACGCCCTCGCCAACGCCGTCAAGGTGACGCTCGGCCCCAAGGGCCGCTACGTCGTCCTCGACAAGAAGTGGGGCGCGCCGACCATCACCAACGACGGTGTCACCGTCGCCCGTGAGATCGAGCTCGACGACCCCTTCGAGAACCTCGGTGCCCAGCTCACCAAGGAGGTGGCCACCAAGACCAACGACATCGCTGGTGACGGCACCACCACCGCCACCGTCCTGGCCCAGGCCATGGTCCACGAGGGCCTCCGTGCCGTCGCGGCCGGCGCCAACCCGATGGGTCTCAAGCGGGGCATGGACGCCGCGGCCGAGGCCGTCGGCGACGCCCTGCGCGAGGCCGCCCGCGAGGTCGAGTCCCGTGAGGACATGGCGTCCGTCGCCACGATCTCGAGCCGTGACAGCCACATCGGCGACCTGCTCGCCGAGGCCTTCGACAAGGTCGGCAAGGACGGCGTGATCACGGTCGAGGAGTCCAACACCATGGGCACCGAGCTCGAGTTCACCGAGGGCATGCAGTTCGACAAGGGCTACATCTCGGCCTACTTCGTCTCCGACCCGGAGTCGATGGAAGCCGTCCTCGACGACCCCTACATCCTCCTGCACCAGGGCAAGATCTCCTCGATCCAGGAGCTGCTCCCGGTCCTCGAGAAGGTCATCGGCACCGGCAAGCCGCTCTTCATCCTCGCCGAGGACGTCGACGGCGAGGCGCTCTCGACCCTGGTGGTCAACAAGATCCGCGGAACGTTCAACGTCGCCGCGGTCAAGGCCCCCGCCTTCGGTGACCGCCGCAAGGCGATGATGCAGGACATCGCGACCCTGACCGGCGGCCAGGTCGTCGCCCCCGAGGTCGGCCTCAAGCTCGACCAGGTGGGCCTCGAGGTCCTCGGCCAGGCGCGCCGTGTCGTCATCACCAAGGACAACACCACCATCGTCGACGGTGCGGGCGACCGCACGGCCGTCGAGGGTCGCGTCAACCAGATCAAGGCCGAGATCGAGAACACCGACTCCGACTGGGACCGCGAGAAGCTCCAGGAGCGCCTCGCCAAGCTCGCCGGCGGTGTCTGCGTGATCAAGGTCGGCGCCGCCACCGAGGTGGAGTTGAAGGAGAAGAAGCACCGCATCGAGGACGCCGTCTCCGCGACGCGCGCCGCGATCGAGGAGGGCATCGTCCCCGGCGGTGGCTCCGCGCTCATCCACGCGGTCTCCGTCCTGGACGGCGACCTGGGCCTGACCGGTGACGAGGCCTACGGCGTGCGCGTGGTCCGCAAGGCGTGCGACGAGCCGCTGCGCTGGATCGCCGAGAACGGCGGCGTCAACGGCTACGTCGTGACCGCCAAGGTCCGCGAGCTCGGCGTCGGCAACGGCTACAACGCCGCCGAGGACACCTACGGCGACCTGGTCGCCCAGGGTGTGCTCGACCCGGTCAAGGTCACCCGCTCGGCGCTCGTCAACGCGACCTCCATCGCGGCGATGCTGCTCACCACCGAGACGCTGATCGTCGAGAAGCCCGAGGACGAGGAGCCGGCTGCTGCCGGCGGCGGCCACGGTCACGGCCACGGCCACTGATCGACCCGTTCCACCCAGCAGGCCCGCACCGGACTCCGGTGCGGGCCTGCTGCCTTCTCGCGCAGAGGTCGTCGCGCCGCAGATGTGATCGGGCCGAAACGCCTGGGTCGACCTCCCGAAACACCGGCCCGGCAGGCTGGGCGCCATGTTGTGGAGAGTGCGTACGACCCTGGCGGACCGTCCCGGGGCCCTGGCCGAGCTGACGACGGCGTGCGGCGCTGCCGGGGTGAACATCCTGGCGCTGCAGGTCTTCCCCGGCGTCGACCGCGTGACCGACGAGCTGGTGCTGCGCACGCCCGAGGAGTGGGAGCTCGCCGATCTCGCCGACCTGGTCGAGCGTTCGGGCGGCAGCCGGGTCAGCGTGCTGCCGTGCACCGAGGCGACGCTGGGCGACCAGCCCACCCGCTACGTCCTCGCGGCGCGCAGCATCCTGGCCCAGCCGGCGTCCTTCCCGGACGTGGTCGCCCACCTCTTCGATGCCGAGGCCGACCCGGCCGGCTCGCCGCTCGAGCCGCTGCTGGACGCGATGGACCTCGAGATCGGCGACGTGTCGGTGCAGCTGCGTCGCACCGTGCCGTTCACGGCGGCCGAGCACGCCCGCGGCGCGGCGCTGGCCGAGCTGGTGACCGACGTGCTGGCGGCGGCGCAGCCCCGGTCCGCCCCCGTGCCCGGCGACGGCGACGACGGAGCGCCGACCCTGGAGACGGGCAACGCAGCCGTGTCGGCGTACGTCGGTGGCGCCGTGGTCGGCTCGGCCTCGTGGACCGTGGACGACGAGCGTGCGTGGCACCTCGACCTGGTGGTCGACCCCGCCTGGCGGCGCCGCGGCATCGGCTCGCGCCTGCTCATCGAGTCGGTGCGGGCCGCCCGCGCCGGCGGTGCCGAGGAGCTCGTCGTGCGCACGAGCGCCGACAACCAGGCCGTGCTCCCGCTGGTGCTCGGCTCGGGCCTGCGCGGGCGGATCCGGATGGGGGCCGACGACCTGACGGTCCGGATCCCCGTACGCCGCCTCGTCGGGGTCTGAGCGCGCCTCACCGCCCCCAGATGGTGCGCCAGGGCGTGCTGCAGTCGACGTCGAGCCGGACCGGGTCGACGGTGTTGAGGTGGTAGACGCGGTAGCGGTCGCAGGCGGTGCGCACGAACTCGTACTTGCGGATGAGTGACCGCTCGATGGGCCGGGTGCCGAGCTCGCTCCAGGTGTTGATGAAGGTCGCCTCGACGAACCAGGTCGGCGGGTCGCTCCCGGTGAGCACGGCCTCGAGGTCGGTGAGGCCCGGGTCGAGGGTGCGCATGGGCAGCGACCACAGGTGGGGGTAGGGCGAGCGCGCGCCGGTGGCCCACTGGATGTCGGCCCGCCCGCCGTAGACCAGCACCCGGTCGCCGGGCCGCTCGGCCGCGGCGATGGCCTGGCCGGTCCGCACCTCGACGGGGACGCGGCCCGCCACCCAGCCGACGGTCCAGCCGACCAGGGCGACGACGCTCGAGGCGACCACGAGGCCCACGGTCGCCACCGTCACCCGGTGGGGCGCGAGCCCGAGGTGGTCGTGGGCGACGAGGAGGGCGAGCGCCAGCGCGAGCGCCGGGATCGGCACGAAGAGGTACGGCGTCCAGAAGCTGCCGCTCAGCGCCACGGCGAGCAGGTCGACGGCGAGCATCGTCGTGGTCGCGACGACCGGCACCGCGTCGTGGCGCAGCATCGAGGGGAGGCGCCACAGGTAGGCGGCCAGCACGAGCACCATCCCGGAGCCGACGAACACCAGGAGCAGCACCGAGATCCGCCCGGTCGCGCCCTCGGCGTTCTGGGTCGCGATCACCCGGCTGGCATCGGAGCGGAACGAGACCGTGGCGTACCACAGCACCTCCAGCCGTACGCCGGCCACGACCGCCCAGCCCACGACGACGGCCACCGGCACGACCGCGCCGGCCACGGCGCCCGCAGCGCACCGCAGCGCGGCACGCGGCGGCAGCTGGCGGGCCAGGGCGGAGGCGAGGAGCAGCACCCCTCCGAAGACGAGCCCGCCGACGATGCTCTGCTTCAGCCCGACGGCCGTCATCGCCAGCAGGCCCGCCCAGAAGGCGTCGCCGACCGAGACGCGGCGCACGGCGCGCAGCGAGAGCCAGCACGACGCCAGCACCAGCGGGATGCCGAACAGCTCGCCCTTGGCGGCGACCGGGTCGATCTGGGCGTTGGCCACCATCGCGGCGGTCGCCACCGCGACCCAGCCGCAGAGTCGTCGCACCGAGGAGTGGCCGAGCACGCCCGCGCGGATCGCCACCTCGCGCGTCGCGGCGGCGGCCGCCAGGACCAGCAGCGCGCACCCGACGGCGCCGACCAGCCGGTGGGCGTACGCCCCTCCGGCGGCGTCGGTGGCCTGCATCAGCCAGATGATCGGCGGGGGCCGGTCGACCCAGTAGGGCCCGTAGAGCGAGTCGGGTCCGGGGTCCCAGCTGCGCGCGACCATGAGGAAGCCGGCCTCGTCCGGTCGCAACGGCCACAGCAGCGAGGGGAACCGGGCGAGGAGGGCGGCTGCGGCAGCCAGCCAGACCACGCGGGAGAAGCCCATGGCGACACTGTCCCAGAGCACCCGTCGTACGCCCGTAGAATGAGGGGCGTGGAGATCCCTGAGAAGTTTGCCGCGCTGGGCCTCACCTACGACGACGTGCTGCTGCTGCCGGGGGAGTCGGACCTCGCCCCCAGCGACATCGACACGACCACGCGCCTCACGCGTGAGATCTCCGTCCGGGTGCCGCTGATCAGCGCCGCCATGGACACCGTCACCGAGGCGCGCATGGCCATCGCGATGGCCCGCGAGGGCGGCCTCGGCGTGCTGCACCGCAACCTCTCCATCGAGGACCAGGCCCGCCAGGTCGACCTGGTCAAGCGCACCCAGACCGGGATCATCTCCAACCCTGTCACGATCGGTCCCGACGCGACGCTGGAGGACCTCGACCGCCTCTGCGGCGAGTACCGCGTCTCCGGACTGCCCGTCGTCGACGTCGACGACCACCTGCTCGGCATCATCACCAACCGCGACCTGCGCTTCACCCCCGTGGCGGAGTGGGCCACCACCAAGGTCACCGAGGTGATGACCAGCGAGGGCCTGATCACCGGCCGGATCGGCATCTCCCGCGAGGACGCCACCGCCCTGCTGCGCGCCCACAAGCGCGAGCGCCTGCCCCTCGTCGACGACGAGGGTCGCCTCGGCGGCCTCATCACGGTCAAGGACTTCGTCAAGGGCGAGCAGTTCCCCCACGCGTCGTACGACGCCGACGGGCGCCTGCTGGTCGGCGCGGCCATCGGCTACTTCGGCGACGCCTGGGAGCGGGCCACGACGCTGGTCGAGGCCGGCGTCGACGTGCTCGTCGCCGACACCGCCCACGGCCACGTCCACCTCCTCCTCGACATGGTCCGCCGGCTCAAGTCCGACCCGGCCACCAAGCACGTGCAGGTCATCGGCGGCAACGTCGCGACCCGCGAGGGCGCGCAGGCCTTCGTCGACGCAGGCGCCGACGCCGTCAAGGTGGGCGTGGGGCCGGGCTCGATCTGCACCACCCGCGTCGTCACCGGCGTGGGCGTGCCGCAGGTGACCGCGGTCTACGAGGCGTCGCTGGCCACGAAGCCCGCGGGTGTCCCACTGATCGCCGACGGCGGCATGAAGCACTCCGGGGAGATCGCCAAGGCGCTCGTCGCCGGCGCGGACGCGGTGATGGTCGGCTCGATGCTCGCCGGCTGCGAGGAGTCGCCCGGCGACGTGGTCTTCGTCAACGGCAAGCAGTTCAAGTCCTACCGCGGCATGGGGTCGCTCGGCGCGATGAGCAGCCGCGGCAAGAAGTCCTACTCCAAGGACCGCTACTTCCAGGCCGAGGTCGCCAGCGACGACAAGATCGTCCCCGAGGGCATCGAGGGCCAGGTCGCCTACCGCGGCCCGCTGTCCGCGGTCGCCCACCAGCTCGTGGGCGGTCTCAACCAGTCGATGTTCTACGTCGGTGCGCGCACCATCCCCGAGCTGCAGGAGAAGGGGCGCTTCGTGCGGATCACGTCGGCCTCGCTCAAGGAGAGCCACCCGCACGGCGTGCAGATGACCGTCGAGGCGCCGAACTACTCCGGCCGCTGAGCCGCACCGATCGGTCGAAAGTAGCGTTCCGCAACCCACCGGTAGGGCCTACGTTGACGAGGGTCAGGGGATCGGGCCCCACGACGACGGTGTGATCCATCGCCTGCGGGCGCTCGATCCCGATTTCTCTCGGGAGGAGCGCTTCAGTGCGCAGAAACCATGTGGTCGTGACCGGTGCAGCCGGTCTGCTGGCCTTCGTAGCACCCGCCGTGTCGACCGCCGCGCCGGCGGGCGACGACACCGTCACCCCGGCCCAGCAGGAGGCCCTCGGGCTCGGGCTGCAGGTCGCGCCCAAGGAGTCCGACGCTGCTGCGCTCACGGCACGGACCAACCCCAACCCCTACCTGGCCAACCTGCCCGACATCGGCGACGCCAACTACTTCGCCTGGAACAAGGTGATGCACGAGCGCGCCGAGAGTCGCGCCGACTCCGCCAGGCTGGCCTCCAACCGGCGCGCCGCGTTCGGCGCCAGCGGCCGGGGTGTCAACGCCCGCGGGGTGCTGACCCCCTTCGTCCACGACGAGGAGGAGCCCGCCGGGACAGCGGGGTCCAACGACTCGCACCCCGACGCCGAGCCGATCCCGGGCTTCGGCACCGCTGCGGCCCGGATGCCCGCCGTACGCATCCTCGGTGAGCTGGCCGCCACTGCGGGCGCCACGCCTCGCGTCGTGACCACCGCCGAGGACCAGGGGGCGATCCCGCTGGCGACCTCCACGGGCATCACCGGGGGTGGCGCCTCGGTCACCGACTCGGTGCTCGGCGACGGCCCGCACGGCCCGATCGGGTCGGGCGGCGACGGCACCAACGACTTCGACTTCTACTCCGTCGAGGTCGGTGCGGGCGAGACCCTCACCGCCGACACGGAGGGCAGCGCCGCCGGTGTCGACACGATCCTCGTCGTCTGGGACGCCGAGGGCACGCCGCTGGTCGCCGACGACGACAGCGGCACGGGCGTGCTGAGCTCGCTGTCCTACCAGCCCGCCACCCCCGGCACCTACTACGTGATGGTCGGCGGCTACGCCCTCGACCCGCTGCCGGGCGACCCGTTCGACTCCGGCAGCGGTGCTGGTGGTGCTGACACGGGTGCCTACCGCGTCTCGATCGCCAGCCAGGAGCTCGACGCCGACTTCTTCTCGGTCCGTCTGCGTCCGGGCGACGTGGTCGGAGCGGGCGCCGAGGGCGCCGCGACCGGACTGACGGTGCGCACGCCCTCCGGCGAGCAGCGCGTCGGGGGAGTGGGCACCGATGCGTCCTCGCTCTACCCGCCGACCTCGCCGCTGATCGGCGGCGGCAACACCGCGATCGCCTACGTCGCCGAGGAGGCCGGTTGGTACACCGTCCAGGTCTCCGGCGGCACGGGTGCCTACGACGTGACGGTCGAGGGCTACCGGCCCGGGACCCAGGGTGACCGCGGACGCACCCAGACCGTCCTCCTCGACTTCGCACCCGGCCGGGTCAACACCGCGACGTGGGGCGGTCCGGGCACCCGGTCGGTGTCGCCGTTCGCGGCGTTCGTCCCGCAGTGGGGGATCGCCCGCACCGAGGCGCGGCGGATGGAGAACCGCATCCTCAACCAGGTGCGCCGCAACCTCCAGGCCGAGATCGCGGGCACCAACCCCGACGTCAACGTCGAGGTCCTCAATGCCCGCACCAACCCCGAGCTGATCGGGCAGGAGAACGTCTCGCGGATCTACGTCGCCGGCACGATCGCCGAGACCGGCATCAGCACGATCGGCATCGCGCAGTACATCGACCCGGGCAACTTCGGCCAGGAGGACGAGGCGATCGTGCTCCTCGACGTGCTTAGCGCGCCGGCCGGACCGGCGTCGTCGCTCAACACCTACATCAACGCCAGCAGCGACAAGATCGCGTTCGTGACCGCCGCGGTGGCCAACGTGACGGCCCACGAGGTCGGCCACACCATCGGCAGCTACCACACCGACAACGCCGACGAGATCCACAACATGATGGACTCCGGCGGCGCCAACTTCGGGCTCAACCTCTACGGGGTCGGCCCGGACAACGTCGGAGGCACCGCGGACGACGAGAACATCGAGTTCGAGACCGACACCTATGCGCCGGTCGAGGGCTTCACCGGCCTCGAGGACACCGAGAACGTGACCTCCTGGGCGTACGCCGGGCGCTGATCACGCCTCGCCCGCACCTCGCGGCACTGGTCCAGACCACCTGTGCATCCCGGGTGCGGGTTGGGCGTCATTGGTTACGGTGTGCCTGTATCCAAACAGGGGGTGGCCGGTAGTGGACGGGCGTGGGGCTCGTGGTCCGCTCGCTGAGGCGAGGGACGCACCAACACCGGCCGACGAACCCGCGTCGACGCCGGCCACACGGCCGGCGTCGATCGCGGGTGCCGCGACCACGGGCACGAGGGTGGCCCCGCGCAGGGCGTACGACGCCAGCGGCCGCCGCGCCGCCGCCGAGCGTCGGCGCGCCCACGTCGTGGCGACCGCGTCGCGGCTGTTCCCCGAGCACGGATGGACGGGCACGACCATCGCCGGCGTGGCCCGCGAGGCCGGGGTCTCACCGGAGTACGTCAGCAAGACCTTCGGGGCCAAGCAGGCGCTGCTCATGCTCGCGATGCGGTCCGCGTCCTTCGCGGGCACCGCGTCCCTGAGCGAGTCCTTCGCCGCACTGCGACTGGCCGAGGAGCCCGACCCCTCGGTGAGGCTCGACCGGTTCGTCGAGTTCGTGTGCGCGTCGGTGGTGCCGATGGCGCCCTTCGTCCCGGCGATGGTCCAGGGCGCCTCGGAGGACCTCGGCATGCGGACCCTCCTCCAGGGCGCGCGCCGCGGGCACGTCGACGTCGTCACCGAGGTGGTGCCGCTGCTCGCCACCGGTCCGGTCCACCCGGACGCGATCGACGAGATCGTCGTGCTGACGCGTTCGGAGACCTACCTGGTGCTCTCGGGCGAGCTCGGCTGGAGCGTCGAGCGCTACGCCGCCTGGTTGCGTCGCAGGATCGCCCGGGCCGTGGACCTCACGGGGTGAAGCCGGCACTGGTCGGCATCGAGTCGCCGACCACCGCCGCCGCCGGGCGGGTCAGCAGCCGCGATGCCGTGCGGGTCACCACGAACACGCCTGCGCCGCGGCGGGTGACGAGGCCGGGCGAACTGGTGAGGTCCCGCGCCGAGCGCACGCCGCGCGGCAACCGCGAGGGCTCGCCGGGCACCGCGCTGCGCACGACGACCGCGCCGTCGGCGTCGGTGCCCGCCACGTGCAGGCTGCCCGCGACGTCGGCGACCGCAGGGGAGGCGTAGGGGGACCACCGGCCGGGCAGCCACTCCGGACGGCTCCAGCGACCGTCGGCGAGGGTGCGTACGCCGAGACGACCGGAGGCGGTCACCTGGTGCAGGCGGGTGGTGCCGGCGCGGTCGGTGCTCAGGGTCGGGGTCGAGGTCGCGGACGCCGCGGCACCCGGGAGGCGGTGGAGGCGTCCCTGCCCGACCAGCTGGGCGAAGCTGGTGCCGCTGGCGCTCACCGCGACCAGCCACGTCCGTCCGTCCGCGTCGCTGCCCAGGACGGGTGCGGTGTGGGTGCCCCACGATCCCGGTCGGCCGATGCGGTCGGGTCGGCTCCAGCCCGCCCGGAGGGTCAGCCTCCGGACCACGAGGGTGCCGTCGGGCGTCACGCTGGCCAGCAGCGGCCGACCGGTGCGCGAGAGGGCGAGCGCCGGGCTGGCCGTGGTAGCCGAGACGGCGCGCGGTCGCAGGACGAGGCGGCCGTGACGGGACGGGCCGGCGAGCACGCGTCCGTCCTGCGTGGTGGCGGCGACCCACGGCAGCCCGGCGCGGGACAGGACGAGTGACGGGGCGGCGAGGGTCGAGAACGTGCGGCGCGGACCGACCGCCCGCGCGGGGCGACCCGGTCGCGCCACCCAGAGCGTGCCGCGGTCGTCGACGCGGGCGGTCCACGACCCGCCGAGCCCGTCCGGGGCCGACACGGCGGGGCGGTCCGAGCCGATGAGTGGCGACGGGGTGACGTCGGCGAGGTGCAGGTAGCGGAACTCGCCGACCGGGACGGTGCGGCTGCCGTAGCCACCGGGCAGGGCGTGGTTGTACTCCTCGATCGTCACCGTGCCGCGACCGATCGCCGTCACCCAAGCGACGTGGCCGACACGTCCCGCGTCGGTCTGCGCGACGGCGCCGATGGCAGGGACGGAGTCGACGCGATAGCCGAGGCGACGCGCGACGTCGTCCCAGTTCGCGGCGTTGCCCCAGTGCTCACCGCGGAAGTGGTTGGAGAAGCCGGCCATGCCGTTGCGCTCGTGCAGGCGCCATGACACGAAGCTGGTGCAGTTGCGGAGCACGAAGCCCCAGGGGTCGCCGATCGACCCGTCGATCGACCAGACCCGGCGCGCGCACGTCGGCTTCGGGCCGCGGGGGTCGTAGAGGTGCCCCGAGACCGGGTCGAGCACGGGCGGCGGGGGAGGCGGGGGAGGCGGTGGCACGGGCGCCGGGGTCTCACCCGGCTTCGGCGGGGTAGGGGTCGGCGTGGGGACGGGCGTGGGCGTCGGCTCGTCGATCGGCACCTGCGGCTCGATCGGGCACTGGCCCTGCCAGGCCCAGGGGTAGTCGTCCGACGCGTGTGCCGTCGCGACGACCGTGCCCGACACCCCACCGGCCAGGCAGGCCGCCGCGACGACGCGCGCGAGCCATCTCTTCCCCACCCGGTCGACGGTAGGGAGGCCGCTGCGTCCGCGTGGCGACTTGGCCGACTTGTGCACGACTCGTTGCCCAACGACCGCCGCCGATAGGCTGACCCGGTGACCGAGATCGAGATCGGCCGTGCCAAGCGCGGTCGCCGCGCCTACTCCTTCGACGACATCGCGATCGTGCCCTCGCGGCGCACCCGCGACCCCGAGGAGGTCAGCACCGCTTGGCAGATCGACGCCTACCGCTTCGACATCCCCGTGCTGGCCGCGCCGATGGACTCCGTCATGTCGCCGTCCACGGCGATCGCGCTCGGGCAGATGGGCGGCCTCGGGGTGCTCAACCTCGAGGGCCTGTGGACGCGCTACGACGACCCGACCGGCCTGCTCGAGGAGGTCGCCGGGCTCCAGGGCGCCGACGCCACGCGCCGGATGCAGGAGATCTACACCGAGCCGATCAAGCCCGAGCTCATCACCGCGCGCCTGAAGGAGGTGCGCGCGGCGGGCGTCACGGTCGCCGGCTCACTCTCGCCGCAGCGCACCAAGGAGCACGTCAAGGCGGTCGTCGACGCCGGCGTCGACATGTTCGTCATCCGCGGCACCACCGTCAGCGCCGAGCACGTCAGCAGCCAGGCCGAGCCGCTGAACCTCAAGGAGTTCATCTACGAGCTCGACGTCCCCGTCATCGTCGGTGGCTGCGCGACCTACCAGGCCGCGCTGCACCTGATGCGCACCGGCGCGGCCGGCGTCCTGGTCGGCTTCGGTGGGGGTGCGGCCCACACCACGCGCACCGTCCTCGGTGTCGCCGTCCCGATGGCGAGCGCCGTGGCCGACGTGGCCGCCGCCCGCCGCGACTACCTCGACGAGTCGGGCGGCCGCTACGTCCACGTCATCGCCGACGGCTCGATCGGCAGCTCCGGCGACATCGCCAAGGCGGTCGCCTGCGGTGCCGACGCGGTGATGATCGGCTCCCCGCTCGCCCGCGCCGCCGAGGCGCCCGGGCGCGGCTTCCACTGGGGCAGCGAGGCCACCCACGCCGACCTGCCGCGCGGCCAGCGCGTCGAGTTCGCCCCGGTCGGGACGCTCGAGGAGATCATGTTCGGCCCCTCGCGCACCGCTGACGGCACCATGAACCTCATCGGTGCCCTGCGCCGCGCGATGGCCACCACCGGCTACACCGAGCTCAAGGAGTTCCAGCGCATCGAGGTCGTCGTCCAGCACTGAGCCGGAGGCTGCCGAGCGCTGGGCCGCCCTGAGACACTGGGGGCATGACCCTCGCCAAGGCCCTCGACGCCGACCAACGCGCTGACGCCCTCGAGCACCTCGCCGCAGGTGAGCTCGACGTCCTCGTGGTCGGCGGCGGCATCGTCGGGGTCGGCGCCGCCCTCGACGCGGTCACCCGCGGCCTCAAGGTCGGCCTGGTCGAGCAGCGCGACCTCGCCTCCGGCACGTCCTCGCGCTCGTCCAAGCTGGTTCACGGCGGCCTGCGCTACCTCGAGATGTTCGACTTCGCGCTGGTCAAGGAGGCGCTGGAGGAGCGCGGCCTGCTGCTGACGCGGCTCGCGCCCCACCTCGTGCGCCCGGTGCCGTTCCTCTACCCGCTCGAGCACGCGTGGGAGCGGCCCTACGTCGGTGCCGGTGTGGCGCTCTACGACGGCATGGCGATGACCGGCAAGTACGACATGGGCGTGCCCAAGCACAAGCACGTCTTCCGCAAGCAGCTGGCCCGCATGGCCCCCGACATCAGGACCGACAAGCTGCACGGCGCGATCCGCTACTACGACTGCCAGGTCGACGACGCCCGGCTGGTGATGATGATCGCCCGCACCGCCGCCAACAACGGCGCCCACGTCGCGACGCGCACCAAGGTCACCGGCTTCCTGCGCGAGGGCGACCGCGTCGTCGGCGTGCAGGCCCGCGACCTCGAGGGCCAGCGCGACCTCGAGATCCGGGCCAAGGTGGTCATCAACGCGGCCGGCGTGTGGACCGACGAGGTCCAGGAGCTCATCGGTGGCAAGGCCCAGCTCGACGTCGACGCCAGCAAGGGCATCCACCTCGTCGTGCCGAAGGACCGGATCCGCTCGGAGTGCGGCTTCATCACCAAGACCGAGAAGTCGGTGCTCTTCGTCATCCCGTGGGACGACTTCTGGATCATCGGCACCACCGACACCGCCTGGGACTTCGACCTCGCCCACCCGGCGGCGAGCAAGACCGACATCGACTACCTCCTCGGCCACGTCAACCGGCTGCTCAAGGACCCGCTCGACCACCGGGACGTGATCGGCGTCTGGGCGGGGCTGCGGCCGCTGCTCAAGCCGATGCGCAAGGAGGGCGAGATGGGGGAGACCACCAAGCTCTCCCGCGAGCACACGGTCGCCAGCCCCGTGCCGGGCCTCGTGCTGGTCGCCGGCGGCAAGCTGACGACGTACCGCGTCATGGCGCGCGACGCGGTCGACCACGCGCTGGAGCACGCCTCCAGCAGCTCGGGTCCGACGCCGGCCTCGATCACCGACCGGGTGCCGCTGATGGGTGCATGGGGCTTCGAGGCCCGCACCAACCAGCGCGTGGCGCTGAGCCGGGCGTCCGGCCTCGAGATCGGCGTGATCGACCACCTGCTGGGTCGCTACGGCGGCCTCGTCGACGAGGTCCTCGCCCTCATCCACCAGCGTCCCGAGCTCGGCGAGCCCCTCCCCGGAGCCGAGCACTACCTGCGCGCCGAGGTGCTCTACGCCGCCACGCACGAGGGGGCGCGCCACCTCGACGACGTGCTCGCCCGCCGGACGCGGGTCTCGATCGAGACCTTCGACCGCGGCATCCACGCCGCCCGCCCGGCCGCGGAGCTGATGGGCGAGGCGCTGGGCTGGGACGCAGCCCAGGTCGATGACGAGGTGGACCACTACCTGCGTCGGGTGGAGGCGGAGCGGCAGAGCCAGCTCATGTCGACCGACCAGGAGGCCGACGAGGCGCGGGTGAAGGCTCCCGAGATCGTCTGACGGCGCCGGGGCGGGGTTGGACAAATCACCCCGAAGTGTCAAATGCTGGGACGAAGTGACTGATCGGTAGCAAGCGCGCGGGGGTCGACCTACGCTGCTGGGATGAGTGACCAGAGCCCCGTCTCAGGCCCGATCACCGACGGCCCCGCGGACCCCGAGCACGACAGCACCGCGGCCTACGCCCTCGACCGCTCGTACGTCGCCTCCCTCACCCGCCGCGTGGTGAGCAGCTCCGGTCGGACCCACGCCGTCTCCTCGCCGATCGGCGGCGCCCCGCTCGCCCACGTGCCGCAGTCGACCCCCGCCGACGTCGCCGAGGCCTTCGCGCGGGCGCGTACGGCCCAGGCGGCCTGGGCCGCCACGTCGCTCGACGACCGCGCCGCCGCCCTGCTGCGGCTGCACGACCTCCTGCTCGACCGGCAGGAGGAGCTGATCGACCTGGTGGTGTGGGAGTCGGGCAAGGCGCGCAAGGACGCCTACCTCGAGGTCGCGCACCTCGCGCTGACCGCGCGCTACTACGCCCGCACCGCCCACGAGCACCTCGACACCCGTCGGGTCGGCGGGATGTTCCCGGTGCTGACCCGGGCCGAGGTCAACCGCGTGCCCAAGGGCGTCGTCGGCATCATCTCGCCCTGGAACTACCCTCTCTCGATGGCGCTGTGCGACGGCCTGCCCGCCCTCCTGGCCGGCAACGCCGTGGTGGCGAAGCCCGACGCGCAGACCATGCTGACCGCGCTGCTGGCCGCCCAGCTGCTCGACGAGGCGGGCTTCCCGTCGGAGCTGTGGCAGGTCGTCGCGGGCCCCGGGCCCGAGATCGGCGGCGCGGTCGTGGGCGCGGCCGACTACGTCTGCTTCACCGGCTCCACCGCCACCGGGCGGCTCATCGCCCGCCAGTGCGCCGACCGGCTGATCGGGTGCTCGCTCGAGCTGGGCGGCAAGAACCCGATGCTGGTGCTGCGCGACGCCGACGTGCACCGCGCGGCGGAGGGCGCCGTCCGCGGCGTGTTCGCCAACGCCGGTCAGCTGTGCGTGTCGACGGAGCGGCTCTTCGTCGCCGACCAGGTCTACGACCGGTTCGTCGACGCCTTCGTCTCACGCACCCGGGCGCTGACGCTCGGCGCGAGCCACGACTGGAACGTCGACATGGGCTCGCTGATCTCGCAGACCCAGCTCGACACCGTCACCGCCCACTTCGAGGACGCGGTCGCCAAGGGTGCGACGGTCCTCTGCGGCGGCACGGCGCGCCCGGACCTCGGGCCGTACGTCTTCGAGCCGACCGTGCTGGAGGGCGTCACCGCCGACATGGAGTGCTTCGCCCGGGAGACCTTTGGCCCGGTCGTCGCGCTCTACCGCTTCCACAGCGAGGACGAGGCCGTCGCCCGCGCCAACGACGGCACCTACGGCCTCAACGCCTCGATCTACACGCGCGACGCCGCCCGCGGCCGCGCGCTCGCCCGCCGGATCCGTTGTGGCACGGTCAACGTCAACGAGCCGTACGGCGCGACGTTCGGCTCGCTCGGCGCGCCGATGGGCGGCATGCGCGAGTCGGGCATGGGGCGGCGCCAGGGCGCTGAGGGCGTCCTGCGCTACACCGAGGCGCAGTCCGTGGCCACCCAGCGCCTCCTCCCGATCGCGCCGGTGCTCGGCATGTCGGAGGAGACCAACGCCCGGGTGATGACCCGGGCGCTGCGCGTGCTCAACAAGCTGGGTCGCGCATGAGCACCCGACCCGAGGCCCAGCACTACGACGTCCTCGTCGTCGGATCCGGCTTCGGCGGCTCTGTCACGGCACTGCGCCTCACCGAGAAGGGCTACCGCGTGGGCGTCCTGGAGGCCGGCGCGCGCTTCGAGGACGACGACTTCCCCGCGACCTCCTTCGACGCCAAGCGGTTCGTCTTCGCGCCGGCGCTCGGGATGTACGGCATCCAGCGCATCGACATGGTCAAGGACTGCATGATCCTGGCCGGCGCGGGAGTCGGCGGCGGCTCCCTGGTCTACGCCAACACCCTCTACGAGCCGCTCGACGCCTTCTACCGCGACCCGTCGTGGGCGCACATCACCGACTGGAAGGGCGAGCTCGCGCCCTACTACGACCAGGCCAAGCGGATGCTCGGCGTCGTCGAGAACCCGCTCCACACCCCGGCCGACGAGGTGATGAAGCAGGTCGCCGACGACATGGGAGTGGGCCACACCTTCCACCCGACCCCGGTCGGGGTCTTCTTCGGCGGTCCCGACGCCCGCGGCGGCGAGGAGGTCGCCGACCCCTACTTCGGTGGTGCCGGCCCGGCCCGCAACGCCTGCCTCAACTGCGGCGAGTGCATGACCGGGTGCCGCCACAACGCCAAGAACACCCTGGTGAAGAACTACCTCCACCTCGCCGAGCAGGCAGGAGCGGTGGTCCACCCGCTGACCACCGTGACGCGCGTACGCCCCCGCGCCGGCGGCGGCTACGAGGTGAAGGCCCGCTGGACCAAGGCCAAGCTGTCACGGCGTACTGCCACCAAGACGTTCACCGCCGACCAGGTCGTCTTCTCCGCGGCCGCGCTCGGCACGCAGAAGCTGCTCCACCAGCTCAAGGGCGAGGGCGACCTGCCGCGCATCAGCGACCGGCTGGGCGTGCTCACCCGCACCAACTCCGAGGCGATCCTCGGGGCGCTGGCCCCCGACACGTCCGTCGACTACTCCCGCGGCGTCGCGATCACCTCGTCGTGGCACCCCGACGAGGTCACCCACATCGAGCCGTGCCGCTACGGCCACGGCTCCAACGCGATGGCGCTCATGCAGACGGTGCTGGCCGACGACACCCCCGGCACCTCGCGGGTGCGCACCTGGCTCAAGGAGCTGTGGGCGCAGCGGCGCACCGCGCTCGACCTCTACGACTTCAGGCACTGGTCGGAGCGCACGATCGTGGCGCTGGTGATGCAGACGCTGGACAACTCGATCACCACCAAGGGCGTCAAGGGCCGCCTCGGCTGGCGGATGACCAGCGAGCAGGGCCACGGCCTGCCCAACCCGACCTACATCCCGATCGCCTACGAGGCCACCCGCCGCATGGCGGACGTCCTCGGTGGCACCCCGGGCGGCAACGTGGGCGAGGCCTTCAACCGGCCCCTGACCGCGCACTTCATCGGCGGTTGCACGATCGGCGACTCCCCGGAGACGGGCGTCGTCGACCCGTGGCAGCGCCTCTACGGCCACGAGGGCCTCCACGTGGTGGACGGGTCGGCGGTCTCGGCCAACCTCGGGGTGAACCCGTCGCTGACGATCACCGCGCAGGCCGAGCGGGCGATGGCCTTCTGGCCCAACAAGGGCGAGGCCGACCCGCGGCCCGCGCTCGGCTCGACCTACCGTCGGCTCGCGCCGGTGGAGCCGAAGAACCCGGTCGTGCCGGAGGCGGCCCCGGGAGCCCTGCGCCTGCCGATCGTCGGGGTCAGCTGAAAACGTCGGCCGCAGGCCGTAACCAGCCCCCCGCGAGGTCGTTGCCCGGGTAAGGGGCCCGGCAGTCATGCTCCCTCCCAAGGGTCGGGCCTCGGGTCTCGGCGCTGTCCGCAGCAGCTGGGAGCAAGCTCCAGGGCCCGGTCACCCTCCCTCCCCGATCGGGCCCTGGGGCGAGGGCCGGGTCGGGGGCGGGCGATCGATAGACTCGCCGCGTGACGCAGCCTGCAGAGCACGACCTGGTCCTCGTCGTCGACTTCGGGGCGCAGTACGCCCAGCTCATCGCGCGGCGCGTGCGCGAGGCGCGGGTCTACTCCGAGATCGTGCCCCACACGATGCCGGTGGCCGACATGTTGGCGCGCAACCCCAAGGCGATCATCCTGTCCGGTGGCCCGTCCAGCGTGTACGCCGACGGCGCCCCCGGCATCGACACCGCCGTCTTCACGGCAGGCGTGCCGGTCTTCGGCATGTGCTACGGCTTCCAGCTGATGGCCAAGGGCCTCGGCGGCGAGGTCGCCCACACCGGCGCGCGGGAGTACGGGCGTACGCCGGTCGTGGTCTCCGAGCCCGGCACGCTGCTCGACGGCATCCCCGCCGAGCACAAGGTGTGGATGTCGCACGGCGACTCGGTCGCCCAGGCGCCCGAGGGCTTCACGGTCCTGGCCTCGACGGAGGACACGCCGGTCGCGGCCTTCGAGGACGTCGCGCGTGGTCTCGCGGGCGTGCAGTGGCACCCCGAGGTGCTGCACTCCGAGCACGGCCAGAAGGTCCTCGAGCACTTCCTGCACCACATCGCGGGTGCGCGACAGACCTGGACGATGCTCAACATCGCCGAGGAGCAGATCGAGCGGGTGCGCGAGCAGATCGGCGACACCGGGCTGGCCATCTGCGGCCTCTCCGGCGGCGTCGACTCCGCCGTGGCCGCCGCGATCGTCCAGCGCGCGATCGGCGACCGCCTCCACTGCGTCTTCGTCGACCACGGGCTCCTCCGCGAGGGCGAGGCCGAGCAGGTCGAGCGCGACTTCGTCGCCGCGACCGGGGTCAACCTCCATGTCTACGACGCCCGCGAGACCTTCCTGGCCGCGCTGGCCGGCGTCACCGACCCGGAGGAGAAGCGCAAGGTCATCGGTCGCGAGTTCATCCGTGCCTTCGAGGCCGCCGAGGTCGAGGTGCTCGGCGAGGCGGCCGAGCACGGCGAGAAGGTCGGCTTCCTCGTGCAGGGCACGCTCTACCCCGACGTAGTCGAGTCCGGTGGCGGTGCCGGCACCTCCAACATCAAGTCCCACCACAACGTCGGCGGCCTGCCCGAGGACCTCGAGTTCGCGCTCGTCGAGCCGCTGCGCACGCTCTTCAAGGACGAGGTCCGCCTCGTCGGCGAGCAGCTCGGCCTGCCCGCCGAGATCGTCTGGCGCCAGCCCTTCCCGGGCCCCGGCCTCGGCATCCGCATCATCGGCGAGGTGACCGCCGACCGGCTCGACATCCTGCGCCGCGCCGACGCGATCGCGCGCCAGGAGCTCACCCGCGCCGGGCTCGACCGCGACATCTGGCAGATGCCCGTCGTGCTGCTCGCCGACGTCCGCTCGGTCGGTGTCCAGGGGGACGGCCGCACCTACGGCCACCCCGTCGTGATCCGTCCGGTCACCTCCGAGGACGCCATGACCGCCGACTGGGCCCGTCTGCCCTACGAGGTGATGGAGCGGATCTCCACGCGCATCACCAACGAGGTGGCCGAGGTCAACCGGGTCACGCTTGACATCACCTCGAAGCCGCCGGGCACGATCGAGTGGGAGTGAGGCGGTCCCGCCACGTGCGGGCCGTCACCTCGTAGGTCAGGACTCCCGGGAACGGCTCGTCGATGCACGACAGGCCGACCGCGGCGAGGGTCCGCCTCGACCCCGTGTTGGCCGTCGAGGTTCCCGCCCAGACGTGCCCGACACCGCGATCGACGAACGCGTGGTGGAGAAGGGCGTGCGTGCCCTCCGTGGCGAGACCCTGGCGCCAGGACGCAGGCGAGGAGCCTGAAGCCGAGCTCGCCCGTTCCGGGCTTGTCGGCGGCACGGCCGAGGCCCCACCATCCGACCGTCTCCTCGGCCAGCGAGCCGATCCAGTAGCCCAAGCCCTCGTCCGGGGAGGAGCGGACGCCGAGCGGGCCTCAACACGAGCCGACGAGCTCGGAGGACAGGCAGGGACACCGCTCGACACTCTCACGGCCTGCGCGAACGCGCCTGTGGCCCCGCCTCCTGGTGGGTGGCGGGGGTGTGGGGCGGGGTCATCTTCGAGGTGACGGGATCCGGGGTGGGCCGGGCTCGGGTGGGTCGAGGGCGGTGGTGCCGGTGCGGTCGCGGCGATAGCGGTGCCCGTGGGGGGTGGTCCACTCGAAGATCCCGGGCGCAGTCATTGCGTAACGCCAAGCACTGTGGGTCTTGAGCCGGTGGTGGAACCGGCACAGGGCTGCGAGGTTGTCGGTGTGCGTGGGCCCGGGCTGCGGCCGACCTTCTGCCTCAGCGTCGTGGTCGTACTCGATGACGTGGTCGACGTCGCACCCCCGTGCGGGGCGTGAGCAGAACGGGAACACGCAGGTGCGATCCCTGAAGATCACGTGATCGCGGATCCGGTCCGGGATGTCGTAGCCGGGCGCGGACTTGGGCTGGTTGAGGTCGACGACGGGCTTGATCGTGATCTCGGTCCGGGAGTCGGCGCACCAGGTCATCAGCTGCTCCAGGAGGACGAGTCGCTGGCCTTCCTCGAGCCGCCCCGTCGGACCGAACACGGCGGAGTCGTCGGAGAACCTTGCGTCGAAGTGGGCGTGAAGCACGACCTCCCGTGCGGCGGGGAGGTCTGGCCTCGATACGCCGGCTCGTTCCTCGCCGGCTACTCGACCGCCATCAGAGTCGTGGAGGTCGAGCGCGGTCTGAGTACGGGCGAGGTCGCCGAGGGCCTTCGCTCTGCGGACGTCGAGCGCCTCGGTCGACCCGAGGGCCTTCTGCGCGGCAGCGTTGTGGGCGAGGGCCTGGTGGAGGTCGAGCCCGTCGGCGAGATCGATCTCGGCCTCGAGCCGGATCGTGCCGGCGAAGTGGACGTCCTGGTCGTGGATCGTCACGTGGCGCGGGTCGACGTGGAGGTACCCGTCCTCCGGGTCCGCGGCCGGGTCGGCGTCTGCGAGGTCGTAGCGCTTGATGGTCTCGGCCACGAGGCGGTCGAGCTGTGCGGGCCCGATCTTCCCCGCCACGGCGGCGACCTGGGCGTCCACGAATGCCGCTGCCTCGACCGTCAACGCTGGGGCCGAGTGGATCGTCACCTCGGCGACCGCCCTCGCCCGCCAAGCCGACACCCGTCCGGCATGGACCTGCGCCCACAGCCGCGGCAGTCGGTGGCGCAGCTCCAGGGCATGACCGATCAGCTTCTTCGCCGACACCGAGGAGATGCCCAGGACCGTGCCGAGCTCGGCAACGCAGAACTCCGCCACCAGCGGCGTACCCGGTCCGGCGATCGGCTCCTCGTGCTCACACCCCGCGACCGCAAAGGTCGCTGCAGTGTGGATGGACTCGGGCGGGTGGAGGTCGGCCCAACGGGCGGCGAGGTCGAGCTGGCGGGCTGCCTCGGTGTTCTCGATGGAGCGGGACGCCTTGATCGAGGCGAGCAGCGCGGTGGGGCCGAGGGCGTCTGCCCCGGCCTCCGGTCCTGCTTCCAGCAACTCGATCATGCGTTCGATGATAGGGAAGACCACCGACAGTGGGGCTCGATACGCCCGCTCGTTCCTCGCGGGCTACTCGACCACCGATGGGAGCGTGGCTGCTCGACCACTGATGGGGGCATGGTTTCGAGGCTCGCTGCGCTCGCACCTCAACCAGCGAAGGGAGGCAGGGCGGGAGCAGGGCTGGCTAGGGTCGGCCCATGCCTCGTCTCCAGCCCCGCCGGGTTGCCATGAAGCCCGGGACGCAGGTCTGGGCGGTCCTCGTCGCGTTCGCCGGGTGGTTGGTGGTCCTGTGCGGTCTCCGGCTGGCGCCGGTGTCCGTGGACCCGGAGGCGGACCTCGAGGGCGGCGGGAGCTTCGCGGCCGCCTTCTCGGTCTACTGGCCGGCGCTCGGGATCACCGTGCTCGTCGTGGCCGTGGCGATCTACGTCGCTGTCACCCGTGCCTGGACCACGGCCGCCCTGCTCGTCAGCGCCATGACCGCGGTGTGGTCGGCGTGGGCGCTCTCGCAGGGCTACATCATGGACCACCGCCCCACCCTCGACGGCTACGTCTGGACAGGCCTCGCCCTCGCCGCGACGGCGACGGTCCTCGTCACGTCGGCCAGGGGCGGACCGCGGGTCTAGGTTGGCCCGCGTGACCCGCGCACTGCACCACCTCGACCTCTGGGTCGACGACGTCGCCCGCGCCGAGGGGGAGTGGGGCTGGCTGCTCGCGGCGTGCGGGTGGCGGCGCGAGGACGGCGTACGGTCGTGGGTGCACCCCGACGGCACCTACGTCTTCATGGAGCACTCGCCCGACCAGCACGGCGACCACGACCGGCTGCGCCCCGGCATCAACCACCTCGCCCTGACCGTCGCGACGCGCGACGAGCTCGACCGGATGCGGACCGAGGCGGCCGGGCACGGCTGGCAGGAGATGTACGCCGACCGCTACCCGCATGCCGGCGGCGAGCAGCACGTGGCGCTCTACGTGGAGAGCTCGGAGGGGTTCGAGGTCGAGGTCGTCGTCGGCGACTGACCCCCAGGGGTGGGTTCGCAGGCCGCTGCGGGGGTCTAGGTTGACGGGGGCCCAGATGAACCTCGGGAGGCACGCATGAGCTCGGACACCCTGATCGACGCCAACTGGCTCGACTACCTGCTGGTCGCGATCTACTTCGGATTCGTCCTCGGCATCGGCGTGATGGCCCGCCGGTCGGTGTCCGACTCGATCGACTTCTTCCTCTCCGGCCGGTCGCTGCCTGCGTGGGTGACGGGTCTGGCCTTCATCTCCGCCAACCTCGGCGCCGTCGAGATCATGGGCATGTCCGCCAACGGCGCCCAGCTCGGTCTGCCGACCTTCCACTACTTCTGGGTCGGTGCCGTCCCGGCGATGCTGTTCCTCGGCGTCGTGATGATGCCGTTCTACTACGGCTCCAAGGTGCGCTCGGTGCCGGAGTTCATGTTCCGGCGCTTCGGCACCGGAGCCCACCTGGTCAACGCCATCAGCTTCGCGGTCGCCCAGCTGCTGATCGCGGGCGTCAACCTCGCCCTCCTTGCCGGGATCGTGCGGGCCCTGCTGGGCTGGCCGATCTGGGTCTCGCTGATCGTCGCAGGCGCGGTGGTGCTGTCGTACATCACGCTGGGCGGACTGAGCGCGGCGATCTACAACGAGGTGCTGCAGTTCTTCGTCATCGTCGCCTCCCTGCTGCCCCTGACGCTCATCGGCCTCAACCGGGTCGGGGGCTGGGACGGCCTGACCGACAAGATCAGTGCCGCCTCGGCGGGTGCGTCCTCGGCGTCCGACGCGCCACCGGCCGCGCAACAGCTGAACGCCTGGCCGGGCCAGGCGCTCTCCGGCTTCGACTCCCCGCTCCTGTCGGTGGTCGGCATCGTCTTCGGTCTGGGCTTCGTGCTGTCCTTCGGCTACTGGACGACCAACTTCGTCGAGGTCCAGCGGGCGATGGCGTCGGACTCCATCTCCGCCGCGAGGAAGACGCCGATCATCGGCGCCTTCCCCAAGATGTTCGTGCCCTTCATCGTGATCGTGCCCGGCATGGTCTCCGCGGTCCTGGTCGCGGAGATGATCGAGCTCAAGGACGGCGGCAGTCCCGCGGGCGGCGCCTCCGGCGACGTGACCTACAACGACGCCCTGCTCCTGCTGATGCGCGACGTGCTGCCCAACGGCCTCCTCGGCCTCGCGATCGCCGGACTCCTGGCCGCCTTCATGGCCGGCATGGCGGCCAACATCTCCGCCTTCAACACGGTCTTCTCCTACGACCTGTGGCAGCGCTACATCCGCAAGGACCACAGCGACGACTACTACCTGCGGATCGGCCGGCTGGCCACGGTGGGGGCGACGGTCATCGCGATCTTCACCGCCCAGATCGCTCTCGGCTACGACAACGTCATGAACTACCTCCAGACGTTGTTCGGGTTCTTCAACGCCCCGCTGTTCGCGACGTTCATCCTCGGCATGTTCTGGAAGCGGATGACCCCGACGGCCGGCTGGGTGGGTCTGGTCGCAGGCACGCTCTCGGCCATCGCGGTCGATCGCACCGCGGCCGCCGGCGTCTTCGAGCTCTCCGGGCAGGGGGTGGCGTTCCTCGCGGCGTCGGTCGCCTTCGTGGTCGACATCGTGCTGAGCGTCGTGGTGTCGCTGGTGACCAAGCCCAAACCGGCCGAGGAGCTCCGAGGCCTGGTCTACTCCGAGACGCCCCGCGAGGACCGCACCGACCCGAACGAGGCGTCGTACCCGTGGTACCGGCGCACGGCACCGCTCGCCGGCATCGCGCTCGCGATGGTCGTCGTCCTCAACTTCGCCTTCTGAGAGGGGCCAGCATGTCCACGACGTCCGAGACCGACGGCAGGTCCAAGAAGGCCGGCCTGTTCGACATCCGCAACATCATCGGCGCCCTGATGGCGTTGTACGGCGTGATCCTCGCGCTGGCCGGCCTCCTCGGGGAGCACGAGCCGGAGAAGACCGGCGGGGTGAACGCCAACCTCTGGACCGGTCTGGCCCTGCTCGTGGTGGGGCTGGGCTTCTTCGCCTGGGCGAGGCTCCGACCGATCGTCGTTCCCCCCGACGTCGACCGCGCCGACGACGACCCGACCCGACCGGCCCCGCAGCGGAAGCGACCGCCGGCGCACTGAGGGCAACCCGGCAGGCGATAACCTCCTCGCGATGCTGCGTGCCCGACTCCTCACCCTCGTCCTGCTCGTCCTCGCCCCCCTGCTCTCGGCGTGCGCGGGCGACGAGCCGACCATCGCCCTGCTGGTCGCCGACGGCTCCGACACCGCCTCGCGCGCGGTCGACGCCGAGGCCTTCACCGAGCGCGTCGAGGCGACGTGCGACGAGTGCCGGGTCGCGGTGTACGACGCCGAGGGCGACGCGGCTGCCCAGGAGAGCCAGGCTCGCGAAGCCGAGGCCGCCTCGGCCGACGTGATCGTCGTGGTGCCCGTCGACGTCGACGAGCTCGCGTCGCTGACCGCCCGCGACCTGCCGGTGGTGTCGATGGGCGAGCCGGTGCCGGCCTCGGACCGCTTCGTGGGCCTCGAGCGCGGCGAGGTGGTCCGTCAGGAGGGTTCCGACATCCAGGCCGCCCGCAACCTGGTGCTGGGCGACGAGAAGACGATGACGTACGTCCCGACCCGCGCGATGAGCGAGCAGGCCGCGGACCTGGCGGTGGCCTACCTCGCCGACAACCCGGTCGAGGGCGGTGAGGACGTGGACGGGATCGAGTCCTGGCTCTACCCGGCCCAGGACGTCACCATCGACACCCTCACCTCCGTGCTCGTCGCGCAGGGCGTGCTGACCCTCGACGAGCTCTGCGACGGCTCGACCGAGAAGGACTGTGCGAGGCTGGGCATCCGATGATCGAGATCCTCACCCCCGCCCAGGTCGACCGCGCCCGTCGTACGGGTGCCCTCGTCGCCGACATCCTCCAGTCCCTGCGCGAGCGCAGCGCCGTGGGGACCAACCTCCTCGACCTCGACCTCTGGACCGCGGAGATGATCCGCGAGGCCGGCGCCGAGTCCTGCTACGTCGACTACGCCCCTTCCTTCGGCAGCGGCCCCTTCGCCCACTACGTCTGCACGTCGGTCAACGACGCCGTGCTCCACGGTCGCCCACGCGACCTCGCGCTGCGCGACGGCGACCTGCTCACCCTCGACCTCGCCGTACGCCTCGACGGCGTCGCCGCCGACTCCGCGATCAGCTTCCTGGTGGGGGAGTCTCGCCCCGCCGAGAGCGTGGCCCTCATCGAGACCACCCGCACCGCGCTCGACGCCGGCATCGCCGCCGCGGGCCCGGGGGCGCGCATCGGTGACCTGTCGCACGCCATCGGGACGGTGCTGCGGAGCGCGGGCTACCCGATCAACATGCAGTTCGGCGGCCACGGCATCGGCACGACGATGCACCAGGACCCCCACGTCTCCAACGACGGCCGCCCCGGCCGCGGCTACCAGCTCCGTCCCGGCCTGCTCCTGGCCCTCGAGCCGTGGATCATGGTCGACACCGACGAGCTGGTCACCGACGAGGACGGCTGGACGCTGCGCAGCGCCACCGGGTGCCGTACGGCGCACAGCGAGCACACCATCGCGATCACCGAGGACGGCGTCGAGATCCTGACGCTGCCCACCTCGTCGCGCTAGTGCACCGTCTCCAGGGGAGCCCGCGCCTCGGCCTCGGCGAGCGGCGCGTCGACTGAGTCGAGCTTGCTCGGCCACCAGATCTTGCCGCCCAGGTCGAGGTTGAGGGCGGTCACCAGCACCGAGCGCACCACCAGCGTGTCGAGCATGACGCCGAGCGCCACCGCCACCCCGAGCTCGGCCAGGAACACCAGCGGCAGCGACCCGAGCACCAGGAAGGTCGCGGCCAGGACGACGCCGGCCGAGGTGATCACGCCGCCGGTCGAGGCCAGTGCGATGAGGGACCCCTGGCGCGTGCCGTGGGTAGCGGTCTCCTCGCGCACGCGGGTCATCAGGAAGATGTTGTAGTCGATGCCGAGCGCCACCAGGAAGACGAAGGCGAACAGCGGGAACCCGGGGTCGGACCCGGCGAACCCGAAGACGTACTCGAAGATGAGCGCCGAGATGCCCAGGGCGGCGCCGAAGGACAGCACCACGGTCGCCATCAGGATCAGCGGCGCGACGAGGGCGCGCAGCAGGCCGATGAGGATCAGCAGCACCACGAGCAGGACCAGCGGCATGATCACCCAGCTGTCGCGCACCGAGGCGATCTTGGTGTCGAGGTAGAACGCCGAGCCGCCGCCGACCAGGGCATCGGCACCGTCCACCTCGCCCACGGCGTCGCGCGTCGCCTCGACGACGTCGGCGGCCGTGGTGGAGGAGATGTCGGCGTCGATGGTCGCCTCGAACCACGAACGCCCGCCCGACAGCGGCCGCACCTCGCCGGGTGCGCCCAGGTCGGGGATGCCCTCGAGTGCTGCGACGACGTCGGCGGCCGCGTCGGTGTCGGTGACCACCTGGACGGTGTTGGAGTTGTCGGCCAGGCCGTGCTCGGTGAGCAGCCGCTGGCCCAGGATCGAGTCGAACTCCTTCGTGTAGGTGTCCTCGGTCGACAGCCCCGACGCGTCGAGGCGGAACAGGCCGAGGCAGGCCAGCAGCAGCAACCCGGTCGTGACCACCCAGACCCGCCGCGGCCGGTGGCTGATCGCGCGACCCATCCGTGCCCACACGCCGTCGGCGGTCGGCTCGGCGCTGCGGAAGGTCGGCCGCTTGGGCCAGAAGACCCACCGCCCGCAGATCACCAGCAGCGCGGGGAGCAGGGTGATCATCACCAGCATCGTCACCGCCACGCCGATCGCGGCGACGGGGCCGAGCCCGGCGGTGGAGTTGAGCTCGGCGAACGACAGGCACAGCATGCCGACCGCGACGGTCGCCGCGCTCGCGAAGATCGCCGGCGCGGCGCGGTGCAGGGCGTACGCCATCGCCTCGTGCCGGTCTTCGTGCCGGCGCAGCTCCTCGCGGTAGCGCGCGACCAGCAGGAGGGCGTAGTCGGTGCCGGCGCCGATCACCAGGATGCTGAGGATCGCCTGGCTCTGCCCGTTGACGGTGAGCCCGGCGTACTTCGCGAGGAGGTAGACCAGGCCGGTCGCGAGGGTGTTGGCGACGACCGCGCAGATGATCGGCAGCAGCCACAGCACGGGGCTGCGGTAGGTGAGGAGCAGGATCACCACGACCACGCTGAGCGTGGCGAGGATGAGGTCGGTGTCGATGCCCTCGAAGGCCTCGGCCGAGTCGGCGGCCTGCCCGCCGAAGCCGGCCAGGTGCACCTCGCCACCGTCGAGCTCGGCGATGTCGCGGATCTCGTCAGCGGCGTCCGGGATCGCGTTCCACCCGTCGGACCCGAAGTTGAGCACGAGGTAGAGGTAGGCCACCTCACCGTCGTCGGAGACCAGCGTCGGCACCGGCGCTCCCTGCGCGGCCGCGGCCTCCGCGGCCGCCGGTGTCAGCACGCCGGCGTCCGTCACGCCGTCGATGGTCGCGATCTCCTGGCCGTCGGCCTCCATGGTGGCGAGGTCCTCGGCGCTGAGCCCGCCGTCGCGGTGGTAGACCACGAGGGTGGGGATGTCGTCGGGGTCGACGGACTCCGACAGCTCGTCCAGCACCCGCGTCGACTCCGCCGACTCGGGCAGCCACGAGGACGCCTCGTTGTTCTGGACCGAGGTCAGCTTGGTGGAGAAGAACCCCATGATGGCGGCGAGGACCAGGACCGCGACGAGCACGGCCCACTTCGTGACGCGCCCGGTCAGGGCTCCCGCAACCTGTCGATGCATGCGACAAGCACAACAGCCCGGACGGGCTTCGTGCATCGGTGATTCCCCCGAGGGCTAGACCGGGTGCTTCATCCTGGGTACGCCGGCGGGACCGCGAGCCCCTCGTCCGCCAGCACCTCGCGCAGCAGGTCGGGGCGGTTCGTGATCAGGCCGTCGACGCCGAGCCCGACCAGGTGGCGCATCGTGGCCGTGTCGTCGACGACGTAGGGGATGACGGCGAGCCCGGCAGCGTGCGCGGCCTCGACCAGGTCGGCGGTGGCGTACGGCTCGTACGCCGGGTCGTCCACGCCGGAGCGGTAGGGCGAGCCGTGGATGGGCGAGATCGCGGTGAAGCCCTGCGCAGCGGCGACCGCGACGAGGTCGTCGTCGACCACCACCCCGTCGAGCCAGGGGGACGGTCCCTCGGCCGCACGGAGGTACTTCGGGGACACGAGGACGTTGCGCTCCAGGCCCGGCTCCGCGTCGCCCACGCGGTCCAGCACTCCCCAGTCGAAGCACTGGATGCTGGTGCGGGGCACGAGCCCGTCGATGCGGAGCGCGTCCACGACCCTGGCGACGAACGCCTCGCGCGTGGTGAGCCCCGAGGCGTCGAGGGCGTCGTACTTGATCTCGAGGTTGACCCGGACCGGATCCGCGCCGCGCTCGTCGAGCAGCGCGGCGACCTGGCGCAGCAGCGGCATCGTCGGTGGCAGGTCGGCGCGGGTGAGGGCGCGGATGCGTCGCGTGTCGTCGAGGACCGGGTCGTGGGCGACGACGACGTCGTCCTCGGCCGTGAGGTGCACGTCGAGCTCGAGGGTCGAGACCCCGAGCGCGAGGGCGCGGCCGAAAGCCTCGAGGGTGTTCTCGGGCCAGAGGCCGGCGCCGCCGCGGTGGGCCTGGAGGTCGAAGGGTGCCGGTTTCGAGGCTCGCTCCGCTCGCACCTCAACCAGCGGAGGGACCGTAGAGGGTGTCCACCACGTCGGCGTACTTCGTCTTCACCACGCGCCGCTTGAGCTTGAGCGTCGGGGTCAGCTCCTCGGACTCGGCCGTCCACTCGTCGGGCAGCAGCTCCCACGCCTTGACCTGCTCGGGTCGCGAGAGCCGCTCGTTGGCCTTGTCGACCGCGGCCTGCGCCATCGCGCGGATCTCCGGCTTGGCGGACAGGTCGGCGAGGTCGGTGAACTCGATGCCCATCTTCGCCGCCACGAGCGGGGCGATCTCCCCGTCGAGGGTGAGGATCGCGACGACGTAGGAGCGATCGTCGCCGAGCGCCATGGCGTGCCCGACGATGGGCGACTCCTTGAGGTAGTTCTCGATGTTGGACGGCGCGATGTTCTTGCCCGCGGAGGTGATGATCAGCTCCTTCTTGCGGTCGATGATCGAGACGAAGCCGTCCTCGTCGATCGTGCCGATGTCGCCGGTGTGGATCCATCCCTCGTCGTCGATGAGCGCCCGGGTGGCCGCCTGCTGCTTGTAGTAGCCCGGGGTGTTGACCGGGCCGCGGCACAGGATCTCCCCGTCCTCGGCGAGTCGGACCTCGATGCCGGGGTTGGGGCGCCCGACCGTGCCGAGCCGGAAGCCGTCGGGACCGTTGGCGGTGAAGGCGCCGGTGGTCTCGGTCATGCCGTAGACGTCGTAGACCTTGAGGCCGAGCCCACCCATGAACTTCGCGACCTCCAGCGGCATGGGTGCGGCCGCGCTGGCCGCCCACGTCACCTGGTCGAGGCCGAGGAGCAGGCGCAGGAAGGCGAGGATCGCGGCATCCGCCTCGGCGTAGGCCTGCTCGACCTCCGGCGTCATCTCGTTGCCGTGCTCGTGGGCCTGCGTCCATGCCAGGCCCGCCGCCATGGCGTCGGTGACGAGCTTCTGGTTGGCCGGGTCCGGGTCCTCGGCGAGCTTGGCCGAGATGCCGGTCTTGATCTTCTCCCACACCCGCGGGACCCCGAAGAACGCCGTCGGGTGCACCTCGCCGAGCGCGCCGAGCAGGCCGGCGGGGTCGGGGATCGCGTGCACGTGGCTGCCCAGGAACGGGGGACCGTACGTCGCCAGCACCCGCTCGGCGATGTGCGCGAGCGGGAGGTAGCTGACGGTGCGCTGCTGGCCGCGCAGGCCGGCCGCCTCGAGGGTGGAGACCGCTTCGTACATGACGTTGTGGTGGGTCAGCACGACGCCCTTGGGGTTGCCGGTGGTGCCGGAGGTGTAGAGGAAGGTGGCCGGCAGGTCGGGGGTGATCCGGTCCATCCGCTCCTCGACGCCGCTGGTGTCGTGGCCGCGGGCGAGGAAGTCGGCCCACGTCATCACGCGCGGGTCGTCGACACGGTCGGCGTCGTCGAGCATCACGATGTGGCGGATCGAGTCCACCTCGGCGAGCGCCTTCTCCCAGCGCTGGTAGCGGTCGTGGTCCTCGAGGACGACCACCACCGGCCGGGACTCGGCGGCGATGAACGACACCTGGTCCTGGGCGAGGGTGTTGTAGATCGACATCGGGACCGCGGCCGCCGTCATCGCGCCGTAGTCGGCCAGCGTGTGGGCGGTGCGGTTGTTGGCCATGATCGCCACCGGGTCGCCGATCTGCACGCCCAGGTCGATGAACGCCGCGGCGACCTGCTGGGTCTGCTCCCACGTCTGCGTCCAGGTGATCGTCGACCAGGTCTCGCCGTCGGGCACGTCGTAGCGGTCGGAGAACGCCGGCTGGTCGGCGTACCTCTCGGAGGCTTGGCGCACCGTGGCCGGCATGTGCAGGCCGAGGATGCGGGCCTCGTACTCCTCGCGCGCTGCGGCGACATCGGCAGGGATCTCGTGCGACATGGCTCTCCTCGATGTGGCGGGGGTCACATCATGGTGGGCGGCGCCAAGCGCTGGCTAGAGCGGTCCGGTCCGGGGTGTCGCCGGGAGCCGGCGCGGGAGACGGTGGAGCGTGAGGTCGCGCAGCTCCCCGGAGTCGAGGGTGAGCGTCATGTAGGTGCAGTGCGGCTGCCGCCGGCGGTCGGTGGGCGAGCCGGGGTTGAGCAGCCGGAGCCCGGTGGTGGTCGTCGTGTCCCAGGGGATGTGGCTGTGGCCGAAGACCAGCACGTCGAGGTCGGGGTACGCCGCCGCCATCCGCGCCTCACGCCCCGTCGCCGGCCCGGTCTCGTGCACCACGCCGAGCGCGAGTCCCTCGACCTCGAGGGTGGCCACCTCCGGCAGCCGCTCGCGCAGCTCCCCGTGGTCGTTGTTGCCCCAGCACGCCACCAGCCGGTGCGCGCGGGCCTCCAGCTCGTCGAGCAGGCGTACGTCCACCCAGTCGCCCGCGTGCACCACCAGGTCGGCGTGGTCGACCGCCCGCCACAGCTCCTCGGGAAGGTCCCGGGCCCGCTTGGGCAGGTGGGTGTCCGCCACCAGCAGCACGCGCGTCGCCATGGGGCCAGTCAACGTGGTGGGCCAAGGCGGTCGGTAGGTTCGGGGGCATGGGACCCGACGACTCCACGACCGACGACATCGTCGCCGAGGCAGCGCTCCAGCTGTGGTCGGCGGCGCAGACCGACTTCGACCCCTTCGAGGTCGCGTCCGCCGACTGGCCCGAGACGGCCGTCCCGGTCCGGGACGTGGACATCGCGGTCGACACCCACCTCGAGGTCGAGGACGTGCGCGCTTCCCTCGAGCGGCTCGACGGCGTGAAGGTCGTCCTGGGCCGCGAGGCCGGCACGTGCAGCGTGCTGCGCGTGATCCCGGAGGACGCCCCGCTCTGACGCGGGGGACACCACATGGTCGCGAGCCGATCCGCGCGCGAGCGCAAGGCGGGTGTGCAGGCGGGGCCGCTGGCGCGCGCGAAGATCGACCTCGACGGCGAGCAGCAGTTCCTCTACCGGATCAGCTGCACCACGTGCGTGGCGCGCGGGCGTACGCCGTGGTCGACGCACCGCGCCGGTGGTGACAACGGCTTCATGGCCGCGATGGACCGCTGGACCTTCCACCTCGTGGAGAAGCATCCCGGCGAGGACGCGCCCTGCCTGGCCTTCCTGGCCGAGGCCCAGCAGCGCCTGCACGAGCGGCGCGAGCAGGCGCCCGGCTGAGTCGCCTCAGGCGTCCTTGGGCATGACGATCCACGCGATGATGTAGGCGAGCTCGCCGGCGCCCACCAAGCCGAACAGCACGAAGGCGAGACGGACGAGTCCGCGGGAGATGCCGAAGCGGTCGGCGAGGCCGGCGCAGACGCCGGCGATGATCTTGCCCTGACGGGGGCGGACGAGCTTCGAGGTGGCCGTGCGCCATGTCTACCCGACGGGTGCGCGCGCACCTAGGGTCGCTGCATGCCCGACTTCACCTGGCTGCCGGCCAACCGAGCCGCGGTCGAGGACGTCGAAGCTGTCTTTGCCACGGGTGGCGCGCACAAGTGCCGGTGCCAGGCGATGAAGGTGCCGGGGTGGATCTGGCGCGACACCACGCAGGAGCAGCGCGACGTCGCGCTGCTCGAGCAGACCGCCTGCGGCACGGCGGGGCCGACGTCGGGGCTGGTGGGCTACGTCGACGGCGAGCCCGCCGGCTGGGTCGCGGTCGAGCCGCGGGAGAACTACCCCCGGCTGTGGAGCCGCAAGCAGGCGTGGATGCGGATGGACCCCGAGATGGAGGGCGTCTGGTCGGTCACCTGCTTCGTGGTGCGCCCGGGGTTTCGCCGGTCGGGGCTGAGCTACGAGCTCGCCCACGCCACCGTGGCGTACGGCGAGCAGGTCGGCGCCCGCGTCCTGGAGGGATATCCGATCGAGCCCCCGCCGGGGAAGTCGGTGATCTGGGACGAGGCCTCGGTCGGCCTGCTGCAGGTCTTCCTCGAGGCCGGCTACGAGGTGGTGGCCTCACCCACCCTGCGGCGGCGGGTGGTGCGCCGACGGCTCGTCGACGAGGGGTGAGTCGCCGTCAGGCGTGCCAGCCGGTCTCGGCGGCCCACTGCTCGGCGAGTGCCATGAGCAGGGGCGGTGCAGCAGCCTTCACCTGCCCGTAGGCGTAGATGTCGAGGTGCTCCTCGGCCAGGCGCGTCTTGAGCCGCCCCCAGGTGTCGCGGTGGTCGTCGTTGCTGCGCAGGAAGTCGCGGAACAGCAGGGAGTAGCGCGCGGTCGGCGCTCCCGATTCGCGAACGTGGATGTTCGTCGACCTGCCGCCGACCGGGGGAGCGAACACCCGCTTGGGGTGGGTGGAGCCGCCGAGGGCCTCGACGCGGTTCCACTCCTCAGGACGCTCGCGGTAGCCGGCTGCGGTGAGCGGTCCGAGGTCGGTCGCCGCGAGCGAGTCCACCCGCACCATGAGGTCGATGCAGTCCTTCGCGGGCAGGCCGGGGACCGCGGTGGAGCCGATGTGGTCGACGGCGAGGGCGTCGGGGAGCATCTGCGCGAGCTCCGCCACCATCTGCTGCCCCTCGGCGGCCCACTGCGGTCGGTGGGGGACCACCTCGACGGTGCGCGAGGACTTCTCGTCGGGGAACGGCACGGGTGACAGTCTCCCTGCTGCCGCACCGGAGGCGCACGACCGCGACCCCGGTGGGATGTGGTCAGAGCGCTCGATCTCCGCCATGCTGCACGGGTGCCCCCCCACGAAGAGTTCCGCAACGAGCTGGCCGAGGCTGCGCGTGACATGCAGGACGACGACAGCCCCAAGGAGGCGATGGAGCGGGCGGTGCAGATCGCCACGAAGATCATCCCCGGGTGCCACGCGGCCGGGATCTGCGTCGTCCACCGGGGTGAGCGCATCGACACCCACGCGGCGAGCGACGACCTGGTGCGCCGGATCGACGCCCTCCAGCACGAGCTGAGCGAGGGCCCCTGCCTCGACGCGCTGCGCGAGGATCACACGGTGGCGAGCCACGACCTCGCCACGGACGTCCGGTGGCCGAGCTGGGGGCCGCAGGTCGTCGAGCAGCTGGGAATGCGCAGCAGCGTGAGCTACCGGCTGTACTCCACCGAGAAGGACCTCGGCGCGCTCAACCTCTACGGCACGGACGTCTCGGCCTTCACCGCAGAGGACATCGCCGACGGTCTTGCGCTCGCCGCCCACGTCGGCGTGGCGCTGGCGGCTGCTCAGGAGGTCGAGCACCTGGAGCACGCGCTGCGGGGCCGGACGGTGATCGGCCAGGCGACGGGCGTTCTGATGGAGCGTTTCGACCTCGCTCCTGACCGTGCCTTCTCGGTGCTGAGCCGACTCTCGCAGCAGAGGAACGTCAAGTTGCGCGCCCTGGCCGAGGAGATCGTGGACACCAGGACCCTCCCTACGTCCTAGGCCGCCGCGCGGCGTCGACGGCGTGGACGCCCTCACTAGGGTCGAGCTGTGGAGACAGATGTCGTCGTGGTGGGTGCCGGACTGGCCGGACTGCGCTGTGCGCAGGCGCTGGCCGCAGCCGGTCGTGAGGTCGTCGTGCTGGAGGCGTCCGACCGCGTCGGCGGCAGGATCCGCACCGACCGCGTCGACGGCTTCCTCGTCGACCGCGGCTTCCAGCTGCTGAACCCCATTTACCCCGCCGTACGCCGCTGGGTGGACGTCGACGCCCTCGGGCTCCAGCCGTTCGGGGCCGGGGTCGCGGCGCGCGCCGACGACGGGCTCAGCGTGCTCGGCCACCCGCTGCGCGAGCCCGCCCTCCTCCCACAGACCCTGCGCGCCGTGGCCCGTCGCCCGCGTGAGGTGGCTGCGCTCGCCCGCTGGGCCGCCCCCCTGCTGCGTCCGCGACCAGCGACCACGCTGTCGGAGGTGCTCGAGTCGCGCGCGGACGTCGACCGGCGTACGGCCCTCGACGATGCCCATCTCGACGGGCTGCTGCGACGCGTCGTGGACCGGTTCTTCGCCGGCGTCCTGCTCGAGGACGACGGCAGCACGGCCGACCGCTTCGCCCTGCTCCTGACCTGGATGTTCGTCCGCGGCGTGCCCGCGCTGCCACGCGAGGGCATGGCCGCGCTGCCGGCCCAGCTCGCCGCGACCCTGGGCGACCGCGTGCACCTCGGCGAGCAGGTGCGGTCCGTGACCGGGACCTCCGTGACCACCGACGACGCCACCTGGTCGGCGCGCCAGGTGGTCGTGGCCACCGGCGCCCCGGAGGCCGCGGGGCTGACCGGCGCTCCGGTCCCGGCGACCAAGGGCGTCGTCACCACGTGGTGGTCCGCCCCCGAGGCGCCCGACACCGACCTGCTGCACGTCGACGCCCGCCGGGTCCCCACCGGCCCGCTCGTCAACGCCGCGGTCGTGTCCCGCGCGGCACCGTCGTACGCACCTCCCGGGGGTCACCTCGTCGAGGGATCCGCCCTGCTGGGTCCCGGCCGCGACACCGACGAGAAGTCAATGCGCCGCCACGCCGGCGACCTGCTCGGGACCGATCCGAGCACGTGGGAGGTGGTGGCGCGCCACGAGGTCCCGGACGCGCTACCGGTCCAGCCGGCGCCCTACTCCGCCGAGCGGCCGGTGCGCGTCGGCGACCTCGTCGTCTGCGGCGACCACCGCGACACGGGCTCCATCCAGGGTGCCCTCGTCAGCGGCCAGCGCGCCGCCGACGCCGTTCTCGCCGCGGGTGCGCGATGACCGCCGACGTGGTGGTCGTCGGCGCCGGCCTGGCCGGCGTCGCCTGCGCGCGCGAGCTGCGCGCGGCCGGGATCGACGTACGCGTCCTCGACCGCGGGCACGTGCCCGGCGGTCGGATGGCCTCGCGCCGGCTCTGGGAGCGCCGGGTGGACCTCGGGGCGTCCTACCTCACCGTCTCCGACGCCGGCTTCCGCGCGGTGGTGGACGACTGGGCCGTCCGCGGTCTCGCCCGCGAGTGGACCGACACGTTCACTGCACTGGGTGCGGACGCACCGGAGGTGAAGACGGGTCCGACGCGGTGGGGAGCCCCCGGTGGCCTGCGCTCGCTCGTCGAGGACCTGGCCGCGGACCTCGAGGTCGAGCGCCGCGAGATCGCCGGGCTGGACGACGTCGACGCCCGAGCAGTCGTGCTGGCCATGCCCGACCCGCAGGCGCGGCGGCTGACCGGCGACCACCCGGTCACCGCCGTCCTCGAGCGTGAGTGGGAGCCGGTCATCGCACTGGCCGCCCGGTGGGCCGAGCGCACCTGGGACGACGTCAGCCCCGATGGTCGCTTCCACGGTGCCTTCGTCAACGACGACCCCGACGTGGCATGGATTGCCGACGACGGCAGGCGCCGCGGCGACGACGCGCCCGTCCTGGTGGCTCATTCCACGCCCGAGCGCGCGGCCCGGCACCTCCACGAGCCCGGGGGAGCGGCACCCGCGATCATCGAGTCCGTACGCCGCCACCTGCACGTCGGCGAGCCCGCCGACCTTCACGTGCACCGCTGGACCTTCGCCCGCCCGGTCGGGGAGCGCGAGGACGCCTACGCCCTCGTCGACGGCCCGGACACGCTGGTCGGCGTGTGCGGCGACGGGTGGGGTCCGTCCCCCAAGGTGGAGACGGCGTGGGTCTCGGGCGCACGACTGGGGCGGGCGCTGGCGGAGCGGCTCACCTAGCTCGCCAGCGTCGCGAGGTCGCGCTCGGCGTAGAGGCGGTGCTGCCACTCCTCGTTGAGCACGACGCGCAGGCAGTGGCCGACGGTCAGGTCAGGCACGTCCTGCACGAAGGGCGTCGCGGAGGTGACCTTCCGGGTGAGGCCGACGTCGTCCATGCGCTCGAGCAGCTCGGCCACCGTCGCCCGGCGCTGGCGGCGCAGCGCCAGCACCTCGTGCAGCTCCGGGCGCGCACGACGCTCCCAGGGCACGCCCTCGTGGACGGGCGCCTCGTCCCACGGCAGGTCGAGGGGGTGCCACGGTGAGGGGAAGCCGTAGACGACGCCGCTGATCCAGCAGGCGTGGGCGAAGCCGAGGTGGCGCAGGGTCTGGATGAAGGACCACTCGCCGCCGACCTGCTCGTGCAGCTGCTCGGGGGACAGCACCCGTGCGTGGTCGAGCGTCTCGCCCCAGAGCCGGTCGAGGATGGCGAAGGCCTCGCGGAAGCCGTCGGCGGTGGTCGGTCGCATCGCCGAGCGCTCGGGATGGCGACGGTCGAGCTCGGCCTCCACCAGGGGGACGACCTCCACGCCGTTGACCACCAGCCGGCCGATCTCGCCGTCGATCTCGAGGTCCGGGACCTCGACACCGGTCATCCTGACCTTGTCGAGCCAGGCGGAGTGGATGCGTACGCCGCTGAGGTCGACATCGGTGAAGGACGCCTCCGCCAGTGAGACGTCGCGGAAGGTGGAGCGCTGCAGGCGGACCTTGTCGAAGCTGGAGTCCGAGAGGTCCTGCTCGGTGAAGTCGGTCATGGCCGCAGGCTAGGGCCGGATGGGGACGTTCTGCGGCCGGATCACGTCACCAGGTGAGCTCGATCTCGATCTCGTTGTCCCCGCCCAGCTCGACCTCGACCTTCAGCTTCACCTCGTCCGGCACGGCGACGGTCACGCGTCCGCCGTCACGGGCGAACTCGACCGAGTTGTGCTTGGCGAGGGAGTCGGCGAGGGCGCGCAGCTTGGCAGCGGCCTCCTCGCGGGTCATGGTGCGGGTCTCGTCCATCTCGAAGAGGTCCATGGCCCGAACCTAGCCAGCGCCTACAACCCGAGCATCCGCCCGATGATCTCCTTCTGGATCTCGGTCGTGCCGCCGTAGATCGTCTGGATCCGCGAGTCGGTGTAGGCCTTGGAGATGGGGTACTCGTTCATGTAGCCGTAGCCGCCGTGCAGCTGGACGCCCGCGTCGACGACGCGCTTCTGCAGCTCGGTGGTCCACCACTTCGCCATCGAGGCGAGCGAGGTGTCGACGGTGCCGGCGTTGAGCCGCAGCACGCAGTCGTTGATGAAGACCCGCGCGATGTGGGCCTCGGTGGCCATCTCGGCGAGCACGAAGCGGTTGTGCTGGAACTTGCCGATCGGCTTGCCGAAGGCCTCCCTCTCCTTGGCGTAGGCCAGGCACAGGTCCAGCACGTGCTCGATGGCCGCGACCGCGATGCAGCCGATCGAGATCCGCTCCTGCGGGAGGTTCTCCATCAGGGAGATGAAGCCGGAGCCCTCGGCGCCGAGCAGGTTCTCCTTCGGCACGTGCACGTCGGTGAAGGACAGCTCGGCGGTGTCCTGGGCATGCAGACCCATCTTGTCGAGGTTGCGCCCGCGCTCGAAGCCCTCCATACCGCGCTCGACGACCAGCAGCGAGATGCCCTGGTGCCCGGCGTCCGGGTCGGTCCGGCAGACCACGACGACGAGGTCGGAGAGGATGCCGTTGGAGATGAAGGTCTTCGACCCGTTGAGGACGTAGTGGTCGCCGGCGTCGACGGCCGTCGTACGGATGCCCTGCAGGTCTGATCCCGCGCCCGGCTCGGTCATCGCGATGGCGGTGACGAGGTCGCCGGAGACGCAGCCGGGCAGCCAGCGCTCCTTCTGCTCGGGCGTGCCGAGGGAGGAGATGTAGGGGACGATGATGTCGGTGTGCACGGCGAAGCCGGGCCCCGAGGCGCCGGCCCGTGCGGACTCCTCGGCGAGCACCATGTTGTAGCGGAAGTCCTTGATGCCCGGCCCGCCGTAGGCCTCGTCGACGTCGAAGCACAGCAGGCCGCGCTCGCCCGCCCTGCGCCAGATCTCGCGGTCGACGACGCCGGCCTCCTCCCACGCGGCGTGGTGGGGTGCGACCTCCTTCTCGAAGAAGGCACGCGCGACGGCGCGGAAGTCCTCGTGCTCCTGCTCGAGGATGCTGGGGCGCTCAGGCATGTGATCTCTCTCCGTGCGGGTGGGCGTTCAGGTGGTCGAGCATCGCCAGCGGTCCGAGGTCCTCGAGCCGGTGGCCGTGTGGGTATGTGGTCGGTCGGTGGACGTACGCCGTGCGCCGCGGGGGCGCGAACCGGAGCAGCCGTCCCCGCAGCCGGAGCCCGGCGCGCACCGCACGGACGAACCACTGCGGCTGGCGCGGCAGGCCGAGGGCCTCGCGCAGCGGCTCGTCCATGACGGCGATCGTCACGCGTCGCAGCAGCGGACGGATCGGCGCGGGGGACACCTCGCGGGCGATCCGGATCGACGCCTCGGCCAGCCGGGTGGCGGCCGGGGTGTGGGCGAAGCGGCGGCGCTCGTGGTCGAGCAGCAGCGCGAGGTAGCCGTCGTACGTCGTGGGCAGGTCCTTGAGGCCCATCAGCTCGCCGAAGCGGGTGGTCACCTTCGCGATCGCTGCGAGCTCGTGGGGGTCGAGCGGGCGCCAGCCGTAGGCCTCGATCCACCGGACCGGGCCGACGATCGTCGTCGCGAGGACGTAGGCGAAGTCCTCTGCCGCGATGTCGTAGTGCCCGTGGATCCGGTTGAGCCGGCGCAGCGCGGCGTGCGAGCGCGGGGAGTCGATGCCGTCCAGCGTGGCCTCGTCGCCGATGAGGATGGTGTCGTCGTAGCGCTTGACGCCGTGGTCCTCGAACTCGCGCGTCCGGTCGAGCAGCTCCGCGATCGAGGGGATGCCGTAGTCGCGCATGAAGGCGATCCCGGTGCCCTGGACGTAGTCCCAGGGGAACTCGTGGCGCGCGGTCAGCTGCAGGATCTCGTCGTGGTCGACCTCCGGGTCGAGGGAGCGGATCCGGCGCAGGTTGTCGTGGCGACCCGGAGCGTGCACGGCGTCAGGACACCCATTCCTTTAGCTGCGCGACGAGGGCGGCGGGGTCCTCGCCGACGGGCGTGATGTTGAGGTCGGTGACGCCGGCCTCGGCGAAGGCGGCGATCCGCTCCCTGACGTACGACGCCGGGCCGACGAGGTTGGCGGCCTCGAGCCACTCGGTGGGGACGAGCGCCTCGGCCTCCTTCTTCTTGCCGGAGAGGTAGAGGTCCTGGATCTCCTCGGCCTCCTTCTCGTAGCCGTAGGCGCGGGCCACGTCGTTGTAGAAGTTCTTGCCCTTCGCGCCCATCCCGCCGACGTAGAGGGCGAAGACCGGCCGCGCGAAGTCGAGCAGCGCCTTGGTCTCCGCGCCCTCGCCGATCGCGAGCATGCCGCCGGCCATCACCTGCAGGGGCGCGAGCCCGTCGATGCGCTTGGCGTTGCCCGCGGCCAGCGCTTCGCCCCACACCAGGTGCGCCTTCTCGGGGTGGAACAGGTGCGGGATCCAGCCGTCGGCGATCTCGGCGGTCTGCTCGACGTTCTTCGGGCCGAGCGCCGCGATCCAGATCGGGATGGTGTCGCGCTCGGGACGGGTGAGGAGCTTGAGCGGCTTGCCCAGCCCGGTGACCGCCCCGTGCTCCTTGGTCAGGGGCAGGTGGAACGTGCCGTCGGCCGCCAGGGGCTCGCGCTTCAGGCCGCTGCGGATGATCTCCACGACCTCCGCGGTGCGCGCCATCGGCTTGGAGTACGGGACGCCGTGGAAGCCCTCGATCACCTGCGGTCCGCTCACCCCCAGGCCGAGGATCGCGCGTCCCTGGCTGACGTTGTCGAGGCCGGCGGCGGTCTGGAGGAGCGCACCAGGGGTGCGGGAGTAGATGTTGAGGATCCCCGAGCCGATCTGCACCGTCTCGGTCTTCGCCGCCAGGTAGCCCATCAGCGTGGGGGAGTCGAAGCCGTACGCCTCTGCGACCCACACGCTGTCGAGCCCGGCGCGCTCGAGGGCGACCACGTCGTCGGCCGCCTTGCGCGGGTTGCCGTCGTACATCAGGAGGGAGGCGAGGCGCATGCCAGCAATCGTGACAGTGGAACTGTCACGGTGCAAGGGTCAGCTCGTCCCGTGCCACGACTCCCAGAGCGCGGCGTAGGACCCGCCGGCGGCGACGAGGTCGTCGTGCGAGCCGAACTCCGCGATCACGCCGTCCTCCACCACCGCGACGCGATCGGCGTCGTGGGCGGAGAAGAGCCGGTGCGCGATCGCGATGACCGTGCGTCCCTCCAGCACCGCCGCGAGCGAGCGCTCGAGGTGCCGTGCCGCGCGCGGGTCGATGAGCGACGTCGCCTCGTCGAGCACCAGCGTGTGCGGGTCGGCGAGCACGAGCCGGGCCAGCGCGATCTGCTGGGCCTGGGCCGCAGTCAGGGCCCGACCACCCGAGCCGACGACCGTGTCGAGCCCGGCGGGCAGCTGGTCGACCCACTCGAGCGCGTCGACGGCGCCCAGCGCGGCGCGTACGGCGTCGTCCGACGACCCCGGTCGGGCGAGCACGACGTTCTCCCGCAGGGTGCCGACGAAGACGTGGTGCTCCTGGGTCACGAGCGCGACGTGCCCGCGCAGGTCGCCCAGTGGCAGCTCGACGAGGCCGACGTCGCCGACCGTCACCGAGCCGGTGCGCGGGGGATGGATGCCGGCCAGGAGGCGACCCAGCGTCGACTTGCCCGCGCCTGACGGGCCGACCATCGCGATCCGCTCACCCACGCCGACGTCGAGGTCGATGCCGTGGAGCACGTCGCGCCCCTCGACGTAGGAGAAGTGCACGTCGTCCGCGTCGAGCTTCTCCGACGACGGCGTGCGCCCCGAGACCTCGCGGTCGTCCGGCACCTGCGCCACGCCGAGGAGGCGGGCGAGGGAGGCGGCACCGAGCTGGAGCTCGTCGAGGATCGACACCATCCGGTCGACCGGGTCGATGAGCATCTGGACGTAGAGCGTCGCGGTCGTGACCTCGGCCAGCGAGACCTCGCCGCGGGTGTAGAGCCAGCCGCCGAAGAGCAGCGTGCCGACGACGGGCAGGAGGTAGCTCAGCTCCATGCTCGGGAAGAAGACGGTGCGCAGGCGCAGGGTGTACTTCTCCGCCTCGAAGGACTTCGCGCAGTCGTCGTCTCCCAGCTCGACCCGCTTCGTGCCGAGGCCGAGCGCCTCCACCGTGCGCGAGCCCTCGACGGTCTCCGACAGCGTGGTGGTGATCTGGGAGTACGACGCGGTCTCGGCGAGGTAGCCGTCCTTGGCTCGGGCGAGGTACCACCGAAGCCCGACCACCAGGGGCGGCATCGCGAGCAGGCAGGGGAGGAACACCCACCAGCCGACGCTCAGCGCGGCGGCGAAGATCAGGAGCGCCGAGACGACGGCGATGGTCCACTCGGGCAGGGCCCACCGCACCGACCACCCCAGCTGGTCGATGTCGGAGCCGGTGCGGGTCAGCAGGTCACCGGACCCGGCCGCCTCGACGGTGCCGACCGGCAGGGCCAGGGTGTTGGCGACGAAGTCCTCGCGGAGCTCGGCGAGCACCAGCTCGCCCATCACCTGGGAGCGGTAGCGGGCGTAGCGGGTCAGCACCGACTGCAGGACGAGGAAGATCGCCAGCCACATCACGATCTCGTCGACGTGGGAGCGGGTCGTGCCGTTCTCGACCGACTCGACGAGGTCGCCGAGCAGGCGGGGCGCGGCCAGTGCGGTCAGCGCGGCCAGCACGTGGAGGCCGAGCGCGGTCCACAGCAGGCGGGGGTGCCGGTGCGCGACCTGGCCGACGTAGCGGCGTACGGCCCTGCCGTCGGCGATCGGCAGGCGGGTGCTCACGCTCATACGCGTACTCGCTTCGCTCCGTGCGCGCATGAGGCACATGACGCACAGCTCTGGATGATGAGCTCGCTGCGCTCGCTCATACCGCCGCCTCCACGTCACGTACGACGACGCGGCGGTAGGCCGCGACCTCGGTGAGCAGCTCGGTGTGGGTGCCGACCGCGACGACCCGGCCGTCGACGAGGAAGGCCACCTCGTCGACGGCGTCCAGCAGCAGGGGGCTGACGGTGGTGACCACGGTCGTGCGGCCCTCACGGTGCGCCCGCAGCCGGTCGGCGATCCTCGCCTCGGTGTGGGCGTCGACGGCGCTCGTCGGCTCGACGAGCACGAGGACCTCCGGGTCGGCGGCGAGGGCGCGGGCCAGGACCAGGCGCTGGCGCTGGCCGCCGGAGAAGGAGCGGCCCTTCTCGGTGACGACGGAGTCGAGGCCCTCGGGCAGAGCCTCGAGGATGTCCTCGGCGGAAGCGGTGAAGAGCGCCTTCTCGACGTCGCCGTTGCCGCGCTCGTCGATGCGGTCGGCCAGCCGGCCGGCGAAGAGGGCAGCCCCGGTGTCGGAGACCATGATCCGCTCGCGGACGTGGGCGTGGCGCAGGGAGGTGAGCGGCACGCCGCCGAGGGAGACCTCGTCGTCCTGCTCGGCCGCGCAGAGCCCGAGCCGGTCGGCGAGCAGGGCCGAGTCGTCGGGCTGCTCGGAGACGATCGCGGTGATCTGCCCGGGCCGGACCCTCAGGCCCGAGCGGGCGTCGTGCAGCTCCGAGCCCGCGGGCGGGGGAGCAGCGGGCGTGACCGGCTCCACGACGTCGGGCAAGAGTGCCATCACCCGGCACACCCGCGACGCGGCGACGCGGCCGCGGATGAGCTTGTTGGCGAACTCGGTCGCCGTCCGCAGCGGCAGCATGAGGAAGGCGGAGTAGCCGTAGAACGCGACCAGCTCGCCGGCGGAGATCTCGCCCGCCACCGCGGAGCGGGCGCCCAGCCAGACCACGAGCACGACGAAGACGCCGGGCAGGAAGACCTGGAGCGCGTCGAGGACCGACTGGAGCTTGGCGACGTTGACCGCGGCGGTCCGCGTGGCCTGCGACTCGCGGCGGTAGCGGTCGAGGAAGACGCCCTCGCCGCCGATCCCGCGCAGGACGCGCAGGCCACCGACGATGTCGGTGCCGGTGTTGGACAGGTCCGAGCGCATCTGCCGCTCGGTGGCGCTGCGCGCCTGCAGCGGCTTGAGGAGCGGGCCCATCACCAGCAGGAGCAGCGGGACGCCGATGAGCACCACCAGGCCGAGCTGGACCGAGGTGCTGAGCAGGATCGCGGAGACGAGGAAGAAGGAGACGATCGCGCCGGCGAACCGGGCGGTCACGTCCATCACGTTGCCGATGTGGGAGAGGTCGGTGGTGCCGATCGCGATCACCTCGCCGGTGCTGACCTTGCGGGGCAGCGAGCCGCCGAGGCGCACCGACTGCCGGGTGGTCAGCTGCACGATCCGGTAGGACGCGGTCAGCCAGTTGGTCACCGCGAAGCGGTGGCGCATGATCCCCGTGACGGCCTGGAGCAGGCCGATGAGCAGCATCACCCCGGCCCAGAGGACGAGCTGCTGCTGGTCCTTGTCGGCCACACCACGGTCGATCGCACGACCCAGCACGGCGGGCATGACCGCCTGGCACGACATCCACACGATGCCGAAGGCCATCCCGCCCAGCAGGGTGCGCCACTGCTGACGGGCCAGCCACCACAGGAAGCGGCCGGGGGTGCGATGGTCCGGCGTCCCGGGGTCGGCGACGGGCAGGGTCCTCACTGGCCCGATCCTAGGTTCGCCGACGGCCCGCCGACGAATGGTTATCGAGCCGTCAGCCGTCCACGGACGAGGCCCCGGCGAGGACCTCCGCCACGGCGCGGGTGCGGGGCTCGGCGCCGAGCAGGGTCGCGGTGACGAAGTCGGCGGCGTACGTCTCGAAGGTGCGGCCGTGGCGCAGCATCGCGTGGCGTCCACCGGGCACCGAGACGTGGCCGACAGTCGCGTCGCGCCCCAGGCGTCGTGCCAGCCCGGCGGACCGGGACGGGAGCGCGATGCGGTCGTCCGTGCCGTGCACCACCAGCACCTGCCTACCGGCCAGGTCGACCCGGTCGCTCGGCAGCACCCACGGGTTGAGCGCGACCACCGAACGGACCTGCGGGGCGTCGCCGCCCAGCAGTGCGGCCCGTCCGCCGAGCGAGTGGCCCACGAGGGCGACCGGCACGTCGCCGTGCTGCTCGGCGACCCGGTCGAGCGCCCATGCCAGGTCCATCACCGGCGTCGTCTGCGAGTCCCACCCTCGGTGGGAGTTGAGCAGCCGGTGGACGGCCAGCCGCGACCGACCGGCGCGGGCGATGCGCCGCGCGATCGGCACCATCCGCAGCACCGACAGCTGGGTCGGGCTCACCATCGCGCGCTCGCCCCGGCTCGCCCCGCCGTGCAGCACGACCACGACGCCCTCGGAGTCGCGAGGCGTGCGGACGGGGACGAGCCGGGCGTCTGTCATCCGTGCAGGCCCGGGATCCGGGCGGCGATGCCGTCGAGCACGGTGGTCGGGCGCTGCTCCTCGCCGGCCTGCGCGCTGATCACGACGAGGGCGCCGGTGAGCGCCGGGACCGCCCACTGCAGCAGGCTGAGCTGGCGCTGGGCCGCGGCGACGTCGCTCGGCGTGCCGGACGAGGGCTCGGTGCCGGACTCCGCAGGCACCTCCGTGTGCGCCGACACGCGCTTGCCGAGCACGCGGCTGTAGGCCGTCACGCCGAGCGCCGCGGCGGTGAGGCCGGTCTTGATCATCGTGGTGCGCATCGCACCCTTCTGGGCGGCCACGCGGCCCGCGTCGGAGCCGAGCATGCCGATGCTCCCGATGAGGTGCGCCGCGATGGCCGCGGCATTCACCGGGGTCCAGCGGTCCCAGCCGACGTTGGCCACCGCGCCGGTGCCGCTCGGGGAGTCGGCCTGGGCCGCGGCGGGGTTGAGAGCGGTCGCGTTGGCCAGGGTGCCGCCGAACCACGCAGCGAGGCCGACGTCGTGGAGCGAGCGGGACAGGGTGTTCGTGTTCTGGGACATGGTTCCTCCGGGGACGGGGGTGACGGTCTGCTGACCGCTGTCCGTACCCCGAGCGCGCGGGGCCATGCCCTCAGCGGCCGAGGCCCACCACGACCTCGGCCCCGGGCAGCTCGGCCAGCAGCCGGCCGGGCACCAGCAGCTTCGAGCGGCGTACGCCGCTGCCGAGCACGACGACGGGCTCGTCGAGGAGCGCGTCGTGGACCAGCACCCGCCACCCCGACGGCAGCCCGACAGGGGTGATGCCGCCGTGCTCCATCCCGGTCTCCTCCACGGCCCGGTCCATCGGCAGGAAGGACGCCTTGCGGACGTCGAGCATCTTGCGCACGAGCGTGTTGACGTCGGCGCGCGTGTCGGCGCGGACCACGCAGGCGGCGATCCGCTCGTCGCCGGCGCGGCTCCCGGCGACCACGACGCAGTTGCCGCTGGCCGTCATCGGGATGTCGTAGGCCTCGCTCATCGCCGCCGTGTCGGCCAGGTCGGGGTCGATGTCGACCACCGCGACCTCGCTCGCCCCGGCCCAGCCGGCGAGGGCCGCTGCGACGGGGGCCGCCACCAGCGCGTGGTGGTCGGCGGCCGGCAGGGAGGTCAGGGTCGGGAAGCGCGGGAGTGTCACGCGGCCATCATGCGCCATTCACGTCCGCGTCACCGTCCGGTCCCGAGCGCCCGTCACGGTGGTGCCATGACGGTGACCCGCGAGGCGCTCGAGATGGCCCCGTCGTTGGTCCTCACGCCCGCCGTGGTTGCGCACCGCGGCGCCAGCGGGCACCGTCCCGAGCACACCATCGACGCCTACCGGACCGCGATCCGGATGGGCGCCGACGACATCGAGCTGGACCTCGTCTCCACCCGTGACGGGGTGCTGGTGGCCCGTCACGACCTCGAGCTCAGTGCGACCACCGACGTCGCGGGTCGCCCCGAGCTCGCCCACCTCCGCCGCACCGCCGTCGTCGACGGGGAGGAGCAGGACGGGTGGTTCGTCCACGACCTCACGCTCCGCGAGCTCAAGACGCTCACCGCCCGTGAGCGGATGCCGCTGACCCGGCCCGCCAGTGCGGCGTACGACGGAGCCGAGGGGGTGGCGACCCTCACCGAGGTGCTGGCGATGGTCGGCGCCGAGTCAGCCCGGCGCGGACGTGCCGTCGGGGTGCTGCTCGAGCTCAAGCACGCCGCCCACCACGACGCGATCGGGCTGCCGCTCGACGTCCCCCTCCTGCGCGAGCTCGCGCGCCACGGCCTCGACCACCCGTGGGCGCGGGTGTCGCTCATGTCGTTCGAGACCACCATCCTGCGCCGGCTCGCGGGGCGGACCCGGCTGTCGCTGGTCCAGCTCCTCGGCTCCCTCGACGGGCGCCCGGCCGACCTGGAGGCGGCCGGCGACCCCCGCACCTACGCCGACCTGGTGTCGCCGGAGGGCCTGGCCTGGGTCGACGACTACGCCGACGGCATCGGGCCGCACACCTCGCTGGTGCTGCCGCGTGACCGGACCGGGGCGATCGGTGCCCCGTCCGGGCTGGTGCGCGACGCGCACCGCCGTGGCCTCACGGTGCACGTGTGGACCGTGCGCGGGGAGAACCGCTACCTCCCGACCAACCTGCGCCGCGGCACCGCCCCCGACGCCTTGGGGGACATGGCCGGTGAGGTCCGCGCCCTCCTCGCGGCCGGTGTCGACGGCGTCATCACCGACCACCCCGAGGCGGCCCTCGCTGTGCTGCGCGAGGGCGTCGTGGCCGTCGGTCGCTGATCTGTCACGGCACGTTCACCGGGCCGTGCTCCGCACGCCGCCCCGGCAGGGAAGCCTCGGTGCCATGACCTCTCGGAAGGCCCCCGCGGCCACCCTCGCCCTGGCGCTCGCCGCCACCCTCACCTCCCTCTCGGCACCCGCCACCGCCGCACCCGCTGCTCCGACCGGGGCGCGCGAGGCGTCGCTGGTGGAGCCGATCCTGATCGGGCACCGCGGCGCCTCGGGCTACCGCCCCGAGCACACGCTCGCCGCCTACCGCCTCGCCATCGCCCAGGGCGCCGACTACATCGAGCCCGACCTCGTCAGCACGAAGGACGGCGTCCTCGTCGCCCGCCACGAGAACGAGATCAGCGGCACCACCGACGTCGCCGACCACCCCGAGTTCGCCGACCGCCGCACCACCAAGGTCATCGACGGCCGACCGGTGACCGGCTGGTTCACCGAGGACTTCACCTACCGCGAGCTGCGCACCCTCCGTGCGAAGGAGCGGCTGCCGCAGGTGCGCCCCGACAACACGGCGTACGACGGCCAGGAGCGGATCCCGACCCTCGACCAGGTCATCAAGCTGGCTCGCCGCGCCGGCGTGGGCATCTACCCCGAGACCAAGCACCCGACCTACTTCGACTCCATCGGCCTCTCGCTGGAGGAGCCGCTCGTCGCGGCACTGGAGAAGCGGAAGTGGGCCGACGCCGACGACCCGGTGATCATCCAGTCCTTCGAGGTGTCGAACCTCCGCGAGCTCGACACGATGGTCGACGTCCCGCTCGCCCAGCTCGTCGACGCCGCGGGCGGGCCTGCCGACCTCCCGGGCACGACGTACGCCTCGATGCTCACCCCCGCCGGCCTGCGCACGATCGCGACGTACGCCGACGGGGTCGGCGCCAACAAGTTCGTCGTGCTCCCGCGTGGTGCCACGACCCCGACGGCCGTCGTCGCCGACGCCCACGCCGCCGGGCTGATCGTGCACGTGTGGACGCTCCGGCTGGAGAACCAGTTCATGGACACCCGGTTCACGACCGGCACCGACCCGAATGCTCCCGGCGACCTGGCCGCCGAGGCGCGGGCCTTCCTCGACGCCGGTGTCGACGGCATCTTCAGCGACCACCCCGACGTGGTGGCCGAGGTCCTCGACGCGCGCTGACCGCGGGGGCGGGTCGGGCGTAGGCTCGGGTCGTGACGCACGAATCCGCCGCCTCGTCCGCCCTCCTCGAGCGCATCCGCGCCGCGGTCATCGGCGACGACCAGGTGATGCAGGGTCCCTACGGACCGCGCCGCGTGACCTACGCCGACTACACCGCGTCCGGTCGCAGCCTCACCTTCATCGAGGACTTCATCCGCGCCGAGGTGCTGCCGGCCTACGCCAACACCCACACCGAGGCGAGCGGCACCGGCCTCCAGACCACGCGGCTCCGCGAGGACGCGCGACGGATCATCCGCGACGCCGTGGGCGGTGACGACGAGACGGTCGTGGTGTTCTGCGGCTCCGGCAGCACCGCCGCGATCGACAAGCTGATCGGCATCCTGGGACTGCGGGTCCCGGCAGCGCTCGACGACCGCTACGACCTCACCGCCGCCATCCCGCCCGCGGAGCGCCCGGTGGTGTTCATCGGCCCCTTCGAGCATCACTCCAACGAGGTCCCGTGGCGCGAGACCATCGCCGACGTCGTGACGATCCACGAGGACGCCGACGGCCGGGTCTCGCTCGACCACCTCCGCGAGGAGCTCGAGGCCCACGCCGACCGGCCGCTCAAGATCGGGTCCTTCTCCGCGGCCTCCAACGTCACCGGCATCGTCACGGACACGGAGGGTGTGGCGGACCTGCTCCACGAGCACGGCGCGCTGAGCTTCTGGGACTTCGCCGCGTGCGCGCCCTACGTCGACATCGAGATGTACGGCCCCGGCCGCTCGGTCAAGGACGCGATCTTCATCAGCCCGCACAAGTTCATCGGCGGTCCGGGCACGCCGGGCGTGCTGGTCGTGCGCCGCGAGCTGATGACCAACCGGGTGCCGGTCGTGCCCGGTGGCGGCACGGTGATGTACGTCAACCCGACCGAGCACCGCTACCTCGACGACCCCGCCCACCGCGAGGAGGGCGGCACGCCCGCGATCGTCGAGTCGATCCGCGCCGGGCTCGTCTTCCAGCTCAAGCAGGCGGTCGGGGTCGAGACGATCCAGGCCCACGAGGAGGAGCTGCTGGGCCGCGCGGTCGAGGCGTGGGTCGCCGAGCCGACCATCCAGATCCTCGGCAACCTCGACTCGCAGCGGCTCTCGATCGTCTCCTTCGTCATCAAGGCGCCCGACGGGTCCTACCTCCACCACAACTTCGTGGTCGCGCTGCTCAACGACCTCTTCGGCATCCAGACGCGCGGTGGCTGCTCGTGCGCCGGTCCCTACGGCCACCGGCTGCTCGACATCGACCTCGACACCAGCCACCAGTTCGAGGCGCAGATCGCCGGCGGGTGCGAGGGCATCAAGCCCGGCTGGGTGCGGGTCAACTTCAACTACTTCGTCGACGAGGAGGTCTTCTCCTACGTCGTGGAGGCGGTGCGGCTCGTGGCCCGCGAGGGCTGGCGGCTGCTCGGCGACTACCGCTTCGACCCGATCACCGGGCTGTGGCACCACCGCACCGGACCGGTGGAGCCGCCGCTGCGCCTCGCCGACGTGTCGTACGCCGCCGACGGTGCGATGACCTGGCCCTCGCACACGATGACGGCCCCCGCCTCGGTGCTCGGGGAGCACCTCGACGAGGGCCGCGCGATCATGGCCGCCGCGTCCCCGCCCGACTGGTCGGACGCCGCGCACCTCGGTGCGGACTTCGACGACCTCCGGTGGTTCGCCCTGCCGGCCTGCTCGCTGGGCTAGGCGCGACCCTCGCCCGCACGGCGGGAGCCCCACACCGTCGCCGCGAGGCCGGCGGCGCCGGCCGCGATCCACGGCATCGGCATCAGCCACCGCAGCTCTTCCTCCGCGACGACGTCGCCCTGGACGAGGGCCCACACCAGCACCATCCCGGCGAAGGCGACGCCCATCACGAGGTGGCCGACGTTGACCGGGTGGAAGCCGCTGGGCCGCTCCGGTGCGTCGAGGGGGCCGACCATCGGCTCGTCGTAGCCGTAGATGCCGGTGTCGTGGCTGCCGGGCTCGTTCATGCCTGTGCTCATCTCGGTGCTCCTCAGGCTGCTTCGCGGACGATGACCTCGCCGGCGAACAGGTCGATGGTGATGGACATGTCGGGGACCTCGTCGCCGCCGTCACGGAAGCCGTCGAGGTTGACGTCGAGGCCGTCGCGACGCTCGTCGAAGACCCGGCTGTCGCCGGCGAAGAGGTCGGTCCGCACGGTGACGTCCATGCCGTCGGGGACCACCACCTCCACGCGGCCGCCGACGCCGTCGACGGTCACCGCACGCCCGTCGAGCGCGTCCACGTCGGAGACGTCGGACAGGTCGAGGGTGAGCTCGCCGCCGCCGAGGTCGTAGGAGTCGCGCACCTCGGCAGCGCTGGTCGGCGCGTAGGTGAGCCGGTCGTCGGGGAAGCTGCTCGTGGCGGTGGTGGCCGCCGTGGCCAGTGCGGCCACCAGGCCGAGGGCGATCAGGCCACCCGCGCGGCCCCAGAAGGCGCCGACCACGAGCATGGCCGCGGTGATGCCGAGGGCGAGGGCCGGGTAGGCGCTCTCCGCCACGGCGACCCCGACGAGGTCGACCACGCCGAGCACACCCTCGGCGAGCGCGATGAGCGCGACGGTGAAGAAGAAGAGGATCGGGCCGCGGCGGCGCGGGTTGCGGTACTGCCGCGGCGCCCGGGCGTACGCCTCCGGCGGCTGCCACGCGGTCTGCTGCCACCCGGTCTGGTCCCACCCGGTCTGGTCCCACCCGGTGGGGTCGAGCCCGGTCGTGTGGTCCGGCTGCTGCGCGGTGCCGGGCGCGGCAGGACCGGCGTACCCGTAGCCGGAGGGAGCGCGGTCCTTGCGGTTGAGGAACCAGATGGCGATCGCGGCGACGATCGCCAGCGGCCACGGGAACCAGAAGGCCCCGGCCCAGTCGCCGACGGCGCTCAGCAGCGCGAGGATGCCGACACCTGCGAGGGCGAGCGAGCGGCTGCGCACGTCGAGGCCGAGCGGCTGGTCGTCGGTGCCCTCCTCGGGCACCAGGAGCCAGGCGCCGACGTAGGCGATGAGACCGGCGCCGCCGAAGAAGACCCCGACGACCAGCGCGACGCGGATGATGATGACGTCGACGTCGAGGTGGCGGGCCAGGCCGCCGGCGACGCCGGCGACGTGCCGGTCGGTGATGCTGCGCCGCAGCCGGCCGAGGTCCTTCATCTCCTCGCGGCTCACGCGGGGGCCGGCAGGAGCCGACGACGGAGGCGGCGGCTGCTCGTCCGTGCCGGTGGGGGTGGTGCTCGGGGTGTCCATGGCTCCACTCTGCTCGCCTGCGACGCCCGCCACCATCGGGGACAGCCCTGATTCGCAGGCGTGCTGCGGGGGAGGCGACTCAGGGTCGGCTCGGGGTCTGTCCTCATGGTGGCGCGCGCGGCGTCCTGCGACGATGGAGCCACGATGACGCAGACCTCCCCGCCCCGCAGCAGCCGCTCGCGCCGCGCCTTCCGCGACCTGTCGTCGCCGATCGCCGGTGGCGTCGCCGGTGGTCTCGCGGTGCACCTCGCGGTCCCGGTGCTGTGGGTGCGCGGTTTCTTCGTCGCCACGGCGCTCCTCGGGGGCTTCGGCCTGATGCTCTACGCCGGGCTGTGGATGTTCCTGCCCGCCGACCAGCGCTTCGAGGTGGGCGCGCCCGGCCTCGAGAGCGCGTCGCGCACCGGCAAGCGCCCCGGGCGCCGCTCACGGCTGCGCGACGCGGGTCCGGCGATCGCCCTCGGGGCGCTGTTCTTCGGCGTCGTGCTCGGCTTCGAGGGCATCTTCGGCCAGGGTGCGCTCTTCTGGCCGGTCGTCCTCGGCGTCTCCGGCATCGCCCTGCTCTGGCGCCAGGCCGACGAGGCGCAGCGCGAGCGCTGGACCGACACGACGGGACGCATCGACCCGTTCCGCGCCGTCTTCGGCAACGGCGGCTGGGCGGCGTACGGCCGCATCGCCGCGGGTTTGGGCCTGATCCTCTCCGCCCTCATCGTCTTCGCGGTCGCGGCCGGCCAGGCCCGCTTCGCCGTGCCCGTGGTGGTCGCCGGGCTGCTGGGGCTGCTCGGCCTGGCGATCGTGGTCGGGCCGTGGGCGCTCCGCCTGGTCGACGACCTCAGCGCCGAGCGCGCCGAGCGGGTGCGCACCCAGGAGCGCGCCGACATGGCAGCCCACCTGCACGACTCCGTGCTCCAGACCCTGGCCCTGATCCAGAAGAACTCCCACGACGCCACCACCGTCGCCCGGCTCGCCCGCTCCCAGGAGCGCGACCTGCGCCAGTGGCTCTTCGAGGCCGAGACCACCGACGCCACCACGCTGGCCGGCGCGCTGAAGGAGATGGCCGCCGACGTCGAGTCCCAGCACCCCGTGGTCGTCGACGTCGTCACCGTCGGCGACTGCCCCGTCGACGAGGCGTTGCGCCCGCTGGTGCACGCCGCGCGGGAGGCGGTGGTCAACGTCGCCAAGCACGCCGGCACCGAGCGGGCCGACGTCTACGCCGAGACGTCCGAGTCGGCCGTGGACGTCTTCGTCCGCGACCGCGGCGCCGGCTTCGACCTCGCCTCCGTGGCGACCGACCGCCACGGCGTACGCAGCAGCATCGTGGACCGGATGGCGCGCCACGGCGGTCGGGCGGACGTACGCTCGGCGCCGGGCGAGGGCACCGAGGTCCGGCTGCACATGCCCCGCACCGCCCCCCGCGCGGGCCACCACGGCCCGGCAGCAGACGAGGAGAACCGATGAGCCAGCCCACTCCCGACGCCGCCCCCGTGCGGGTCGTCCTGGTCGACGACCACGCGATGTTCCGGGGCGGTGTCCGTGCGGAGCTGGCCGCCAGCGGGGCCGGGGTCGTGGAGGTCGTTGGGGAGGCCGCCGACGCGGACGCCGCCGTCGCGGTCGTGCGCGAGCTCCGCCCCCAGGTCGTGCTGCTCGACGTGCACCTGCCCGGCGGGGGAGGCGTGGAGGTGATGCGCCGTCAGCCGTCGCCCGACACGCTCTACCTCGCGTTGTCGGTCTCCGACGCCGCCGAGGACGTCATCGGCACCATCCGCGGCGGCGCCCGCGGCTACGTCACCAAGACGATCACCGGCCCCGAGCTGGTCGACGCGATCGTGCGGGTCGCGGGCGGCGACGCCGTCTTCTCGCCCCGCCTGGCCGGCTTCGTGCTCGACGCCTTCGCCGGGTCCATCGACGTCGCGGCCGTCGACGAGGACCTCGACCGGCTGACCGAGCGCGAGCGCGAGGTGATGCGCCTGATCGCCCGTGGCTACGCCTACAAGGAGGTCGCCAAGGAGCTGTTCATCTCGGTGAAGACGGTGGAGACCCACATGTCGTCGGTGCTGCGCAAGCTCCAGCTCTCGAGCCGTCACGAGCTGACGAAGTGGGCCTCGGACCGGCGTCTGCTGTAGGCGTGGGGCGCCTCCGTCCGGGTGGGCAACGTTTGACAACCGGCTGACGAAGCGGTGGGGTCGGAGAATGTCTGACACCAGCACCGCAGACCCGGATCTCGACGACGAGGGCGGGCTCAAGCGGTCGATCACCGGCAAGCAGCTGTTCTTCTACACCCTGGGCGACGTGCTCGGCTCCGGCATCTACGTCCTCGTCGGACTCGTCGCGGCTGCGGTCGGCGGGGCCTTCTGGATCGCCTTCGCACTCGGTGTGACCGTGGCGGCCATCACGGGTTCGGCGTACGCCGAGCTGGTGACCAAGTACCCCCAGGCGGCGGGTGCCTCGCTCTACGTCAACAAGGCGTTCGGCAACAGGGCGCTCACGTTCCTGACGACCGTGTCGTTCCTGGCGGCGAGCATGGCGGCGACCGGGTCGCTCGCCACCGGCTTCTCGTCCTACTTCTCGGAGCTGTGGGACGCGCCGCCGCCGCTGCTGGTGTCGCTGGTCTTCCTCGCAGTCCTCGTCGTCATCAACTTCATCGGCATCACCGAGTCGGTGGTCATCAACATGCTGATGACCTTCGTCGAGGTGTCCGGCCTGATCATCGTGATGGTCACGGGCATCTGGTTCATCGCCCAGGGCGACGCCGACTTCGGTGTCCTGGTGGACATCGACACGTCCGGCACCTACACCAACCCGGCGCTCGCCGTCCTCGCCGGCATCGCGTTCTCGTTCTTCGCGATGACCGGCTTCGAGAACACCGCCAACGTCGCCGAGGAGACGATCGAGCCGCACAAGAACTTCCCGCGGTCGCTGGTGACCGGCATGATCGTGGCCGGGGTCGTCTACGTCCTGGTCTCCATGGCCGCGGCCCTCACCGTGCCCACCGACACCCTCGCGGACTCGCCCGCCGCCCTGCTCGAGGTGGTGAAGACGGGCATCCTGCCCATCTCGACCGACTTCATGACCAAGCTGTTCACGATCATCGCGCTGATCGCGATCACGAACACTACCCTGGTCACCGTGGTCACCCAGCCGCGCATCCTCTACGGGATGGCCAAGGAGGACGTCGTCCCGGGCGTGTTCGCCAAGATCCACCCGACCCAACGGAGCCCCTGGATCGCGCTCTTCTTCTCCGGCGCCGTGGTCGCCGCGCTGCTCGTCATCGGCAACCTGGTCCCCGAGGTCGAGGGAACGCCCCTGGTCGAGCGGCTCGCGCTGGTGACGGTGGTCCTCCTGCTCGCGATCTACGCCCTGGTGATCGTCTGCTGCCTGAAGCTGCGCGGGCAGGACGAGGACGAGCGCACCTACCGCGCGAACACGCCGCTGCTGTACCTCGGGATCGTCGGCAACCTCGCCATCCTCGGCTTCTCCATTTACGACGACCCGACCTCGCTGCTCTGGTGCGCCGCGCTGCTGGGCGTCGGCGGGGTGCTCTTCCTCGCTGAGTACTTCTTCGGAAGCAAGGGCACCGGCTCCCGAGCGCCGGACCTTGACGACGTGAAGGGAATCTGACATGCATGTCATCGTCGCCACGGACGGCTCCAGGCAGTCCCTGGCAGCCGCCAAGCACCTGAAGTCGTTCGCCGACCCGACCAAGGTCACGGACATCTCGGTCGTCGCGGTCATCCGACCGCTCGCCTCGGTCGCCTTCGCCGACGACACCTCCGAGGGCAAGTGGCCCTCGGACGGGTCGTTCCGCGACGCCGCCCAGAGCGCGGTCGACACGATCGCCGCGGTCTACGACGGCTGGGGCCCCAAGGTCCACAAGCGGATCCGCAGCGGCTCGGCGGCCAACGAGATCATCAAGGCGGCCAAGCAGTACGACGCCGGGCTGGTCGTCGTCGCTGCCGGCGGTCGCGGCCTGAGCGACGCCGTCCTCGTCGGCAGCACCGCGCAGCGGGTGCAGCACTACGCGCCCTGCCCGGTGCTCGTCGTACGCCCCGCGCCCCGGAAGAAGAAGTAGCCACCACCAGCCGTAGGATCCCCGCCATGGAGACCCTGCGGCTGGTGCTGCTCTTCGTCCACATCCTCGGCTTCGCCGCGCTGCTCGGCGGCCTGCTGGTGCAGCTGCGCTCGGAGCCGAAGGCCGTCAACTCCCTCATGCGCGACGGCATCGGGACCGCGTTCCTCGCCGGGCTGCTGCTGGTCGGCGTCCTGGAGAGCCTCGGCTCGCCCGACCACGCCAAGATCGGCGTGAAGTTCGCCGTCGGGCTGGTGATCCTGGTCCTGGTGATGGTCAACATGCGCAAGCCGAGCATCCCGCAGGGCCTCTACTTCGGGCTCCTCGCGCTCACGATCGCCAACATCGCGGTCGCGGTGTTCTGGTCGCCCACCCACGCCTGATCCACAGGAGCGGGCGGGGCCGCCTCCTGTCCCACCTCCCGCATAGGCTTGGCCGGTCATGAGTCCTACCGATGCCGCCCTCGTCGACCACCCCCTCCTCGAGGGCCTCAACGACCCTCAGCGCGCGGCGGTGACCCACGCGGGCGCGCCGCTGCTCGTGGTCGCCGGTGCGGGCTCGGGGAAGACCCGCGTGCTGACCCGCCGCATCGCCTGGCTGATCAACGAGCGCAAGGCCCACCCGGGCTCGATCCTGGCCATCACCTTCACCAACAAGGCGGCGGCCGAGATGAAGGAGCGCGTGCAGGAGCTGGTCGGCAACCGCGCCCGCATCATGTGGGTCTCGACCTTCCACTCCTCGTGCGTGCGGATCCTGCGCAAGGAGATCGACCGCGTCGGCTTCAAGTCGAGCTTCTCCATCTACGACGCCGCCGACTCCAAGCGCCTGATGACCCTGGTGCTGCGCGACCTCGAGCTCGACCCCAAGCGCTACCAGCCGAATGCGGTGCTCAACTGGGTCTCGGACCAGAAGAACGAGCTGCGCGACCCCGAGGACGTCACCAAGGAGGCGCGCAACAGCTTCGAGGAGGCCTACGCCAAGGCCTACACCCACTACCAGCGCCGCCTGCGCGACGCCAACGCCCTCGACTTCGACGACCTGATCATGACCACGGTCCACCTGCTGCAGGCGTTCCCCGACGTGCGCGAGAACTACCGCCGCCGCTTCCGCCACGTGCTGGTCGACGAGTACCAGGACACCAACCACGCCCAGTACAGCCTCATCCAGCAGCTGTGCGGGCAGTCCTTCGAGGAGGCGGACGCCGCAGGGGAGCGGGTCGAGCCGAGCGAGCTCATGGTCGTGGGTGACGCCGACCAGTCCATCTACGCCTTCCGCGGCGCCGACATCCGCAACATCCTCGACTTCGAGCAGGACTTCCCCAACGCCACGACCATCCTGCTGGAGCAGAACTACCGCTCCACCCAGACGATCCTGTCCGCGGCCAACGCGGTGATCGGCAACAACCGCAGCCGCAAGCCCAAGCGGCTGTGGACCGACGCCGGGGAGGGCGCCCGCATCGTCGGCTACGTCTCCGACGACGAGCACGACGAGGCGCGCTTCGTCAGCCAGGAGATCGACACCCTCGTCGACGACGCCGGGGTCCGCCCCGCCGACGTGGCCGTCTTCTACCGCACCAACGCCCAGTCCCGCGTCTTCGAGGAGGTGTTCATCCGCACCGGCCAGCCCTACAAGGTCGTCGGCGGGGTCCGCTTCTACGAGCGCAAGGAGGTCCGCGACGCGCTGGCCTACCTCCGGTTGCTGGTCAACACCGCCGACGAGATCTCCCTGCGGCGGGTGCTCAACACCCCCAAGCGCGGCATCGGCGACCGGGCGGAGGCCTGCATCGCCGCGCTCGCCGAGCGCGACCGCACGACCTTCTGGGAGGCGCTGACCCGCGCCGCCGAGGCGCCGGGCCTGGCCACCCGCAGCCTCAAGAACATCGAGGCCTTCGTCGCGATCATCCAGGAGCTCCAGTCGATGGTCGAGGCCGACGAGCGCCCCGACGTGATCCTGGAGTCGGTGCTCGAGCGCTCGGGCTACCTCGCCGAGCTCGAGGCCAGCGACGACCCGCAGGACGACACCCGTGTGGAGAACCTCGCCGAGCTGGTCGCCGTCGCCCGCGAGTTCGCCGAGGACCCCCAGCCCGGTCCCAGCGCGGACCCCGCCGAGGTCGAGGCCGGCACGGTCGCGGTGGGGCTCGGCGACTTCCTCGAGCGCGTGGCGCTGGTCGCCGACGCCGACCAGATCCCCGACTCACCCGACGGTGACGACTCGGGTGTCGTCACGCTGATGACGCTCCACACCGCCAAGGGCCTGGAGTTCCCGGTCGTGTTCCTCACCGGGCTGGAGGACGGCGTCTTCCCCCACCAGCGCTCCCTGGGCGACCAGCCCGAGCTGGAGGAGGAGCGCCGCCTGGCCTACGTCGGGCTCACCCGCGCCCAGCAGCGCCTCTACGTCTCCCGGGCGCTCGTGCGCTCCGCGTGGGGCGCGCCCAGCCACAACCCGGCCAGCCGGTTCCTCGACGAGCTGCCCGTCGACCTCGTCGACTGGCGGCGTACGGCTGCCGAGCAGACCCGCTGGGGCCGTGCCGACCACGCCGGCGGCTCCGCCCGCCTCGGTGCACCCACCGAGGCCGGACGCCGCAACTTCTCCTCCGCCGCGCTGCGGGCCGACGCTGCCGCCAAGGCCAAGCCGGCACGCGAGATCCCCAGCCTGTCGCCGGGGGACCGCGTCCTGCACGACTCGTTCGGCATGGGCACCGTCGTCGCCGTCGACGGGGTGGCGGAGAAGTCGGTCGCCTCGATCGACTTCGGCTCCGACGGCGTCAAGCGCCTGCTGCTGCGCTACGCGCCGGTCGAGAAGCTGTAGCGCCCACCTGTCGGTGGTCGAGCAGGCCACAGCCCGGCCCTCGGTGGTCGAGTAGCCCGCGAGGGACGAGTGGGCGTATCGAGACCCGGCCACCCCTCGGTGGTCGAGTAGGCCGCGAGGGACGAGTGGGCGTATCGAGACCCGGCCACTCCTCGGTGGTCGAGTAGGCCGCGAGGGACGAGTGGGCGTATCGAGACCCAGCTGCGTGGTCGCCACGCTCTCTGCGGCTTCGTCCCTCAGCCGCGGGTCGCGTGGCTCAGGTGGGCGGTCACGTGGGTCGAGAGATCTCGATACGCGCCGTAGCGCCTTCGCGAGCTCAGGCGCTGGCGCTACTCGATCTTCCGTGACGACGACGCGGCTCCGCCGCGTCGGTCACGGAACAATCCCGTGCTCGACGAACGCCTGGAACGGGTCGACCGGACCGCCGCCGCCGGGACGCACCTCGAGGTGGAGGTGGGAGCCGGTGACGTTGCCGGTCGCGCCGACGGTGCCGATGGTCTCGCCGCCGTTCACGCGGTCGCCGACCGAGACGTAGATCGAGGTCTGGTGGCAGTACCAGATCTCGGTGCCGTCATCGAGGGTGACGACGGTCTTGTTGCCGTAGGCGCCGTCGTAGCCGGTCTGGGTGACGGTGCCGTTGGCCACCGACAGGATCGGGTCCCCGCTGTTCCCATTGAAGTCGAGACCGGTGTGATAGCTCGCCCAGAGGCCGTACTCGCCGTAGGTGGCGGTGAGCTGGTATGTGGCCAACGGAAGAACCCACTTGTTCTCCTCGATCTTCGCCGCCTGCGCCTCGGCCGCCTTGCGCATCTCGTCGAGCTTGGCGGCGCGCTCAACCATCTGCTTCTCGGCGAGGGCGATCAGCTCGGGATCGCTCTCCTCGCTCGCTTGGCGGGTGCCGTCACGGCTGACGACCACGCCGCGGCGCGACATCGACTGGCCGGCGACGGAGCCGATGGAGCCGCTCGCGTCGAGCTGGGAACCAGTGCTGGCGAGGGCCGACGTCCCCGCGGTGGACGCGGTGACAGCGCCGCCTGCGGAGATCGCGAGCACCGCGACTCCGGCCACGAGGGGCAGGGACGGGAGCCGGAGGGGGGACCGCCGCGGCGGCGTTGCGGCACGGCGCTTGCCGTGCACAGGTGCGGCTGGTGCCGAGGTGCGTCGCTGGGGAGCGCGCTCCGCTCGGTGGTTGCCCATAGGGGTATTTACCAATCTGCCGGGTCAGGGGGGTCGGGTCGGCAAGACCGCGCACGACTGTAACGGATAGATCACGGGATCGGGCAATGCCCGGGAAAAAGGTGGACGAATCGCGCATACGGTCGCTATGCGGACACTTTCACGCTCATTCAGCCCCGTGCGGCCTGGTAGCGCTCGAGCGCCTCCTTGCGCTCGTCGGCGTGGTCGACGATGCGCCGGGGGTAGTCGTGCTCGTAGCCGACGTCGGACTTCCAGGGTTCGTGGGCGGCCTTGCCGGGCAGGTGGGCCAGCTCGGGCACCCAGCGGCGCACGTAGTCGCCCTGCGGGTCGAACTTGAGGCCCTGCGTGATCGGGTTGAAGACCCGGAAGTAGGGGGAGGCGTCGGTCCCGGTGCCGGCCACCCACTGCCAGCCGTGGTTGTTGGACGCGACGTCGCCGTCGATGAGCAGGTCGAGGAAGTGCCGCGCCCCGACCGGCCACCACACGTGCAGGTCCTTGGTGAGGAAGGACGCGGTGATCATCCGCACGCGGTTGTGCATCCATCCCGAGTGGAGCAGCTGGCGCATCCCGGCGTCGACGATGGGGTAGCCGGTCGTGCCGGTGCGCCAGGCCTCGATCGCGTCCTCGGGGTCGTCGTAGCGCATCCCCTCCAGCGCCGGCTTGAGGTCGTGCCACGCCGAGGCGGGCTCGTGCCACAGGACGTCGGCGTAGAACTCTCGCCAGGCGATCTCGGTGGCCCAGGTGGAGCCGGTGTCGATGTCGGCGAGGAGCGAGCGCGGGTGGAGCACGCCGAGGTGGAGGTACGCCGAGAGCCGCGAGGTGCCGTCGTGGTCGGGGCGGTCGCGCTCGGTGGGGTAGTCGTCCAGCCCGCTGTCGCGGAACTCCCGCCAGCGGCGCCACGCTGCGTCCTCGCCGGCCCCTGGCAGGTCGAACGGCGCGTCGGCGACCGCCTTCTCCATCATGTCGAGCGCGCGCTGGTGGGAGTCGGCGGGTGCGAGGTCGGGGGAGCGGGGCGTGTGCGCCGGCTCCGGCCACCCGTGCTCGCGCCAGGCCCGCGCGAAGGCGGAGAACACCTGGTAGGCGCCGCCGCTGCCGTTGCGGACCAGCCCCGGCCCCACGGCGTACGGCGAGCCGGTGGGGACCAGGTCGACCTGCGAGCCGATCGCGTCGTCGCGGCGGCGTCCGTAGGGCGTGGTCTCGGCGGAGACGTGCACCCGGCGCCCGTCGGCCACCCGCGGCACCACATCGCGCGGATCGCCGTGGTGGACCGTCAGCGGGATGCGCTCGGCGAGGGCGAGGACGTTGGCCGACAGCCAGGCCCGGCGGGCGGCTCCGGCGCCCTTCCACAGCGCGGGGTCGAGCACGAACAGCGCCGTGACCGTGCCCTCCTCGAGGGCGGCGAGCAGGGCCGGGTTGTCCCGGATCCTGAGGTCGCGCCTGAACCACATCACCGACGACTTCTCCGAGGACATGGCCTCAACGTAGCCGGGGGGTGACCACCACCACGCTCACCCGACCTCGTGCGACCCCCGCGAGGAGGTCTAGGGTGCCGAGAGGGAAACCCCGCCACTGTTCGCAGACGAAAAGGACTGGTCACCTCGTGGACCTGATGGAATTTCAGGCGAAGGAGCTCTTCGCCAAGCACGGAGTCGCAACCACGCTGGGTGTGGTCGCCGAGACCCCCGAGGCTGCTCGCGCGGCCGCGGAGGAGATGGGCGGAGTCACCGTCGTCAAGGCGCAGGTCAAGGCCGGCGGCCGCGGCAAGGCGGGTGGCGTGAAGCTCGCCAAGACCGCCGACGAGGCCGAGTCCTACGCCCGCGACATCCTGGGCATGGAGATCAAGGGCCTCACCGTCAACCGGGTCCTGGTGACCCCGGCGACGCCCCCGGTGGAGGAGTACTACTTCTCCTTCCTGCTCGACCGCTCCAACCGCTCGCACCTGTGCATCGCCTCGGTCGAGGGTGGCGTGGAGATCGAGGAGGTCGCCAAGACCAACCCCGACGCCGTCAAGAAGATCCGCGTGGACGCGCTCGAGGGCGTGACCCCCGAGAAGGCCGCCGCGATCGTCGACGAGGCCAAGTTCCCCGCCGAGCTGCGTGACCAGGCCATCGAGATGGTCCAGGCGCTGTGGAAGGTCTACGTCGAGGAGGACGCCACCCTCGTCGAGGTCAACCCGCTGGCCCGCCTCGAGGGCGACAAGCTCGAGGCCCTCGACGGCAAGGTGTCGCTGGACGACAACGCCTCCGAGGTCCGCCACCCCGACCACGCGCAGTTCGAGATCCGCGAGGAGGCCGACGCGCTCGAGTCGAAGGCCAAGGACAAGGGCCTCAACTACGTCAAGCTCGACGGCCAGGTCGGCATCATCGGCAACGGCGCGGGCCTCGTGATGAGCACCCTCGACGTCGTCGCCTACGCCGGTGAGGCGCACGGCGGCGTGAAGCCCGCCAACTTCCTCGACATCGGCGGCGGCGCCAACGCCCAGGTGATGGCCGACGGCCTCGACGTGATCCTCAACGACGAGCAGGTCAGGAGCGTCTTCGTCAACGTCTTCGGTGGCATCACCGCCTGCGACGAGGTCGCCAACGGCATCAAGGGCGCGCTGGAGATCCTCGGTGACGAGGCGTCCAAGCCCCTCGTCGTACGCCTCGACGGCAACAACGTCGAGGAGGGTCGCCGCATCCTCGACGAGCTCAACCACCCGCTGGTCACCCAGGTCGACACGATGGACGGCGCGGCCGACAAGGCCGCCGAGCTCGCCCACCAGGCCTGAGAGAGAACTGGACACAATCACATGAGCATCTACCTCAACAAGGACTCCAAGATCATCGTCCAGGGCATGACGGGCGGCATGGGGGCCAAGCACACCACCCTCATGGTCGAGTCGGGCGCGAACATCGTCGGCGGCGTCAACGCCCGCAAGGCCGGCACGACCGTCGAGCTCGGCGGCAAGGAGCTGCCGGTCTTCGGCACCGTCGAGGAGGCCATGAAGGAGACCGGCGCCGACGTGTCCGTCGCCTTCGTGCCGCCCGCCTTCACCAAGGACGCCTGCATCGAGGCCATCGACGCCGAGATCCCGCTCCTCGTGGTCATCACCGAGGGCGTCCCCGTCCTCGACACCGCCGAGGTCGTGCAGTACCTCGAGGGCAAGTCCACCCGGATGATCGGCCCGAACTGCCCCGGCATCATCACGCCGGAGGAGTCGCTCGCCGGCATCACGCCCCACACGATCGCGGGCAAGGGCCCGGTCGGCCTGGTCTCGAAGTCGGGCACGCTGACCTACCAGATGATGTTCGAGCTGAAGGACTTCGGCTTCACGACCGCCATCGGCATCGGCGGTGACCCGATCGTGGGCACCACCCACATCGACGCGCTCGAGGCCTTCGAGAACGACCCCGACACCAAGGCGATCGTGATGATCGGCGAGATCGGTGGAGACGCCGAGGAGCGTGCCGCGGCCTACATCAAGGACCACGTCACCAAGCCGGTCGTCGGCTACGTCGCCGGCTTCACCGCTCCGGAGGGCAAGACCATGGGCCACGCCGGCGCCATCGTGTCCGGCTCCTCGGGCACCGCGCAGGCCAAGAAGGAGGCCCTCGAGGCCGCCGGGGTCAAGGTCGGCAAGACGCCGTCCGAGACTGCCGCGCTGATGCGCGAGATCCTTCAGAACCTCTGATCGAGGCTCGCGCCAGATCCCTCCAGACGGCTCCGCAGGTCCACCTGCGGGGCCGTCTGGCTTTCGTGGCGGGCCGGTCGCCGCGCCTCCCAGAGCACGCGCCACACGACGTGGGCGCCGAGCAGGCGTACGGGCGCCACGGCACGGCGGGGCGAGGAGGGCAGCGTCGGGCAGGCCGAGCTGGCCAGCGTGGAGGGAATGGACATGGTTGTTAGCACCCCGTTCTCGTGAACACACACATCGCCGGAAGGATCTCTTCCGTGGTCCCCGTGACCCCGTCGGCCTGCTCGTCCAGCGATGCGAGCGAGCCCTCACCGTACGTGGCGACGAGCAGGCGGGCCGAACCGACCCGGGTGACCTGGAAGACCGAGCTCCCGAGGCCGTCGGAGTAGGTCAGGCCCACCGTCACGGTGTCGTGGCCGGTGTCGCGCTCGAGCACCGTCCACACCAGGTTTCCCGATCCGCGGCACTCCTCGGTGGCCTGCTGCAGCACGTCCATGGCGGAGCCGGCGTGGTCGGAGTCGGCGTGGACGAACAGCTCGCGCCACTCGTAGTCCTCGGGAGCGAGCGCGGAGGCCACCAGGCGGCGGATGCCTCCGGGTGTCTCGCGCTGCGGCCAGACCACCTGTCCGCACATCTCGACCTCGCCCAGGCCGTCGCCGTCGGGTGACGGCGCCGAGACCCGGGTGTCGCTGTCGGCCGGCGGCATGCCGACGTCCAGCGGGAAGTCCGCGGGGATGTCAGGGGGCTCGGGAAGCTCGGCCGAGGCGGAGGGCTCGGGTGCGGCGGAGGGCTCGGGTGCGGCGGAGGGCTCGGGTGCGGCGGAGGGCTCGGCGCCGTCCTCGAAGATCGCCAGCGCGTCGACGGTGGCGCGCAGCGGTTCCACGGTGGAAGCGACGCCCTCGTCGAGGCCGTCGGACGGCCACTGGCCGTAGGTCGAGGTGACCAGGAGCGCGGCACCGACCGGTACGACGTGGAGGACGGTCGCGCCGTCGCCGGGAGTCCCGTCGAAGGTGTAGGTCTGCACGAGCGTCGTCGCAGGAGCGCCTCCGAAGGGCGACTCCCGCACCTCGGTCAGGGTCTCCATGGCGTCGTCGTCACCGCCGTCGGCCGGGTCGCACTCCGCCGGCAGGTCGGTGAAGGTCTGCGCCACCTCCTGCGCCTCATCGGGGGTCCCCAGGAGCACCAGCTCACGCGTGTCGGCCGACTCGCCGCCACTGTTGTCCGCGACCATCCGGTCGCGCAGGCCGAGTCCCCGCAGCGGCGAGGTCCCGCACAGCGACAGGTCGCGCAGGCCGGTGCCGCTGCGCGAGGTCGCGACGGTGTCGGAGGGTCCGCCCATCCCGGCGGCCAGCGCGAAGTCGTCGGGGATCGCGGTGCCGGTCGCCACCGAGGCGTCAGCCGCGCTCACGTCGGCGGCGCTGTCGGCACCGCCGGCCATCGAGGCGTCGACCGGGCCCCGGTCGCCGCAGCCGGCAAGCGCGAGGAGGCAGGCGGCGGCGCCGGTGACCAGCGGTGCGCGGAGCCTCATGCATGTTGAGACACCCGGGAGCGGGAAAAGGTTGCGTCAGCCCCTCAACCGGCGTCGTCGAGCGGGCCGAGGCGCTCCATCACCCGGTCGGCGAGGGCGACGAAGTCGGGGCGCGACATCGTCATGTTGCGGTCCGGGGCGAAGCCGAGCTGGGAGACCGCCGAGCCGTCGCGCACGATCGCCATCAGGAACGGGAACGACTGGCGGTCGCTGAGCTCGATCGTCAGGGCCCAGACGCTCAGGTCGGCGGCCTGGGAGGACGAGGACTTGAGCTGGGTGACGGTGGTGCCCAGGTTGGCGCGACCGCAGTCGCGGATCCGGCTCCGGACCTGCTCGACGAAGGAGCGCGCGCGCGCCTGCTCCATCTTCCCGACCGTCTGGGTCAGGCCGAGCTGGGCGGCGTTCGGGGTCGCGGGGAACACGAAGGTCCGGGTCAGGGCACGGCTGATCCCCTTGCCGGTGAAGGTGGTGCGGTCGCAGCGGGTGGAGGCGTAGTTCTTGCGGGCCTTCTCCGCGTCTGTGCCCACCCAGGGACCGCGCACGGCCGCGACCGGCGGGAGGTCGACGGCGGACAGCAACCCGGGCGGCGTACCGACGTCGAGCGGTCCCGTGGCACGGGCCCGGGCGCGGCCGGCGCAGGTGCCGGCCCCCTCCGACCCGCACACGGCGTTGACGGCGGCGGCGAGCCCGGTGAGGACGGCCTTGTCCGAGGCGGCGCGGCCCTGGCTGCGGACGACGTGGGTGAGCACGAGGCTGCCCGTGCGGGCGGCGCCGACGGTGATCGTGGCCGGCTGCTTGCCCCACGAGCGGAGCCGGAAGGTGCGGGCCTCGTCGCCCACCCGCTTGACCGTGCGCGTCGACAGCAGCTGCGTGCGCGGGTCCGCGCACCCGGCGAACCACGACGACGCGGTGTCGAAGCCGCGCGCCGCCTGCCGCGGCCCGCGGGACATCTCGACCATCTGGACAGCCGTCGACTCGACGTTGCTGACCTTGCGCTTCTTCGTGCGGCGATCCTCACCCTGGCCGACGGTGCGGCGGACCACGCGGGTCGCGGATCCCTCCCACGTGCGCGCCATTGCCGTGACCCCGTCGGGGTCGGAGAAGCGCTCGCGCTGGCACGGGGCCAGGAGGCCGTCGCCGGACAGGTTGTCGGTGGTCGCGGTCTCCTCCCAGTCCAGGCCGGCGCCGAAGCGCGACATCTGGGCGGCCGACAGCAGGGCGGACTCCCCGATGATCTCCTCGCCGGCGGAGTCGTCGACGGGGGCGTGGACCGTGACGCCAGCGGTGGCCTTCTCCTCGTCGAGGCTGGTCGGCTCGGCGCCGGAGCCGGTCGCGACGAGGGACCCCGACACGACGAGCGCGGCGGTGGCCAGCCCGGCCCCGATGACGGTGTGGGTGCGCCGTCGCGCCGAGCCCGAGCGGCGTACGGCGGTCGCGCGGGGCCAGCGGATCTCCTCCAGCGGCGCGGCGAGGTCGTGCAGCAGGCGCGACACCTCCGTGGTCGGCACGTCACGGTGCAGCGCGAACTGCGCGGTCGCCGTCTGCAGCTCGCGCTCGGCGTCGCCGCGCGGCAGGCCGACCTCGCGGGAGAGGTCGGCGAGGGAGAGGGCGGAGAGGCCGTTGAGCACGAGCAGCTCGCGCTGGCGCGCGGTCAGCTTCGACAGGGCGTCCAGGGTGCTGCGGGCCTCGGCGTCGAGCGACTTGTCCCGGTGCCAGATGCGCGCGGTGTGGCGCCGGCGTGCCCGGCGCAGGGCGATCGGGCGGACGTAGGCGTCGCGGTCGTCGAGGAGCGCGACCTTGCGCCAGTGGTGCCAGGCCACGACGAAGGCGTCGCGGACGGCCGCACGTGCCGCGGGCGCGTCACCGGTGAGCGCATAGGCCTCGTGCAGGAGTCGGGTGCGGGTCTCGACGTAGTAGGCGTCGAACGTCTCGGGGCTCCTCATGACCTTTCCACGGTACGGGAGCCGACCACGGCGCGCACATCCTCCTGCTGATCCCGTGGGGGATCGCCGGGGGCGGCGTGGGAGCACGATCAGCACCACGGCCCGGGTGATGATGGGACGGTCATGACGTCGCTCCTCACCCGACCCGACAGTGCGCGGGTCACCCCTGCCCGACCGCGCCCGCTGGTGCTGGTCGCGACACTCGGGGGAGTGCTGGCGGCCCTGGGGCCGCTGGTCGTGCTCCTCGCGGTGGGTGTGATCGGCTGGTTCATCACCGACGCCGGCGTGCACGGCGCCCCGCGCGACGGGATGCGCGTCGGTGCCCTCGCCTGGCTGGCCGGGCACGGGTCCGGCGTGACGGTCATGGGTTCCCGGGTGACGCTCGTGCCGCTGGGCATCACCGCGATCGCTGCCTGGTCGATGTGGCGCCTGGGCCACCGGGTCGGTGACGCGGTGTCCGGCCACGGCCCCGACGCCGACCGGATCTCCGACGGCGAGCGCGACTTCACCGTCCCCACCGCGGTGGCCACCTTCTTCGCCGGCTACGCCGTGGTGGCGGTCGTGGTCGCCACGCTCGCCGCCGGCACCACGGTCGACCCGTCCGTGCCCCGGGTGCTGGCCTGGAGCCTGGCGATGACGGCACTCGTGGCGGCGCCCGCCATCGCGGTCGGCTCCGGGCGTGCCTCGATCTGGGCGGCCTTCCTCCCCGCGACGGTCCGCGCCGGGGCGGCTGTCGCCGGCGCCGTCCTCACCTCCTTGCTCGTCGTCTCGACGCTGGTGTTTCTCGTCGCGCTCGGCCTGTCCTTCAGCGACGCGGCCACCACGACCGCCCAGCTGCACCCGAGCCCCTCGGAGATTGGCCTCTACTCCCTGCTCAACGCCGCGCTGCTGCCCAACGCCGCGCTCTTCTCCGGCTCGTTCCTGCTCGGCCCCGGCTTCGTCGTCGGCGGCGCCACGCTGGTCTCGCCCGCCGCCGTGGTGCTCGGGCCGCTCCCGGCGCTGCCGCTGCTCGCCGCGCTGCCGGCTGTGGGCACGCCGCCCGCCTGGGTCGGTGCGATGATGGTCGTGCCGCCGCTGGTGGCTGCCGCCGCGGCCCTGCGCACCCTGCGCGGCCGCCCGCTCACCTGGGACCGCATCGCGCTCGCCGGGTGCGGCGGCGGGCTCGTCGCCGGTGTCGGCTTCGCCGTGCTGGCCGCCCTCTCCGGGGGAGCCGCCGGCCCCGGCCGGATGCGCTTCGTCGGTCCGCTGGTGCCTGACGTCCTCGTGCACGCCGTCACCGCCTGCGGTGTCGGTGCCCTGCTCGGTGCGGCCGTGGTGTCGCTCCAGGCGTGGCGCGCCGCCCGCACCCGGGTGGACGAGGACTGAGCGTGGGGGCTGGCCACAGCCACGGCGACCGTCCCGGGCTGGGACCCGCGCCGCGGCAGCTGAGGGTGCTGATGGCGCTGCTCGTGGGACCGCTCGTCCTCGCGACCGTCATCGGCGTGGCGGTGCTCTGGCCCGACGGCGACCTCGAGATCAGCGGACCGGGGGTCGACGTGCAGCGGGGCACCGCGCAGGTCCAGGAGATCGGCGAGTGTCGCCAAGACGTGGTCGGCTGCCAGCTGGCCCAGGTCGAGCTGCTCAGCGGACCGGGTGCGCCCGGCGAGGCGGAGGCGCTGCTGCCCTACGGCGAGCGTGCGCCCGTCGTGGAGCCCGGCGACCGGATCATCGTGTCCTACACCGCCGAGGCACCCGAGGGCGAGCAGTACGCCTTCCAGGACTTCGACCGCGGCCCGCCGCTGCTCGTGCTGACGCTCCTGTTCGCCGTCGGCGTGCTCGCGCTGTCGCGCTGGCGCGGCATCGGGGCGCTGGCCAGCCTGGCCTACTCCCTGGTCCTCATCGCGGTCTTCACGCTGCCGGCGATCATGGAGGGCTCCTCCCCGCTCGCCGTCGCCGTGGTCACCGCGGCGGCGATCATGCTCGTCACCCTCTACCTCTCCCACGGCTTCGACGTGCGCTCGACCGTCGCGATGCTCGGCACGCTGATCTCGCTGCTGGTGATCGGGACGATCGGGTGGGTCTTCACCGGCGTCGGCCACTTCACCGGGCTCGTCGACGAGGGAAGCCAGTACATCTCCGGCATCGCCGCGCAGGTCGACCTCCGCGGCCTGCTGCTGGCCGGCCTCGTCATCGGCGCGCTCGGCGTGCTCGACGACGTCACCGTGACCCAGACGTGGGCGGTGTGGGAGCTGGCCGACGTGGACCCCGACGCCAGCACGCGGACCCTCTTCGTGCGCGCCATGCGCATCGGGCGCTCCCACGCCGCCTCCACCGTCAACACCCTCGTGCTGGCCTACGTCGGCGCGACCCTGCCGCTGATGCTGGTCTTCTCCGCCCTCGACCTGCCCTTCGGCATCGCGGTCAGCCAGGAGATCGTCGCGCAGGAGGTCGTGCGCGGCCTCGTCGGCGGGCTCGGCATCCTCGCGGCCGTGCCGGTCACCACCTTGATCGCGGCCCTGGTCGCGGGACGGCTGGTCCGGGAGCGGACGGCGGACGCCGGTCCCTCCCACCGCGCCTAGACTCCTCCGCGTGAACAGTCCCGCCCGCGTCGTCGTCCTGGTGTCCGGTGCCGGCACCAACCTGCAGGCCCTGCTCGACGCCTGCGCCGAGTCGTCGTACGGCGCACGCGTGGTCGCCGTCGGGGCCGACCGGGACGACATCGAGGGCCTGGCGCGGGCCGACCGTGCGGGGGTGCCGACCTTCGTGGCGAAGGTCGACGACTACACCTCGCGCGAGCACTGGGACCGGGCGCTCGGCGACAAGGTGGGGGCCTTCGAGCCCGACCTCGTGGTGTCGGCCGGCTTCATGAAGCTGCTGTCCGCGGACTTCCTCGAGCGCTTCCTCACCCTCAACACCCACCCTGCGCTGTGCCCGGCCTTCCCGGGCATGCACGGCCCGCGCGACGCCCTCGAGCACGGCGTGAAGGTCACCGGCGCGACCCTGTTCGTCGTCGACGCCGGGATCGACACCGGCCCGATCGTGGCGCAGGTGCCCGTGACCGTCGAGGAGGACGACGACGTCGCCTCGCTCCACGAGCGGATCAAGACCGCCGAGCGCGCGATGCTCGTCGACGCGGTCGGCCGCATCGCCCGCGACGGCCTCTCGGTGGAGGGCCGCCGGGTTCGCATCGGCGCCGGTCCTCGGTAGTCTGCTGCCACACGACTGGCGCAGGTGGGTCACCACCAGGGAGTGACGCGCGAGGACATCGAACGCCTGGGTGCCTCGACTCAATCACCATCCGAGGAGTCCCGTGTCCGACCAGCCCGACCCGATGCGCATCGCCGTCCGCCGAGCGCTCGTCTCCGTCTACGACAAGACCGGCCTCGACGACCTCGTCCGCGGCCTGCACGACGCCGGCGTCGAGCTCGTCTCGACCGGCGGCTCGGCCGCGCTGATCGAGTCGCTCGGCCTCCCGGTGACCGAGGTGGAGGACCTCACCGGCTTCCCCGAGTGCCTCGACGGCCGGGTCAAGACCTTGCACCCGCGCGTGCACGCCGGCATCCTCGCCGACCGCCGCCTCGACTCCCACGTCGCGCAGCTCGAGGAGCTCGGCGTCGAGCCGTTCGACCTCGTCGTGAGCAACCTCTACCCCTTCACCCAGACCGTGGCCTCCGGCGCGAGCCCCGACGAGTGCGTGGAGCAGATCGACATCGGCGGCCCGTCGATGGTGCGCGCCGCGGCGAAGAACCACCCCAGCGTCGCCATCGTCACCTCGCCCGCGGCGTACGACGCCGTGCTCGCCGCCGTGGCCGCCGGCGGCTTCACGCTGGCCGAGCGCAAGCGCCTCGCCGCCGAGGCGTTCGTGCACACCGCGACGTACGACGTCCACGTCGCCTCCTGGATGAGCAACGTGCTCACCGACACCAGCGAGGGGTCGGGCTTCCCGGCCTGGATGGGTGCCACGTGGAGCAAGGAGGCGGTGCTGCGCTACGGCGAGAACCCCCACCAGGGCGCCGCGCTCTACTCCAACGGCTTCCTCCCCGAGGGGCCCGGTCTCGCCCAGGCCACGCAGCACCACGGCAAGGAGATGTCCTACAACAACTACGTCGACGCGGACGCTGCCCGCCGGGCGGCGTACGACTTCGACGAACCGGCCGTGGCGATCATCAAGCACGCCAACCCGTGCGGCATCGCCGTCGCCGCTGACGTCGCCGAGGCCCACCGCCTGGCCCACGAGTGCGACCCCGTCAGCGCCTTCGGCGGCGTGATCGCGACCAACGTGCCGGTCTCGGTCGAGATGGCCCAGCAGGTCGCGGAGATCTTCACCGAGGTCATCGTCGCCCCGGCCTACGAGGACGGCGCGATCGAGGCGCTCCAGGCCAAGAAGAACATCCGGGTCCTCGAGTGCCCGCCGCTCACGCGCGGTGGCGGCGAGATGCGCGCGATCTCGGGTGGGCTGCTGCTGCAGGCCCGCGACGTCATCTCCGCCGAGGGCGACGACCCCTCGACGTGGACGCTCGCGACCGGCGAGGCCGCGTCCGACGACGTCCTCGCCGACCTCGCCTTCGCCTGGCGCGCCTGTCGCGCGGTGAAGTCCAACGCGATCCTCCTCGCCTCCGGCGGTGCGTCCGTCGGCGTCGGGATGGGACAGGTCAACCGCGTCGACTCGTGCCGCCTCGCCGTCGAGCGCGCAGGGGAGCGGGCCGCCTCGGCGGTCGCTGCCTCCGACGCCTTCTTCCCCTTCGCCGACGGTCCGCAGATCCTCATCGACGCCGGCGTGAAGGCCATCGTCCAGCCCGGCGGCTCGGTGCGCGACGCCGAGGTGGTCGCAGCCTGCGAGGCAGCCGGCGTGACGATGTACCTCACCGGCACGCGGCACTTTTTTCACTAGGGGACGCGCCAGCGGACCCGTGAGTGAAAAGGTCGAGTGCGCCCGCGACCGAGGAACGAGGTCGCGACGGCGTGTATCGAGACCCGACCTCGAGACCCGACCGCCGGAGGCGAAGCGACTCCGCGAGCCCCAGCCCCATCGACGATCCCTAGGATGACACCGTGACGGCACAGACCCTGGACGGCGCAGCCACGCTGCGGACCATCAAGGCGGAGCTGGCGCAGCGCGTCGCCGTGCTCAAGGAGAAGGGGGTCGTCCCCGGCCTCGGCACCGTGCTGGTCGGCGACGACCCCGGCTCGCACTGGTACGTCGGCGCGAAGCACAAGGACTGCGCCGAGATCGGCATCACCTCGATCCGGCGCGACCTGCCCGCGACGGCGAGCCAGGCCGAGGTCGAGGCGGTGATCGACGAGCTCAACGCCGACGACGGGTGCACCGGCTTCCTCGTGCAGCAGCCGACCGGCCTCGACGAGTTCGCGCTGCTCTCGCGGGTCGACCCCGACAAGGACGTCGACGGCCTGCACCCGATGAACCTCGGCAAGCTGGTGCTGGGGGAGTCCGGTCCGCTGCCCTGCACCCCGGTCGGGGCGATCGAGCTGCTGCGCCGCCACGACGTCGCCATCGCCGGCGCCGAGGTGGTCGTGGTCGGCCGTGGTCTCACGGTCGGGCGCCCGCTCGGTCTGCTCCTCACCCGCCGGTCGGAGAACGCCACCGTCACGCTCTGCCACACGGGCACCGTCGACCTGGCCGGGCACGTGCGGAGCGCCGACATCGTGATCGCCGCGGCCGGCGTGCCGGGGATCATCACCTCCGACATGGTCAAGCCGGGTGCCGCGGTGCTCGACATCGGGGTTTCCCGTGTCGCCGGCAAGGTCACCGGTGACGTGCACCCGGGCGTGTGGGACGTCGCCGGCTGGGTCTCGCCCAACCCCAAGGGCGTCGGACCGATGACGCGCGCGATGCTGCTGAGCAACATCGTCGAGATCGCCGAGCGGTCCGTCGCCTGACATGGGCGAGCCGGACCGCATCGAGCCGCCCGACTCCGTGGATCCGGTCTCGGCGGAGCCGGTCGACCCCGAGGAGCCGCGCCGCTACCCCTCGACGCTCGGCGGGGCGTTCTACCTGGTCGTGCTCGGCGTGGTCGGGTTCGCCCTGCTGCTCGTCTCCCTCGGCGAGTGGCGCAACGGCATCCGCCTGTTCGGCGGCTCGCTGCTCCTCGCCGCCGCCGTACGCCTGGTGCTGCCCACGCGCAACGCCGGCATGCTCGCCGTACGCCACAAGGTGCTCGACGCGCTCATCCTGCTCGCGCTCGGGGGCTCGCTGATCTTCCTCGCCGGCTCGATCCCGGACCAGCCCGGAGGCTTCTAGCCCGTCCAACGCACGAGCGGTGCGTGGGACAGGTTTCTCGACTGCAGAACCTGTCCCACGCACCGCTCGGGTGCGTCAGTGCCTCAGATGAGGCCGAGCTCGGTGACCGCCTGGCGCTCCTCGGCCAGCTCGGCGGTCGAGGCGTCGATGCGCGCCCGGGAGAAGTCGTCGATCTCGAGGCCCTCGACGATCGACCAGTCGCCACCGGAGGTGGTGACGGGGAACGAGGAGATCAGGCCCTCGGGCACGCCGTACTCGCCCTTGGACGCCACGGCCATCGAGACCCAGTCGTCGGCTGCGGAGCCGAAGAGCCAGTCGCGGGCGGCGTCGATGGTGGCGGACGCGGCCGAGGCGGCCGAGGACGAGCCCCGGGCGTCGATGATCGCGGCGCCGCGCTTGGCGACGGTCGGGATGAAGTCGTTCTCCAGCCAGGCCTGGTCGCCGACGAGCTCGGCGGCGTTGCGGCCGCCGACCTCGGCGTGGAAGAGGTCGGGGTACTGGGTCGCGGAGTGGTTGCCCCAGATCGTCATCTTCTTGATGTCGGTCACGGACGCGCCGGTCTTGGCCGCGAGCTGGCTGATCGCGCGGTTGTGGTCGAGGCGGGTCAGCGCGGAGAAGCGCTCGCGCGGGATGTCGGGGGCGTTGCTCATCGCGATGAGGGCGTTGGTGTTGGCCGGGTTGCCGGTGACGCCGATGCGGACGTCGTCGGCAGCGACCGCGTTGAGGGCCTTGCCCTGCGCGGTGAAGATCGCACCGTTGGCCGAGAGCAGGTCGCCGCGCTCCATGCCCGGGCCGCGCGGGCGCGCGCCGACGAGCAGGGCGAGGTTGACGCCGTCGAAGATCTTCTCGGCGTCCGCGCCGATCTCCACGCCCGCGAGCTGCGGGAAGGCGCAGTCGTCGAGCTCCATCACGACGCCCTCGAGCGCCTTGAGGGCAGGCTCGATCTCGAGCAGGCGGAGCTCGATCGGGCGGTCCGTGGCGAGGGCGCCGCTGGCGAGGCGGAAGAGCAGGCTGTAGCCGATCTGACCGGCGGCGCCGGTGACGGCAACCTTGAGCGGTTCGGAGGTCACGGTGGGTTTCTCCTCGTGAGGTGAGCGCGAGCGTGGTGTCCCGCTGACGCTAGCAGCGCCGCCGCCGCTGGTGGCGGGCTGGTGCGCGGCTGGCATGCTGGCGCCCATGACGAGGCCCCCCGGAGCCGTACGCCGCCCGCGGGCCGCAGCAGCGCTGGCGGCCTGCCTCGCGCTCGGGCTGTCGGGCTGCGCGGGCCTGGGCCAGCCGCAGCCCTACGACTCCCCGGGGATCAACGGCCTGGTCATCCCGACGCCGAGCCCCTCGCCCGACGACTTCGTCAGCGGCGTCGACAACCCGTGGCTCGCGCTGGAGCCCGGCGCGACGTGGCGCTACGACGTGAGCGAGGAGGGGCGCCCTCTCGGGACGATCGACGCCGAGGTCCTCGATGCCACCACCGAGATCGCCGGGCTGGAGGCGACCGCGCTGCGGGTCGTGATGGACCTCGACGGCCCCACCGCCGAGGAGATCCGTTTCTACGCCCAGGACGAGGCCGGCAACGTCTGGCTGGTGGGCGTCGACTCGGCCACCGGGCTGTCCTGGCGTGCCGGTGTCGACTCCGCTGAGGCGGGCCTGGCGATGCCCGCGGACCCGCGGCTCGGTGACGGCTGGCTGCGGTTCAGCGTGCCGAACCTCCTCGAGGCCCGCACCCGGGTCGAGGACCAGTCGGACACGTTGGTCCAGACGCGCGACGAGGCCGGCACCACCACTCGCAACGTCTACGAGCGGGGCGTCGGCCTCGCCAGTGTCGAGGACCTCACCGCCGGCTGGCAGGCAGTCCTCTCGCGCTAGGTCGGTCAGTCCGGCCGGCGCACCTGGGTGCGGCCGTCGTCGTCGCCGTCGGGGTTGCCCCAGTGGCCCGGAGCGCCGGGCTGCCCGGGCTGCTGCCCGGGCTGCTGCTGCGGAGCACCCCACTGACCGGGCTGCGACGGCGGCTGCTGCTGCGGCTGCTCTGCCGGGGCCGGCTGGCCCCACTGGCCGGGCTGCTGCGGTGCCGCCTGGGGCGTGGAGTACGGGTCGGGCTGCTGCTGCGGCGCGGGCTGGCCCCACTGCTGCTGCGGGGGAGCGCCCCACGCGGCGCCGGGCTGGCCCCAGCCGCCCTGCTGGCCCTGGTTCCACTGGGCCTCGTAGCTGCCGGGGACGAACTGGTCCTTGCGGCCGCCGCCGAAGTTGAGGCCGGAGCCGGCGACCGGGGTCGCGCCCTGGCCGAAAAGCAGCGGGTAGGTGAGTCCGGCGATGGCCGCGCCGACGAGCGGGGCGACGACGAAGAGCCAGAGCTGGACGATCGCGTCGGTGCCGGCGAAGACACCCACGCCGATCGAGCGGGCCGGGTTGACCGAGGTGCCGGTGAGCGGGATCGCGACGAAGTGGATCATCGCCAGCGCCAGGCCGATCGCGAGCGGCCCCATCACGGCGTTGACCTCGTTGCGCTCGTCGGTGACCGCGAGGATGATCCAGAGGAAGATCGCGGTGAGCAGGATCTCCACCAGCAGCGCTGCCCACCAGGCGTAGCCCGAGCCCTGGTCGCCGAAGAAGTTCTGCCCCATGTTGCCCTCGGCGCTGAAGCCCTCGAAGCCGTTGCCGAGCCCGAACAGCATCGCGCCGGCGAGCAGGCCGCCGAGGAGCTGGGCGGCCATGTAGATGCCGACCTGGTTCCACGGCAGGCGGCCGCCGAGCACGGCGCCCAGCGTCACGGCCGGGTTGAAGTGCCCGCCCGAGATGCGGCCGACGGCGTACGCCATCACCACGACGGTGAGGCCGAAGGTCAGGGCGGTCGCGACGAGGTCGCCGCCGCTGTAGACGGCGGCGCCGCAGCCGAAGAACACGAGCACGAACGTGCCCAACGTCTCGGCGGTGAACTTCTGCCCGGTGGTCGGTGTGGCTTCGACGGTGTCGCTCATTGGCGAGTCCCCTCCAGAGTCGTGGTGGCCGTACCCCGCGTAGGCCACGCGAAGCCTAGCCTCGCTCGCACCGGGGTGCGAGGGTAGGCGAGTCGCGGCGCAGCCCGGTGTCAGGTATCTTGACGTCAAGAGTTATGCCGCCCGATCGACCACCCAGAGCGACCACCAGGAGCTGTCGTCCCATGGCCAAGATCATCTACACCCACACCGACGAGGCGCCGCTGCTCGCGACGTACTCCTTCCTCCCGATCATCGCCGCCTACGCGAAGACCGCCGGTGTCGAGGTCGAGACGCGCGACATCTCCCTCGCCGGCCGCGTGATCGCGCAGTTCCCCGACCGCCTGACGGAGGAGCAGCGTCTCGACGACGCCCTCGCCGAGCTCGGCGAGCTGGCCACCAAGCCCGAGGCCAACATCATCAAGCTGCCCAACATCTCCGCCTCGATCCCGCAGCTCAAGGCGACCATCGCCGAGCTGCAGTCGCAGGGCTACGACCTGCCGGCCTACCCGGAGAACCCTCAGACCGACGACGAGCGTGAGGTCCGCGCCCGCTACGACAAGGTCAAGGGTTCCGCGGTGAACCCGGTCCTGCGCGAGGGCAACTCCGACCGTCGCGCCCCGGCGTCGGTGAAGAACTATGCCAAGGCCCACCCGCACTCGATGGGTGCCTGGAGCAGCGAGTCGAAGACGTCGGTCGCGACGATGGGCCAGGACGACTTCCGCAGCAACGAGCAGTCGGTCGTGCTCGAGTCCGACGACACCCTCTCGATCGTGCACGTCGGCGCGGGCGGCGAGGAGACCGTCCTCAAGGAGGGCCTCGCGGTCCTCGAGGGCGAGGTCGTCGACGCGACCTTCATGAGCGCCTCCGCGCTGGACGCCTTCCTCGAGGAGCAGGTCGCGAAGGCCAAGGCCGACGGCGTGCTCTTCTCCGCCCACCTCAAGGCCACGATGATGAAGGTCTCCGACCCGATCATCTTCGGCCACGTCGTGCGCGCCTACTTCGCCGACGTGTTCGCCCAGCACGGCGAGCAGCTCGCCGCCGCCGGCCTCTCGGCCAACGACGGCCTGGGCGGCATCCTCGCCGGCCTGGACAAGGTGGAGGGCGGCGCGGAGATCAAGGCCGCCTTCGAGAAGGGCCTCGCCGAGGGCCCGGCCCTGGCGATGGTCGACTCCGACAAGGGCATCACCAACCTCCACGTGCCCTCCGACGTCATCATCGACGCCTCGATGCCGGCGATGATCCGCACCTCGGGCCAGATGTGGAACGCCGACGGCGAGCAGCAGGACACGCTCGCGGTGATCCCCGATTCCTCCTACGCCGGCATCTACCAGGCCACGATCGACGACTGCCGCACCCACGGAGCGCTCGACCCCTCGACCATGGGCTCGGTGCCCAACGTCGGCCTGATGGCCAAGGCGGCCGAGGAGTACGGCTCGCACGACAAGACCTTCGAGGTTCCTGCCGCGGGCAAGGTCGAGGTCCGCAACGCCGCCGGTGACGTGCTGATGTCGCACGACGTGCAGCCCGGCGACATCTGGCGTGCCTGCCAGACCAAGGACGCCTCGATCCGCGACTGGGTCAAGCTCGCCGTGACCCGGGCCCGCGCCAGCGCGACGCCCGCCATCTTCTGGCTCGACAAGAGCCGCGCGCACGACGCCAACCTGATCGCCAAGATCGAGGCCTACCTGCCCGAGCACGACACCGAGGGCCTGACGCTGGAGATCATGGCGCCGGCCGAGGCGACGACGTACTCGCTCGAGCGGATCCGCCGCGGCGAGGACACGATCTCGGTGACCGGCAACGTGCTGCGCGACTACAACACCGACCTGTTCCCGATCCTCGAGCTCGGCACCAGCGCCAAGATGCTCTCGATCGTCCCGCTGATGAACGGTGGCGGCCTCTTCGAGACCGGCGCGGGCGGCTCGGCGCCCAAGCACGTGCAGCAGCTGGTGAAGGAGGACTACCTGCGCTGGGACAGCCTGGGCGAGTTCTTCGCGCTGGCCGCCTCGCTCGACCACCTCGGCGGCTACGACGACAACGCGCGCGCCCGGATCCTCGGCGAGACGCTCGACCGCGCGACGGAGACCTTCCTCAACGAGGACCGCTCCCCGGGCCGCAAGCTCGGCACGATCGACAACCGCGGCTCGCACTTCTACCTCGCCCTGTACTGGGCCGAGGAGCTCGCGAAGCAGACCGAGGACGCCGAGCTCGCGGCCGCCTTCGCCGCCCTGGCCGGCACGCTGCGCGAGAACGAGCAGACGATCGTCGAGGAGCTGCTCGCGGTGCAGGGCAAGCCGGCCGACATCGGTGGCTACTTCCGCCCCGACCCGGAGAAGGCGGCGGCGGTGATGCGCCCGTCGACGACCTTCAACGAGGCGCTCGCCACCATCGGCTGAGCATCCGCACATGAGCACGGGAGAGCAGGGGCCGCCGCGGGCGCCCCTGCTCTCCGCCGTCTCCCTGGTCGTCGGCAACCTCCTGCCCGTCTGGGCGGTCTGGGCCGGCCACATGTCGGTGGGGGACGTCTTCGTCGTCTACTGGCTCGAGAACGTCGCGGTCTGGGCGATCACGATCGTCAAGGTCCGCACCGCCCGCGGCGTGCCGGGACGGGCCGCCTCGTCGTGGAAGCTGAACGGCCGCCCGGTCGATCCCGACGACCCCCGCCCGCTGGCGTTCTTCTTCGCCCTCCACTACGGCATCTTCACCTTCGTCCACGGGGTCTTCGCCTTCGTGATGGCCTTCCTCGCCGGGGGTGAGCTGCACCCGGCGTCCTGGCTGCTGGCCGGTGTCGCGCTCGGGCTGAGCCACCTCGCCTCGCTCTGGATCAACTGGTACGACGGCGGCGAGCGTCTCGTCGTCTCCGCGCAGCGCGCGATGTGGCTGCCCTATCCCCGCATGCTGGTGCTGCACGTCGGGATCCTCGTGGGCTTCGGCCTCGTGATGGGCACCGTCGCCCCCGGTGGCTCGCCCGGTGGCGTGCGCGAGGTCGCGCCGGTGCTCGTGCTGCTCGGCCTCAAGACGGTGGTCGACCTCGGGCTGCACCTCTGGGAACGCTCCCGCGCCGGCGCGGGAGCGGCTGCCGCGACCGGGTGACCTCGACCACCCGGCGCCCGGCCGGGGAATATCCCCCCGCGAGGGGCTCTTGCGGGAGGTGATGACGACTGCTGCTCCCGCCCCGGCCGAACCCACGCTCGACGACCTCGACGTCCCCTCGGTGACCGCCCGGCACTTCGGGCTCGCCGTCCTGGCGCTGGCGATGGGCGGCTTCGCGATCGGCACGACGGAGTTCGTGACGATGGGCCTGCTGCCGCAGATCGCCGGAGGGGTCGACGTCTCGATCCCCACCGGCGGCCACGTCATCTCGGCGTACGCCGTGGGCGTGGTGGTGGGCGCCCCCGTGCTCGCCTTCCTCGGCGCGCGGCTCCCGCGGCGGGCGCTGCTCCTCGCGCTGATGGCCGCCTTCGCGCTGGGCAACAGCGTCAGCGCCCTGGCCACCTCCTACGAGCAGCTGATGCTCGCGCGCTTCGCCGCCGGTCTCCCGCACGGCGCCTACTTCGGCGTCGCGTCCCTGGTCGCGGCCAGCATGGCCCGTCCCTCGCGCAAGGGACGGGCGGTCTCGCAGGTGATGCTGGGCCTCTCGGTCGCCAACGTGCTCGGCGTACCTGCAGCGACCGTGCTCGGCCAGGAGCTCGGGTGGCGTGCGGCGTTCTGGGCAGCCTCCGGACTCGCCGTGGTGACGCTGGCCCTGGTCGCGTGGTTCGTCCCCTCGGTGCCGGGTGACGCCGAGGCGAGCGGACGCCGTGAGCTCTCCGCTTTCAAGGTCCCCCAGGTGTGGCTGACCCTGCTGGCCGGCGCAGTGGGCTTCGGCGGCATGTTCGCCGTCTACACCTACATCGCGCCCGTCGTCACCGACGTCGCGGGCCTGGGGGAGCGGTCGGTCGCGATCTTCCTGCTGTCCTTCGGCCTCGGCATGGTCGCCGGCACCTGGCTGGCCGGGATCATGGCGGACTGGTCGATCTTCCGCTCGCTGATCATCGGCGGGGTCGGCATGGCGGCTGCCCTGCTGGCCTTCTGGGTCGCCGCGCCGTACGGCTGGGCGGCGCTGCCGGTGGTCTTCCTCATCACCACGCTGGGATCGGTGCTCGTCGTCAACCTCCAGCTGCGCCTGATGGACGTCGCCGGAGAGGCCCAGACGCTCGGTGCGGCGATGAACCACGCCTCGCTCAACATCGCCAACGCCCTCGGCGCCTGGCTCGGTGGCCTGGTCATCGCCGCCGGCTGGGGCCTGCGCGCCCCGGCGCTCGTGGGCCTCGGGCTGTCGCTGGCCGGGGTGGCGATCCTGCTGCTCTCCGCCACCCTCCACGTGCGTGGCCGCGCGTCGACCGCCAGCTGATTTTCCTGGCGTTAACACAAACGGAACTCCTGCGTAAGCCAGACTTGGAACGATCCAAGTCATGGAGGCGGGGGGTCCGCCCCGAAATTTTCCGGAGGTCAGGCATGGACGAGGACACGATCATCACCGCGATGGAGCGCCGTCGCGAGCTGCGCGACCGCAACGTGCACGACGTGGTGGAGCTGCTGAAGCGGCGCGAGGAGCTCAAGGGGGTCTACCCGATGGCCGACCTGGTCGTCGACAACCTCGGCTGGGTGGTCTGAGCCCCACAGCGCTGACGCAGCACGAGCCCCGCCCGGGGAGCGGGCGGGGCTCGTGTCGTCCTGGGTGGGGCCGGCTCAGATCAGCCAGCAGTTGCTGATCTGCGGCAGGCCGAGGAACCTCGCCTCGAAGAACGGCAGCGCCTCCACCGTCTGCGGCACGATGCCGCCCACGTGGAGCGGGGCGACGTTGGTGGAGAAGAAGACGTTGGCGCCCTTGCCGCACCACGACTTCGCCATCTGCTTGCCCACCGAGTAGGGGATCACGTCGTCGAGCGCTGAGTGGGTGACCAGCACGGGGACCCTCGGCTTGATGGTGCCGATGCGCTGGGCGGCCACGATCGACTTGAACGGTTCCGCGGCCATCAGGGTCGACATCGGCTGGCCGTTGTAGCTCAGCGTCGAGGACTTCACGAAGGCGTTGTTGAGCAGGTCGAAGACGCACTCGGTCTCGACCCGGTCGCTGGTCGCGCGACCCGTCGCGTTGAGGTAGGGCGAGAGGTCGACGTCGTAGCTGGCCGCGAGGCCGCGCAGCGCGAAGAAGGCGAACGAGGAGTAGAGCCCGCCGTCGAGGTTGGTGGCGACCTTGGTGAGGTCGGCCGGGACCGCGCCGACCACCGCACCCTTGAGGCGCAGTTCGGGGGCGTACGTCGAGGCGAGCTCGACCGCGGAGGCTGCGGCGCCCCCGCCCTGGGAGTAGCCCATCAGCCCGACCGGGCTGGTGCTGCTCAGCCCCGTGCCGGACAGGCGCTGCGCGGCGCGTACGACGTCGAGCGTGGCCCGGCCCTGCGAGACCCGGTCCATGTAGGTGTGGACGCCGACGGTGCCGAGGCCCTCGTAGTCGGGCATCGCGACGGCGTACCCGCGCAGCAGCAGGCCCTCGATGCCGATGCCCTCGTACTCGATGCCCTCGGAGAACTGTCGCGACGGGGCGCACCGGTCCGCCATGCCCTGGGTGCCGGGTGCGTAGCCGATGACCGGGCGCGAGCCCACGCCGATCCACGGTGCGTTCGGCACCAGGACGGTGCCGGAGACCGCGATGGGCCTGCCTGCGCGGTTGGTGCTCTTGTAGAGCACCCGCTTGGCGTTGCGGACCAGGCTCGTCACGTCGAGCGGGTCGAGCAGGAACGTCATCGGCTCGCTGCGGATCAGCGCGCCGTTGGCGCTGGGTAGCGAGGCTGGGGTCTCGTAGAACGCGGGCCGCGGCGGTTCCGCGACGGCTGCGTGGGCCGTGGTCGGAGCGAGGGCTCCGGTCACGAGCGTGGCGGTGAGGACGGTGAAGAGTGACGCGATCGCGCGTGCCGACCGACCCCGAGCGTGGGTTCGACGGCGAGATGTTGCTGCCATGGTGGCTTCCCTCCCGGACCGGACGACCCGGCCTCGAGCGGAAACCTACTGGTGAGTCACATCACAGTGGGAGTGTGACGTTCGTCACCTCGACAGGCTCCTTGAGCGCGTGCATGAGTGAGTTGACGATGCGCACCCAGAGCACCAGGCCGGCCACGGTGACGGCGGCCGTGATCCCGTGGAACAGGGGCAGCAGGGCCACCAGGTCGGCGTCGGGGGTCCCCGACCAGGGGAGCAGGCGCGAGGCGATCTGCCCGGCGAAGAGCGCCACGACCCACAGTCCCCACCACAGGCCGAGGTTGAGTCGTCGCCGCTGGTCGCCCCAGGGGTCGCGCCAGGCGTTGCGGACGATGTCGCGCACCACCTGGTAGGGGAACCACAGACCCACGACTGGCACGACCCAGCCGAGCCACGTCCACGCCGGACCGCGCTGGTGGGGGAACCCGGGAGCGAGCGCCTCCGCGATGCGTCGGGCCCGCTGGAGGAACAGGCTCGTCACGATCCACAGCGGCAGGAGCACGGCATAACCGATGCTCAGCACGTCGTAGGCGGTGAGGACCGTGGTCACGTCGGCACCCTCGCGCGCCGCGTCGGCGTACGCCTCTGCGGCGCCGAAGGACGTCACGAAGAGCAGCACCTCGACGACTGTGTAGACCGAGGCCAGGACGAGCGCAGCGACGGCCAGGCCCTCGGGACCCGGGGCAGCACGGCGGGTGGGTTCACCCGTAGACCATGCCCATCGCCTCGCGCACCTCGTCGAGCGTCGCCTCGGCCACCTCGTTGGCGCGCGTGTTGCCGCGTCGCAGCACCTCGACGAGGTAGCCGGGATCGGCCTCGAGCTCGGCGCGGCGCGCGCGCAGCGGGGCGAGCTCGGTGTTGATCGCGTCGGTGAGCCGGCCCTTGAGCGCCCCACCGCCACCGTCGCCGACCTCCTCGGCGACGGTGGCCGGCTCGGTGCCCTCGCAGAGCGCGATGAGGGTGAGGAGGTTGGCGACCTCGGGACGCCCGTCCGGGTCGTAGGTGATGACGCGGTCGCTGTCGGTCTTGGCGCCCTTGAGCTTCTTGGCCGTCTCGTCGGCGGTCATCCGCAGCTCGACGACGTTGCCCTTGGACTTGCTCATCTTGGTGCCGTCGGTGCCGAGGATCAGCGGCGCCTCCGACAGCAGGGCACCGGGCTCGGGGAAGACCGCTGCGTAGCGGTCGTTGAAGCGTCGCGCCACGACCCGGGTCTGCTCGAGGTGGGGGAGCTGGTCGCGTCCCACCGGGACGACGTTGGCCTTGCAGAACAGGATGTCGGCGGCCTGGTGGACGGGGTAGGTGAGCAGCAGCCCGCCGATCGAGGTGATGCCGGCCGACTTGGCCTCGTCCTTCACGGTGGGGTTGCGCTGGAGCTCCGCGACGCTGACCAGGCTGAGGAAGGGCAGCATCAGCTGGTTGAGCGCCGGGACGGAGGAGTGGGTGAAGATCGTCGCCTTCTCGGGGTCGAGCCCGGCCGCGATGTTGTCGAGCAGCAGGTTGCGCACGTTGCCGGCGATGTCGCCGGCGACCTCGCGGTCGGTGATCACCTGGTAGTCGGCGATGAGCTGCCAGATCTCGGCGCCGCTGTCCTGCAGGCGGAGGCGGTTGCGGATCGAGCCGAAGTAGTGGCCGATGTGCAGCGCTCCGGTCGGACGGTCCCCGGTCAGCATCCGCAGCGAGGCCGGGTCGTCGGCCATCTGCTGCTCGATCGCCTCGCTGCGGGCCTGGGCGGCGCGGAAGGTGTCACTCACGACGGGCGAGCCTACTTCCCGGCTGCACGGTGCGGCGAACCGGTTATGTAGGGTCGGCGAGTGCCCACCATCGGAGTAGCCATCGCGATCCCCGAGCCCTGGGCGAGTGAGCTCCAGGACTACCGCACCTCGGTCGGTGACACGACCGCGACGCAGATCCCGACGCACATCACCCTCATCCCTCCGGCGGAGGTCGAGGACGCCGAGCTCGACACCGTCACCGAGCATCTCGCGCACGCGGCCTCGGCCGTGGAGCCCTTCGACATCCACCTGCGCGGCACCGGCACGTTCCGCCCGGTGTCCCCGGTGGTCTTCGTGACGGTGGCCGAGGGGATCTCGCACTGCGAGGTGCTCGCCGACGCCGTACGCAAGGGTCCCCTCGCGGTCGACCTCGACTTCCCCTACCACCCGCACGTCACCATCGCCCACCACCTCGACGACCCGGTCCTGGACCGGGCCTTCGACGAGCTGGCCACCTTCGAGTGCCGCTTCGGCGTCGACGCCTTCAGCCTCTACGTCCACGACGAGCAGGCCGGCTGGCGGCCCACCGACCGCTACGAGCTCGGCTGATGGCGCTCCTCGACTCGGTCAAGGCGAAGGTCGCCGACGTACGCGAGCGTCGGCCCCTCGTCGACCACCTCGTGCGGATGGTCGAGCACTTCGGCAACGTCAACGGTTCGGCACTCGCCGCCGCGGTGACGTACTTCGCGTTCCTGTCCTTCTTCCCGATCCTGGCGCTCGCCTTCGCCGTGATCGGCCTCGTGTCGCGGGCCTACTCCAACGCCGACGACGACCTCGTCACCGCGATCAACGACATCCTGCCGGGGATCGTGGGAGGCCAGGACGGTCTCGACCTGGCCACCTTCCAGGAGAACGCGCCCGGCATCCTCAGCGTGGGGCTCCTGCTCGCCCTCTACTCCGGCCTCGGCTGGCTGTCCGGGATGCGCACTGCGCTCATCGCGGTCTTCGAGGAGCCCGAGCGCGAGCAGCCCAACTTCGTCGTCGGCAAGGTGCGCGACCTGCTGGCGCTGCTGACCCTCGGCTCGGTGCTCCTGGTGAGCGTCGCCGTGTCGGGCGTGGCGACCAAGATCGCCACCCCCATCCTCGAGCTCCTCGGCCTCGGCGCCGGTGCCAAGCCCCTTCTCTGGGCGCTCGCGCTGGCGCTCGGCCTCGCGGCGAGCACGGTGCTCTTCTTCGCCTTCTTCCGCCTCCTCGCCAGCCCCAACGTGCCGTCGCGCTCGCTCTGGTCGGGGGCGCTGCTCGGCGCGATCGCCTTCGAGCTGCTCAAGCAGCTCTCGACGGTGCTGCTGCAGGCCACCCGTGAGCAGCCGGCCGTCCAGGCCTTCGGCATCGCGCTGATCCTGCTCGTGTGGATCAACTACTTCTCCCGCGTCGTGGTCCTCGCCGCCGCCTGGGCGCACACCTCGCCCGAGGCCCGCGCCGCGCGCGAGGCCCAGCTCGTCGCCGACCAGACCGTCGAGGGCCCGCGCATCGACCTCGCGGCGGCAGCGGACGTCGTACGCTCCGCTCCTGCTCCCGCCGGGTCCTCCCCGAAGGCCGCTTTCGCCGCGGGAGCGGCCTCGATGCTCGGCCTCGTCGCGCTCGTACGCCGTCGGCGCTAGGGCTGTTCTCCTGCCGCTTGAGCGGTGAGTGAGGGGGCTCCTTGGGGTGCGGAGTCCTCCTTGCTCACCGCTTGGTGGGCAAAGGAGAACAACTCGCCCACTGGGCGGTGCGTGAGGAGGGCACACGCGGCTCAGTAGCCTCTCTGCCCACCGCTGTTTGCGGGCCACCAGCCGTCCACACGGACCGCTCGGCGCCTCTCGTCCACAGGCCGACCGGACGGCGGTGGTGGCCAAGATCGGATGATGGACCAATGGCGCGATGTTCGCCGTACCAGATCATCTCCGTATGGGCGCCGTCCACCGTCGCGTCGCACTCGAGTCGGGCGTGAGCAGGGACGTTCTCGAGGGTGTCCAGTTCCGCCGCCTCCACGAGGCGGTGTACGTCCATCGCGACCACGAGATGACCTGGGCCGACCACGTGGAGGCAGCGAGGCTGGCGCTGCCGACCACGGCGCGTACGACCGGTGTGACCAGGTTGCGTCAGCTCGGGCTCGACGTCGGCGCGGTGTTTCCGCTGCACTTCGTGATCGAGGGGGACCACCACCTGGTGCTCGACGGGGTGTTCCTCCACCGCACCGTGAAGATGCCGGCGTGCGACGAAGTGGGAGCCACCATCGAGGCCGCCTTCGTGGCGTTCTGCGCCGAGGCCCGACTCATCGACGCGATCGGCGTCGGGAGCTACCTGTTGCACGAAGAGTTGCTCGACCTCAGACTTCTCGACCTGGTCCTGACCAAGGAGAAGTGGCGGCGCGGCGTGCCTGAGGCCGTCTACGCCTTGCCGCACCTCGAGGGACGGTGCCGATCCATCCCTGAGGCGAGGCTCTTCGCCTCTGTGGTCTTTGCGTCGCTGCCGATGCCCGAGGTCAACCGCTCGCTCCGCCTCGATGACGGTGTCGAGCTCACGCCTGACTCTGGTTCGAGGACCACGGACTGGTGGTGGAGTACGAGGGGGCGCATCACCAGGACGATCGCGCCCAGTACAACGCCGACATCGACCGCTACGCGCTCTACCGGCGGCACGACGTGCCGTACGAGCTGGTCACCAAGGAACGGATGCGATCGCCGAAGGCCACGATCAGGCGGGTTCACGCGGCACTTGTCGCTGCGGGCTACGACGGGCCGCCGCCGAACTTCGGTGAGCTGTGGGACTCGCTGTTCCTGCCGCTCAGCGAGCTCGTACGCCGAAGGCGGGGGTGACCTGCTCGAGCGGTGTGTGAGGGGGAGTCGACGACCCCTAGATCCTCGTCACTCACCGCCGCCGGTTGCGCGACGCAGGCCAAGCACGCTCAGCGGTGGCTGAGGCGGAAGCTGCGGTTCCAGAAGCCCCCTCACTCACCGCCCAAGAGGGGGCGTCGCCCCGAGCCGAGACGCAGACGAGGGCCGGGGGAGACCCCCGGCCCTCGTCAGTGGAGCGTGTGGCTCAGTGGCCGTGGCGGATCGCGGTGCGCAGGTCCTTGTTGAGCTGGGAGATCACGTCGAGCGGGATCTCCTTGGGGCAGGCGGCGGTGCAGGCACCGATGTTGGTGCAGCCGCCGAAGCCCTCGTGGTCGTGCTGGGCGACCATGTTCACCACGCGGCTGTCACGCTCGGGCTGCCCCTGCGGGAGCTCGCCGAGGTGCGTGATCTTGGCACCCATGAAGAGCGAGGCCGAGCCGTTGGGGCACGCCGCGACGCAGGCGCCGCAGCCGATGCACGTCGCGACGTTGAAGGCGCGCAGCGCGTCGTCACGCGGGACGGGCACCGAGTGGGCCTCGGGGGCCGAGCCGGTGTTGACCGAGATGTAGCCGCCCTGCTGGACGATCCGGTCGAAGGCGCTGCGGTCGACGATCAGGTCCTTGACGACCGGGAAGGCGTCGGCGCGCCACGGCTCGATCGTGATCGTCTCGCCGTCCTTGAACGAGCGCATGTGGAGCTGGCAGGTCGTGGTGACCTCCGGTCCGTGGGCGTCGCCGTTGATCATCAGCCCGCACGACCCGCAGATGCCCTCGCGGCAGTCGTGGTCGAAGGCGATGGGATCCTCGCCCTTGTCGTTGAGCTGCTCGTTCAGCACGTCGAGCATCTCCAGGAACGACATGTCCGGGGACACGTCGGCGAGCTGGTAGGTGTGCATCGCCCCGGCGGACGAGGCGTCCGGCTGGCGCCAGATCTTCAGGGTCAGGTTCATGCTCACTTGTAGCTCCGCTGCTTCATCTCGATGGCGGTGTAGACGAGGTCTTCCTTGTGCAGGACGGGGATGGAGTCCTCACCGGCCCACTCCCACGCGGCGACGTAGGCGTACTCGTCGTCGTGGCGCAGCGCCTCGCCGTCCTCGGTCTGCGACTCGCCACGGAAGTGGCCGCCGCACGACTCGCGTCGGTTGAGGGCGTCGATGCACATCAGCTCGCCGAGCTCGAAGAAGTCGGCCACGCGGCCGGCCTTCTCGAGCGACTGGTTCAGGGTCTGGGCGCCGCCCAGGACCTTCACGTTGCGGTAGAAGTCGTCCTTGAGCGAGCGGATGAGGTCGATGGCCTTCTTCAGGCCCGTCTCGGTCCGCTCCATGCCGCAGTACTCCCACATGATGTTGCCGAGCTCGCGGTGGTAGGAGTCGACGCTGCGGGTGCCGTTGACGGACAGGAAGTGGTCGATGCGGCCCTTGACCGACTCGCGCGCCTCGACGACGGCGGGGTGGTCCTCGGTGATCTCCTCGAACGGCCCGTCCGCGAGGTAGTCGCGGATGGTGTGGGGGAGGACGAAGTAGCCGTCGGCCAGGCCCTGCATCAGCGCGGAGGCGCCGAGGCGGTTCGCGCCGTGGTCGGAGAAGTTGGCCTCACCCGTCACGAACAGGCCCGGGATCGTGGACTGGAGGTCGTAGTCGACCCACAGGCCGCCCATGACGTAGTGCACGGCGGGGTAGATGCGCATCGGCACCTCGAACGGGTTCTCGCCCGTGATCCGCTCGTACATGTCGAAGAGGTTGTCGTACTTCTCCGTGATGCCCTTCTTGCCCAGTCGCTCGATCGCGGCGGAGAAGTCGAGGTAGACACCACGGCGTACGCCGTCGACCTCGGGCCCGACGCCGCGACCCTCGTCGCAGACGTTCTTGGCAGCGCGCGAGGCGATGTCGCGGGGGACCAGGTTGCCGAAGGAGGGGTAGATCCGCTCCAGGTAGTAGTCGCGGTCCTCCTCGGGGATGTCGCGCGGGTCCTTGTCGCAGTCGGCCTGGTTCTTGGGCACCCAGATGCGGCCGTCGTTGCGCAGCGACTCCGACATCAGCGTCAGCTTCGACTGGTGCGAGCCCGAGACGGGGATGCAGGTCGGGTGGATCTGCGTGTAGCAGGGGTTGGCCATGTAGGCGCCCTTGCGGTGCGCACGCCACGCGGCGGTGACGTTGCAGCCCATCGCGTTGGTCGACAGGTAGAACACGTTGCCGTAGCCGCCCGAGGCGAGCACGACGACGTCGGCGAGGTGGGTCTCGACCGCACCGGTGACCATGTCGCGGGCGATGATGCCGCGCGCCTTGCCGTCGACGGTGATGAGCTCGAGCATCTCGTGGCGGGTGTAGGTCGACACGGTGCCGGCCGCGACCTGGCGCTCGAGCGCCTGGTAGGCGCCGATCAGCAGCTGCTGGCCGGTCTGGCCGCGGGCGTAGAAGGTGCGCGAGACCTGCACGCCACCGAAGGATCGGTTGTCGAGCAGGCCGCCGTACTCGCGGGCGAACGGGACGCCCTGCGCGACGCACTGGTCGATGATGTTCGTGCTGACCTCGGCGAGGCGGTAGACGTTGGACTCGCGCGAGCGGTAGTCGCCGCCCTTGACCGTGTCGTAGAAGAGGCGGTGGACGGAGTCGCCGTCCTCCTTGTAGTTCTTCGCGGCGTTGATGCCGCCCTGCGCAGCGATCGAGTGCGCGCGACGCGGGGAGTCCTGGTAGCAGAAGGACTTCACGTTGTATCCGGCCTCGCCGAGCGTGGCTGCGGCCGAGGCGCCGGCCAGGCCGGTGCCGACGATGATGATCGACAGCTTGCGCCGGTTCGACGGGTTGACCAGGCGGGCCTCGAACTTGCGGTTCTGCCAGCGTTCGGCGATCGGGCCCTCGGGCGCCTTGGTGTCGACCAGCGGCGTGCCGGGCGTGTAGTAGCCCGCCGCGTCGTCGTAGTCGCCGTCGAGGAAGCCGCTGGCCGAGGCCTCGGCGGCGCTGACGGTGTCGGGCATGTCCATGTCGTGGCTCACGAGCTGCAGACCCCTTACTTGGTGATGATGCCGGCGAGGACACCGAGCGGGACGAGGGAGAAGCCGACCGAGACGATCAGCGCGATGACGAAGCCGGTGACCTTGGCGCGCTGGCGCTTGGCCGCGGTGCCGGTCCAGCCGAGCGTCTGGGCGGCGCTCCAGATGCCGTGGTGCAGGTGGGCGCCGAGCGCCAGCATGGCGACGAGGTAGATGACCGTCAGCCACCACACGTCGAACGTGTCGACCATCAGGTTGTAGGGGTCGTTGGTCTCCCCGCCCTGCGGGTTGACCTTGACGATGGTGAAGTTGAGGAGGTGCCAGACCAGGAACACCAGGATGGTCACCCCGCCCCAGCGCATCATCAGGCTGGCGCGGGTGGCGCCGGTGTCCTTCTTCACGACGTACTTGGTGGTGCGGGCCTTCGCCGCACGCCGCCACAGCACCACGGCGCAGTAGACGTGGACCACGAGCGAGGCGATGAGGCCGACGCGCAGGATCCACAGCAGGCCGCCGTGCGGGAGCATCGGCTCCCCGATCTCGCGGAGGTGCTCGGCGTACTCGTTGAACGCGTCGTGGCCGGCGAACGCCTTGAGGTTGCCGTACATGTGCGCGAGGACGAAGCCGAGGAACACCATGCCGCTCAGCGCCATGCCGAGCTTCAGCGCGATGGTGGTGCGAGAGGCGCGTGCACCCTTGACGAGGGTGGGGCCAGACAGTCGGGGACCGTTGAGTTGGGTTGCCACATGTAGACGGTATCGCGGCACGCACAGCCACGACGCGCCGAGTTGGTGTGAGGTTTCACTGGGCGCGTTGTCTTCCCGCTCAGGTGTGACACAGGCCATAGTCGCCTGTGTCGCCCGGACACCGTTCCGGACCCTTGGAGGACGTATGCCAACGACCGACCACGGCGTCACCAGCCCGAGCCGCGCCCGCATCGGGGAGCGCACCCTGCGACAGGACCGGTGGTGGCTGCAGCCGCTGACGACCTTCGTCGTCTTCTCCGCCTTCGTCGTCTACGCCACCGTGCGCGCGTTCATGGGACGTGACTACTACGCCTCGCCCTACCTCTCGCCGTTCTACTCGCCGTGCCTGGGCGACTGCGTCGAGGGAGCGTCCGACTTCGGCCAGCCGTTCGCGTGGTGGCCGCTGTCGGCGGCGCTGATCATCCTGATCTTCCCGCTGGGCTTCCGGATGACCTGCTACTACTACCGCAAGGCCTACTACCGCGCCTTCTGGCTGAGCCCGCCGGCGTGCGGGGTCGCCGAGCCCCACGGCGCCTACTCCGGCGAGACGCGGCTCCCGCTGGTGCTGCAGAACGTGCACCGCTACTTCTGGTACGCCGCCGTGGTGGTCGGCCTGGTCCTGACCTTCGACGTGGTGCTCGCCTTCCGCCCGATGCCGGCCGAGTACGCCGTCGGCGACGGCGAGACCTCCGGGATCCACATGGGCCTGGGCACGCTGCTGATGATCGTCAACGTCGTCTTCATCTGGCTCTACACGCTCTCGTGCCACTCGTGCCGCCACATCGTCGGCGGCCGGCTGCGCCACTTCTCCCAGCACCCGGTCCGCTACCGGCTCTGGACGTGGGTCTCGCGGCTCAACACCAGCCACGGCAGGTGGGCGTGGTACTCGCTCTTCTCGGTCGCGCTCGTCGACCTCTACATCTTCCTGCTGGCCACCGGCACGATCCAGGACCTGAGGTTCTTCTGATGAGCGACACGAACGGGCCGGCGGAGGGGCGCCACCCGATGACCGGCAACGCGATGTCCGGCGACGCCCGCGGCGGCATGGAGCGCCACGCGTACGACGTCGTGGTGGTCGGTGCGGGCGGGGCGGGGCTGCGCGCGGCGATCGCGGCCCACGACGCGGGTGCGCGTACGGCGATCGTGTGCAAGTCGCTGCTCGGCAAGGCCCACACGGTGATGGCCGAGGGCGGCATCGCGGCGGCGATGGGTAACCGCTGGCCGGAGGACAACTGGGAGGTCCACTTCCGCGACACCATGCGCGGCGGCAAGATGCTGAACAACTGGCGGATGGCGCAGCTGCACGCGCAGGAGGCGCCCGAGCGGGTGCAGGAGCTCGAGGACTGGGGTGCGCTCTTCGACCGCACCGAGGACGGGCTGATCTCCCAGCGCGACTTCGGCGGCCACAAGTACGCCCGGCTCGCGCACGTCGGCGACCGCACCGGCCTGGAGATGATCCGCACGCTCCAGCAGCGGGCGGTGTCGCTCGGCATCGACGTCTTCATGGAGTGCACGGTCACCGACGTCTTCAAGGAGGGGGACCGGGTCTCGGGCGCGTTCGCCTACTGGCGCGAGTCGGGACGCTTCATCGTCTTCGACGCGCCCAGCGTCATCCTCGCCACCGGCGGCATCGGCAAGTCCTTCAAGGTCACCTCGAACTCGTGGGAGTACACCGGCGACGGCCACGCGCTGGCGATGCGGGCCGGCGCGAGCCTCATCAACATGGAGTTCGTGCAGTTCCACCCCACCGGCATGGTGTGGCCGCCCTCGGTGAAGGGGCTGCTGGTCACCGAGTCGGTGCGCGGCGACGGCGGCATCCTGAAGAACTCCGAGGGCGAGCGCTTCATGTTCGACTACATCCCCGAGTTCTTCCGGGCCGAGACCGCGGACACCGTCGAGGAGGCGGACGCGTGGTACGAGGACAAGAAGAACAACCGCCGTCCTCCCGAGCTGCTGCCGCGCGACGAGGTGGCCCGTGCGATCAACTCCGAGATCAAGGCCGGCCGCGGCACACCGCACGGCGGGATCTACCTCGACATCGCCTCGCGGCGCTCGCCGGAGTTCATCCGCAAGCGGCTGCCGTCGATGTACCACCAGTTCAAGGAGCTCGCCGACGTCGACATCACCGCCGAGCCGATGGAGATCGGCCCCACCTGCCACTACGTGATGGGCGGCGTCGAGGTCGACGCCGACACCCAGGAGAGCGCGGTGACCGGGCTCTACGCGGTCGGCGAGTGCTCGGGCGGGATGCACGGCTCCAACCGCCTCGGCGGCAACTCGCTCGGCGACCTGCTGGTCTTCGGCAAGCGCGCCGGCGAGCACGCCTCGACGTACGCCGCCTCGCTGCGCGGTGCGCGCCCGCAGGTCGACGAGGCCGACGTGAGGGCTGCGCAGGCGAGCGCACTCGCGCCCTTCGAGGTCGAGGGTGGGGAGAACCCCTACTCCATCCAGTCCGACCTCCAGCAGTCGATGAACGACCTGGTCGGCATCATCCGCACCCGCACCGAGCTCGAGGAGTCGCTGGGCGAGATCGAGGCCTTCAAGGAGCGGGCGCGGACGATGGTCGTCGAGGGCCACCGGCAGTACAACCCCGGCTGGCACCTCGCGCTCGACCTGCGCAACATGCTCATCGTCAGCGAGTGCATCGCCAAGGCCGCGCTCGCCCGGGAGGAGTCGCGCGGCGGCCACACCCGCGACGACTTCCCCGGCCCCGATCCCGCGTGGGGCACCAAGAACCTCGTGGTCACCCTCGACGCCGCCGGCACCGGGGTGGAGCTGCACGAGAAGCCGCTGCCGGAGATGCCGGACGAGCTGAAGGGGTACTTCGCATGAGCTACACCTTGAAATTGCGGATCTGGCGCGGCGACAGCGACGGCGGGGAGATCCAGGACTTCCCGGTCGAGGTGTCCGACGGCGAGGTCGTGCTCGACGCGATCCACCGCGTGCAGGCCACCCAGGCCGGCGACCTGGCCGTGCGGTGGAACTGCAAGGCCGGCAAGTGCGGCTCGTGCAGCGCCGAGGTCAACGGGCGACCCCGGTTGATGTGCATGTGCCGGCTCTCGGACTTCGAGCAGGACGAGACCATCACGGTGACGCCGATGCGCACCTTCCCGGTCATCCGCGACCTGGTGACCGACGTGTCCTTCAACTACGAGAAGGCCAAGCAGCTGCCCGCGGCGAAGCTCGGTCCCCGCGACGCCGACGGCAAGCGCCGGATGGCGCAGGTCGACGTCGAGCGCGGCCAGGAGTTCCGCAAGTGCATCGAGTGCTTCCTGTGCCAGGACGTGTGCCACGTGGTGCGCGACCACGAGGACAACAAGGAGGCGTTCGCCGGGCCGCGCTTCTTCCTGCGCTACGCCGAGCTCGACATGCACCCGCTCGACACCCACGACCGGCGCGAGCTGGCCCAGGGCGCGGCGGGCCTGGGGATGTGCAACATCACCAAGTGCTGCACCGAGGTCTGCCCCGAGGGGATCAAGATCACCGACAACGCGATCATCCCCATGAAGGAGCGCGTGGTGGACAGGAAGTTCGACCCGCTGGTCTGGCTGGGCAACAAGATCGGGCTGCGCAACAAGGACGTCGAGGGCCGCACCGAGGTCTGAGGCGCCGGCGGCTACACCGGTCGCGTCGCGGTGATGCCACCGTCGACGGGGATCACGGCGCCGTGGACGTAGGCCGCCTCGTCGGAGACCAGCCAGGCGATGGCGGCCGCGACCTCGTCAGGGGTCCCGGGCCGGCCCGCGGGGGTGCTCGCGGTCATCCGGGCGATGACGTCGTCGTCCCCGGCGTTGATCGGCGTACGCGTCGCGCCGGGCGCCACGGTGTTGACGCGTACGCCCCGCGGGCCGAACTCGGCGGCCCAGCTGCGCGCCAGCTGCGCCTCGGCCGCCTTGGTGGCTGAGTAGAACCCGACGAAGGGGTGGCCGACCCCGGCCATCCACGACCCCACCACGACGATGGCCCCCGCACCGTGCGAGGCCATCGCCGGCGCGATCGCGGCAGTGAGGACCTGTGGCGCGCGGACGTTGACGGCCAGGGTCGCCTCGAGGTCCTCGTCGCTCAGCGAGACCGTGTCGACGGCCGGGCAGACCGCGGCGTTGTGGACCAGGACGTCGATCCGACCGTCGAGCGCGGAGGTCCACGCGGCAGCCAGGTCCCGGAGGGCGGCAGGGGGCGCGGTGAGGTCGCCTGCGACGAAGACGGCAGCGCCGCCGGAGGCGGTGATCGCATCGACCACCTCGGCCCCGCGCGCGGCGTCACGGCCGGTGACGACGACCCGGGCGCCGCGGGCGGTGAGGTGGTGGGCGGTGGCGGCGCCGATGCCGCTGGTGGATCCGGTGACGACGGCGGTGCGGCCGGCGAGGGACGTGGTGGGTGGGGTGCTCATGGGACGAGTGCACCCGCTCGGCCACGCGCGCACCAGTGCAGGCCCTGCCGGGGCACGGCGTGACCACGCACGACGGCGTACGCCTCCGTAGGCTTGCGATGTGCCTGCCGACCGATCCGCGCTGGGAGCATTCCTGCGGTCCCGCCGCGACCGGCTGACCCCCGCCCAGGCAGGGATCACCCCGTTCCCGGGTCCGCGCCGGGTGCCGGGTCTGCGCAAGGAGGAGCTCGCCGTGCTGGCGGGGCTCAGTCCGGACCACTACAGCCGCCTCGAGCAGGGCCGCCAGCACACGGTGACCGACGACGTCGTCGAGGCACTCGCCCGGGCGCTGCGCCTCGACGACGTCGAACGCGCTCACCTGCGCGACCTCGCCGCTCCACAGCGCCGCACTGCGGCGACGTGGGAGGTCGCCCAGCGCGCCGACCCGGGACTCCTGCGCGTGATGACCACCCTCGACCACGTCCCCGTCCTGCTGCTCGGACGCCGGTCCGAGGTGCTGGGGTGCAACGCGCTGCTGCGCGCCGTGCTCGGCGCCGAGGTCGACACCGGCGAGGTCCTCGTGCGGTGGCTCTTCCTCGACGCTCGCGCGAGAGGACGCATCGAGAACTGGTCCGACTACGCCGCTGCTGCCGTGGGCGCGCTGCGCTACGAGGTCGGTCGGCATCCGACCGACCGTCGCCTGCAGGGACTGGTCGACGAGCTCCGCACGGCCGACCCCGACGTGGCCCGCTGGTGGGACGACCACGGGGTCACCGACCGCACCTCGGTGGACAAGCAGATCGCGCACCCCGTCGTGGGGAGGCTGGCCTTCGGCATCGAGGCGCTGGTGTCACCCCACGACCCCGAGCAGCGGCTCATCGTCTACACCGCCCAGCCCGGTTCGCCCACCGCGGCCGCGCTGCCCGTGCTCGCGTCGTGGGGGCTGGAACCGTCCGTGAGACCTATCCCATAGGTCTCACCCGTGCCACGGATGTGACGCTCGCCCTATCCTGCGACTCATGAGCGACCTCGACGGTGGACTGGACGAGCCCGAGGAGCTGCAGCCCGAGGAGGGCTCGCTCCGGCTGGTGGGCGAGGGCGACACCTACGGCCCCGCAGCCTGGGAGGCGGCGACCGCCGCGGTGCTGCGCAAGGCCCGGCGCCTGCGCGACGACGCGCCCGACTCCGAGGTCTGGTCGGTGCTGACGCGGACCACGCTGGACGGGATCGACGTGCCGCCGATCGGGCAGCCGTCCGACCTCGACGACCTCCGCACCGAGGGCCGCCCCACGCGCGCCGGCGCCTGGGACATCCGTACGCCCCTGGTCGGCGACGACGCGGCGGCCGTCAACGAGGCGGCCCTGGTCGACCTCGACAACGGCGCCACCTCGCTGCACCTCGACCTGTCCCGCTCCGTCGACCTGTCCCGCGCGCTGCGCGGCGTGCTGCTCGACCTCGCCCCGGTCACCCTCGAGCGACCCGATGCCGGGCAGTCCGAGGCGCTCGCCCGGCTGCTCGAGGACACCGCGAACGACCCCCACCCCGGCAGCAACCTCTCCGCCGACCCGGCCACCGCCGAGATGTTCGGCCACCGGGTCGCCGACGACGGGCGTACGCCCTTCGACTCCTTCGTCGACACCGTCCGCCGGGCACAGGCGCTCGGCGTGCTCGGCGCCGTCGTCGACGGCACGGCGCTCCACGACCGCGGGGCCAGCGACGCCCAGGAGCTCGGCTGGACGATGGCCGTCGGCGTCCACTACCTGCGGATCCTGGTCGAGGCGGGGTTCACCGTGGACGAGGCGGCCGGACTCATCGAGTTCCGCTACGCCGCGACCGACGAGCAGTTCCCCACGATCGCCAAGCTGCGCGCGGCCCGACGGCTGTGGGCGCGGGTGCTCGAGGCGAGCGGTGCCGATGACGTCGCGCAGCGCCAGCACGTCGTCACCAGCCGCGCCATGATGACGAAGCAGGACCCGTGGGTGAACATGCTCCGCGGCACCATCGCCGCCTTCGCGGCCGGCGTCGGGGGCGCGGACGCGATCAGCGTGATCCCCTTCGACGAGCGGCTGGGGCAGCCCGACGCCCTCGGCCGGCGGATCGCCCGCAACACCTCCTCGCTGCTCATCGAGGAGGCCCACGTCGCCGCGGTGTCCGACCCCGCCGGTGGGTCGTACGCCGTCGAGAAGCTGACCGACGACCTCGCCGTCGCCGGCTGGGCCGAGCTCGGCCGGATCGAGGCGGACGGCGGGTTCGGCGAGCAGGCAGCGACGGGCGTCAAGGAGCGGGTGCGCGCCGTCGCGGCCGCCCGGGACGCCGGCATCGCCGACCGCTCGCGCCCGCTGACCGGCGTCTCGGAGTTCCCGAACCTCGCCGAGGTCCTGCCCGAGCGCGCCCCGTGGGGCCGTGGCGGCGTGCGCCACTACGGCTGGGCCTACGAGGACATGCGGGCCGAGCCCGCCACGGAGAAGGTCTTCCTCGCCACGATGGGCCCGATCGCCGCCCACACCGCGCGCGCCACCTTCGCCACCAACCTGTTCGCCGCCGGCGGGGTCGCCGTCGAGGCGGCGGGCCCGACCGACGGCGTCGAGGCAGTCACGGCGGCCTGGTCCGGCCAGCGCGTCGTGTGCCTGGCCGGCACCGACGCGGCGTACGCCGAGTGGGGTGCCGACCTCGTCGCCGCCCTCCGTGCGGCGGGTGCGGCGTACGTCGTGCTGGCCGGGAAGCCGGGGGAGAAGACCGTCACCGACGTCGATGACTCGTGTGCCATGGGGGTCGATGCGCTCGGCTTCCTCGGCCGGATCCGAGAGGAGCTCAGCCGATGAGCATTCCCGAGAACTTTGCCGAGGTGGGTCTGGGTCTCGAGGCTCGCTCCGCTCGCACCTCAACCACCGAGACCCGGGGCGCGGGCGAGGCGTGGACGAGCCCGGAGGGCATCGACATCCTCCCGGTCTACGGCCCCGAGCACCTCGAGGGCCTCGACGGCCTCGACACCTGGCCGGGCATCGCGCCGTTCCTGCGCGGGCCCTACCCGACGATGTACACCACCCAGCCGTGGACGATCCGGCAGTACGCCGGCTTCTCCACCGCGGAGGAGTCCAACGCCTTCTACCGCCGCAACCTCGCGGCCGGGCAGAAGGGCCTGAGCGTCGCCTTCGACCTCGCGACCCACCGCGGCTACGACTCCGACCATCCACGGGTGCGCGGAGATGTCGGCATGGCGGGCGTGGCGATCGACTCGATCTACGACACCCGCACCCTCTTCGACGGCATCCCGCTCGACGAGATGTCGGTGTCGATGACGATGAACGGCGCGGTGCTGCCGGTGCTCGCGCTCTACATCGCCGCGGCCGAGGAGCAGGGGGTGAAGCCGGAGCAGCTCGCGGGGACCATCCAGAACGACATCCTCAAGGAGTTCATGGTCCGCAACACCTACATCTACCCGCCCGCGCCGAGCATGCGGATCATCAGCGACATCTTCGCCTTCACCAGCCAGAAGATGCCGCGCTTCAACTCCATCTCCATCTCCGGCTACCACATCCAGGAGGCCGGGGCGACGGCCGACCTCGAGCTGGCCTACACGCTGGCCGACGGCGTGGAGTACATCCGTGCCGGCCTCGGCACCGGCATGACGATCGACCAGTTCGCCCCGCGCCTGAGCTTCTTCTGGGCCATCGGGATGAACTTCTTCATGGAGGTCGCCAAGATGCGTGCGGCCCGGGCGCTGTGGGCGCGGCTGGTCGACGACTTCGACCCGCAGAACCCCAAGTCGCGCTCGTTGCGCACCCACAGCCAGACCTCGGGCTGGTCGCTCACCGCGCAGGACGTCTTCAACAACGTCGGGCGCACCTGCATCGAGGCGATGGCCTCCACGCAGGGCCACACCCAGTCGCTGCACACCAACGCCCTCGACGAGGCGATCGCGCTGCCGACGGACTTCTCGGCCCGCATCGCCCGCAACACCCAGCTGCTGCTGCAGCAGGAGAGCGGCACCACCCAGGTCATCGACCCGTGGGCCGGCTCCTACTACGTCGAGAAGCTGACCCACGACCTCGCCGAGCGGGCCTGGGCCCACATCCTCGAGGCCGAGCGCGCCGGCGGCATGGCAGCCGCGATCGAGCAGGGCATCCCCAAGATGCGCATCGAGGAGGCGGCAGCCCGCACCCAGGCGCGCATCGACTCGGGCGCGCAGAAGGTCATCGGCGTCAACACGTTCCGCCTCCCGGTCGAGGACAAGCTCGACGTCCTGCGGGTCGACAACGACGACGTCTACCGCCAGCAGGTCGCCAAGCTCGAGCGACTCCGCGCCGAGCGCGACGACGACGCCGTACGCCGCTCGCTGGACGCGCTGACCGCCTCGGCCGAGCGCGGCCCGGTCGGCGGCGGCTCCCTCGAGGGCAACCTCCTCGCGCTGGCCGTCGACGCGGCCCGCGCCAAGGCCACCGTCGGGGAGATCTCCGACGCGCTGGAGAAGGTCTACGGCCGCCACCAGGCCGTGATCCGTACGATCAGCGGCGTGTACCGCGACGAGGCAGCCAAGTCCGACGGCGCGGCCGGCGGCAAGGTCGCCGAGGTCCTCGCCGCGACCGAGGAGTTCGAGGCCGAGGAGGGGCGTCGCCCCCGCATCCTCGTGGCCAAGATGGGCCAGGACGGCCACGACCGCGGTCAGAAGGTCGTCGTCACCGCCTTCGCCGACCTCGGCTTCGACGTCGACGTGGGCCCGCTGTTCTCCACGCCCGAGGAGGTCGCCCAGCAGGCGATCGACGCCGACGTGCACATCGTCGGCGTCTCCTCGCTGGCCGCGGGACACCTGACCCTGCTGCCGGCGCTCAAGCAGGCGCTGGCCGACCAGGGGCGCCCGGACATCATGATCGTCATCGGTGGCGTGATCCCGCCCGACGACGTCGAGACGCTCCGGGAGATGGGTGCGGCCGCGGTGTTCCTGCCCGGCACGGTGATCGCGGAGTCCGCGCTCGACCTCATCGCACGCCTGCGGGAGCAGACCGCCTGATGGCTCGTCCCGTGGACGTCGCCGCACTGGTGGAGGGGGTCCGCGCCGGGCGTCGTGCCGACGTCTCGCGCGCCATCACGCTGGTGGAGTCGTCGCGCACCGAGCACCGCACGGCGGCGCGCGAGCTGCTGACGGCGCTCGCCGACACCGACCTCCCGCCGGCGACCCGCGTGGGCATCTCCGGGGTGCCCGGGGTGGGCAAGTCGACCTTCATCGAGGCCCTCGGCACGCGGCTGACCGCTGCCGGGCACCGCGTCGGCGTGCTCGCCGTCGACCCGTCGTCGGTGCGCACGGGCGGGTCCGTGCTGGGCGACAAGACGCGGATGGCGTCGCTCGCCGTCGACCCCAACGCCTTCATCCGTCCCTCGCCCACGGCCGGGACGCTCGGTGGCGTGGCCCGGGCGACCACCCAGGCGATGCTGGTGCTGGAGGCCGCCGGCCACGACGTGGTCCTCGTGGAGACCGTCGGGGTCGGCCAGTCGGAGGTCACCGTCGCCGGGATGGTCGACACGTTCTGCTTCCTCACCATCGCGCGCACCGGCGACCAGCTGCAGGGCATCAAGAAGGGCATTCTCGAGATCGCCGACGTCGTCGCGGTCAACAAGGCCGACGGACCCCACCAGGCCGACGCCCGCGTCGCGGCCCGCGAGCTCGCCGGGGCGCTCCGCCTCGTGCGCGGCCACGCGGAGTGGGCCCCGCCGGTCGTCACCTGCTCCGCGCTCACCGGCGCCGGCGTCGACGACGTCTGGCAGCGCGTGGGGGAGCACCGCGCCCACCTCGGCGCCGACGGCCTGGCCCACAAGCGCGCCGGGCAGCAGCTCGACTTCACCTGGGCGCTCGTGCGCGACGAGCTCGCCCAGCGGCTGCGGACCTCGCCGGGCGTGGCGGCGGTGCGCGACGACGTACGCCGTGCGGTGCTGGCGGGCGAGCTGCCCGCCCCGCTGGCCGCGGACCGGCTTCTCGCCGCCTACGACGGGGACGCGAACTAGACTGCGAGGGTTATGCCTGACACACCCTCCGCCTCGTCCGTCACCACCGCCGTGATCGCCGAGATCGTCGACAAGTACGCCGACGACCTCGTCGCCCTCCGGCGTGACCTGCACGCCCACCCCGAGCTCAGCTGGGAGGAGCACCGCACGTCCGACGCCGTGGTCACCGCGCTCGAGGGAGCCGGGTGGGACATCACCCGCCCCGAGGGCGGCGGAGTGATCGCCGAGATCGGTCACGGCGAGCGGCTGGTGGCGCTGCGCGCCGACCTCGACGCCCTGCCCGTCGACGACCTGATCTCCGACCCGTGGCGCAGCACCGTCCCCGGCGTGGCCCACGCCTGCGGGCACGACGTGCACACCGCGGGACTCGTCGGCGCCGGACTGGCCCTGGCGGAGGTCGCCACCCGTGGCCTGCTCCCGGGACGGGTGCGGCTGCTCTTCCAGCCGGCCGAGGAGGTGATGCCCGGAGGAGCGCTGCACCTCATCTCGTCGGGGGCGCTCGAGGGCGTCTCGCACGTCTTCGGCCTCCACTGCGACCCGAGCCTGGACGTCGGCCGGATCGGGCTGCGGGAGGGACCGCTGACCGGCGCCGCCGACTCGCTCACGGTCCGGCTGATCGGCAAGGGCGGGCACACCTCGCGTCCGCACCTCACCGAGGACCTCACCTTCGCCCTGGGCAAGGTGATCACCGAGCTGCCCGCCATCCTGAGCCGCCGCCTCGATCCGCGCGCCGGTGTCAGCGTGGTCTGGGGGATGGTGCGCGCGGGCTCGGCGCCCAACGTGATCCCGCACGGCGGTGTCGTCGCCGGCACGGTCAGGATGCTCGACGCGGTCGCGTGGGCCGACGCCGAGCACCTCATCCGCCAGCTGATCACCGCGATCGTCGCGCCCTACAGCGTGACCGCGGAGGTGACCTACCAGCGCGGCGTGCCGCCGGTGGTCAACCACGAGGAGTCGACGCGGCTGCTCGGGATCGGGGTCGAGAACGTCCTCGGCCCGCACGGCCATGTCTCCACCGCGCAGAGCCTGGGCGGTGAGGACTTCGGCTGGTTCCTCGACTCGGTGCCGGGCGCGATGGCCCGGCTCGGGACCCGCACGTCCGGCGGGGCGACGTACGACCTCCATCAGGGCAACCTGCGCATCGACGAGGCGGCCACCCCGATCGCCTCGCGGGTGCTCGCCGAGGCCGCGGTCACCGCCCTGTCAGCCGCCGGCTGAGGCCCTCGCCGGCTCGTCGGCGCGACCGAGCGGCACGGCGAACGTGAAGGTGCTGCCCTCGCCGAGCGCGGAGGAGACGTCCAGCCGGCCGCCCATGAGGTCGACCAGCGCGCGACAGATCGCCAGCCCGAGCCCGATCCCGCGCTGCTCGCGCGCGGTGAAGCGGTCGGTCTGGGTGAAGGGGTCGAAGAGGCTCTCGACGTGCTCCTCGGCGATCCCGATGCCGTTGTCGACGACCGTGAACTCGACCCAGGTGCTGTCGGCCGCTGCGTCCGAGTGGGCGGCGCCGGCCCGGACGCGCACGCACACCGACCCGCAGGCGGATGTGAAGGTGAGGGCGTTCTGCACCAGGTTGGTGACGACCTGGGTGATCCGGCGCGCGTCGCCGACCGCGGTCCGCGGCACCACCTCGTCGACCACGAACGAGATGGAGAGGTCGCGGCTCTCGGCGAACGGCACCGCCCACTCCGCGACGTCCTCGACCAGTTCGCGCACGTCGAAGGGACGCGGGTGCAGGACGGTCTGGTGCGCCTCCAGCCCGGAGAACTCCAGCAGGTCGTGCACCAGGTGCATCAGCCGCTGCCCGGAGCGGTGGATGAGCCGGGAGAAGTGCGCAGGCTCGGCCTCGAGGTCGGAGGCCATCAGCAGGTCGGTGGCCCCGACCAGGGCCGCGAGCGGTGTACGGAGCTCGTGACTCACGGTGGCGAGGAAGAGCGTCTTGGCGAGGTTGGCCTCCTCGAGGTCGCGCAGCAGCTGCTTGGCTTCCGTGATGTCCTCGGTGATGCCGTGGATGCCGACGATCTCGCCAGCAAGGACCAGTGGGATGCCGGTGCACCGGATGTCCACGACCACACCGTCGGGTCGCAGGACGCGTGCCTCGACGACCTGGGGCTCTCCTGCCATCGCGCGACCGAAGGCACCCTCGAGCAAGTGCTTGTCCTCCGGGTGGATGACCTCGGAGAAGTGGGTCTCGTGCATCTCCTCGAGGGTGAGGCCGGTCATCTCGAGCGCGCGGCCGTTCGCGTCGGTGAAGTAGCCGCGCACGTCGACGCTGTAGGCCGCGTGCGGGTGGTGGGTGAACATCGAGGCATAGCGCTCGCTGCTCTGAGCCAGTGACTCCTCGCCGCCCGTCGGGGTCGACGGGGCGGACGGATCGAGCTGGTCCACGAGAACCTCCGCAGGGTCGTTGCCGGTCGCGATGACCGTACGTCACGTCGGACCGTCCGTGGGACAGCAGGAGGGCCCGGTGCGTGTGCACCGGGCCCTCCTGGTCGATCGATCAGCGACGGGTCACTGTTGTCGGTAGGGGACTCCGTCGGCCGCCGGGGGCCGGGAGCGTCCCACCAGGCCCGCCACCGCGAAGATGGTGACGAGGTAGGGGAGCATCAGCATGAACTGGCTCGGGACCGGCGAGCCGATCGCGGAGAGCACGCCCTGCAGGTTGGACGCGAAGCCGAAGAGCAGCGCGGCCAGGGTGGCGCGGATCGGGTCCCACTTGCCGAAGATCACCGCGGCGAGGGCGATGTAGCCCGCACCGCCGGTCATCTCACGGTTGAATCCCGCGACCGAGACCAGGCTGAAGTAGGCGCCGCCCATGCCCGCGATCGCGCCGGCGAGCAGGATCGTGCGGTAGCGGGTGCGGTTGACCTTGATGCCGACGGTGTCGGCGGCCTTCGGGTGCTCGCCGACCGCGCGGACCCGCAGGCCCCAGCGGGTGCGGTAGAGGGCGTACGCCACGAGCGCGACGACGACGTAGAGCACGTAGACCAGCGGGGTCTGCCGGAACAGCACCGGGCCGATCAGCGGGATGTCGCCGAGGATCGGGATCGGCATCGCGCTGAAGCGGTCGGGGGAGTTCAGGGTGTCGGAGTTGGGGGCCAGGACCTGGCGGAACATGAAGTTCGTCAGGCCGACGACGAGCACGTTGAGCACGACGCCGACGATGACCTGGTCCACGAAGTAGGTGATCGCGAACAGCCCCAGGATCAGCGCGATCAGGGCACCGGCCACCATCGCGGCGACAAGCCCGGCCCACGGGGAACCGGTGAGCGAGGCGGTGACGGCGGCCGCGAAGGCACCGAAGAGCAGCTGGCCCTCGATCGCGATGTTGACCACGCCGGCGCGCTCGCCGAGCACGCCGCCCAGGGCGCCGAAGACGAGCGGGATGGCGAGCGCCACGGCGCCGGCGAAGAGGCTGACGAGGCGGATGCGCTCGTCGGCTGCGGCCCAGCTGAGGAAGCCGGTCATCCACGCCACCGCGAAGGCGATCGGGACCCAGACCGGCTGCCGCGTGTGCGCCAGCATGCGGCGTACGGCCTCGGCGGTGAGCGCCAGGCACAGCACGACCATCACCCAGGCGGTGGGACCCGACGGCACGACGATGTCGGGCAGCGTCACGAAGTCGGTGTCGGCCGCCAGCTGGAAGGTGGTGTCACCGGCGTGGCTCGAGCGCAGCAGGACGACGGCCAGCAGGGCCGTCATCACGCCGAAGATGATCGGCAGCTTCTTGGCGCCGATGCCCTTGGCGGGGGTCACGGCGGCGTCGGGAGCCAGCCCACCGCTCTCGGGGGTGGGGGTGGTCACGGTGCTCACTTGGCCTCCTGGGCGGGGAGCCGGAAGATCGCGCGCACCAGGGGAGGTGCGGCGAGGAAGAGGACGATCAGCGACTGGACCACCAGCACGAGGTCGACGGAGATGTTCTCCGAGGCCTGCATGGTGAAGCCGCCGGCCTTGAGGGCGCCGAACAGGATGCCGGCGGCCAGGATGCCCAGCGGCTTCGAGCGGCCGAGCAGGGCGACGGTGATGGCGTCGAACCCGATGGATGCGTCGAGGTCGAGCGAGACGCCGCTGGTGACCGTGCCGAGCACCTGGTTGGCGCCGGCCAGGCCGAGCAGCGAGCCCGCGATCATCATCACGATCGTGTAGGTCATGCCGACGTTGATGCCGGAGGCCCGGGCGGCGTGGGGGTTCTCGCCGACCGCGCGGATGCGGTAGCCGAGGGTGGAGCGGTTGAGCAGCCACCACGCCACGCCGACCGCGACCAGCGCGATGATGAAGCCGAGGTGCAGGTTGAACTGGTCGCCCAGCACCTTCGGCAGGATGGCGGTCTCCTTCATCGGCGGCGACTTCGGGTTGACCGAGCCGGGCGTCTTGAGGAGCCACTCCTTGGTGAGGGCGTAGAAGAGCAGGTAGTAGGCGACGTAGTTGAGCATGATCGTGACGATCACCTCGTGCGCGCCGGTGCGGGCCTTCAGCAGGCCGGCGATCCCGCCCCAGAGCGCACCGGCGACCATGGCGACGATGAGCGCGAGCGGGAGGTGCACGACCGTCGGCAGGTCGAACTGGAAGCCGACGTAGCCGGCAGCGCCGCCGGCGACGAGCATCTGGCCACGACCACCGATGTTGAACAGCGACGCGCGGAACGCGAGGCCGACGCCCAGGCCGCCGAGGATGAGCGGGCCGGCGAACTTCAGGGTCTCCGTCAGCGGGCGCCACTGCTGGGCCGGCTCGGTGAGGAGGTAGTTGAAGACCGAGCCGCGGAACATCGCGCTGTAGGCGCCGGAGATGGCGTCCCACAGGGCGGTGAAGAAGTCCGAGGGGCGGGCCGTGATGTAGCTGGCGGTCTCGCGGACGCCCTCGTCGGTCGCGGCGATCATCACCGAGCCGACGAACACGGCGAGGAACACCGCGAGCACGCCGGCCATGGCGTCGCCGGAGACGATCTCGCGCAGGACCGAGCGCGAGCGCTCCTCCTGCTGGCGGTCCTCGGTGGCGGGCTCGGTCAGGGTCTGACCGGCGGAGTCCTCCGGCCGGTCCGGCTGGGGGTCCGGCTGGGGCTTGTCGGTGTCGTTCACGAGGCCACGTCCTTCAGGTCCTTCGGGCGTTCGCCGGTCATCATCAGGCCGAGGGTCTCGCGGGGCGTGTCGGCCGGCACGATGCCGACGACCCTGCCGCGGTAGAGCACCATGATGCGGTCGGCGAGCGCGACCACCTCGTCGAGCTCGGTGGAGACCACCAGGACGGGGATGCCGCTGTCGCGCGTGGCGACGATCTGCTTGTGGATGAACTCGATCGAGCCGACGTCGACGCCGCGGGTGGGCTGGGCCGCGACGAGCAGGCGCAGCTCGCGCGAGAGCTCCCGGGCAACGACGACCTTCTGCTGGTTGCCGCCGGAGAGGTTGGCGGCCAGCGAGTCGATGTCGCGGGCCCGGACGTCGTACTCCTTGAGCTTCTTCTGCGCGAACTCGCGCAGCGCGCCCAGGCGCAGGGAGCCGTTCTTGACGAACGGCGACTTGAAGCTGCGGTTGAGCATGAGGTTCTCGGCGATGGTGAAGTTGGGCACCAGACCGTCGACCTGGCGGTCCTCGGGGATGAAGCCGACGCCGGCGTCGAGGATCCTGCGCGTCGAGCGCCCGACCAGCTCCTCGCCGTCGAGGGTGATCGACCCGCTGACGTCGTCCTGGAGGCCGAGCAGGGCCTCGGTGAGCTCGGTCTGCCCGTTGCCCTGGACGCCGGCCACGCAGAGGACCTCGCCCGCGCGGATCGTGAAGCTGAGGCCGTCGACCTGACGGTGCCCGGCCAGGTCGGTGACGCGCAGGTCCTTCACGACGAGGGCGTCGGCACCGAGGGTCGGGGCGTCCTTGTGCACGGTCAGCTCGACCGGACGACCAACCATCATCGAGGCCAGCTCGGCGTTGCTGGCGGTGGGCTCGGCCTCACCGACCACCTTGCCGAGGCGGATCACCGTGATCCGGTCGGCGACGGCGCGGACCTCGCGGAGCTTGTGGGTGATGAAGACGATCGCCTTGCCGGCCTCCTTGAGCTGGCGCATGATCTCCATCAGCTCGTCGGTCTCCTGCGGGGTGAGCACCGCGGTGGGCTCGTCGAAGACGAGGAGCTCGGCGTCGCGGGACAGGGCCTTGATGATCTCCACGCGCTGCTGCACGCCGACCGGGAGGTCCTCGACGAGCGCGTCGGGGTCGACGTGGAAGCCGAAGCGGTCGGAGATCTCGGTGACGCGCGCGCGGGAGGCGTCGAGGTCGAGGGTGCCGGCGAAGCCGGTGGTCTCGTTGCCGAGCATCACGTTCTCGGCGACGGAGAAGACGGGGATGAGCATGAAGTGCTGGTGGACCATGCCGATGCCGGCGGCCATCGCGTCGCCGGGTCCGGTGAAGTGCTGGACCTCGCCGTCGAGCTCGATCTCGCCCTCGTCGGCCTTGTAGAGGCCGTAGAGCACGTTCATCAGGGTCGACTTCCCTGCGCCGTTCTCACCGAGCAGGCAGTGGATCTCTCCGGGCTCGACCGACAGGGAGATCGAGTCGTTGGCCACCACGCTGCCGAAGCGTTTGGTGATGCCTCGCAGGACGAGTCTCATGGCATCGCATCCTAGGGGTCGCAAGGGTCCGCAGGTCTGGACCGGGGTCGTGGTACGGCCTGCCTGGTGGGGCGGTCGCGTACGGCCGCGCGGGAGCGCGCGGGAAGGGTAACCGTGGGGGATCCGGAGGCACTGCCCCGAGATGTGCCAAAGGTCGGGGGACCGTTCTGGCAACTGGCCACCGGCACACGAGGGGGAGGCCGACGAACGTCGACCTCCCCCGCGTGGTGGAGCGTGGTGCAGCGTGCTGGTGCCTCAGCCCAGGTAGGACTCGACCGTGATCGAGCCGTCGATGATGCCGGCCTTCACCTCGTCGAGCTTGTCGGCCAGGCCGCCGTCGACCTTGTCCTCGAAGTTGTGGAACGGCGCGATGCCGACCCCGTCGTTCTCGAGGGTGCCGATGTAGGGCTCGAAGTCGAACTCGTCGTTGCCCGCGGCCAGGACGGCCTCGTAGGTCGAGACCTTCATGCCCTTGAGGATCGAGGTCATGACGTAGTCCTGCGTGGTGGGGTCGGTCTCGTAGAGGTCGGCGTCCACGCCGATCATCGCGATGTCGTCGCCCGAGTCCTGGATCGCGGTGATCGCGCCCTGGTAGATCGGGCCACCGACGGGAAGGATCACGTCGACGTCCTGGTCGAGGATCTGCTTGGCGGTGCTGGTCGCGGCCTCGTTGGCCTCGAAGCCACCGGTGAAGGAGCCGTTCTCGCCGTCCCAACCGACGACCTCGACGTCCTTGCCGTTCTCCTCGGCGTAGTACTCGGCGCCCTGCTTGAAGCCGTCCATGAAGATCGTCACGGTCGGGAAGGGCATGCCGCCGTAGGTGCCGACCTTGCCGGTCTTGGTGTAGTCCGCAGCGGCGTAGCCGGCGAGGAACGCAGCCTCGGCGGTGTTGTAGAGCAGCGGCTTGATGTTCTCCACGTCGGCCTGACCGTCGAAGGTCGCGCCGTCGTCGCCGCCGTCGGCCGAGTCGTCGATGAGGACGTACTCGATGTCGGGGTTGGCGGCAGCCGACTCCTTGGTCGCCGAGGCGAGGGCGAAGCCGACGGTCACGATGACGTCGCAGCCCTGGCCGACCAGGCTCTCGAGGTTCGGACCGAAGTCGTTCTCGCTGTTGGACTCGACGGGGATCAGCTCCACGCCGAGCTCCTCGGCGGCCTGGGTGGCGCCCTCGAAGCCGAGCTGGTTGAACGACTTGTCGTCGAAACCGCCGGCGTCGGAGACGATGCACGGCTGGAAGTCGCTCGCAGCGGCCTCGCTCCCGCTGTCAGTGGTGTCTTCCTCGGGCGCGTCGCCGCACGCAGCAAGGGTCGCGGCCGCGAGCAGCGCCACGAGACCGCTCGAGACGACCTTCCTCGACTTCTTCACAAATGCCTCCAAGTTCGTGCACCCCGGGATGGGGTCAGCTTTCCGGGGGAATGATGCCTGCCCCTGTGCCACGCGTCACGCGGATCGCTACTTCTGGTATCAGGTTGAGACATAAAACGTCGCCAGCCTCTTTCGGCAGAACCTGCCAAAACCCGCTGGCGCCCCCATAGGTCATAGTGGCCGCGTGGATCAGAAGGACTGGGACGAGCTGAAGGCTGCCGCCGTCGAGGTGATGGGACGCGCCTACGCGCCCTACTCCCGTTACCCCGTGGGCGCCGCCGCGCTGGCCGACGACGGCAGGCGCGTGGTGGGCTGCAACGTGGAGAACGCGGCGTACGGCGTCGTGCTGTGCGCGGAGTGCGGACTCGTGTCCCAGCTCCACGCCACCGGCGGCGGTCGGCTGACGCACTTCGTGTGCGTCGACGGTGCGGGCGAGGTGATCATGCCCTGCGGACGCTGCCGCCAGCTGCTCTTCGAGCACGGTGGGCCGGACCTGCTGGTCTGGACCGTCTCGGGGGTGAAGCCCATGTCCGAGGTGCTCCCCGACGCCTTCGGTCCCGACGACCTCACCAAGAACGAAGGAAGCCGCTGATGCCCGCACACGACGCCGTCGAGGTGATCCTCGCCAAGCGCGACAAGCACGAGCTCAGCGACAGCCAGATCGACTGGGTCATCGACGCCTACACCCGCGGCGAGGTCGCAGACGAGCAGATGTCGGCGCTCGCGATGGCGATCCTCCTCAACGGGATGAACCGCACCGAGATCGCGCGCTGGACCGCCGCGATGATCGCGTCGGGGGAGCGGATGGACTTCTCCACGCTCTCGCGCCCGACCGCCGACAAGCACTCCACCGGTGGCGTCGGCGACAAGATCACGCTCCCGCTGGCCCCGCTCGTGGCGGCCTGCGGCGTGGCCGTGCCCCAGCTGTCCGGCCGCGGGCTGGGCCACACCGGCGGCACGCTCGACAAGCTCGAGTCCATCCCCGGCTGGCGCGCCGCGCTGAGCAACGACGAGATGTTCTCGATCCTCGAGGACGTCGGCGCGGTCATCTGCGCGGCCGGTGACGGCCTGGCCCCGGCCGACAAGAAGCTCTACGCCCTGCGCGACGTGACCGGCACCGTCGAGGCGATCCCGCTCATCGCGAGCTCGATCATGAGCAAGAAGATCGCCGAGGGCACCGGCGCGCTGGTGCTCGACGTCAAGGTCGGCAGCGGCGCCTTCATGAAGGACCTCACGACCGCGCGCGAGCTCGCCGAGACGATGGTGGCGCTCGGCACCGACGCCGGCGTGCACACCGTCGCCCTCCTCACCGACATGGCCACCCCGCTCGGCCTGACCGCCGGCAACGCCGTGGAGGTGCAGGAGTCGGTCGACGTGCTGGCCGGTGGCGGTCCCGCCGACGTCGTCGAGCTGACGCTCGCCCTGGCCCGCGAGATGCTCGCCGGTGCCGGGCGCGACGACGTCGACCCGGCCGACAAGCTGGCCGACGGCTCCGCGATGGACGCCTGGAACTCGATGGTCCGCGCCCAGGGCGGTGACCCCGACGCCGCGCTCCCGGTGGCTCGTGAGAGCCACGTGATCAACGCCCCCGCGACGGGCACCCTCACCCGCCTCGACGCGATGGCGGTCGGGCTGGCCGCGTGGCGTCTCGGCGCCGGCCGCGCCCGCAAGGAGGACCCGGTGCAGGCCGGTGCCGGCGTCGTCTGGCACGCACGCCCCGGCGACGAGGTCACCGAGGGCCAGCCGCTCTTCACGCTGCTCACCGACGAGCCCGAGCGCTTCGACCGCGCCCTCGCCTCGCTCGAGGGCGGCTACGACATCGGCGACGGTGCCGGCTTCGCCGCCGGTCCGATCGTGCTCGACCGGATCAGCTGAGCCTCACGACCCAAGCTGGAGCCTCACCCCCGAAACTTCGGGGTGGAGGCTCCAGTTTCCCCGGGTACCCGGGGATCGCGACGAGCAGCGACGACCAGCGGCGCCCTCAGGCGAGGAGCAGCACCACGTGCTGGGCAACGCAGGCGGGCTTGTCCTGGCCCTCGATCTCGACCGTGTGCTCGACGATGAGCTGCTTGCCCGCGGGCAGGTCGCGCACCTCGCCGAAGCGCACGTGCGAACGAAGCCGGCTGTCGACCGGCACCGGTGCGGGGAAGCGCACCTTCTCCAGGCCGTAGTTGAGCCGCGCCCCGGGCGTCTCGAGGCTGAAGACCTGCGAGGCGAAGTGGGGGAGCAGGCTCAGGGTGAGGAAGCCGTGGGCGATCGTGGTCCCGAAGGGGCCGGCTGCGGCTGCCTCGGCGTCCACGTGGATCCACTGGTGGTCGAGGGTGGCGTCGGCGAAGGCGTCGATGCGGGCCTGGTCGACCGCGAGCCACTCGCTGGTCCCGATCTCGGAGCCTGCGGCGGCGGCGACGTCGTCGAGCGTGGTGAAGGTGCGCATGGCCTCACCCTAGGACGCTGCCGGGCGACTGGTTGGATGGGCACGTGAACGACGTGACCGAGACCCCGACCTCCACCAGCCCGACCCGCGAGCAGGTCCACGCCGCGCCCAAGGTGCTGCTGCACGACCACCTCGACGGTGGGCTGCGTCCACAGACCATCGTGGAGCTCGCCGCGGAGATCGGCCACGAGCTGCCGGCCCCCGACGCGGAGTCGCTGGGGCAGTGGTTCGCGGAGTCGGCCGACTCGGGCTCGCTGGTGCGCTACCTCGAGACCTTCGACCACACCGTCGCGGTCATGCAGAACGGCCCGGCCATCGCCCGCGTCGCCCGCGAGTGCGTCGAGGACCTCGCCGCCGACGGCGTCGTCTACGCCGAGGTGCGCTACGCGCCCGAGCAGCACGTCGCCAACGGCATGACGCTCGACGAGGTCGTCGCCGCCGTGCAGGAGGGCTTCGACGCCGGCATGGCCGCCGCGGGCGGCAGGATCGTCGTACGCCAGCTGCTGACCGCGATGCGCCACCAGGCTCGCTCGATGGAGATCGCCGAGCTCGCGATCTCCTGGCGCGACCGCGGGGTCGCGGGCTTCGACATCGCGGGCGCGGAGGCGGGCTTCCCGCCCACCCGCCACCTCGACGCCTTCGAGTACCTCCAGCGCGAGAACGCGCACTTCACCATCCACGCCGGCGAGGCCTTCGGGCTGCCGTCGATCTGGGAGGCGATCCAGTGGTGCGGCGCCGACCGGCTCGGCCACGGCGTACGGATCGCCGACGACATCACCGTCGCCGACGACGGCTCGGTCGAGCTGGGCCGGCTCGCGGCCTACGTCCGCGACAAGCGGATCCCGCTGGAGATGTGCCCGAGCTCCAACATCCAGACCGGCGCCGCCTCCTCCTTCGCCGAGCACCCGATCGGGCTGCTCACCGACCTCCGCTTCCGCGTGACGGTCAACACCGACAACCGTCTGATGAGCCAGACGTCGATGACGAAGGAGATGTTCGGCCTGGTCGAGGCCTTCGGCTACACGCTGGAGGACCTGCGGTGGTTCACCATCAACGCGATGAAGTCGTCCTTCCTGCCCTTCGACGAGCGACTGAAGATCATCGACGAGGTCGTGAAGCCGGGCTACGCAGCCCTCATCGCGGGCTGACGACCAGCCACGGCCGGTCCCAGCCGGCGAGCGCGAGGTCGCCGCGCTCCCAGCGTCCGGACGCCACCGGCGTGACGAGACCGGACGCGGGCTCGTAGGTCGAGGCGCCGTCCGCCCCGGCTCCGGTCACCAGCACGACGTGGCGCGGCAGCCACTGGTCGCCGACGTAGACGGCGACCGGCCGCAGCGGGGTCGCGGCGGCCAGGTGCGGCCACACGCGTCGCCCCACGCGTACGGACCGGGTCGCGTAGGGCACCCCGGTGAGCAGGCCGAGCTCGCGCGCGACCGCCCACGGCGGGGTGCCGAGCGCGCGGGGCCACGGCACCTGCCAGCCGCCCGCAGTGTCGGACAGGGAGGTGAGCCGGCGGTGCAGGGTGCTCACCTCGTGGGCGAAGCTCGCCTGGTCGCCGACGAGCCCGGCGTAGCGGGGCAGCGCCAGCCGGCGTGCCATCACCAGGGCCGCGGCACCGCAGGAGCGGCGGTCGGGCTGTTGGAGCCTCACGCGGACCCGGCGTCGAAGCGGGAGTCGGACCGGGAGCCGGAGGACGCCTGGACGTTCGCGGTCAGCTCGGCGTACGCCTGGTCGCCGGTGGCGCGCCGGCAGCCCTGGCGGAGGGCGTGAGCGACCACGCGGCGCTGGTCGCGGGCGAGGGCGTAGCCGCGGCGCACGAGCACCAGCGGCGGCTTGCGGTGCTCGCGCAGGTCGCGGCTCAGCCGGCGCCAGAAGGTGACGAGGGGGTGCTGGGTGATGCAGTAGGCCGCCGCCAGCAGGCCCTCCTCGCGGCACGCGGCCACGACGTCGGGGGCGAAGATGCCCTCGGCGACGAAGCGCGTGCTGCCGTGCAGGTCGACGGCGCGCGACCCGCAGCGGCCGTTCTGCGCGATCTCGTAGATCGGCACCTCGCTGCGCCCGGTGGCGCAGAGCTCGCGCAGCGCGGCCATCGCGTCGGACTGGTGCCAGGAGTCGGGGTGGTCCCAGTCGACGAGGCCCGCGTTGGCGCCGTGGTCGATGCGCGGCAGGGTCGGGTCGTCGCCGTCCTTGTAGAAGTCGTCGAGCCGCAGGACCGGCAGTCCGAGCCGTTCGGCGAGCCGGGACTTCCCGGCGCCGCTGGGGCCGGCCAGGACGACCACCTGGGCTGTGCTCATTGTTACGAACTCATTTCCTCGTTCGGCCACGGACGATCCTGCCGGAGATTAGTCTCGCCGAAACCCCCGATTGACGTTCTTGTGGGAGGACCTCATGAGTCAGGACGACTCGACTGCGCCCGAAAGCGCGGACAACTCCGGAGCCGCCGTACGCCGCTCCGGCAACCCCTTCGTGCTGGGCGGACTCGCGCTGGTGCTCGTGCTCGCCTTCATCACATTCTTCGCCATGCGCGGCAACAGCGACACCCCCGGGGGCGCCGACTGCGTCTCCGAGCAGGTCACGCTGACCACCGCGCCGGTGATGGAGGAGCTGGTCCGCGAGGCAGTGAAGGACGTCAACGCCGACGAGCCCTGCATCGACATCGAGGTCACCACCGGCTCGGTGAAGGACGTGGTGGCGCTGCTCAGCGACCCCGACGCCCAGCTGCCCGACATCTGGATCCCGGACAGCCCGACCTGGAAGGGCCAGCTCACGGCCGCCGGGTGGACCGGCTCGCCGATCGCCGAGGTGCTCGCCCAGACGCCCGTCGGCCTCATCGGCGGCCCGGCCGCCAAGGCGCCCGCGTCGTGGGCCGGTGTCCTCGACGGCGGCAGCCTGGCGATGGCCGACCCGAGCGCCGAGGGCGCCTCGGCGCTCGCGCTGCTCGCTCCTTACGCTGAGATGAAGAAGACCGGCGAGACCGCCGCGACCATCGAGCAGAAGACCGTCCCGGTCGCCCAGACCTACGGCGAGCGCGCCGTGGCCGGCAGCGCCAACGAGACCGACCTCTCCACGATCTCCGCCTCCAGCACGCAGCTGGTGCCCGCCACCGAGCAGGCCTACCTCGCGGCCCGCCGCAGCAACGACCAGCTCAGCCTCGTGGCACCGAAGACCGGTGTGCCGATGCTGCAGTACCCGCTGATCGACGTGAACCGCGGCAACAAGGACATCCTGGCCTCCGGCGGGGACATCTCGGCGCGCGTCGGCCGTGCGGTGACGCGCTGGTTCACCTCGAGCGCCGGCGTGGAGGCGATCGCCGCCGCCGAGCTGCGCGGTCCCGACGGTGCCCCGCTGCCCAACGACATCGGCCTCGGCAACGCCCAGGTGCTCAACACGGTGCCGCAGAAGACCACCGACGACGCGCTGCGCCAGTGGCGCGTGCTGTCGGTGCCCTCGAGCATCCTCGCGGTGGTCGACCTGTCGGGCTCGATGAAGACCGCCATCGGTGACACCACCCGCATCCAGCTGGCCGTCACGGCCTCCCAGGTCGCGCTCGACGCGTTCCCGGCCCAGGCCCGCATCGGCATCTGGGGCTTCTCGAAGAACCGCGGCGAGGGCGGGGCCTCCTACGAGGAGTACGCCACCCTGGACCGCCTCGACGCGCCGGCCGGCGATGCCGGCACCCACGGCGACGTGGTGCGCAAGGTGGCCGGCGGCCTCCCCGGCCGGGTCAACGGTGGCACCGGTGTCATGGACACCACGCTGGCGGCCTACAAGTACGCCCAGGAGAAGTGGGACCCGGCGTGGTTCAACTCCGTGGTGATCATGACCGACGGCGCGAGCGACGACTCGAGCTCGCTGTCGCTGGAGTCGCTGGTCAACCAGCTGAAGTCGGTCCGCGACCCCGCGAAGCCGGTCAAGGTGATCATTATCGGCATCTCGCAGGACGCCGACACCGGTGAGCTCGAGCAGATCGCTGCGGCGACCGGCGGGCAGAACTTCCTGGTGGAGAACCCCAACGAGATCCTCGGCGTGCTGGCCCAGGCGCTGCTCAACCGCTGAGGCTCCTCGCTCCGAGCAGACAACAGGGATGGACTTCCACTCGCAGGAGTGGAAGTCCATCCCTGTCCTGCGTCGTCCACGCTCAGCGCTCGATGTACTCCCACCCGTGCGTGTGGAAGTACATCCGGCACCGCGGGGCAGCCAGCAGGGCCCAGAGACAGTGGAGCTCCTGTGCCGGATGTCGGCACAGGAGCTCCACGATGGCGCTGGGGGAGAGGTCAGACCCCGATCGGGTGCCAGACGGTCTTGGTCTCCATGAACCGGGTCATCCGGTCCAGGCCGGGCTCCAAGAGCCAGTCGGTGTCGGGGGCGGGACGGCGTACGCGCTTGAGGTTGTCGGCCGCGGCCACCTCGAGCTCCCTCGCCACCTCGGCGTCCTCGACGCCGGTCAGGTCGAGGCCGTTGACGTCCATGTGCGAGGCCAGCCACGGGGCGATCTCGGCCTGCGAGCCGGTGAGCACGTTGACCACGCCGCCGGGCAGGTCGCTGGTGGCCATGACCTCGCCGAGGGTGATCGCTGTCAGCGGGTTGTCCTGGCTGGCGATCACCACGACGGTGTTGCCGGTGACGATGAGCGGCGCCACGACGCTGACCAGGCCCAGGAGGGCGCCCCGGGGGGCGACGACGGCGATGACGCCGCTGGGCTCGGGGGTGGAGAGGTTGAAGAAGGGGCCGGCGACCGGGTTGGCGTTGCCGACGACCTGGGTGATCTTGTCGGCCCACCCGGCGTACCAGACGAGGCGGTCGATCGCGGCGTCGACGTAGGTCCTGGCCTTCGCCGCGGAGATGCCCTCGGCCGCGCGGAGCTCGGCCTCGAGCTGCTCGCGGCGGCCCTCCAGGACCTCGGCGATCCGGTAGACGACCTGCGCACGGTTGTACGCCGTCTTGCCCGACCAGCCGCCGAAGGCCGCGCGGGCGGCCACGACGGCGTCGCGGGCGTCCTTGCGCGAGGCCTGCGCGGCGTTGGCGATCAGGCGGCCCTTGGCGTCGTTGACGACGTAGGAGCGGCCCGACTCCGAGCGGGGGAACTGGCCCCCGATGTAGAGCTTGTAGGTCTTGCGCACGTCGATGCGGCTCACGAGTCCGCTCCCTTCAGGTAGGCCTCGAGCCCGTGGCGACCGCCCTCGCGGCCGTAGCCGGACTCCTTGTAGCCGCCGAACGGCGAGGTCGGGTCGAACTTGTTGAACGTGTTGGCCCACACCACGCCGGCCCGCAGGCGGTTGGCCATGGACAGGATGCGCGAGCCCTTGTCGGTCCACACGCCGGCGGAGAGGCCGAACGGCGTGTTGTTGGCCTTCTCGACCGCCTCGGACGGGGTGCGGAAGGTCAGCACCGACAGGACGGGACCGAAGATCTCCTCGCGCGCGATCCGGTGGGCCTGCGAGACGCCGGTGAAGACGGTCGGGGCGAACCAGTAGCCGTTGGTGGGCAGCTCGCACGGGGTCGACCAGCGCTCAGCGCCCTCGGCCTCGCCGATGTCGGAGAGCTCGCGGATCTTGGCCAGCTGCTCGGCGGAGTTGATCGCACCCACGTCGGTGTTCTTGTCGAGCGGGTCACCGACGCGCAGCGTGGCCATGCGGCGCTTGAGGCGCTCCATGACCTCGTCGGCCACGGACTCCTGCACGAGCAGGCGCGAGCCGGCGCAGCAGACGTGGCCCTGGTTGAAGAAGATGCCGTTGACGATGCCTTCGATCGCCTGGTCGAGCGGCGCGTCGTCGAAGACGATGTTGGCGGCCTTGCCGCCGAGCTCGAGGGTGACCTTCTTCTCGGTCCCGGCCACCGCGCGGGCGATGGCCTTGCCGACCTCGGTCGAGCCGGTGAAGGCGACCTTGTCGACGTCCGGGTGCGACACGATCGCGCGGCCCGTGTCGCCGGCGCCGGTGACGATGTTGACCACGCCGGGCGGGAGGTCGGCCTGCTGGCAGATCTCCGCGAAGAGGAGTGCGGTCAGCGGGGTGGTCTCGGCCGGCTTGAGCACGACGGTGTTGCCGCACGCCAGCGCAGGCGCGATCTTCCACGCCAGCATCAGCAGCGGGAAGTTCCACGGGATGACCTGGCCCGCCACGCCGAGCGGGGTGGAGCCGTAGCCGGAGTGCTCCAGCTTGTCGGCCCAGCCGGCGTAGTAGAAGAAGTGGGCGGCGACGACGGGGATGTCGACGTCGCGCGACTCCTTGATCGGCTTGCCGTTGTCGATCGACTCCAGGACGGCGAGCTCGCGGCCGCGCTCCTGGATGATCCGGGCGATCCGGTAGAGGTACTTGGCGCGCTCGGCACCCGACATCCGCGACCAGACGCGGGTGTAGGCGCGGCGGGCGGCCTTGACGGCCTCGTCGACGTCGGCGTCGTTGGCCTCGGCGACCTCGGCGAGGACTTCCTCGGTCGCGGGGTTGACGGTCTTGAACGACGTGCCGTGGCCGTCGACGAACTCGCCGTTGATGAACAGGCCGTAGGACGGCTTGATGTCGACGACGGCGCGCGACTCGGGGGCGGGGGCGTACTCGAAGATGTTGCTCATGTGACTCAGCCTCAGTCCAGCGTGAAGTAGTCGGGACCGGAGTAGCGACCGGTCGTCATCTTGGTGCGCTGCATCAGCAGGTCGTTGAGCAGCGTGGACGCACCGAAGCGGAACCAGTCGGGATCGAGCCAGTCGGGACCGGCGATCTCGTTGACCATCACCAGGTACTTGATGGCGTCCTTGGTGGTCTTGATGCCGCCGGCGGGCTTCACGCCGACCATCTGCCCGGTCTGGTCGCGGAAGTCGCGGACCGCCTCGAGCATGATCAGGGTGACCGGCAGCGTCGCCGCCGGCTGCACCTTGCCGGTGGAGGTCTTGATGAAGTGGCCGCCGGCCATCATCGCGAGCCAGCTGGCGCGACGGACGTTGTCGTAGGTCTGGAGCTCGCCGGTCTCGAAGATCACCTTGAGGTGCGCGTCTCCACAGGCCTCCTTGACCTGGACGATCTCCTCGTAGACGTCGAGGTAGCGACCCGACAGGAACGCGCCACGGTCGATGACCATGTCGATCTCGTCGGCGCCGGCCTCGACCGCGTCGCGGGTGTCGGCGAGCTTGATGTCCATCGCGGCGCGACCGCTCGGGAACGCCGTCGCGACGGCGGCGACGTTGACGCCGCTCTCGCCGAGGGTCTGCTTCGCCGTGGCGACCATGTCGGGGTAGACGCAGACGGCGGCGGTGGCGGGGCAGGACGGGTCCGCGGGGTCGGGGCGCATCGCCTTGGAGGCGAGCGCGCGGACCTTGCCGTGGGTGTCCTGGCCCTCGAGCGTGGTCAGGTCGACCATCCGGATGGCCAGGTCGATGGCGAAGGCCTTCGACGTGGTCTTGATGGACCGGGTGGCCAGGCCTGCGGCGCGGGCCTCGCACCCGACCTGGTCGACCCCGGGGAGGCCGTGGAGGAATCGGCGGAGCGAGGACTCCGAGCGCACGATGTCGTCGAAGACGCCGGCGCTGGAGGCTGTGCTCGCCGTGGAGCTGGAAGTGGGTGTCACCGACCCAGCATAGAGTTGGCCGCGAGCACCCGGACAATCCACGGAGGGCCAGAGTCTGCCCAAAAGGACGAGGAGAACATGGCACCCCTGCAGGACCACTCGGACGACGTCGTGGAGCGGTTCCACCCCACCAGCGGACAGGTCACCGGGTGGCTCGCGGTGGTGGGTTCGGCGGTCGTCGTGCTGGCCGGCCTGGCCTACCTCGACGCCGGCTTCCCGGCGTGGGTCGTGGGGCTCGCGCTGCTGGTCGGGGTGTTGGCGTGGGCGGCGATGCTGCGCCCCGCGCTGTGGGCCACTGACGAGCACCTGGTCATGCGCAACCTGGTGGAGACGGTCCACATCCGCCTCGCCGCGGTCGAGGAGATGGCGGTGCGCCAGGTGCTGGCCGTGCGCGCGGGCGACCGCCGCTGGGTGTCCACCGTGGTGGGTCGCTCGTGGCGCAAGGCGGTCACGGCCCGGCCGTCCGCGTCGGGCGAGGCGCGCGAGGGCATGGCCTACGCCGACTTCGTCGAGACCCGCCTCTACGACCTGGTCGACCAGGCCCGTCGGGCCGAGGGGGTCAGGCCCGGGTCGAAGGAGCAGCTGGCGCTGCCCGACGCCGTACGCCGCACCCGGGACCGGCTGCCCCTCGCTCTGATCGCGGTGGCGACGCTGGTGCTGGTCGTGACGTTCTTCGCGTGACCTGGTTTCGAGGCTCGCTGTGCTCGCACCTCAACCGACGCCGGCTACGAATCGCGCCTCGATCCCGTCGAGCACCAGTGCGAGGCCGTACTCGAACTCGTCGCCGTAGGCGTAGTCCCGGCCCGTGATCCGCTCCGCGACGAGCTCGCTCATCCAGGGGCGGTCGGCGAGGGAGGCGGCGATCTCCTCGATGAACTCGTCGGCCGTGCCGGGCTCGAACGGCAGGTTCACCTCGGTGAGCACGAAGCCGTAGGTGTAGGCGTCGAGCACCGAGAAGGCGTGCGCGGCGAGGGCCACCGGGAAGCCGTCGGTGCGCAGGCAGCCGAGCACCGCGTCGTGGTGGCGCAGGGTCGCCGGGCCGGCGGAGCGGCGGGACTCGACGAGTCCCAGGCCCCACGGATGGGCCGCGAGGACCGTGCGGGCCGAGCGGGCCCGTGCCTCCATCTCGCTGCGCCACGGCACACCGAGCGACGGGGTCAGGATCTGCGCGAAGACCCAGTCGGCGAGCCCGTCGAGGAGCGCGTCCTTGTTGGCGACGTGGTGGTAGAGCGACATGGCCTCGACGCCGAGCTCGCGTCCGACGCTGCGCATGCTCACCCCGGCCAGGCCGGTGGCGTCGGCGACGCGGCTGGCGGCGTCGATCACGCGCGCGGGGGTGAGCGGTGGTCTGGACACGATGCTCCTCGTTTGTGGGACTTACATCCGTAAGGCTACTCTCTCCTGCATCAGGCTTACAGGCGTAAGGGAGATGGTCGTGAGAGCAGCAGTCGTGGAGCGGTACGGGCCGCCGGAGGTGGTGCAGGTGCAGGACGTGCCCGAGCCGCGCGCGGGGAAGAGCCAGGTCGTGGTGCGCGTCCGGGCGACGACCGTCAACTCCGGTGACGCCCGCATCCGCGGCTGCCGCTTCCCTGCGGGCTTCGCGGTGCCCGGTCGCCTCGCGCTCGGCTGGAACGGCCCCCGGCGTCGCGTGCTCGGCGTCGTCTACTCCGGTGCCGTCGAGACCGTCGGCCCGGCTGTCGAGGGCGTCGCGGTGGGCGACGAGGTCGTCGGGATGACCGGCGCCGGCATGGGCGCCCACGCCGAGCTCGCCGCCGTACGCGCCGACCGCCTCGTGCCAAAGCCGGCGTCGGTGTCCCATGCCGACGCTGCAGCCGTCATCTTCGGCGGCACCACTGCGCGACACGTGCTGCAGGACGTGGCGACCCCCGGGACCCGGGTGCTCGTCAACGGCGCGTCGGGTGCCGTCGGGTGCGCGGCCGTGCAGGTCGCGCACCTCGCCGGGGCTCGGGTCACCGCCGTCTGCAGCGAGCGCAACGCCGACCTGGTCCGCTCCCTCGGGGCCGCCGAGGTGGTCGACCACGGTGGGACGTCGGTGCACGACCTGCCTGCGGCGTACGACGTCGTGCTCGACGCGGTCGGCAACCTCGACCGCCGCTCGGGCCGCCGCCTGCTCGCGCCGGACGGCGTGCTCGTGCTCGCCGTGGCGAGCCTGCTCGACACCGTGCAGGCCCGCGGCGCCGTGCGCGCGGGTCCGTGGCCGGAGGACCCGGCCCACTTCGCCTGGCTGCTCGACCGCCTCGCGGCGGGGGAGCTGCAGCCGGTGGTCACGCAGACCCTGCCGCTCGCCGACATCGCCGAGGCCCACCGCGTCGTCGACTCCGGCCGCAAGGTCGGCAACCTGGTCCTCACCCCCTAGCCGCGGCCGCCGCCGTGCCCGGGGTGGGGAACCAGCGCGCGATGACGACGGACTGGCCCAGCGTCCAGGCTGAGTTGCACACCCAGTAGGCCAGCAGCGTCACCGGCACGACGCCGCCCGCGACCAGCAGGCCGAGCGCCGACAGAGCGGGCACCAGCTGCTGTGCCGACAGGACCGCCTCGGGCATGCCCTCGGTGAGGGTGTTGCGCGCCACGACGTGGCGCTGGGTGACGTACGACAGCGCGGCGGCCGTGACGGCGAGCCCGGCCACGACGGCGAGGTGTGCCGGCCCGCCCCCGAGGTAACCGCTGCCGGCCAGGGTGACGCCGAGGACCGACGCGGCTCCCAGGGACGACACGAGGCCGGGGCCCATCGCGCCGACCGCGGTCCCGGAGGCGACGTCCGAGAGCACGTGGTAGAGCGCGAGCCACACGGGCAGCTGCAGCAGCACCGGCAGGCACCCGAGCCGGCTGACACCGTGCTCCGCGGAGACCCGGCGGCGCTCCTCGAGATGGCGGCGCAGGGCCTCGGCGTCCGGGCGCTCCCCGAGGCGGCCGGACAGCTCGCGCAGGTGGGGCCGTGCCCGCGCGCCGGCGTGTGCCTGGCGGACGCCGTGGACGACGGCGGGGAGGAGGGCGAGACGCAGGACGACGACGACGGCAGCGACGCACAGCAGCCAGGTGGCGCCCGCCGTCGGGTCGGCACCGAGGGCGGTGAGGGCGTCGTGGGTGGCCGCGAGGACCGCGGCGAGGGCGTGCGAGATCGGTTCGAGCAGGGACATGCGGAGGCTCCTGGAAGAGGTGGGACGGGTCGGACGGACGTCGCGGTGCGACGGGTCAGACGAGTCCGGGAGCGCGCGGACGCTGCGGGTGGTGGACCACGTCGGTGGAGCGTCCGGCCAGGTGCACGAGCACCTCACCGGCCCACCTGGCAGGCAGCATCAGCACGCGCGACGGCGGCAGCACCAGGAGGTGACGCGAGCCGAGCAGGGCGGTGGCCGCGGTGCCGAGCGCCGCGATGACGAGCACCGACTCCGCGGAGGTCAGGGGCGCCAGCGCGGACGCGGCGAGAGCGGAGGCGACGCCGACGAGGAGCAGCGTGAGGACGGACCGGCCCCGTGCGAGTAGCTCGCTGGCGGTCCGGGTCACGTCCACAGCGTACGCCCGGGGCGGGGCAGGTGGGCCCGGCTCAGCGCAGCTCGTGGGCGCCGAGGTCGGCGCGGCTCGTGGACGGGCGCCGCACCAGGCGTGCGGGGTGGGCGTACTCCCAGCGCGGGCGCCACTGGCGCGGGACTCGCACGCCCCGGTCGACCGCCGGGGAGGAGGTGCGCAGGTGGTAGTCGTCCGCGGCGGCGTCGACGAAGCCGTCCGGACCCACGCGGCGGTTGGCGCGGGCGCTGGCCGGCGGACGGCTGGTGAGCTCCCCGGGCCCGACGAGCAGGTTGTTGCGCAGGTGCGCGACGGCGCCGTCGGCGAGCGCGACGAAGGTGCCGGCCGTGCGCCGGTTGACGAAGGTGTTGTGCACAACCCACACGGTGCGGGAGCGGTGGGTGAGGCCCTCGGCGCCGTAGGACACGAGCGTCGATTTCTCCGAGCGCGGGCCCTGCACGACGACGTTGCCGGCCACGAGGGTGGCGACCACCGTTGGGCACGTCGATGGAGTAGCTCGCGGTGGCGTCGGCGTCGTCGATCCGGTTGCCCACGATCGTGGTGCGTGCGGCCCGCGACTTGACCTCGTGGCCGACGTCGGCGCCCCAGAGCCAGCTCCCGGTGACCGTCAGCGAGCGGACCGCGCCGACGTAGAGGTTGTGGGTGTAGCCGTCACCGGCGCCGCTGCGGAAGAAGCGCGAGCGACGGATGACGATGTCGCTGTCGGGATCGGCGCCGGTGAGGATGCCGTTCTGGTTGTCGTGGAACCAGCTGCGCGTGACGGTGAGGTCGGTGCCCTCCTGACGGATGCCGGCGCCGTTCTGGTCCGGCACGGCGGCGCCGCTGAGCTCGATGCGGTCGACCCGTGTGCGGTCGCCGGCGACGACCCAGATCGCCTTGCCCTGGGCGCTGCGGCCCGCGGCGCGCAGGTGGGCGCGACCGCCGACGCCGCGCAGCGTGAGGTCGTCCTGGGTCCACGTGGTCACGTCGCCGTCGTACTTCCCGGCGTCGATGAGCACGGTGTCGCCGTCGCCCGCCACCGCCGCGGCCTGGCTGGGCGCGGTCAGCTCCCGGTCGGGCCCGACCCGCCACGTGCGCGGTCCGTCGTCGGCGTACGCCGTCGGGGTCAGCGCCGGGGCGGGCGCGAGGCCGAGGAGGACGAGCGTGAGGGCGAGGGCGAGTGGCTTCGAGGCTCGCTCCGCTCGCGCCTCAGCCACCGAGCACGGGACCGAAGGCGACCCCGCGCAGGTCGGCCTTGATCGCGTCGAGCCGCCCCGCCGCGGAGATCCGGGCCGCGTCCACGTCCTCGTCGCCCACGGGGATGACGACCTCGAGGTAGCACTTGACCTTCGGCTCGGTGCCGCTCGGGCGGACGATGACGCGGGCGCCCTCGGCGAGCGTGTAGCGCAGGCCGTCGGTCGGGGGGAGCAGGTCGGAGCCCTCGGACAGGTCCTCGACGCGCTCCACCGCGAGCCCGCCGAGGGTGCTCGGCGGCGTGGCGCGCAGGCGCTCCATGGTGGCGGGGATGTCAGCGAGGTCCTCGAAGCGCACCGAGAGCTGGTCGGTGGCGTGCAGGCCGTGCTCGCGCGAGATGTCGTCGAGGATGTCGGGCAGCCCGCGACCGTCGGCCTTGGCAGCGGCGGCGAGCTCGCAGACCAGCAGCAGGGCGGAGACGCCGTCCTTGTCGCGGACGTGCTCGGGGTCGCAGCAGTAGCCCAGCGCCTCCTCGTAGCCGAAGGCCAGGCCCTCGACGCGACCGATCCACTTGAAGCCGGTCAGGGTCTCCTCGTGGGGCTGCCCCGCGGCGGCGGCCATCTTGCCCAGCAGGCTCGAGGACACGATCGAGTTGGCGAAGACGCCGGTGGCGCCGCGGTCGATGAGGTGGTGGGCGAGCAGGGCGCCGACCTCGTCGCCGCGCAGCATCCGCCAGCCGTGGGCGTCCGGCACGGCCACCGCGCAGCGGTCGGCGTCGGGGTCGTTGGCCACGACCAGGTCGGCGCGGTGCTCGGCCGCGAGCGCCATGGCGAGGTCCATCGCGCCCGGCTCCTCGGGGTTCGGGAAGGAGACCGTGGGGAAGTCGGGGTCGGGGTGCTCCTGCTGCTCCACGACGTGGGGCGCGTCGAAGCCGGCCGTCTCGAGCACCTGCGCCACGGTCGTGCCGCCGACGCCGTGCAGCGGGGTGTAGACGATGGAGAGGTCGCGCGGACCGTCCTGGGCGAGGCCGGCGACGGTGTCGAGGTAGTTGTCGACGATGTCCTCGCCCACGACCCGGCCCGCGTCGCCGCGGGGGAGGTCGGTCAGCGGACCGACGGCGGCGATCCGCTCGGCGATCTCCACGTCGGCCGGCGGCACGATCTGGCTGCCGTCGCCGAGGTAGACCTTGTAGCCGTTGTCCTGCGGCGGGTTGTGGCTCGCGGTGACCATCACCCCGGCCGCGCAGCCGAGCTCGCGGATCGCGTAGGCGAGCAGTGGGGTGGGGAGCGTGCGGGGCATCACCAGGGCCTTGAGGCCGGCGCCGGTCATGATCTCGGCGGTGTCGCGGGCGAAGACGTCGGAGTTGTGGCGGGCGTCGAAGCCGATGACCACGGACCCGCCGGCGTGGCCGGTGTCCTTGAGGTACGCCGCGAGGCCGGCCGCCGCGCGCGTGACCACGACGCGGTTCATCCGGTTCGGGCCGGCGCCGAGCGCGCCGCGCAGGCCCGCCGTGCCGAACTCGAGGGTGCCGGCGAAGCGATCGGCCAGGTCGGTCACCTCGCCGCGCTCTGCGGCGTCGACGAGGGCCTCGAGCTCGGCGCGGGTGTGCTCGTCGGGGTCCTCGGCGGCCCAGGCGCGGGCCTGCTCGAGCAGGGGGGTCAGGTCGGTCATGGGGCGCACGCTATCGGGCGTGGCTGTCGGTGGGCGCTGTCAGGATCTGCCCATGATCGATCACCTGGGCATCAACTGCACCGACCTGCAGCGCGCGGCGACGTTCTACGACCGGGTCCTGGGCGTGCTGGGCCATCGCCGGGTCATGGACGTGGGAGTGGCCATCGGCTACGGCACCGACGAGCCGGACTTCTGGATCAGCACCTTCGACGGGATCGGGCCCAACCGTGAGGTCCATGTCGCCTTCCGTGCACGCGACGCGGCAGCGGTGCGGGCGTGGCACGCCGAGGCCGTCGCTGCCGGCGCCGAGTCACTGCACGAGCCGCGGCTCTGGCCGGAGTACCACCCCGGCTACTTCGGCGCCTTCGTCCGCGACACCGAGGGCAACAACATCGAGGCGGTCTGCCACACCGGCGACTCCTGACGGTTAGCGTGTGCGCGTGCCAGCCGCCGTCCGCTCCGTCAGTGCAGGCAGCCCCGAGCCGGTCCCGGGGCTCAAGCGCCCCAGCGGCATCCGCAAGCGCCCGGTCGAGGTGATCGAGGTGCGCGACCCCGGCCCGAAGCGAGGTGGGCTCGGCAGTGGCGTGGTCGGCGACGCGATCATCAGCCGCAAGCACCACGGCGGCACGACCCAGGCGGTCTACGCCGTCGCGCGGGAGGAGCTCGACTGGTGGGGCGACCACCTCGGTCGCGAGCTGCCCGACGGAATGTTCGGTGAGAACCTCACCACGACCGATCTGGAGGTCGACACCGCCGAGGTGGGCGAGCTGTGGCGCGTCGGCGGCACGTTGCTCGAGGTGTGCGGCCCCCGCATCCCCTGCGCGACCTTCGCCAAGCACATGGCCGAGCGGGCATGGGTGCGCCGCTTCGCGGAGCGAGGACTCACCGGGGCCTACCTCGCGGTCCGCGAGCCGGGAGCCGTCAGGGCCGGAGACCCGGTCGAGGTGGTGCACCGGCCCGGGCACGGGCTGAGGCTGCCGATGTACTTCCGGGCACTGATGGGCGACAAGGAGCTGGCCGCCGTCCTGCTGGACGCGCAGGTGCTGCCGCAGGTCGAGCACGACTGGCTGGCCTCGCGCCAGTGACGTCGGGGCGACGTCCCGGTGCGAGACCAGCCGGCCGGTGCGAGCAGGTGGGTCAGGACAGCGCGGCGACCGCGGCGTCGTAGTCGGGCTCCTGGCCGATCGCGTCGGTGAGCTGGGTGTGCAGCACGGTGCGGTCGGTGTCGAGGACGACGACCGCGCGGGCCAGCAGGCCCTGCCAGCCGCCGTCGGCCATCGCGACGCCGTAGTCCTGGCCGAAGCTGGAGCGGAAGGCCGAGCCGACCTCGACGGCCTCGATGCCCTCGGCACCGCAGAAGCGGGCCTGGGCCAGCGGGAGGTCGACCGAGACGTTGACGACCGTGGTGTTGTCGAGGCCGGCGGCGAGCTCGTTGAACTTGCGCACGCTCGCCTGGCACACGCCGGTGTCGATGCTGGGGAAGATGTTGAGCACGACGCGCTTGCCGGCCGCGTCGGCGTCGGTGACGGGCTGGAACTTCAGTCCCACCAGGTCCCAGCCGGGTGCCTGCGAGCCGACCGCGGGGAGCTCGCCCACGGTGTTGACGGTGTTGTCGCCGAGTTGTGTGGTTGCCATGGCGCAAACCTAGCCGCCCCGCACACCCCGGTCGTACGCCACGGGTCACGGGTGGACGGCCCCTAGAGTGCCCCCATGGCCGCCACCGACCGCACCGCCGTGATCGTCGACGTGCTCCGCGACGCCTTCGCCCCGCTCATGCGGGCCGATCCGGCTGCCTTCCGGGCCAAGTACCGCAAGATGGCCCGCGACCCGCACGCGTTCTACCGCGGCACCGCGTGCCTGTTCTACAGCGACGTCACGGCCGAGGCCGACGACTGGTCGCGCCACGGCGCCGAGCGGATCTGGATCCACGGCGACCTCCACGTGGAGAACTTCGGCACCTACCTCAACTCCGACGGCCGGCTGGTCTTCGACATCAACGACTTCGACGAGGCCTACCTCGGCCGCTTCACGTGGGACCTCCAGCGCTTCGCCGCGAGCCTGGCGCTGGTCGCCTGGCAGAAGGCGCTGCCCGAGGACGCGATCCGCAAGCTCATCGCCCACTACGTCCGCTCCTACCTCGCGCAGGTCAACCACTACGTCGCCTCCGACTCCGACGACGACTTCGAGATCACCCTCGACACCGCCCACGGACCGGTGCTCATCGCGCTGGAGGAGGCACGGGCGATGCGGCGCGCCGACCTGCTCGACGGCATGACGGTGATGCAGAAGGGCATCCGGAAGTTCGCCGATGACGCCTCCACGCGCCGGCTGCCGCGCGAGGAGCGCACCGAGGTGGTGGCCGCCTTCCGCGCCTACCTCGACACCATCCCGGAGTCCAAGCGCTTCGACCGCGAGCTCTTCTACGAGCTGCGCGACGTCGTGGGCAAGTCCGGCTTCGGCATCGGCAGCGCAGGGCTGCCGGCGTACAACGTGCTGCTCGAGGGCTACAGCCAGGCCCTCGACAACGACGTCGTGCTCAGCATGAAGCAGGCCAACATCCCCGCGGTGGGCCGCTTCGTCGACACCAGCGACGTCGACGCCTACTTCGACCACGAGGGGCACCGCACGTCGGTCAGCCAGCGCGCCCTGCAGGTGCACACCGACCCGCTGCTCGGGCACACGCAGATCGGCGGCGTCGGCTACGTCGTCTCCGAGGTCTCGCCCTACGAGGTCGACCTCGACTGGGGGGAGATCAACGAGCCCGCCGACATGCGTGCCGTCGTCGAGCTGCTCGGCCGGGCGACGGCGAAGATCCACTGCGCGTCCGACGAGGACAGCGACCAGGACCTCATCGACTTCCAGGTCGAGGAGGCCATCGCGAAGTCCCTCGAGGGCCGCCGCAACGACTACGTCGCCTGGCTGGGCGACTGGGGCATCGCGTACGCCGAGCGGGTGCGCCAGGACCACGCACTGTTCGTCGACGCCTTCCGCGAGGGCCGGGTCGGCATCGCCGCCACCTGACCCTCGCGGGCTGCCTGCGCCTCAGGCGTCGATGCTGGACATGTCGGGGTAGCGCTGCCCGACGACGGCGTCGCGCGGGACGGCCTGCTCGAGGGAGGCGAGGTCGTCGGCGGTGAGCTCGACGTCGGCGGCACCGACGTTCTCCTCGAGGTAGCGCACGCGCTTGGTGCCCGGGATGGGCACGACGTCGTCGCCCTGCGCCAGGACCCAGGCGAGCGCGAGCTGGCCGGGCGTGCAGCCCTTGGCAGCCGCGATCTCGCGGACCTTGTCCACCAGCGCGAGGTTGGCGTCGAGCGCCTCGCCCTGGAACCGCGGGTTGGAGCTGCGGAAGTCGCCGTCCTCGAGTGAGCCGGTGCCGATCGCGCCGGTGAGGATGCCGCGTCCGAGCGGGGAGTAGGGCACCAGACCGATGCCGAGGCCACGGATCGTGGGCAGGATCTCGTCCTCGAGGTCGCGGGTGAAGAGGGAGTACTCGGTCTGGAGCGCGGTGATCGGGTGCACCGCGTGCGCCCGGCGGATCGTGTCGGCGCCGGCCTCGGACAGCCCGAGGTGCCGGACCTTGCCGGCCTCGACGAGCCCGGCCATCGCGCCGACGGTCTCCTCGATCGGGACGGTCCGGTCGACGCGGTGCTGGTAGTAGAGGTCGATGTGGTCCACGCCGAGCCGCTGGAGGCTGGCATCGCACGCCCGTGCGACGTAGTCGGGGGACCCGTTGATCCCGACCCAGCTGCCGTCGGGGTTGCGCTCGTTGCCGAACTTGGTGGCCAGCTGCACCTCGTCGCGGCGCCCGGCGATCGCGCGCCCGACCAGCTGCTCGTTGGTGAAGGGGCCGTACATGTCGGCGGTGTCGAGGAAGGTGACGCCCAGGTCGAGGGCGCGGCGGACGGTGTCGATCCCGGTCTGCTCGTCGGTGGTGCCGTAGAACTCCGACATCCCCATGCAGCCGAGGCCGAGGGCCGAGACGGTCAGGGAGCCGATCTGTCGCTTCTGGATGCTCATGCCCTCCACCCTGCTCCTTGGAGCGCGCTCCAAGTCAAGGGGCTCACGAGGCGGGGTTCACCCTGTTCTCGTACAGCGCGATCTTGTGGTCGATCGCCCGCAGGTGGGAGGAGACCTCGGCCAGCTGGTGCTCGACCAGCTCGCGGTGCGCGAGCAGCAGCGCGAGCCGCTCGGCCTCGTTGCCGTCGCCCTCGCGCACCAGGGCTGCGTAGCGGCGTACGTCGCGGATCGGCATGCCCGTGGCGCGCAGGCGGGTGACCATCTGGATCCAGCGCAGGTCCTCGTCGGTGTAGCGGCGGTGCCCCGACGGGGCGCGCTCGACCGAGTGCAGGAGCAGGCCGTCGCGCTCGTAGTAGCGAAGGGTGTGCGCCGTCAGGCCGGTCTGCTCGGCCGCCTCGGCGATGCTCAGGCTCGTCACCCGACCAGTCTCCGCCTTGCAGCGCGCTCGAAGTCAAGGTCGAGGTCGAGGAGGCGCCCGGCTTGTGCGGGCACGGCTAGTTTCGGGGCATGAGCGCATCTCGGCGGGACCTGGTCGTCACGGCCGCGGTGGCGGGGCCGGGCCTCGTGCTGGCCGCGGCCGGGCTGTTCCACCCCCACTCGCTGTCCTGGGCCACCGCGCCGCGCTGGACCCTGCTGCACGTCGCCGGCCTGTTCGTGTTCCCCCTGGTCGGCGTGGCGCTGATGTGGCTGGTGCGGGGACGCCCGGACCCCGTCGCCTGGCTGGTGCGCGTCAGCGCCTTCGTGTACGCCACGGCGTACACGGCGCTCGACGTCATCAGCGGGATCAGCGCGGGTTACGTGACCTGGCGGTTGGGCGAGGGCGTGGCCCGGCCGGACGAGGTGCGCCACCTCTTCGCCATCGGGGGCCGCCTCGGTGAGGTGGGCTCCTGGGCGCTGGTCGCGTGTGCCGTGGTCGTGGCCGTCGACGCCCTGCGGCGGACCGGGCGGCTCGCGCTGCCGGGCCTGCTGCTGGTGCCCGGCGCATGGCTGGTGCACACGGACCACATCTTCGCGCCGACCGGGGTCGTCGGGATGGCGCTGGTCGGGCTTGCCAGCGGGTGGCTCGCCTACGCGAGATCGGCGACACTGAGGCCCTGAAGGTCGGAGAGCCCACCGATGGACGTCGAGGAGTACCGCGCCGCACGTCGCACCCGGCTGGTCGAGCGCGCCGTCGAGCTGGGCCTGCCTGCCGACGAGGCCGGTCTCCTGGTCGACCGGGTCATCGAGGAGCAGCGACGAAGGATCCGTCGCGCGGAGGATCCCGACGAGGTCGTCGTACCTGCGCTGCGGGACGCGATCCTGGCCGGGCCGAGGGCCGGCAGGAGGACCACGCTGGTCGTGCTCCTGGCCCTGCTCGCCGTCGTCGTCGCAGTGCCGATCGCGTACGTCACCCGCGACGACTCGCCCGCGGTGATGCCCTCGCTCTTCGGGCTGACGACGAGCGAGGCCACCCGCGCCCTGCAGCGTGACGACATCGCGTCGCGCGTGGTGGAGGTGCCCCAGTGCAACCCCGCCGGACAGGTGCTGGGCTCCGAGCCACCCCCGGGATCGGCGGTCGGGGTGGACGAGGTGGTGACGCTCATCGCGACGTCGACGCCGGAGTGGAGGTGTCCCGACGACGCGGCCGCGCGTGAGCGTGCCTGGACGTTCCTCCGCTTCCTCGTGTCGGGGACGGCGAGCCCGGGCTTCGCGCAGGGGGTGCGGCTGTTCGTCGACGGGGAGGAGGTCACGGTGGTGGGCGGGGCAGAAGCGGCAGACACGCCCGGGTGGCAGTCGGTGGTGCGCGACCCCGTCCTGGCCTACGCGTCCCGCCCGGCAGCCAACCCCCTCGGGCAGCCGGTGGTCTCCATCTCGTACGGCGTGCCGCCACCGACGACGTGCGGACACCCCCGGGCCACGCCGGCCGGGGCGGTCCTCCCGTCCACGCGGGTCGTCCTGACGACCGGTGGCGAGAGCTCGACAGACGCGTGCGGGCTCACCATCGACCTGTTCGACAACGTGCTGGGCGCGATCTCCGGCGTGGCCCTCTACACGCCGCCGCGACCCGGGACCTGAGGTCGTTCAGCCGATCGCGGGGCGGTGGAACTGCGCCGTGGCGAACGGGCCGCCGACGAACTCCGCCTCGGCCGCGTCGTCGGGACCGGGCTCGATCCGGTCGGCGAAGACCTCGGCGTCGTCCTGCGGCTCGTAGCCCAGCCGCCGCCCCGGCTCGAGGTCCCACCAGGCGCGGGTGTTGGCGCTGATGCCGTGGAGGATCGCGAAGCCGGGGGCCGGGGCGGTGAGCCCGGCCTCGACCATGCGTACGCCGTCCGGGTGCGAGAGCCACGTCGACAGCCCGCGCAGGCTGGTCGGCTCCTCCAGGAACGAGCCGATGCGGCACACCACCGCATCGATCCCGTGGCGGTCGGCGAAGAGGTGCAGCAGCGCCTCGGCCGCCACCTTCGCGACGCCGTAGTAGGTGTCGGGGCGGGGGAGGGCCTGCTCGGTGAGCTCGCCGTCCGTGCGGGGCGTGCGCCCCACCGCGTGGTTGGAGGAGGCGTAGACGATGCGCGTCACGTCGTGTGCCACCATCGCGTCGAGCAGGGCCGCGGTGGTGACGACGTGGGACGTCAGCTCGTCGGGCAGCGAGAGCTCCTCCGGCGCGCCCGCGAGGTGCACGACCGCGTCGATCCGCTCGTCGGCGAACACCGCCGCCACGGCGTCGGCGTCGGCGCAGTCGGCCTCGTGCCAGGCGAAGGGCGAGCCCTCGGGGCCGGGCACGAGGTCCAGGCCGACGATCTCGTGGCCGAGGTCGGCGAGCCCGACGGTGACGACCCGGCCCAGGCTCCCCGCCGCGCCGGCGACCAGGACGCGCATCAGATCTTCGACACGACCTGGCTGAGCAGGCCGCCCATCCGGCTCGCTGCGGCCTTGCCCGCCTCGAGGACCTCCTCGTGGTTGAGCGGCTCGCCGCTCAGACCCGCGGCGAGGTTGGTGACCAGGCTGATGCCGAGGATCTCCATGCCGGCCTCGCGGGCCGCGATCGCCTCGAGCGTGGTGCTCATGCCGACCAGCTGGCCGCCGAGGACGCCGGCCATCCGGACCTCGGCGGGCGTCTCGTAGTGCGGCCCGGGGAACTGGACGTAGACGCCCTCGTCGAGGCTCGGGTCGATCTCGCGGCACATCGCGCGCAGGCGCGGGCTGTAGAGGTCGGTGAGGTCGACGAAGTTGGCACCGACGATCGGGCTGGTCCCGGTGAGGTTGATGTGGTCGGAGATCAGCACCGGCTGGCCCGGCTGCCAGCCCTGCTTGAGCCCGCCGCACCCGTTGGTCAGCACGATGGCCGAGCAGCCGGCCGCGGCCGCCGTACGGATCGGGTGGACGACCGCGGCGACGCCCTTGCCCTCGTAGAAGTGGGTGCGCGAGAGGAAGACCAGGAGGTTGCGGTCACCCTGCTTGATGGAGCGGATCTTGCCGCTGTGGCCCGCGACGGCGGCAGCGCTGAAGCCCGGCAGGTCGGTGGTGTCGATCTCGGCGGTGGCCTCGCCGAGGGCGTCGACGGCCGGCAGCCAGCCAGAGCCCAGCACGAGGGCGATGTCGTGGCGCTCGACGCCGGTCAGCTCGGCGAGCCTCTCGGCGGCGGCAGTGGCGGCGTCGTACGGGTTCTGGTCGCTCATGGGCCGCACTCTAGGGCCAGCATCAGAGGTCAGGAATCTAGAGCCCGGTCGAGCGGCACGCGCGCCGGCGCAGCGCCGCGACGTAGTCCTCGGGCGCACCGGCGGCGTCGGCGGCGTCGGCCAGGACGCCGAGGTAGGACGCCGACGGCAGGCCGCCCTCGTAGGCGTCGAGGACGTAGGCCCACACGACCAGCGGCCCGGTCAGCGTCTGCACCCGCACCTTGGTCTTGCGGTAGAGCCCGGTGTCGGCGGCCTCCCAGCCGTCGAGGGCGCGCTCGTCCTCGGGCGTGACGTCGTAGACGGCGACGAAGACCTGCTCGAACGGGTCCTGGACGATCGTCGACAACGCGCCGTCCCAGCCGTGCTCCTCGCCGCCGAAGGTGAGTCGCCAGCCCGCGAGCCAGCCCGTGGAGTGGAGGATCGAGTGGGGGCAGCGCTCGCCCATCCGGGCGGGATCGAGGTTCGTCCCGTAGGCGGCGTAGAGCGTCACGGGCCACAGGGTACCTAGCCCGGACGGGCGGGTGTTCCCCCCGCGGTCGGGAACACTAGGCTGGGGGCGTGACCGACACCCACTTCGACACCCTCGTCCTCGGCGCCGGCCCCGGTGGCTACGTCGCCGCGATCCGCGCAGCCCAGCTCGGCCAGAAGGTGGCCGTGGTGGAGGAGAAGTACTGGGGAGGTGTCTGCCTCAACGTCGGCTGCATCCCCTCCAAGGCGCTGCTGAAGAACGCCGAGCTGGCGCACACGCTCCAGCACGAGAAGGCGAAGTTCGGCATCGAGGGCGACGCCACGATGGCGTTCGGCCCCACCCACAAGCGCAGTCGCGACGTGAGCGCCGGCATCGTCAAGGGCGTCCACTTCCTGATGAAGAAGAACAAGATCACCGAGATCGACGGCTGGGGCACGCTGACCGGCCCGACCGGGATCGACGTCGAGAAGGACGGCCAGAAGACCGGCTACACCTTCGACAACCTCATCATCGCCGCCGGCGCGACCGTGCGCCTGGTCCCCGGCGTCGAGCTCAGCGAGAACGTCGTCACCTACGAGGAGCAGATCCTCACCGACCAGCTCCCCGAGTCGATCATCATCGGCGGATCCGGCGCGATCGGCGTCGAGTTCGCCTACGTAATGGCCAACTTCGGCGTCGACGTCACGATCGTGGAGTTCCTCGACCGGATGGTGCCGACCGAGGACGCGGACATCTCCAAGGAGCTTGCCAAGCAGTACAAGAAGCTCGGCGTGAAGGTGCTGACCTCCACCGCGGTGAAGAACGTCGAGGACACCGGCTCCGGGGTCAAGGTCACCGTCGCCCCCGCAGCAGGCGGCGACGAGCAGGTGCTCGAGGCCGGCAAGTTCCTCGCGGCCTTCGGCTTCGCGCCGCGGGTGAAGGGCTACGGCCTGGAGAACACCGGCGTCAGCGTCTCCGAGCGCGGCGCGATCGAGATCGACGACTTCGGCCGCACCAACGTCGACAACGTCTACGCCATCGGCGACTGCACCGGCAAGATGATGCTCGCCCACGTCGCCGAGGCGATGGGCATCGTGGCCGCCGAGACCATCAACGGCGCCGAGACCATGCCGGTCGCCTTCGACTTCGTCCCGCGCGCGACCTACTGCAACCCGCAGATCGCGTCCTTCGGCTACAGCGAGGCGCAGGCCAAGGACAAGGGCTACGACGTCAAGACCGCGTCGTTCCCCTTCAGCGCCAACGGCAAGGCCATGGGCCTCGGGGAGCCGATCGGCTTCGTCAAGGTCGTCGCGGACGCCGAGCACAACGAGATCATCGGTGCGCACATGATCGGCCCCAACGTGACCGAGCTGCTGCCGGTGCTGACCATGGCCCAGCAGTGGGACCTCACCGCCGACGAGGTGGCCCGCAACGTCTTCGCGCACCCGACCCTGGGTGAGGCCGTCAAGGAGGCCGTCCACGGCATCGCCGGCCACATGATCAACTTCTGAGGCCAGCAGGCACCGAGCTCGCGAGGTGCCTGCGTCGGCCGAAGAGGTCGAGTGCCGCCGCGGCTGAGGAACGAAGCCGCGAAGCGGTGTATCGAGACCTAGAGGCCAGCAGCCTCCAGACGAAGGAACAGACCCACGTGACAGACCACATCGTCATCATCGGCGGCGGACCCGGCGGCTACGAGGCCGCGCACGTCGCGGCCCAGCTGGGCGCCGAGGTCACGGTCGTCGACACCGACGGTGTCGGTGGCTCGGCCGTGCTCACCGACTGCGTGCCGAGCAAGACGCTGATCGCCACGTCGGAGCTGATGACCGACATGTCCGCGGCGGCCGAGCTCGGCGTCAACTTCCACGACCACCAGGGCGACGCGGCCACGACGATCTCGGTCGACCTGGCCCGGGTCAACGCCCGCGTGAAGCAGCTCGCCGCCGACCAGTCGAGCGACATCGCGGCCCGCCTCGACCGCGACGGCGTACGCGTCCTCACCGGCCGCGGTCGCCTCGGACCGGACATGACGGTCGAGGTCACCACCGACGGTGACAGCGAGACCGTGCAGGCCGACGCCATCATCCTCGCCACCGGCGCAGCGCCGCGCACGCTCCCGAGCGCGCAGCCCGACGGCGAGCGGATCCTCACCTGGGAGCAGGTCTACGACCTGACCGAGGTGCCGGAGAAGCTGATCGTCGTCGGGTCCGGCGTGACGGGCGCGGAGTTCGCGAGCGCCTACCTGTCCCTCGGCATCGACGTCACCCTGGTGAGCAGCCGCGACCGGGTGCTGCCCGGCGAGGACGCCGACGCCTCCGCCGTCCTCGAGGACGTGCTGACGCGACGCGGGATGAACGTGCTCGGCCAGTCGCGGATGCAGTCGGTGACCCGCGAGGGCGACACCGTCACCGTGACGCTCACCGATGGACGCACCGTCTCGGGCAGCCACTGCATCCTCGCGCTCGGCTCGATCCCCAACACCGCGGACCTCGGGCTCGAGGAGGCCGGCGTCGCCACCGACGAGGGTGGCTTCATCACCGTCGACCGCGTCTCGCGGACCTCGGCCCGCGGCATCTACGCCGCCGGCGACTGCACCGGCGTGCTGATGCTCGCCTCCGTCGCAGCGATGCAGGGACGGATCGCGATGTGGCACTTCCTCGGCGACGCGGTGGCCCCGCTGGACCTCAAGAAGGTCTCGTCCAACGTCTTCACCTCGCCCGAGATCGCCACCGTCGGCTGGTCGCAGCAGGCCGTGGACGCCGGTGAGATCACCGCCGAGGTCGTCATGCTGCCCCTGGCCGGCAACGCACGGGCCAAGATGCAGGGCGTGCGGGACGGTTTCGTGAAGCTGTTCTGCCGCCCCGGGACCGGCATCGTCGTCGGGGGAGTGGTCGTCGGGCCGCGTGCCTCCGAGCTGATCCACCCGGTGTCGATCGCGGTGTCGGAGTCGCTCACCGCCGACCAGCTGGCCCAGGCCTTCACCGTCTACCCCTCGATGAGCGGCTCGATCGCCGAGGCCGCCCGACGGCTCCACCGGGTCTGAGACCCGGTCCGGTCCGCGCCTCCGGGCCGGGCCCGGGCTGGCACGCGGGGCACCACCACGTGCGGCGGTTGGCGGCGTCGCCGGGCACCTCCGCGGTGACGCTGATCGGTCCTCCGCAGCGCCGGCAGCCGCGGCGCTGGCGCCCGGTGACCCAGTGGTCGTCGCCCCGGGCCGAGGAGCCGGTGGTCACCTGGTAGGCGCCCTCGACGGTGGCCGAGTGCCGCAGCATCGTCGCGGAGCGCTCCACCAGGCGCTCGACGTCGACGTCGCCGACCGGGGTCCACGGGCTGACGCCGGTGAGGAAGGCCAGCTCGTTGGCCCAGAGGTTGCCCAGACCGGCCATCGCGCGCTGGTCGAGCAGGGCGCTGACCAGCGGTCGCTGTGGGTCGGCGGCGAGGCGGCGTACGGCCTCGGCGGGGTCCCAGTCCTCGCGCAACGGGTCCGGGCCGAGGTGGCCGACGAGGTCGTGCTCGCGGTCGGTCGGGACCAGGTCCAGGTCGTGGAGCCGGATGCCGTGCACGGTGCGGTCGTCGTCGAGACCCAGGACCAGCCGCACGTGGGGCTGGAGCTTCGCCGGCAGCCGCTTGCCCGGCGCCAGCGTCGACCACGAGCCGTCCATCTTCAAGTGGCTGTGGAGGGTGGCCGCCGGCGACCCAGCGGTCGCGGAGAGCCGGGTCAGCAGGTGCTTGCCGTGGGTGTCGTGGCCCAGCACCTCGCGACCCGCCACGTCGCGCGTGGCCAGCCGCGGGGTGCGGAAGTCCGAGCGCACGACCGTGTGACCGCGCAGCTGACGGTCCAGCCGGCGCGCGAGCTTCCAGACACTGTCTCCCTCGGGCACCCGGCCAGTGTCACAGGCGGGTGCGACACCGGGTCAGCCGCCGTCCCCGCCGCCCCCACCACCGCCGTCCCCGCCAGCACCGCCACCGTCACCGCCCCCGCCGATGCCGCCGTCGCCCCACCCGGAGTAGTCGTGGCCGCCGATCATCCCGCCGTCGGACCACGCGCCGGGGTCGCTCCACGCCGCCGCGATCGGCAGCTGGGGGCCGCCTGCGCGGCCGGGGAGGTCCGCGCCGGCGTACGCCATGGTGAGGCGCTCGGCCTCGATCCGGCCCTCGGCCACGAGCTCGGCGTACCACCCGCCGGCCCAGGCGGCGTAGCGCGGCCCGGAGGCGAACCACGCGACGCGGCGGTCCCCGAGGCGGACCAGCCGGACCTCCGGCAGCCCACCTGCGGCGAGGCGCTCGGCGTCGCGGAAGCAGACGGGGACCGAGCGTGCGACCCCGCCCGCCGGCGCCCACTCGACGTCGCGCGACGCCGGGCCGTGGGCAGGGTCGAAGAAGCACGGAGGCCTGCGGACGGGGCGTACGTCCCCGGCCTGCGCGGCCAGCACGCACGCGTGGTGGAAGCGGCCGTCGGCGAGGGTGCTGGTCACGGTGGTGACCTCCGGGGCCGACGACGCGCGCGCCAGGACGGACTTGGCACGCTCGTAGTCGTCGAGCGCGCGCTGGTAGTCGGTGCGCATCTGCTCGTCGAGCTCGGTGCCGAGGGTGTCGAGGTGCAGGCCGCCGAGCTCCTCCCCGAAGCGCGTGACGTCCTCGTCGGCAGCGCGCCGCACCAGCCGGAACGTGTCCTGCTCCGCCAGCTCCTGCTCGTGGCGCTCCCGTCGGCGACGGCCCATCATCCCTCCACTGTGCCACCGATCGGGTCTACGCGGACCCCTGCGAGGGTTCGCACTCCGCCTGTATTCTCGGAGGTTCTGCTCACTGATGTCTCGGGGGAGAACCCACGCCATGCCCATCACCGCCCGCCCACGACGTGCCCGTCGGCTGCTCGCTGCCGCCGCGGGCCTGCTGCTGGTCCCGGCCCTGGCCACCGGCGCCTCCGCCGAGCGCGGCGACGAGCGCCGCGCGGTCGAGACCTGGCCGACCCCCGGCAGCACCGCGATCACGGTCACCGGCCACGGCTTCGGCCACGGCCACGGGCTCTCGCAGTACGGCGCCCTGGGTGCCGCGGGCCAGGGCCTCACCTGGCAGCAGATCGTCGGCTTCTACTACCCCGGCACCACCTGGGGCCGGGTCGGCGGAAAGCTGCGCATCTGGATCACCGCCGACACCGGTCGTGACGTCCAGGTCGTCTCCGAGCGCGCGATCAAGGTGACCAGCCTCGCCCGCCAGCGGACCTGGCGCCTCCCGGCCGTGGGAGCGAGGAAGTGGCGCCTGGTCGCGCAGGGCAGCGACACCGCGGTGCAGTGGACCAGGGGTGGGCGCTGGAAGACCTGGCGGACCGTCCCCGGCGAGGCCGAGCTCTCCGCGGCCGACGGCGTGCTCACGCTCGTCGTGCCGGGCGCCCGCCGCGACTACCGCGGCACCCTGCAGTCGGTGGCGCCGCGCGGGGGCAAGCGGATCACGGTCAACAAGGTGGGCATGGAGGCCTATCTGCGCGGCGTCGTGCCGCAGGAGGTGCCCGCGCTCTGGGAGCCGGACGCGGTCAGCGCGCAGTCCGTGGCCGCGCGCACCTACGCCGCCTTCGAGCGCCGGGCGAACAAGGGCGAGCGCTACGACCTCTGCGACACCACGCAGTGCCAGGTCTACGGCGGCGTCGACGTCGAGCACCCGGCCGCGACCGCGGCCATCAAGGCCACCCGGGGCCAGGGCGTGCTCTACGACGGCCAGCCGGCCTTCACCCAGTTCTCCGCCAGCAACGGCGGCTTCTCCTCGGCCGGGTCCATGCCCTACCTCGTCGCGCAGCCCGACCCCTACGACGGCCTCGCGAACCCGACGTACTCGACCTGGACCGAGACCCTCGACGACACCATGGTCGAGAAGCAGTGGCCCGCCATCGGCGACCTCACCAGCATCGAGGTGACCGCCCGCGACGGCAACGGCGACTGGGGCGGCCGGATCACCGACATGGCCTTCGTCGGCGAAAAGGGCATCGCGCGCGTCGACGGCGACACCGTCCGCTCCGCCTTCGGCCTCAGTTCCGACTGGTTCACCTTCGCGGTCGAGCCGCGGCAGAAGGGCCGGGCCCGGCAGTGAGGGGCACCGGACGACTCGCGGCCACGCTCGGCGCCCTCGTCCTCGCGACCACGGCGTGCGAGGCAGGCGGCGCGAGCGAGGCCGACCTCCCCGGCCTCGTCGAGCCCGAGGTGAACTCCGGCATCAACTACGTCGCGCTCGGCGACTCGTTCTCGGCAGGCCCCTTCATCGGCACCATGCGCAGCGACCCCGAGGGCTGCGCGCGCTCGCGCGACAACTATCCCGCCTTCCTCGCCGACTGGCTCGACGTCAAGAGCTACACCGACGTCACCTGCTCGGCGGCGACGACGACCGACCTCTACGGCACGATGACGATGTTCAACGGCGCCACGACCGGTCCGCAGCTCGACGCCGTGACCTCCGAGACCGACCTGGTGACGATCGGGATGGGCGGCAACGACTTCCGCATCTACGACTCGCTCATCCGCTGCCAGTCCGGTCAGCCGTGCGCCGTCGACGAGCTCACCGCCGACGCCCGCAAGGTCGCCGGTCGCATCGAGAAGGCCGTGCGCCGCATCACCGAGGCCGCCCCCGCTGCGAGCGTCTACGTCGTCGGCTACCCCGACATCCTGCCGACCGAGGGCACCTGCCGCGCGGTCGGCGTCCCGGCCGACGTGCTCGGACCGGTCGCCGAGGTGGCGGAGGTCCTCAACGCCTCCCTGCGTCGCGGCGCGGAGGCGGCAGGGGCGTCGTACGTCGACATGGAGGCCGTCTCGGAGGGGCACGACGTCTGCGCCAAGGGTCGGGCGTGGGTCAACGGTCCGCAGCTCCGTCCCGGTGTCGCCGCGCCGTTCCACCCCAAGGTCAACGGCATGCGCGCCGTCGCGGTCGAGGTCTACGGCGAGATCACCGGCGAGGAGCCGGAGGTCACCGAGTACGCCGAGCCCGACCCCGACGTGCTCGTCCTCAACGAGGGCTGATCGCCAGCACCAGGTCGCCACCCTCGACGGCCTGCGTGGTCCGCACGGCGAGCCGCGACACGGTCCCGGCGACGGGCGCGGTGATGGAGGCCTCCATCTTCATCGCCTCGATCGTGGCGACCGTCTGCCCGGCCTCCACCTCGTCGCCCTCGGCCACCGTCACCGTCACGGCGCCGTCGTAGGGCGCGGCCACGTGGCCAGGCGTCCTCGGGTCGGCCTTCTCGGTCGACACCTCCTCGGCCGCGACGCTCCGGTCGCGCACCGACACCGGCCGCAGCTGGCCGTCGATGGTGGCCATCACGTTGCGGTAGCCGCGCTCGTCGGGCTCGCTGATCGCCTCGAGACCGAAGAGCATCTCGCGTCCCTCGCGCACCAGCACCCGGTGCTCCTCGCCGCGGCGCAGGCCGTAGAGGTAGTCGACGGTGGAGATCGCCGACAGGTCGCCGTAGGTCTCGCGCGAGTCGTGGAAGGCGGCGTTGGGGCCGGGGAAGAGCAGCTCGTTGAGCGTCTCGCGCCGGTCGGTGGCCAGGCTCGCCTGCTGCTCGGGGGTGAGGGTCTCGGTGGGCTGCTTCCAGGTGCGCCCGGCCAGCGCCTTGGTGCGGAAGGGCTCGGGCCAGCCGCCGGGCGGGTCACCCAGCTCGCCGCTGAGGAACCCGATCACCGAGTCCGGCACGTCGTACGACGCCGGGTCGGCCTCGAACTCCGCCGGGTCCGCACCCGCGGCGACCAACGCCAGGGCGAGGTCGCCGACGACCTTCGACGACGGCGTCACCTTCACGACGTTGCCGAGGATGTCGTTGGCCGCGGCGTACATGTCCTCGACCTGCTCGAACTTCTCGCCCAGGCCCAGCGCGATCGCCTGCTGGCGCAGGTTGGAGAGCTGGCCGCCGGGGATCTCGTGGCGGTAGACGCGACCCGTGGGGGCGGGCAGGCCCGACTCGAAGGGTGCGTAGACGCGGCGGGTGGCCTCCCAGTAGGGCTCCATCGCGTTGACCGCGGCGAGCGAGAGACCGGTCTCGCGCTCGGAGTGGTCGGTCGCGGAGACCAGCGCGGAGAGCGCCGGCTGCGACGTGGTGCCGGCCATCGCCGCGCAGGCGGCGTCGACCGCGTCGACCCCGGCGTCGATCGCGGCGAGCAGCGTGGCGAGCTGCCCGCCGGGGGTGTCGTGGGTGTGGAGGTGCACGGGGAGGTCGAAGCGCTCGCGCAGCGCGGTGACGAGGGTGCGAGCGGCGGGGGCGCGCAGCAGGCCGGCCATGTCCTTGATCGCCAACACGTGGGCGCCGGCGTCGACGATCTCCTCGGCGAGGCGGAGGTAGTAGTCGAGGGTGTAGAGCCTCTCGCTTGGCGAGGACAGGTCGCCGGTGTAGCAGAGCGCGACCTCGGCCACGGACGTCCCGGTGCCGCGCACGGCATCGATGGCCGGGCGCATCTGGGAGACGTCGTTGAGGGCGTCGAAGATGCGGAACACGTCGATCCCGGTGTCGGCAGCCTCCTGGACGAAGGCCTCGGTCACCTCGGTCGGGTAGGGCGTGTAGCCGACGGTGTTGCGCCCACGCAGCAGCATCTGGAGGCCGATGTTGGGCACCGCCTCGCGCAGGGCGGCCAGCCGCTCCCACGGGTCCTCGGAGAGGAATCGCAGCGCGACGTCGTACGTCGCCCCGCCCCAGCACTCCAGTGACCACAGCTGCGGGGTGGTGCGGGCGACGTGGTCGGCGACCGCGAGCAGGTCGCGGGTGCGCACCCGGGTGGCGAGCAGCGACTGGTGGGCGTCGCGGAAGGTGGTGTCGGTGACGGCCACGCGGTCCTGCGCGCGCAGGCGACGGGCGAACTCGTCGGGCCCGATCTCGCGCAGCAGCTGGCGGGTGCCGTCGGGCACCGGCTGGGAGCGGTCGAGCTCGGCGAGCTTGCTGGCCGGGGCGACGGTCACGGGGGCGGCGCCGTGCGGCTGGTTGACCGTGACGTCGGCGAGGTAGGCGAGCAGCTTGGTGGCGCGGTCACGGCCGAGCTGGGCCTTGAGGAGCGAGGGGTGGTCCTCGATGAACGAGGTCGTGACGCCGCCGGCGGCGAAGTCGGGATCGGCGAGCACCGCCTGGAGGAAGCCGACGTTGGTGGACACCCCGCGGATGCGGAACTCCAGCAGCGCGCGCCGCGCCTTCTGCACGGCCGCCTCGAAGGTGCGCCCGCGGCAGGTGAGCTTGGCGAGCATCGAGTCGAAGTGGGGGCTGATCTCGGCGCCGGTGTAGGTGGTGCCGCCGTCGAGGCGTACGCCGGGCCCGCCGGGGGAGCGGTAGGTGGTGATCTTCCCGGTGTCCGGCCGGAAGCCGTTGGCGGGGTCCTCGGTGGTGATGCGGCACTGCAGCGCGAAGCCGCGCGGCTGCACCGAGTCCTGGGTGAGGTCGAGGTCAGCCAGCGTCGCCCCCGCCGCGATGAGCATCTGCGACTGCACCAGGTCGACGGCGGTGACCTCCTCGGTGACGGTGTGCTCGACCTGGATGCGGGGGTTCATCTCGATGAAGACGTACTTGCCGGTGGGGTCGAGCAGGAACTCGACGGTGCCGGCGTTCTTGTAGCCGATCTCGCGGGCGAAGCGGACCGCGTCGGCGCACATGCTCTTCCGGACCTCGGGGTCGAGGTTGGGTGCCGGTGCGATCTCGACGACCTTCTGGTGGCGGCGCTGCACCGAGCAGTCGCGCTCGTAGAGGTGGATCACGCCGTCGTCGGAGCCCGTTCCGTCGGAGAGGATCTGCACCTCGATGTGGCGCGGGTCGACCACGGCCTGCTCGATGAAGACGGTCGGGTCGCCGAAGGCGCCCTCGGCCTCGCGCATGCAGGTCTCGATGGCCTCGCGGAGGTCGGAGCGGTCGTCCACGCGCCGCATGCCGCGCCCGCCGCCTCCGGCGACGGCCTTGACGAAGAGCGGCGCCTCGATCTGCTCGGCTGCGGCCAGCAGCTCGTCGACGTCGGTCGAGGGCGGCACCGACTCGAGCACCGGTACGCCGGCGGCCTTGGCCGCGGCGATCGCGCGGGCCTTGTTGCCGGTCAGCGTCAGCACCTCGGCGCTGGGGCCGATGAAGGTGATGCCCGCCTCGGCGCAGGCCTCGGCGAGGGCGGGGTTCTCCGACAGGAAGCCGTAGCCGGGGTAGATCGCGTCGGCACCGCACTTCACGGCCACCTCGACGATCGCCTGCGGGTCGAGGTAGGCGCGGACCGGGTGGCCGACCTCACCGATCTGGTAGGCCTCCTCGGCCTTCATCCGGTGCTCGGACCAGCGGTCCTCGTGGGGGAAGACGGCCACCGTGCGCGCGCCGATCTCACGCGCGGCTCGGAAGGCCCGGACTGCGATCTCGCCACGGTTGGCGACGAGCACCTTGGAGAACATGCGCCGAACGCTATCCAGTGACGGGTGTGACGTGGGTTACCTGTCCGTACCCCGGTCGCCGTCCCCGCTCAGGCCGCCGCCTGCTCCTGCGCGCGCCACCACGCAACTGTCGCGGCCAGTCCGTCCGTCAGCGACGTGGGGGACAGGCCGAGGCGCTCCTCGCTGGCGGTCGAGTCCACGACGAACGGCCGCGCGAACATGTAGCCGGTCTCGGCGAGCTCCCTCATGTCCCGCGAGACCAGCCCGACGGCGCCCAGCACCGGCACCGGCACCGCCGACATCTTCGGGACGCGTACGCCGCCCGCCTCCGCGACCCTCGTGATCAGCTGGCGCTGGGTCACCGGCGCGGCCGTGGGTGCGTGCAGGAAGGAGTTCCACAGCTCGGGTGTCGTGGCAGCCCTGATCATCGCGGCGGCCAGGTCGGGGACGTAGGTGAACGAGTGCGGCTGGTCGAGGCTGCCGATCACCCGCATGGTGCGTCCGGCCAGCACCGTCGGCACCAGCCGCTCGCCCGCGTGGGACGTGCGCACCACCGGGCCGTAGAAGTCGGACGCGGCGACGCTCACGGTCGGCGTCGCTGACGCCTCGCGCTGGGCTAGCAGCTCGGTGCGCACGCCGAGCTTGCCGGTCGTGGCGGCGCGGGGCGTCGCCTCTGTCATCACCCCGTCGACACGGCCGTAGGAGTAGAGGCTCTCGGGGAACACCACGACCGCGCCGACACAGCCGGCGGCGTCGAGGACCGCCCGCTCGGCCGCGGGGAGCTCGGCGCGCCAGACCTTCGCGTCGTACGCCGATCCGTGGATGCAGTGGTGGACGGCGACGGCGCCCTCGAAGGCCGCGTCGAGTGCCGCCGGCTTCGAGACGTCGACCCGGCGGCGCTCGACGAGCGGGTGGACCGGGCCGCTGCCCGAGCGGGTGAGCAGCCGGACCGGGAGGCCTGCCTCGGCGAGCTGCAGGGCGACGGTCGAGCCGACGGGGCCGGCTCCGGTGACGACGTGGGTGGTGGTCATGGCGATCTCCTGGATGGGTGGCGATTGTGAGAGCGGTGCTCTCATTTTAATCATCATGGCTTCCCGCACCCCGAAATGCAAGAGCACTGCTCTCTTTCGGCACCGCTGCTCACAGATGTGTCACACTGAAGAGATGCCGGAAACTCCCTCTCCCCGCGCCCGGGCTCGCGAGCAGACGATGCGCGACATCGTCCGCATCGGCCGTGTCCACCTGGCCACGGACGGCGCGGCCGCCCTGTCCCTGCGTGCCGTCGCCCGCGACCTCGGGGTCGTCTCGTCGGCGGTCTACCGCTACGTCGCCAGCCGTGACGAGCTGCTGACCCTGCTCGTCGTCGACGGCTACGACGAGCTCGGCGACGCCGTCGACGCGGCGGTCGAGCGGGTCGACCGCGACAGCCACGCGGAGCGGATGCGCGCGATCGGTCGCGCGGTCCGGGCCTGGGCGCTCGCCGAGCCGGCGACGTACGCCCTGCTCTTCGGCAGCCCGGTGCCCGGTTACGAAGCCCCTGCCGAGCAGACCACCGGCCCCGGGACGCGGGTGGTCGGGCGGCTCGTCGAGGTCTGGGAGGACGCCTGGGTCGCCGGCGCGGGATCGCTCCCGGACGCGCCGGTGGCACCCCGCCGGCTGGCGCGCGACCTGGCCCGGATCCGCAAGCAGATGGGGATCACGGCGCCCGACGCGCTGGTCGCGCGCGGGATGCTCGCCTGGGCGGCGCTGTTCGGCTGCGTCAGCTTCGAGGTGTTCGGGCAGTACGGCGCGAGCACCTTCACCGACCCGAAGGACATCTTCGAGCTCCACCTCGACGCCCTCGTGGAGGCGGTCGGGCTCGGGTAGCCGCAGCTGCGGCTCGGGAGCAGGCCCACTCGGGTTTCGCCCGGGAAGCGGCGGGTAGGAGGGGCTGGCGACGGCACGACGCCGTCGGGAAGCGAGGAGACAGTGGGCAGGAAGCAGGACATGGGCGCCAATCTCGAGGAGCTCGAGAAGGCGGGGCTCTCCGAGCTGCCGCCGATCGCGGACTCCTTCACGCTGGCGAGCACGACGCTGTCGGGCATCTCGACCGGGGGCATGTTCACCTCGGGTGGACCGTTCGACAGCAACAACCCCCAGTCCGACATGGCGGACCTGATGGGCGCACTCGCGTCCGCCACGCAGAAGTCCGGCTCCGTGATGAACGACGTCGCCGACGCGCTGGTCACGACCGCGCGCGACTTCGCCCGCACCGACGACGAGATCCGGTCGGCGTTCGTCGCGGCCGGCGGCACGCTCTGATGGGCGCCGCGTACGACATCGGGTGCGCCGTCGGGGCGAAGGCGTCAGAGCTCATCGACGGCACTCCTCCGGGCTACGTCACGATCGGCGGGTCCTATGCCGACATCGGTCCGTCGTTCAGCCAGTACGACGGCCTGCCCGTCGAGGCGATCACCGGCTCCTACGACTCGTTCTCCACCGCCCTCAACAGCGTCGCTGTCGCCGGTCAGGGCTCCTCGGGCCTCATCGCGGGCGCGGTCACTGTCACGCCCAACGACGTGTTCGCCAACATGGAGCGCATCGCGACCGACGTCGACGACTGGACGGGCGACGCGGCGACGGACTTCATCGAGAACTACAAGGCGCAGCTCCCCTTCGTCGCCGACTCACAGTTCACCGGTATGTCGGTGGCCATCGCCGCGCTCGAGGCGCAGCACGAGCTCTACACGACGGCCTACGAGTCGATCCTCGACATCGGCAACAAGACGCTCTCTGCGCTCGAGGCAGCGGACGGTCGAGGCAGTGCTGACGGCAGCTTCGCCCTGACCGTCCTGGCCGCGGTCGGCACTGTGGCGATCACTGTGGCGACGGCCGGGACGGGCGCGATCGTCATTGCCATCGCCGCCGGTGCGGCCTCGGTGGGCGCCTCCGCCACGTCCCTCGACTTCAGTGCGGGTGACCCCCAGGGGGTCATGACCCAGTTCTACGAGGCCGTCGGGCAGGTGGAGAACCACGTCCGCACCCGTCAGGAAGAGATCAGCCTTGGCCTGAGCGGCTACGCCGCCGCGGTCAACGCCGACATCAACAGGACCGACTACGCCGACGGCGACTACCCGCAGTTCAAGTTCAAGCCCACCGGCTTCGCCAACGGTCCCGGCGGTCTGGGAGGCTACGACAGGTGAGTGACACCCAGCTCCAGTACGTCCCTCAGTCCGAGGGTCACATCAGCCCGTTCGGCATGGCTGTGGACGCGATGCACGTGACGGCGACTGCGGCCGACGACGCGCTCTTCGGCGAGATGAACGGCTGGTACGCCGTCCGCGTCACCGTGAGGTCCGGCCACGCCGAGCGGACCGACGACGCCGAGATGGCTGCGCAGGTGACCCAGCTCGCGCGCCGGCTCTTCGTGGCGCGGACCCGGGAGTACTACCGGCTGATGGAGGTCCACCTCCAACCCAACCCGGTGTCGCTGCGGCGCTCGCGCGACCACCTGGAGGGGTCCGTGGAGGACAAGCAGGTCAGCGGGTACGCCGACAGCGGCGCGGTCGAGGTCACCTCGATCGGTATGAAGGAGTTCATCGTCCAGCTCCAACCGGGCACCTGTGCCCGGTTGGGCAGCGACGGCCTCGGCGCGGCACTGACCAGCGCCGCCAACGAGATGGTCGCCGCCTGGCTCCTCGTGCTCGCGGACTACAAGCAGCAGCTCTGGTCGCGATGAGGGCACCGGCAGCCGGCCTGGCCCTGGCCCTGGCCGCCGTCGTGCTGGTCGGTGGCTGCGGGGACGGCGAGGGGTCCGCAGCCGCGGGCGACCTGGTGCAGGGACGACTCGGCGACATCGACGGAACGTCGTACCCCCTGTCCCTGCCCAACGGGCGGCTGACGTTCATCGTCGGTGACGGCCAGCCCTCGATCAGCCAGACGGAGGCCGCAGACGGTCAGACGCACGAGGCGCCGGACGGCACGGAGTGGGTCGCTCTCGACTGGCGTCTCGAACCGGGTGAGGGTGTCGAACCCTTCCAACGCGCGCTGATGGAGGACAAGGCCCAGCGCACCGGCCTCACGCTCCGCACCGGGGACGAGACGGTCGACCTCGGTGAGGCGCCAGGGTCCACGACGACACCCGCCGCGACGAGGACCTCTGGCACCGTCTACGTCGCAGCCGACACCGGTTCCGCCCCAGTGATCGAGGTGACCTTCGACGGCGTCACCGCGAGCATTGACACCAGCACGGGCGAGGTGTCGGGTGACAGGGCCGACGCGATCAGCGAGCTCGCGGCACCGGTCGCCGACGACTGCCCGCCGCTGCGAGGCTCAGGCGTGCAGGCAGAGATCACCTGCTCCTACCTCGTCACGACTGTTCCCTACCTTGCCGGCAGCGGGTGGTCCGACGACGGCTGGACGGTCGCGCAGGTCGAGACCCGCGGTGACACCTTCGTCCGCGGCAGGGGGACGTACGCCGTGCAGGGCACCGAAGACGGCTCCGGCTTCGACGGCACGACAGGGTCGTCGACCGTCGCCGATGAGCTGCTGAACCGCCTGACCACCAGGGTCGTCGCGAAGGGCGAGCCGGCGCAGCTCGACATCGTCCGTCGGCTCAGCGGTCTCCTCACCGACGGGAAGGGCCCCGAGGACGCCACGGCCGAGGTGAGCGCCACGGTCGACCTCGGCTGAGGCAGGAGCGGCCCAGTCCCCGTCGGCGGGTCCGGGTGCCGCCGGATCCTCAGCCGGCCAGCGCCCGCCCCACCGCGCGCCCGGAGAAGATGCACCCGCCGAGGAACGTGCCCTCGAGGGCGTTGTAGCCGTGCACGCCGCCCCCGCCGAAGCCGGCGACCTCTCCCGCGGCGTACAGGCCGGGGACCGGGGTGCCGTCGGCGGCCACGCACTGGCCGTCGAGGTTGGTCTCGAGGCCGCCGAGCGTCTTGCGCGACAGGATGTTGAGGCGTACGGCGATGAGCGGGCCGTGCGCCGGGTCGAGGACCTGGTGCGGCTTGGCGACCCGGATCAGCTTGTCCGTGCGGCTGCGGCGGGCGTTGTGGATCGCCATCACCTGGATGTCCTTGGTGAAGGAGTTGTCCATCTCGCGGTCGCGGGCCTCGATCTGGGTGCGCAGGTCGGCGGGGTCGAGCTTCGGGCCGCGGGCCAGCTCGTTCATCCCGGTGACGAGCTCGTCGAGGTCCTGGGCCACGACGAAGTCGACGCCGTGCTCCTTGAAGGCCTCGACGGGCCCGGGGGCGCCCTTCGCGAGCCGGGTCCTCGCCAGGAACTTCAGGTCCTTGCCGGTGATGTCGGGGTTCTGCTCCGAGCCGGAGAGGGCGAACTCCTTCTCGATGATCGACTGGGTCAGGACGAACCACGAGTAGTCGTGGCCTGCGGCGAGGATCTGCTTCATCGCGCCGATCGAGTCGGCGCCGGGCACGCCCGACATCCCCTCGAGTCGCTTGCCCGTGGCGTCGAACCACATCGACGACGGGCCGGGAAGGATCCGGATCGCGTGGTCGGGCCACACCGGGTCCCAGTTGTGGATCCCCTCGACGTAGGCCCACATCCGGTCCTTGTTGACCATCGTCGCGCCCGCGGCCTCGGAGATCGCCTGCATCCGCCCGTCCACGTGCGCCGGGACACCGCTGATCATGTGGTCGGGGGCGGCACCGACCCGCTCGGTCGGCCAGCTGCGGCGCATCAGCTCATGGTTGTGGCCGATGCCCCCGCTCGTCACGACGACCGCGGCGGCGCGGTGCTCGAAGGTGCCGACCGCGTCGCGGCCGGACTTCACGCCGCGCTCGGCGTCGTCGTCGGCCAGGACGGTGCCGCGCACGCCGACGACCACGCCGTCCTCGACCACGACCTCGTCGACCTGGTGGCGGAACGCGAGGCGTACCAGCCCCTGCGCCTCGGCCTTCTCGACGGGCTCGGCGAAGATCCGGACCACCTCGGGGCCGGTGCCCCAGGTGAGGTGGAAGCGCGGGACCGAGTTGCCGTGGCCCGTCGCGCGACCGTCGCCACGCTCGGCCCACCCGACGAACGGCAGCGACCTGAGGCCGAGGTCGTGGAGGTAGGCGCGCTTCTCGCGGTGGGCGAAGTCGACGTAGGCCCTGGCCCACTGCTGCGGCCAGAAGTCCTCGCCGCGGCCGGGGCCGTCGGTGCCGTCGCCGAGGCGGTCGAACTGTGCCGAGCCCTGCCAGTCCTGCCAGGCCAGCTCGGGAGAGTCCTTGATGCCCATCCGTCGCTGCTCGGGACTGTCGACGAAGAGCAGCCCGCCGAGTGACCACCAGGCCTGGCCGCCGAGGTTGTGGCGGTTCTCCTGGTCGAGGACCAGCACCCGCTTGCCGGCGAGGGCGAGCTCGTGGGTGGCGACGAGGCCGGCGAGTCCCGCGCCGACCACGATCACGTCCGGGGTGAAGTCGGTGCCTGTGTCGCTCATCGGGTCTCCTGCTGGTCGTAGCGGTGGACGATCATCTCGGCGAGCAGGCGCAGCGCCCGGTCGACGGTGCGGCCGGGGGCGGCCGCGGGGTCGGGGTCGAGGGCGGAGAAGGCCAGCCCGTCGAGCATGTTGACGACGACGCTCAGCACGGGCGCGAGGTCGTCGGCGGGGAGGCGGTCGCCCCAGAGGTCGGCCGCGGCGTCGAGCATCTGTGCCTGGAGCGACTCGCGGGCGGGGCGGAGCGCCTCGCGGAGGTCGGCGTCGGCGCGGGCGGCGACGAGCAGCTCGCGCCAGGTCTGGTTGGCCGGCGAGAGGACGACCGTGCGCAGGTGGGCGAGGACTGCGGCCACGTCGTCGACGGTGTCCACGTCGGATCCCACGGTCTCGCGGAAGGCCGCGACGTTGCGCGTCGCGACGTGCTCCGCGGTGGCGACGAGCAGGGCCTGCCGGGTGGGGAAGTGGCGGAAGAGCGCTCCCTGGCTCACGCCCGCCTCGGCGCAGACAGCGGCGGTCGAGGTGGCGGCGTACCCCCGCTCGGCCAGGCACGTCACGCTCGCGTCGAGCAGGGCGGTGATCGTGCCGGCGCGGCGGTCGGCCTGGGTGCGGCGGGGAGGCGGTGGGAAGCTCACCGCTCCAGTCTCACATAGAAAGTGAGGACTTGCTATCTATTGTCGGAGTCACCGCTGAAGTGGTGAGTCCCGCGCGGACCGGGCGTTGCAACGGCCCGACCGCGCGGGGGTCCCCGCTCAAGCGGTGACTCCCCGAGGTCAGTCCTTGATCTCGCAGATCACGGCGCCGTTGGTCACCGTGGCCCCGACCTCGGCCTGGAGGCCGGTGACGGTGCCGGCGCGGTGGGCCTTGAGGGGCTGCTCCATCTTCATCGCCTCCATGACGACGATGACGTCGCCCTCGGCGACGGAGGCGCCCTCCTCGACGGCGACCTTGACGATCGTGCCCTGCATGGGGGAGGTGACCGCGTCACCGGACGCGGCGGCGCCGGCCTTCTTGGCCGAGCGCTTCGACTTCTTGGCGCCACCCGCGGGGCCGCCGGCGGACAGTCCGCCGAGCCCGGCGGGGAGGACGACCTCGAGGCGGCGGCCGCCGACCTCGACGACGACCTTCTGGCGCTCGCCGGCCTCCTCGGCCTCCGCGGAGTCGCCCGAGTAGGGCTCGATCTGGTTGTCGAACTCGGTCTCGATCCACTGCGTGTAGACGGTGAACTCGCCCTCGCCGGACGGCGTCGAGGCGCCGACGTAGGCCGGGTCGGACACGACCGCGCGGTGGAAGGGGATGACGGTCGGCATGCCGTCGACGACGAACTCGTCGAGGGCGCGGCGCGAGCGCTCGAGCGCCTGGGTGCGGGTGGTGCCGGTGACGATCAGCTTGGCGATGAGGGAGTCGAACGAGCCCGGGATGGTCTCGCCGTTCTCGTAGCCGCCGTCGAGGCGTACGCCGGGACCGCTGGGCGGCGACCACGCCGACAGGGTGCCGGGGGCGGGCATGAAGTTGCGCCCGCCGTCCTCGGCGTTGATGCGGAACTCGATCGAGTGGCCGCGGACCTCCGGGTCGCCGTAGCCGAGCTCCTCGCCCGCCGCGATGCGGAACATCTCGCGGACCAGGTCGATGCCGGTGACCTCCTCGGACACGCAGTGCTCGACCTGGAGGCGGGTGTTGACCTCGAGGAAGGAGATGGTGCCGTCCTGCGCCACGAGGAACTCGCAGGTGCCGGCGCCGTAGTAGCCGGCCTCGGTGAGGATCCGCTTGGACGACTCGTAGAGCTCGGTCATCTGCTCGTCGGTGAGGAACGGCGCGGGCGCCTCCTCGACCAGCTTCTGGTTGCGGCGCTGGAGCGAGCAGTCGCGCGTGGAGACCACGACGACGTTGCCGTGCTGGTCGGCCAGGCACTGGGTCTCGACGTGGCGTGGCTTGTCGAGGAACTTCTCCACCAGGCACTCGCCGCGACCGAAGGCGGTCACGGCCTCGCGCACGGCGGACTCGTAGGCGTCGGGGATCTCCTCGAGCGTGCGGGCGACCTTGAGGCCGCGACCGCCACCACCGAAGACGGCCTTGATCGCGACCGGGAGGCCGTTGGCCTTGGCGAACTCGACGACCTCGTCGGCGTCCTTGACCGGGTCCTTGGTGCCCGGGGCCAGGGGGGCGTTCGCCCGGTCGGCGATGTGCTTGGCCTTCGCCTTGTCGCCCAGCGCCTCGATCGCGGCCGGCGGTGGGCCGATCCAGATCAGCCCGGCGTCCATGACGGCCTGGGCGAAGTCGGCGTTCTCGGCGAGGAAGCCGTAGCCGGGGTGGATCGAGTCCGCGCCGGACTTCTCGGCGATCGCGATGATCTTGGCGATGTCGAGGTAGGACTCCGCGGGCGTGGCTCCGCCGAGGGAGTGGGCCTCGTCGGCCAGGCGGACGAACAGCGCGTCGCGGTCCGGGTCGGCGTAGACGGCGACGGAGCCGATGCCGGCGTCCTTGCAGGCGCGGATGACGCGGACGGCGATCTCGCCGCGGTTGGCGATGAGGACCTTCTTCAAGCTCACGCGAGGACTCCTGGATCGGCTGTGCGGTGGACGGGAGGCGTGCCGCTCGGCAGGCTACCGCGAGGCGAGGATGGCGCGACCGACAGCCTGATGCACCGGACGCACGACGCGCGCGTAGGCGATGCCGACTGTGAGCGACGCCACAAGGGCCAGCCACTGGTGGCCGGCGTCCTCGAGGGCCGGGTAGACCTGCCAGTGGGTGAGGTAGATGAACAGGCTCGCCCCTGCCAGGACGCCGGCAGCGCGCGCCAGGACCGGCGGCAGGGACACGTGGGGCAGCCACAGCATGAGCAGGAACCCGCCCAGCACGATCACCTCGCGGTGCGGCTGGCCGAAGAAGCCGACCGTCAGGGCTGCTGCGAGCGCGGTGACGAGCAGGCGCCGACGGGTGTCGGTCGCACGGGCCGCGACCCAGCCGAGGGCGAAGAAGAACGCCACCACGAGCGTCGTGTAGCGCTCGGTGGCCCCGGCGCGCAGGCCGACGTCGAGGAAGCGTGCGAGCGCGGTGACGGCGAGCACGCCCAGCGCGAAGCCGAAGGGCGTACGCCGCTCGAGGCGGTGCAGTCGGGGCACGCAGGACACGGCGAGGGCGGCGGCGGTGATCCAGACCAGTGACTCCAGGAACCACAGCTGCCACTGGTCGTCCCACTCGGTGCCGTTGACCACCTCGCGCACGAAGAGCGCGGTCGTCAGGTCGTAGGTGCCGAGCAGCAGCGCGACGCCACCGACCCAGATCAGCGACGGGACCACGAGCTGGGCCAGGCCCGACAGGCCGTGGCGCAACCGGTCGCGCGCGCCGCCCGCTCCGGAGAGCTGGAAGCGGGCGAAGTTGAAGCCGGCCAGTGCGAGCAGCAGGTGCGCGCCGCCCTCGAGGCCGACCAGGTCGACGTGGCTGGCGACGACGAAGACGATCGCCAGCGCGCGGAGGGCGACCGTGGTGTCGAGGCGGGCCCAGCGCCGCGGACCGGCGTCGCCCTCCACCGGGCGGGCGGCCAGCTCCTCGAGCTCGTCGAGGGGCCGGGTGTGCCACCCCGCGGGCAGGCCCTGCGGGAAGTGGTCCGCGAGCCGGGTCGCGAGCTCGACGTAGGACAACGAGTCGCCGCCGAGGTCGACGAAGGAGTCCGAGCCGTCGGCGTCGGGGCGACCGAGGACGCGCACGAAGTCCGCGCGGACGGGGTCGAGCCCGGCGGCCTCGGCCGGGGCGTCGTCGGCCTGCTCGGTGAGGTCGGCGAGGTCGCCGAGCGCGGAGTAGTCGGTCTTCCCGGTGCTGGTGAGCGGGACCTGGGCGAGGACCGTGACGCGTACGGCGTGGGCGGGCAGGCCGCTGTGGCTGGTCGCGAGCGACCGGGCCGCGCCGCTCGCGCGCCCGTGGGTGAGAAAGACGTGGACCATCCGCTCGGTGGCCACCACCCGGGCGTGGCGGTCGAGGGTGGCGCGAAGGGTCTGCTCGACGGCGTCGAGGTCGATGCGCAGGCCGAAGACCTTGCCGTAGCGGTTGCGGCGGCCGACCACCTCGAGGAGGCCGTCGACCCGGCGGGCGAGGTCGCCGGTCCGGAGCTCGGTGGTGACCCGGCCGAGCGCGAGGTCGGCGGGCGCCTCGGCGTAGCCCAGCATCACGTTGGGCCCGGTGTAGACCAGCTCGCCGACGCCGGGACGGTCGTCCACGGTCTCGTCGAGGCGCAGCTCGCCACCGGGGATGGCGACGCCGATCGCGCCCGGGTGCTCCTCGGCGAGGTCCGGCGGCAGCCAGGCCATCCGCGCCGTGGCCTCGGTGGCGCCGTACATGACCACGAGGTCCCACCCACGGCTGCGCCCGAACCGGCTCCAGCGGCGTACGGCGTCGGGGTCGAGGCGCCCGCCCGCCTGGGTCACCTGCCGCAGGCGGGGGAGGTCGCGGTCCTCGAAGCCGCTGGTGGCCAGCAGGTCGAAGGTGTGGGGGACGCCGGCGAGCGTCGTGGCGCCGGTGCGCGCGAAGAGGTCCCAGAAGCACTCGTCGACCACGCTCAGCGAGGTCAGCACGACGCTGGCGCCCGCGACGAGGTGGGAGTGCAGCACCGACAGGCCGTAGCAGTAGTGCAGCGGCAGCGCCGTGATCGCGCGGTCGTCGGGGGTCAGGCGCAGGTAGTCGGCGATGGCGGCGGCGTTGCTGGCCACGTTGTCGCGCGAGAGCCGCACCAGCTTGGGCGACCCGGTGGTGCCGGAGGTGCTCAGCAGCAGGGCCAGGTCGGGATGGAGCTCGTGCGCGGAGACGTCACGGCGTACGTCGTCGGGGGCACCGGTCGTGCAGACGATGTCGGGGTCGTAGGCCGCGACCATCGCGGCGCGCTGGGCCTCGCGCCCGTCGGGCACGACCAGCGCGACGTGGCCGTGCTGGAGCGCGGCGAGGTAGGCGACGAGCGCGTCGAGGTCGTTGGCGCCCTCGACCAGCACCAGGCGGCGGGCCGGTCCCCAGGTCCGCGCCCGGTCGGCGACGCGTCGGGCGAGGTCGGCATGGCTGAGCACCTCGTGGTCGGTGACCACGGCCGGGGCGTCGTCGCGACCGGCGTGCTGGAGGACCGCGGTGGTCGTGCCGGTGGGCAGGCGCGGCGAGGGGGACGTGAGGGTCACGGCAGCCCCGCGGACGTGTAGGCCCGGACCAGTCCTGTCACGCGCAGGTGGACGGGGTCGCCGGCGACGGGGTGGCGCACGCCGGCCATGCGGGCGAGCACCGAGGTGCCCTCGTCGAGACGCACCTGCACCGCGCAGTCGTGGCCGTAGTAGCTGACCTCCTCGACCGTTCCGCGCACGCCCTCGGCGTGGGCGAGGTCGACGAAGACCTGCTCGGGGCGCACCATCAGCGCGACGTCGCCCTCGGCCGGGGCGGTCAGCACGACCTCGCCGAGCGCGCACGTGGCGCGCGTGCCGCGAGCGGTGCCGGGCAGGACGACCGCACGGCCGACGAACTCCGCCACCTGCGGGTCGCTGGGTGAGAGGTAGACCTCGCTCGGCGGCGCCGACTGCACCAGCCGTCCGCCGCGCATCACCGCGACCTGGTCGGCCAGGGAGAGCGCCTCGTTCTGGTCGTGCGTCACCAGCAGGGCCGTGGTGTTGGTGGCCTGCAGCGCCCGGCGCACAGCACGCGCGGTGCTGCCGCGCAGCCCGGCGTCGAGTGAGGAGAAGGGCTCGTCGAGCAGCACGACCGCGGGCGCGGGCGCCAGCGAGCGGGCCAGGGCGACGCGCTGCTGCTGGCCACCGGAGAGCTCGTCGGGGCGGCGGTCGCGGAAGTCGCGCGGCAGCTCGACGAGGTCGAGCATCTCCGCGACGCGGTCCTCGCCGGTCGTGCCGCGCTCGTCGCGCGGCAGGCCGAAGGCGATGTTGGCGGCGACGTCGAGGTGCGGGAACAGCGCCCCCTCCTGGGGGACGTAGCCGACCCGGCGCGTCTGCGGGGGCATGGGGCGTACGCCGTCGCCGGCGACGACGGTGCTGCCGAAGGCGATGGTGCCGGACTCGGGCACGAGGAAGCCGGCGATGAGGCGCAGCAGGGTCGTCTTGCCGCAGCCCGACGGGCCGAGCACCGTCGTGAAGGAGCCGTGCGGGACCTCGAGGGTCACGTCGTCGACCGCGCGGGTGGAGCCGAAGGACCTGGTGACCCCGGTGATGGTCAGGGAGCTCATGCGGGGACCCTCTCCTCGACGGCGGCGGTGGTGGCGGGGCTGTCGGTGCGCATCAGCAGCACCGTCGCGGGGATCGAGACGAGCACCAGCAGCAGCGCGTAGGGGGCCGCGGCGCCGTAGCGCAGCTCCGAGGACGCCGACCAGAACTCGGTGGCCAGGGTGCTGGTGCCGATCGGCGACAGCATCAGCGTGGCGGTCAGCTCGGTGGAGATCGCGAGGAAGACGAGCGCGGCGCCGGCGCCCAGGCTCGGCGCGATCAGGGGCAGCGTGACGCGGCGCGCGGTGGCGAGCGGGCCGAGCCCGAGGCCGTGCGCGACGTCGTCGAGCACGACCGGCGCCTGCTCCAGCCCGGCACGCACGGTCACCACGGCACGCGGCAGGAAGAGGATGGCGTACGCCGCCACGAGCAGTCCCGCGGTCTGGTAGACCACCGGCACCAGGCGCAGTGAGGCGACCACGAGGGCCAGGCCGACGACGATGCCGGGCAGTGCGTTGGCGACGTAGGTGCTGCGCTCGATGACCGTCGAGGCCCAGCCGCGGTGGCGCACCGCGAGCCAGACCACCGGGATCGCGGCGAGGGTGGTGGCGACCGCGCCGGCCAGGGCGAGGACGACGGTGGACACGAGCGCCTGCGCCAGCTCGCCGAGGGGGAACTCGGTCGAGGTGCCGACGAGCAGCCAGCGCACCAGGGAGAACGCGGGCACGCCGATCGCGAGGACCACCACCGCGCCGACCGTGGCGACGAGGGGCCAGCGCCAGGTGCCGAGCGCCAGCGGGACGGCGCTGCGGGCGGCACCGCGGCCGACGCGGGCGTAGCGGCGGTCGCCGCGCAGGCGCAGCTCGGCGAGCAGCAGCACCAGGCACAGGAGCACCAGCACGCCCGCCATCGCGGTCGCGGCGGCACCGTTGAAGGTCGAGCCGTACTGGTCGTAGATCGCGGTCGTGAAGGTCGGGAAGCGCAGCAGCGACAGGGCGCCGAACTCCGCGAGCAGGTGCAGGCCGACCAGCAGGGCCCCGCCGAGCAGCGCCGGGCGCAACTGCGGCAGGACCACGGTGCGGAAGGTGCGGGTGCGGGAGTGGCCGAGCGACCAGGCCGACTCCTCGAGCGCGGGGTCGAGGCGACGCAGCATCGCCACGACCGGGAGGTAGACGAGGGGGTAGTAGGACAGCGTGACGACGAGGAAGGCTCCGCCGAAGCCGTTGATGCTGCGGTCGAGGGAGACCCAGGCGTAGCCGTTGACGAAGGCCGGCACGGCCAGCGGGGCGACCAGGAGCCCGTGCCAGAGCCGGCGCCCGGGGAGGTCGGTGCGCTCGACCAGCACCGCGAGCGCCACCCCGAGCACGGCGGTCGCGGCCATGCAGGCGACCGCGAGCGTCACGGTGTTGCGGAGCAGCTCCGCGATCCGCGGCCGGGCGACGAGCTGCCACAGGTCGACCGGCCCGATGATCACGACGTAGGAGGCCACGTAGGCCAACGGGACCAGCGCCAGGAGTGCCACGAGCGCCCCTGCTGCGAGCAGCAGGGGCGGCGTGCGGCGCCCGGAGTCGGTCAGAGCAGGCCCGCCTCGGTCATCAGGTCGGTCACCTGCGGGCCGTTGAGCGAGGACACGTCGACCTGCGGCGGCTCGAGCTCGCCGAACGGCTTGACCTCGGGGTTGAGGCTGGCGTCCGGGTTGAGCGGGTACTCCAGGGCGTACGACTCGGCCATCGCCTGCTGGGCCTCGGTGCCGGTGAGCCAGGTGAGGAACTCCTCGGCCTCCGCCTGCTTCTCGCTGCTGGCGAGGATGCCCGCGCCGGAGATGCTGAGGAACGCGCCCGGGTCCTGGTCGCCGAAGAAGTGCAGCGCCGAGGTGTCGGAGTCGGTGCCGTTCTCCTCGCGGTCGCGGTACCAGTAGTAGTGGTAGGCGATGCCGGCGTCGACCTCACCGGAGTCCACCGACTGCATGACGACGAGGTTGTTCTGCACGATCACGCCGTTGGCCTCGAGGCCCTCCAGCCAGGTGCGGGTGGCCTCCTCGCCCTCGAGCTCGAGGACGGCGGACACGATCGCCTGGAAGTCCGCGCCGGTGGGGGAGAAGGCCACGCGGCCCTCCCACTCGGGGTCGGCGAAGTCGAGGATGGAGGCGGGCATGTCGGCCTCGGTCATCGTGTCGGTGTTGTACATCGCGACGGTGGAGCGGGCCAGGAAGCCCGTCCACGTGCGGTCCGCCGGCACGTAGTCGTCCGGGATGGTGGCGGTCACGGCCTCGGGCAGCTCGGTGAAGAGCCCGGCGTTGTCCACGATGGTCATCGCGGGGGAGTTCTCGGTGAGGAACACGTCGGCGGGCGAGTCCTCGCCCTCCTCGGTGATCTGGTTGGCCATCTCGAGGTCCTTGCCGTGGCGCAGCTCGACGTCGAGGCCAGACTCCTCCTCGAACAGCGGGACCAGCTCGTCGAGCAGCTGCTCGTGCTGGGCGTTGTAGATCACGAGGTCGGGGGAGCCGAAGACCCCGCAGCCCGACAGGGTCGAGGCGGTGAGCAGGGTGCTGGCGAGGGCCACGCTGACGCGCGTGGCCGAGCGGCGGGGGGAGGTCGTCACGAGGGCATCCTTACTTTGCTTAGGCTCGCCTAACTCTAGTGGCGCAGGCCCTCGTGTGGTGAATCGCGTACGTCACACCCGCGGGGTCACTCCTCGCCGGTGTCGAGTCCGCTGGTCATGACGGCGAAGAGGTCGGTCTGGTCGATGACGCCGGTGACCCGGTCGGACTGCGGGCCGACGGCCGCCACCCGGATCTGCGTCCCCGTGTGGCTGGATCGTCCGGGGTCGCCGCCCTCGGCGGACGAGTAGGCGACCGTCATCGGGACGCCGTCGGCCGTGAGGACGGTCGCGGTCCTGCTGCCGCCGGCGTCGTTCGTCACGATCTGGGTCGAGTGGGCGTGGTCGCCGGTGACGATGACGAGGGTGTCGGGGTGGGCGCGCTGGTGGGCGAGGGCGACCTCGACCGCCTGGTCGAGCTCCTCGAGCTCGCCGATCGCGCCGCAGATGTCACGTTCGTGCTCGGCCTTGTCGACGCTCGCGCCCTCCACCTGGAGGAAGAACCCGTCGGGGTTGTCGAGCAGCTCGATCGCCTTGGCCGTCATCTGCCGGAGCGTCGGCTCGGTGCCGCGGTCCTGCGCGGTGCAGGTCCCGTCCGGAGTGGTGGCGCCGCCCCGCGCGGCGACGAGCGGGGCGTACGAGCGGGTCAGGTGGTTGGGGGCGAAGAGCCCGAGGACCGGTCCGTCGTCCAGGTCGTCGACGGCGTCGAGGTCGTCCGCCGTGCCGATCGCCCGGTAGCCGTGCTCGGTGGTGGCGTAGTCGAGCAGCGTCTGGGAGCCGTCCTCGAGCAACCGGTCCCAGCGCTCCCTGCCCCCGCCGAGCAGGACGTCGACCTCGTTGTCCACCAGCTGCTCGGCGATCGACCCCCGGCCGCCGGCCGACTTCCGCGCGCTCGGGCACGCGTCCATCGTGGTGGGGTCCTGGCAGGAGCGGGCGTTCACGTGGGCCGCAGCGGCCGCCGGCGTGGCGTCGGTGATGTCGGCGGTGCTGACGTTGCCAGTGGGCCTGCCGAGCCGCGCGAAGGTCTCCAGGACCGTCTCGTGGTCCTCGCCCGGCACGTCCTGGGCGCTCGACGGCCCCTGGGAGATGCGGCCGTCGACCGTTTTGCGGCCGGTCGAGAAGCCGCTCGCCGTCGCCGCGGAGTCGGAGACGTAGGCGATGGGATGGTCGGGTCCGGGGCCGGTCAGGAGGCCGTACGTCGTCATCGCGCCGGTGGCGGGCAGCTCGTCCAGGGCGAGCCGGCCGGCGGCGCCCGCCGAGTAGTTGCGGGCGGCCGTGATCATCGAGTCGTCCATGCCGTCGCCGATGAGCAGGATGACGCTCCGTGGTGCCGCCGCCACCGGGCTGCCCGCGGCGGGGCGCGCGGGGGCGTCGTCGGAGGCGACGGTGCCGATCGCGGCTCCTGCCGCCCCGGCAACCAGTGCGGTGCCTGCCACCAGCAGTGTGCGGCGCTTCACGGCGGTCCTTCCGTCGGCTGCGGGGATCGGCAGCCTACGTCGACGACGCGTCGCCACAGGGGTTAGCGATCATTAACCCGTCCCGCTAGCATGCAGGGCATGACCTTCGAGCTGTCCCCCGAGCACGAGCAGTTCCGTCGCAGCGTCCGTGACTTCGCGGAGGCCGAGATCGCGCCGCACGCGGCGCAGTGGGACCGCGAGCACCACTTCCCGACCGACGTCGTGCAGAAGATGGGCGCACTCGGCCTGATGGGCCTCACCGCGCCCGAGGAGTTCGGCGGCGCCGGCATGGCGGGTGAGGACGGCGGCTTCACCTCGCTGTGCCTGGCCATCGAGGAGGTCGGGCGCGTCGACCAGTCGATGGGCATCACGCTCGAGGCGGCCGTGGGCCTGGGCATCAACCCGATCCTGACCTTCGGGACCGACGAGCAGAAGAAGACCTGGCTGCCCGACCTCATCGCCGGCGACAAGCTCGCCGGCTTCGGCCTCACCGAGCCCGGCGCCGGCTCCGACGCAGGGGCGACGAAGACCAAGGCGGTCCTCGAGGACGGCGAGTGGGTCGTCAACGGGTCCAAGCAGTTCATCACCAACTCCGGCTCCTCGATCACCTCGCTGGTGACCGTGACGGCCCGCACCGGCGAGCGCGCCGACGGCCGCCCCGAGATCTCGACGGTCATCATCCCCTCGGGCACGCCCGGCTTCGTCGCCGAGAAGGCGTACGACAAGCTCGGCTGGCACGCCTCCGACACCCACCCCCTGTCCTTCAGCGACGTACGCGTCCCCGAGGCCAACCTGCTCGGTGAGCGCGGTCGCGGCTACGCCCAGTTCCTCGCCACCCTCGACGACGGCCGGGTCGCCATCGCCGCCCTCGCGGTCGGCTGCATCCAGGCCTGCCTCGACATGTCGGTCCAGTACGCCGGCGAGCGCCAGACGTCCCAGGGCCCGATCGGGCGCAAGCAGGGTCTCGCCTTCCAGATCTCCGACCTCCAGGTCATGCTCGACGCCTCGCGCCTGCTGACCTACAAGGCCGCCGCGATGAAGGACGCCATGGACGCCGGGAAGTCCGTCTCGATGGGCGCGTTCAAGCAGGCCGCCGCCGTCGCCAAGCTCTACGCCACCGAGTCGGCCGTGACCGCCACCCGCATCGCCACCCAGGTCTTCGGCGGCTACGGCTTCATGGAGGAGTACCCCGTCGTCCGGTTCTACCGCGACGCCAAGGTGCTCGAGATCGGCGAGGGCACCTCGGAGGTCCAGCGGATGCTCATCGCGCGGGGGCTCGGCCTGCCGGTCGAGTGAGGCGGGGCGTCAGTTGTTCTCGCTGATTCGTCGAAGGGCGTTCCACCGGGCGGGGTAGGTCTGGTCCACTGAGGGGCACCACCCTCGTCCTCGGAAGGCTTCTCATGCGCACACGTCTTGCCGCCGTCCTCTCCACCGCCGCCCTGGGGCTCGCCCTGGTCGCACCGACCGGACCTGCGACGGCCAGCACAGGCGGAACCGTCGACTCGGCGAACCGCTACTCCGGCGTCGGCATGATCGCCTTCTACGACGGCAGCGGCCGCTACCGCTGCTCCGCCACGCTGGTCAGCCCGACCGTCCTGCTGACCGCTGCCCACTGCACGTTCGGCACCGACGGCAAGACCGCCGTGACCTTCGAGCCCTTCGTCGATGACGCGCCGCCGGCCAACCTGCCCGTCGCCGCGGACCCGGCCGCGGGCTACACCGCCGCGGAGCTCGCCGGCACGGGCTACGTCTCCGGCACGGCCGTCACCCACCCGGAGTACTCAGACTTCACCGACCTGGACAACTGGAACGACGTCGGCGTGGTGCTGCTCGACACCCCGGTCACCGACGTCGACATCATGCCGATCGCCGACGAGGGGACGCTGGACGAGATCAAGCGGCGCGAGCTGCGCAAGACCATCTTCCGTGCCGTGGGCTACGGCACCGAGGTGCGCAAGGCCGAGTCGGGCCCGCAGAACCCGACGCCCCAGAGCTACCCGATCGTCCGTCGCTGGGTCGACATGCCCGGCCAGAAGCTCACGCCGCAGATCCTGCAGACCAACGGCAACGAGAACGACAACGCCGGCACCGGCGGCACCTGCTTCGGCGACTCCGGCGGCCCGCTCCTCCTCGGCGGCGAGATCGTCGGCGTCACGAGCTACGGATACACGTCCAACTGCCGCTACATCGACGGCTACCAGCGCGTCGAGATCGGCGTGGTCCAGGACTGGCTGGCGGGCTTCGGCCTCTGACCCGACTCAAGCGGGGCGTGGGGCGTACATGATCACCGCGACGCCGACGAGGCACACGAGCGCACCGACGACGTCGTAGCGGTCGGGCCGGAAGCCGTCGACGGCCATGCCCCACGCCAGCGAGCCGGCCACGAAGACCCCGCCGTACGCCGCCAGGATCCGCCCGAAGTTGGCGTCCGGCTGCAGCGTGGCGACCAGGCCGTAGAGGCCGAGCGCCACGAAGCCTGCCCCGATCCACAGCCAGCCGCGGTGCTCGCGCACGCCCTGCCACACCAGCCACGCTCCTCCGATCTCGGCGACTGCGGCGAGGGCGAAGAGCAGCAGCGACTTGGCGATCGTCATGGGGACGAGTCTCGCACCGTCCCGCGGCTCACCCGGTCAGGACGTAGTCGATCTGGAGCGCCGGGAGCACCCGCCTGCGGATCGTCGCGACCGGCGGCGGTCTCGTGGAGTAGGTGTGGCCGGTCGGGAGGGTGGTCGTCACGCTGCCGTCCGGCCCGGGTCTTGCCCGCCAGCGAGGTGCTTCCTTGGCGTAGTTGCAGGCCTCGCAGGCACCCTGGCCGTTGCGGCCCGACGTGGGACCGCCGTCGTCGTGGCGCTGCACGTGGTCGGTGTGACGGATCGGGGCGTCGCACCACGGGGTGCGGCACACCTGGTCGCGCAGCCGGATGAAGCGGGCCAGGCCGGCGGGGAACAGGCGTGCCCGGCTGTCCATGGCGACGAGCTCGCCGGTCGTGGGCGAGGCGTAGAGCCGGCGCAGCCAGACCTCGTCACCCGACGCCACCGCTCCGGCGACCAGCTCGCGGGCGAGCTCGGCCGGGACGGGACCGAGGTCGGGGAGATGGGCCGGCTCGTCGCTGGTGCCGAAGAGGGCGTCGTGCGGCATGACGAGGTCGAGGGTGACGCCGGGGCCACGGTCGGTGTCGTCACCGGTGACCCGAGCAACCAGCTCGTCGGCCATCACCTGCCCCTTCGTCCGTGGATCGTCTTGGGCGCGGGCGGTGTCAGCCTGGCGGGTGAGAGCGGCGTGGACCGCAACGCCCTCGGCCACCGGGAGCAGTGCGGTGAGCCAGACCATCGTGTCGGGCGCTGGCCGGATCGAGATGCGCCGCTCGGACTCGGCCTTGCGGCGCCGCAGCACCAGGGAGGCGGCGTCGAGCCGGGCTGCCTCGGCGGTAGCCGCAGCGACGACCTGGCGCTCACTCATTGCCTCGATCGCGTCGTGGTCGGCGGCCAGCACCTCGTCCACCGCGAGTCGGTGCTCGAGGGAGAGGCACGCGGTCTCCCGCGCGATCACCGTCGCTCGCCACTCCGTGATGCGGCCCGCGCGCCAGGCCGACCAGGTGTGGGGCAGCTCGCGCTGGACGACCCGGGCGAGGCCGAGGTGTCGTCGACCGCGGTGCGGCGACTCGCGCCGCGCGAGGGCCACCATGGAGGCGAGGCCCTGGCCGCGTCGGTCGGCAGGGATGCCGAGCACCTCGTGGTCGGCGTCGATCGACTCGGCGAGCTCCGCCGCCAGCGCTGTCTGCGCAGCGCTCACCGTGCAGGCGAGCTCCTCCAGCGCCCGGATGGCGTCGAGCCGGCCAGCGTCGTCGAGGCCGCTCGGGCCGTCGAGCGCCACCTGCACCTCACGCCGCATGGCCGCGACTGCGACTGCGGTGAGCGGGGGCTGGGTGGTGGGCATGCGTCCACTCAACAGGAAGGGTCCGACAATCCGGATGGGGTTGTGGACAACCTTCTGGCGGGCGGTGACTGTGGACGGTAATGGGCTACGAACCGACGAGATCGAGGCGCCGCCCGGAGGCTACAGCCAGGACTTCTTGAACGCCGGGAACTGCGCTGTGATGTGCAGGTTGGAGACCTCGCTGCGCTCAGCGTTCGCGCCCAGCTCGAAGCCGAGCTTGCGCAACGCCTTCCCGGTGCTGCCGTTGGCGGAGAAGGTCTGACTGCTGTGGATGTTGATCGTCACCTGGGTGGCCTTGTTGTCCAGCACCCCCTCGACGGCAGCAGCGAAACCAGGCTCGTGCGGCCACTGAAGAGGCCGCGGATCGCGAGCGGGACTACCGGTGCCGGTGTGGGAGTAGTCGAAGCCACTGTTCTGGACCTTCTGGATGCCGCCCTTGCCGCCGAAGCCCTTCACCCCGACCTTGAAGCGCGCCCCCTTCTTGGCCTCACGGAAGCTCTGGCAGTCGACGTGGGACGCGCCCAGCGTGTTCACGATCCGCAGTGCCTCGTTGTAGCGATCGCGCAGCGACCATTCGTCATAGGTTGCGAACGGCACGTGAAGCGGAGGACCGACGGGGCTCGGCACGAGCACGTAGACAAGCCCCGGCCGGAGCGCGCCGTCCGCGACGCGGGCCTCCACCGCCTTGGGCATCGGAACCTGCTGGATCTCGACCTTTCCCTTCAGGTCCACGGGTTCGGTGTCGTAGTACGCCACAAGAGTGGTCACGGGTGCTCCATCGTCAGGCACGGCAGGTCGTCCAGGATTCTCGTGGTCCCTGCCGACTTGGCCGCGATTGTGCCCCAGGTCGTGACGCCCGCTGCAGGGATCTCCCCCTCCCGACGGATCCATCGGGTCGCGCGGCGATCTACCCTCGCCCCATGTCCCGACCGACCCAGCGCATGCTCGACTGGTTCGGCGTCGACGACGTGTGGGAGCGCCCGCGGCCGGCCCTCGGGCGCCAGGACGTCGTACTGGCAGCGAGCGTCGCCGCGATCAGCCTGCTGGCCCTCGAGCTGGTGCGCAGCGCCGGCGGCTTCGAGCAGACCGACGTCCCGGTGTGGGCGCAGTGGCTCGCGGTCGCGAGCGGCGCGGCGCTGCTGCTCGGTCGCCGCCGCTGGCCGCTGGCCGTGGCCCTCCTCGCCGCCGGGCACATGTTCGTCGCCGGGGTCACGATGCCGCAGGTCATGGGCCAGGCGTCGCTGCAGATCGTCTACTTCCTCGCCCTGCTCTCGGGCGTCGCGTGGGCGCGCGACCGGCGCGCGATGGTCATCACGGTCAGCGTGATCGTGCTCTTCATGTTCGCCTGGATCGGCTGGCAGTTCGCCGTCGGCTCGGCGGCGCAGGACTGGGTCGACGAGGAGATGGGCGCCGAGCGGATCGGTCTGTTCCCGCAGATCCCCGCCGCGGTCGCGATCACGCTGGTCGTCAACGCCATCTACTTCGGGGGCGCGATCGTCGGCGGCGGCGTCTCCTGGCGCGCGGCCCGCCAGCGCCACCGGCTGCAGGAGCAGGCCACCACCATCGCCGGCCAGGCCGGCCGGCTGCGGGAGCAGGCGGTCGTCGACGAGCGGCTCCGCATCGCCCGCGAGCTGCACGACGTGGTCGCGCACGGCGTCTCCGCGATGGGCATCCAGGCCGGCGCCGCGCGCCGGGTGCTCGACCGCGACCCCGACGCCGCGCGTACGGCCCTCGCCAACGTCGAGGAGGCCTCCCGCGACGCGGTGGCGCAGATGCGCGCCCTCCTCGGCACCCTGCGTGAGGGAGTGGGGGAGGACGACGCGCGCGAGCCCGGCGGGACGCGTACGACGGACGCGGGCGTCCGCGACCTCCCCGGTCTGGTCGCCGAGGTGGGCGACCAGGGCCTCGCGGTCTCCCTCGACGTGGTCGAGGCCCAGGAAGGCGCGGCGGGCCGGCTCCCGCGCGGCATCGGCCTCGCTGTCTTCCGCACGGTGCAGGAGGCGCTCACCAACGTCCGTCGCCACTCGACCGCTGATGCCGTGTCGGTGGTCGTGCGCGTCGACGAGGTCGTGTCCTATGCCGAGGTGGAGGTCGTCGACAACGGACGCCCGCGCCACGGCACGTCCGGCAGCGGCCTGGGCCAGCTCGGGATCCGCGAGCGCGCCGCCACGCACGACGGCCAGGTGGACATCGGCCCACGGGTCACCGGCGGCTACCGCGTCCGGGTGCGCTACCCGCTCGGGGCGCGCCCGTGACCGCGCCGCTGAGGGTCCTGCTCGTCGACGACCACGCCATGGTGCGTTCCGGCTTCGCGATGGTGCTCTCGTTCGAGGACGACATCGAGGTCGTGGGGGAGGCCGCCGACGGCCTCCAGGCCCTCGAGCAGGCCCGGGCGACGCGTCCCGACGTGGTGCTCATGGACGTCCAGATGCCGCGCATGGACGGCATCGAGGCCACCCGCCACCTCGTCGCCGAGGACCTGGGGCACGTGGTGATCGTGACGACCTTCGACCGCGACGACTACCTCTTCGACGCCCTCGACGCGGGTGCGAGCGGCTTCCTGCTGAAGAACGCCGGGCCGGAGCAGCTCCTGGACGCCGTACGCGCGGCCGGGCGGGGGCACGCGCTCCTCGCCCCCGAGGTGACGCGCCGCGTCATCGCGCAGCGGTCGGGCGGACGCGCGAGTGCTGCCCGGACGGAGCCCGACGAGCTGTCCCGCCTCACCGCGCGCGAGCGCGAGGTGCTGGTGCTGCTGGCCCGCGGGCTGTCCAACGGCGAGATCGCCGGCTCGCTGGTGCTGGGGGAGGCGACGGTGAAGACCCACGTGTCCAACGTGCTCGCCAAGCTCCACCTCCGCGACCGCGTGCAGGCCGTCGTCTACGCCTACGAGGCCGGCCTCGTCCTCCCGACGGAGGAGTGAGGGCCTCGGGTTCAGTCCCGCGGGGGATCCGCGACGGCACCGCTCGCCCCTAGCGTCGGTGGCATGTTGGAGATCCGGGAGCTGACCAGGCGGTTCGGCGAGCACACTGCCGTCGACCGCGTCTCGTTCGAGGTGCCGTCCGGGCTGATGACCGGCTTCGTCGGCGGCAACGGCGCGGGCAAGACCACCACCATGCGGATGGTGATGGGCGTGCTCGGCATCGACGAGGGCGAGGTGCTGTGGCGCGACCAGCCCATCACCCGGCTGGACCGCCGCTCGTTCGGCTACATGCCGGAGGAGCGCGGGCTCTACCCCAAGCAGCCGATCCTCGACCAGCTCGTCTACGTCGCCCAGCTCAAGGGCATGGGACGCGTGGAGGCACGCACCCGCGTGCAGGAGCTGCTGGAGCGCTTCGGCCTCGGGGAGCGGGGCAAGGACCACCTCGAGAAGCTCTCGCTGGGCAACCAGCAGCGGGTGCAGATCATCGCCTCGGTGCTGCCGAAGCCTGCCGCGCTCGTCCTCGACGAGCCCTTCTCCGGGCTCGACCCGGTGGCGGTCGACTCGATGGTCGACCTGCTGCGCGAGCACACCCGCGACGGCGTGCCGGTCCTGTTCTCCAGCCACCAGCTCGACCTGGTCGAGCGCCTGTGCGACCGCCTGGTCGTGCTGGCCCACGGACGCCGGGTCGCCGCCGGGACGGTGACGGAGCTGCGCGACGCGGGGGTGCCGCGCTTCCGTCTCGTCCTCGGCGGCGACGCCGGTTGGGTCCGCGACCAGCGCGGGCTCGACGTCCTCGACCTCGACGGCGCCACCGCGCTCGTCGAGGTGCGTGAGGACGGCGCCGAGCAGCACCTGGTCGCCGAGGCCACCCGCCGCGGCGACGTCCACGAGTTCGTCCGGGTCCGCCCGGCACTCAGCGAGATCTACCGGGAGGCCACCGCATGAGCACCCACGACGACCGCGAGCGCGCCTGGCTGCTCGTGACCCGGCGCGAGGTCGTCTCGCGCATCACCGACAAGTCGTTCCTCTTCGGCACGGCCTTCATGGTCCTGCTGATCGCGGGCTTCATCGGCTTCACGGCCTGGCAGGAGGACCGCAGCGAGGACGCCACCCTCGCCGCGACCCCCGAGGCCGTCGCCATGGCGACCGCGATCAAGGACGGCGCGGCGCAGGTCGACGAGGACCTGGACGTCACCGTCCTCGAGGTCGCCGACAGGGAGGCCGCCGAGACCGCGCTCACCGGGGACGAGGCCGACGCCTGGCTGCACGAGGTCGACGGCGTCTGGCAGCTCACCTCGGAGTCGAGCACGCAGGACTCGCTGACCGCGGTCGCCGAGGCGGTCGTGCGGCAGCAGGTGCTCGCCGACAACGCGGCGGGCGTGGGCACCACCGTGGAGGCGCTCGAGGCCGGCAGCACGGTCTCGACCGACTTCCTCCGCGGCGACGCGGAAAAGGCAGCCGTGGCCGACGCGGTCGGGTTCGTCTTCGTCTTCCTGTTCTACTTCGCCGCGCTCGTCTTCGGCATGCAGCTGGCCTCCTCGGTCATCGAGGAGAAGCAGAGCCGCATCGTCGAGATCATCGCCGCCGCGATCCCGCTGCGGCACCTGCTGGCGGGCAAGGTGCTGGGCAACACCGCGCTCGCGGTCATCCAGCTGCTCGTCTACCTCGTCGTGGGGCTCATCGGGCTGACGTTCACGCCCTACAAGTCGTTCGTGCCGGCGCTCTCGGGGCCGACGGCGTGGTTCATCGGCTTCTTCCTCGCCGGGTTCGTCGCGCTCGCCTGCCTGTGGGCGGTGGCCGGCTCGCTGGCCTCGCGCACCGAGGACCTGCAGTCGACCTCGACGCCGCTCACGATGCTGATGCTGGTGATGTTCTTCGGCGGTCTCTCCCTCGACGGCCGCGGTCAGGTCATCGCGTCCTTCGTCCCGCCCGTCTCCGCGGTGGTGATGCCCAAGCGCATCCTCGCCGGTGGGGTGGAGTGGTGGGAGCCGCTGGTCGCCCTCGGCCTCCTGGCGGTCTTCGCCGCGATCACCGTCTGGGTGGGCGAGCGGCTCTACCGCCGCGCCCTGCTGCAGACCGGCGGCCGGGTGAGCCTGCGCCAGGCCTGGTCGGCCGCGGAGTAGCCGGCCCACGCCGGGCCGGGCCCTCAGAAGAGGTCGATGAGCGACGTGGTGCCCGCGACCACGGCCCAGAAGCGCAGCCCGCGTCCCAGCAGGCCGGTGACCATGAAGATCCAGAAGGGCACCCGCAGCATCCCGGCCAGCACCGCCGTGACGGCGTACGGCGGGATGCCGGTGCTGGCGGACACGAAGAGCAGTCCCGCGGTGAACCAGGGCCGTCCCTCGGCACGTGCGTGCCACTTGTCGAGGGACGCCTTGGCCTTCGGCTTCTGCAGGTGCTTGTGCACCCAGGGAGCGCGGTCGATGTGCATGCCGCCCCAGTACCAGAGGACCTTGCCGATCATCTGGCCCGCGGTCGCCGCCGCGATCAGGCCCCACGTCGCGGCGGGGGCCTGGCTGACCGCGACGGCGAGGATCGCCTCGATGTTGATCAGGGGGAGCAGGGCGGACCCGATCGAGCCGACCAGCACGCTCCAGAAGAGCATCAGCCGCGTCCGTCCGGCACCGGGAGCCCGATCTGCAGCAGTCGGTGCAGCGAGACGCACTTGAGCACCAGCAGCGCCGTGGCGATGGCGAGGCCGACCCACATCCAGCCGGTGACGAGCAGGAGCACCGCGAAGAGCGCGCTGTTGACCGCCTTGGCCGGCTTGGACCAGTTCCACAGCCAGGTGGGCCGGTCGATGACGAAGAAGTAGTTGGGGCTGCGCACCGGCCACGCGAGGAACGCGATGGACAGGAAGAAGTCGACGACCATGAACTCGGCCAGGTAGACGAAGATCGCCGGTGACAGGTCGGGCTGGAGCCAGGCCAGGCCGATGTAGAAGGCGGCGGCGTTGAAGCGGTCGCACATGATGTCGAGCACGGCGCCGATGCGGGTCTCGCAGTCACGGACCCGCGCATAGAACCCGTCGAGCATGTCGCCGACCCAGTAGACGACGAGCGCGACCACCAGCAGCGTCAGGCTCTGCTCGTACGCCGCTGCGGCGGCGAGCACCACGGAGGCGACCGTGCGGACGCCGGTGATCACCGTCGCGCCGGTCAGCAGGCGCTCGTCGCGCACGCCGTAGCGGTCGTCGGGATCGGCCACAGGCTGTGCCTGCACGCTCCCCCGAACCCCGCTCCCCACGGTCGCGATGCTAGCGGGTCACCGCCACAGGTCGGGCCACCCGTGCCCGAGCTCGAGGACGAGCTCGCGCAGCAGGGGCAGGCTGACACCCACCACGTTGTGGTGGTCGCCCTCGATCCCGGCGATGAAGGCGCCGCCGAAGCCGTCGATGGTGAAGGCGCCCGCGACGTGCAGCGGCTCACCGGTGGCGACGTAGGCGTCGATCTCGTCGTCGCCCACGTCGGCGAAGTGGACGGTGGTGGAACCGGTCGCCGCCGCCACGCGACCGGAGGTCGTGTCGCGCAGGCAGTGGCCGCTGTGGAGCACGCCCGAGCGACCACGCATCGCCTGCCAACGTCGCCTCGCCTCGTCCGGGTCGTGGGGCTTGCCGAGGGCTTCGCCGTCGAGCTCGAGCACGGAGTCGCAGCCGAGGACGAGGGCGCCGGCCGGCACCTCGTCGCGCCCGACGACGGCCGCGCACTTCAGCTCGGCCAGCTGGAGCGCGAGCTCGGCCGGCGGGAGGTCGACCAGCTGGGACTCGTCGACGCCGCTCACGACGACGATCGGGTCCAGGCCCGCGGCCTGCAGCGTCGTACGCCGTGCGGGGGAGGCCGACGCCAGCACCAGCGGCACCACCGGACGGGTGCTCACAGTCGCTCCAGCGCGGCGCGCAACGGGTCGAGACCGAGCGAGCCCAGGTCGAGGGCGGCGCGGTGGAAGGCCTTGAGGTCGAAGTCGTCGCCCTGGCGCTGCTGCACGGCCGCCCGCGCCTCCAGCCAGATGCGCTCGCCGACCTTGTACGACGGGGCTTGGCCGGGCAGGCCGAGGTAGCGTTTGACCTCGAACTGGATCACCTCGTCGTCCATGCGGCAGTGCAGCCGCATGAACTCCAGACCGAGGTCGGGCGTCCAGGTCTCACCGGGGTGGAACGCACTGCCGTCGGGCCCGAGCCGGTTGTGCTCGGGGATGGTCAGCTCGAGGTGCATACCGATGTCGACGATCACCCGCGCTGCCCGCAGCGACTGGCCGTCGAGCATGCCCAGCAGGTCGGCCGGGTCGTCGAGGAAGCCGAGCTCCTGCATCAGCCGCTCGGCGTAGAGCGCCCAGCCCTCGCCGTGACCGCTGCACCAGCACATGAGGCGCTGCCAGCGGTTGAGGGTGTCGCTGCGGTAGGCCGTCTGGGCGACCTGGAGGTGGTGCCCGGGGACGCCCTCGTGGAAGACGGTGGTGACCTCTCGCCACGGGTGGAAGGCCTCGATGCCGTCGGGCACCGACCACCACATCCGGCCCGGTCGGGAGAAGTCCTCCGAGGGGCCGGTGTAGTAGATCCCGCCGTCGTTGGTGGGCGCGAGCATGCACTCGATGCGCCGGATCGGCGCCGGGATGTCGAAGTGCACGTCGGCCATCGCGGCGATGGTGCGGTCGGCGAGGTCCTGCATCCACCCGCGGAAGGCCTCGCGGCCCTGCACCACCCGCTCGGGATCGGTGTCGAGGTGGGCGACCACCGCATCGACCCCGGCGCCCGGCAGGGTCCGCTCGGCGGTCGCGTGCATCAGGTCCGAGAGCCGCTGGAGCTCGCCCCAGCCCCAGGCGTAGGTCTCGTCGAGGTCGACCTCGGCGCCGAGGAAGTAGCGGCTGGCCAGGGCGTAGACCTCGCGGCCCACCCCCTCACGGTCCTTGCCCTGCGGCTCGAGCTCGTCGCTCAGGAAGAGGCCGAAGGCGGCGGTCGCGGCGCTCGCTGCGCTCGCGAGGCGGCGCAGCTCGTCGCGGTCGCCACCCTCGAGGCGTTCGACGAGGCCGAGGTAGAAGTCGCCCGCGTCACCGGTCTGACCGGTCCAGCGGCGCACCTGCTCGGCCACCTCGGCGTACTGCCGCGCGGCGACGACGTGGCCCTTGCGTGCCTCGTCGGACAGGGTGACGCGCAGCCCCTCGAGCGCGGTGGGCACGGCGGCGAGGCGGGACGCGATCGCCGCCACGGCCTCCTCGCCCTCGGTGGGCATGAGGTCGAAGACGCCGCGGATCTCGTGCAGCGGGCTCCAGAGCACCGACATGCGCGAGCGGTTGACGCCGGCCTCCTCGAGCTCGATCTCGAGCCGGGTGCGCTCGAGGAAGGCGTCGCGGGCCGCGGCCTCGCGGTCGTCGACCGGCGTCGCCGCCTCCACCGCTGCCACCGCGGCGCGGGCGAGCGCCTCGCGGGCGTCGAACCCGGCCGGGGAGTAGTCGGTCATCTCGTGCTCGTGGCCGGCCACCCCGATCGAGGTGGCGGTCAGCGGGTCGAGGGCGCAGAAGTCGTCGACGTAGGCGTCGCAGAGGGCATCGATGGCACGTTCGCTCACGCGGGCGACCCTAGTCCCGCCGGGCGACAGCCCCGCGCCCGCCCGCAGGGTCCTCGACGGGAGGTGGACGAACCTCAGCGGGGAAGCCCGCTGGTCCGCCACCCCTCCGGACCCGGACGGGGTGTACGCCGCACGTCGCGGGCGGGTGCGCCCCACGACTGCCGGGTCCGGCGCGGGGCCTCGGCGCCCCCCGCGGACACCGCGGAGAGCACCGCGACCAGCGCGGCGACCTCCTCGGGCGTCGCGTCGGGGTTGACCACCTCGAGCAGCGGGCGCTGCTCGTCCTGACCGCTCACCGTGGCCATCAGAGGGGGATGTTCCCGTGCTTCTTGGGCGGCAGGGTCTCGCGCTTGGAGCGCAGCAGGCGCAGCGCACGGACGACCTCGGTCCGGGTCTCGTGCGGGGTGATGACGGCGTCGACGTAGCCCCGCTCGGCCGCGATGTAGGGGTTGGCCAGCGTGGTCTCGTAGTCCTCGATGAGCTCGGCGCGGGTCGCCTCGACGTCGCCACCCGAGTCCGCGACCTTCTTGAGGATCTTGCGGTGCAAGATGTTGGCCGCGCCCTGCGCGCCCATCACGGCGATCTGGGCGGTGGGCCAGGCGAGGTTGATGTCGGCGCCGAGGTGCTTGGAGCCCATCACGTCGTAGGCGCCGCCGTAGGCCTTGCGGGTGATGATCGTGACGAGCGGGACGGTCGCCTCGGCGTAGGCGTAGATGAGCTTCGCGCCGCGGCGGATGATGCCGTCCCACTCCTGGTCGGTGCCCGGCAGGAAGCCCGGCACGTCGACGAAGGTCAGCACCGGCAGGTTGAAGGCGTCGCAGAAGCGCACGAAGCGCGCGGCCTTCTCCGAGGCGTCGATGTCGAGGGTGCCGGCGAACTGCATCGGCTGGTTGGCCACGACACCGACCGAGCGCCCCTCGACGCGGCCGAAGCCGACGATGATGTTGGGGGCGAACAGCTCCTGGACCTCGAGGAACTCCTCGTCGTCGAGCACGGCGGTGATCACATCGTGCATGTCGTACGGCTGGTTCGGGCTGTCCGGGATGAGCGTGTCGAGCGCCCGGTCGAGGTCGGTGACCTCCATGTCGGGGACCTCGTCGAGCTCGGGAGCCGGGTCGAGGTTGTTCTGCGGGAGGTAGGACAGCATCGCCTTGACGTAGTCGATGGCGTCCTCCTCGTCGGAGGCCATGTAGTGGGCGTTGCCCGACTTGGTGTTGTGGGTGCGCGCGCCGCCGAGGTCCTCCATCGTCACGTCCTCGCCGGTGACGGTCTTGATGACGTCGGGACCGGTGATGAACATCGCGGAGGTCTTGTCGACCATGACCGTGAAGTCGGTGACCGCGGGAGAGTAGACGTGACCGCCGGCGCAGTTGCCCATGATCATGCTGATCTGGGGGATCACGCCCGAGGCGTGCACGTTGCGGCGGAAGATCTCGCCGTAGAGGCCGAGGCTGACCACGCCCTCCTGGATGCGGGCGCCGGCGCCCTCGTTGATGCCGATGATCGGGCAGCCGGTCTTCATCGCCAGGTCCATGACCTTGGTGATCTTCTCGCCGTAGACCTCGCCCAGCGAGCCGCCGAAGACGGTGAAGTCCTGGCTGAAGACGCACACCATGCGCCCGTCGACCTCGCCGTAGCCGGTCACCACGCCGTCGCCGTACGGACGGTTCTTCTCCAGCCCGAACGCGGTCGACCGGTGGCGCGCGAGCTCGTCGAGCTCGACGAAGGTGCCCTCGTCGAAGAGCATCTCGATGCGCTCGCGGGCGGTCCTGCGACCCTTCGCGTGCTGCTTCTCCACGGCCTTGTCCGACCCGGCGTGCACAGCCTCGTCGAGACGCCGCTCGAGGTCGGCGAGCTTGCCCGCGGTCGTGTGGATGTCGATGCCTGTCTCCTGCGAGGGGACGTCGGTGCCCTCACCCGGCTGTGCACTCACGCGATGGTCTCCTGGTCGGTCGCTGGTCAGGTCCATCGGGCAATCTAGTGCCATGAGCGACGCACCGGCACCGCGCCCACCCCTCGATCCCGCCCGGCTGCTGGTGCCGCACGGGTGGCGCGTGGAGGTGGAGGAGGCGACGCCGTCGACCAACGCCGCCCTGGCCAAGCGCGCCCGGGCGGGCGAGGAGCCCGGCCTCGTGCTGGTCACCGAGCACCAGACAGCCGGTCGCGGCCGCCTGGACCGCGTCTGGGAGACCCCGCCGCGGTCGTCGCTGACCTTCTCGGTGCTGCTCGCCCCCGACGTGCCGCCGACCTCGTGGTCGTGGCTGCCGCTCCTGACCGGGTACGCCGTCCAGGCCGCGCTCGCCGACCGGCTCCCCGACATCGCGCTGAAGTGGCCCAACGACGTGCTCGTCGACAGCGGCGCCGGCGCCGGCGCCGGCCGCAAGGTCTGCGGCATCCTCGTCGAGCGGATCGAGACCGACCGCGGTCCGATGGCCGTGGTGGGCGTGGGCATCAACGTGGACCAGACCCTTGCCGAGCTGCCGATCGCGCTCGCCACGTCGGTCGCGCTGGAGACCGGCGAGCCGGTCGAGCGCACCGGGCTGCTGGGGCAGGTGCTCGGCTCGATCCACGGCCTGCAGGGCCTGCTCGACGACACCGAGTCGCTGCGCCGGGCGTACGCCGACGTGTGCGTGACGCTGGGCGCGACGGTGGACGTCCACCTGCCCGCGGGCGACGTACGTCGTGGCGAGGCGCTCGACATCGACGCGAGCGGGGCGCTGGTCGTCGGGACGGACGACGGCACCTTCACGGTGGCCGCGGGCGACGTGGTGCACGTGCGCCCTGCGTGATGCGTCGCGAAGCGACGTGCGTAGTGACATGATCGGCCCGTGGCCTTTCCGACCAAGCTCCTCAACGAGGGCGAACACGTCGTCGTCTCGACCCGGACGCACCCGAAGGCGCTGATCGGCCCCTTCCTGGTGCTCCTGCTGCTCGTGGTCGGCATCATCGTCCTGAGCCGCTACACCGACTCCACGGTCATCGGCGCCATCGTCGGCGCCGTGTCGGTGGGCATCGTCTTCTGGTGGGTCCTGCGGCCCTTCGTCGACTGGCTCACCACGACCTACACCTTCACCAACCGCCGCTTCATCAAGCGCTCCGGCTTCATCGCCAAGGAGGGCCGCACGATCCCGCTCAACCGGATCAGTGGCGTCGACTTCGAGATCGGCGTCATCGACCGGATCTTCGGCTGCGGCACGCTCGTGGTCTCCGACGCCAGCACCGACGGCAGCGTCGAGCTCTCCGACATCCCCGACGTGGAGAAGGTCCAGCTCCAGGTGTCCAACGAGCTCCATCGCCTCGCCGGTGGTGACCGCCGCGACGATGGCGCCTGACCGCGCATCGCGGGGCGAGCGCCCCGACCGGCCCCCGGGGGAGCAGCTCGACGACGCGATCCTGCGGAGCCAGCCTGCCTTCAACGCCCTCGAGGTGGCCGCCGAGACCGGCATCACGATCGAGCAGACCCGGCGGTTGTGGCGCGCGCTGGGCTTCCCGGAGTTCGTCGGCGAGAAGGCCTACACGGCGGCCGACATCGAGGCCGTGGCCACCCTCATGGGCTTCGTCGACGCCGGAGCCGTGGACTTCGACATGGCCGTCAACCTCACCCGCGGTGTCGGGCAGACCATGGCCCGCCTGGCCGACTGGGAGGTCTCGACGCTGGTCAGCCGCGTGGAGGAGATGGAGGCCGGCGAGGAGGCCACCGGCTCGCGCATCGGCTCGGCCCTGCGCCTGATCAACGAGGTCAACCCGCCCTTCGAGCGGCTGCTGATCTACGCCTGGCGCCGCCACCTCGCCGCGGCCGTCGGTCGCATCGAGGCGATGGGCGCCAAGGACGAGGACCTGCACACCATCGACGTCAGCGTCGGCTTCGCCGACCTGGTGTCCTTCACCGCCCTGTCCAACACCCTCGACCGCGACGAGATCGGTGACCTGGTCGAGGTCTTTGAGAGCCGCTGCCAGGACGTGGTGGCGCGCTACGCCGGGCGCATCATCAAGAGCCTGGGCGACTCGGTGCTCTTCGTGACCAGCGACGCCGAGGACGCGGTCGCGGTGGCCGAGGGGATCATCAACGTCATCGGCCGGGACCCCAAGATGCCCGACGTACGCCTCGGGCTGGCGAGCGGACCGGTGGTCCAGCGCCTCGGCGACATCTTCGGTCCGCCGGTCAACATGGCCGCCCGGCTCACCCAGGTCGCGCGCCGCAACCGGCTCATCGTCGACCAGAACACCGCCGACCTGTTGCCGGCCGCCGACTGGGAGAGCCGGCGCCTGCCGGCCCGTCCGGTGCGGGGCTTCGGGCTGGTCGAGCCGGTCGCCGTACGCCGTCGCTGACGCGCACGCGGCATCGCTCGGTGGACTGGACCACCGGGGTCATTTTCTGCCATACGGGCCCGCCGGGAGGGGTGCCGTCCCTACCGTCGGCCCGTGTTGGCTGTGCAGGACGTACGACTGGATCCGACCACGCGGCAGGTGTGGCGGGGCGAGCGCGAGATCAGGCTCTCGCGCAAGGAGTTCCAGCTCCTCCATGCGCTGATGGCGCGCCCCGGTGACATCGTCACGCGCGGCGAGCTGATGGCCGACGTGTGGCAGACGTCGTTCTACACCAACTCCAAGACCATCGACGTCCACCTCGGCTGGCTGCGCCGCAAGCTCGACGACGACCCGCGCAACCCGACCCTGATCACGACGCACCGGGGACGCGGCCTGCGCTTCGAGACCGCCCAGGACACGGTCGCGAGCTAGTCCGTCGGACCCTCAGCCGGTCGCCACGACCAGGCAGCAGGCGGTCAGCACGAGGCACGCGGGCGCCATCGTCAGGCGCTCGGCACGGCTGCGCGAGATGCCGTTGAGGACGATCCCGAGCGCGAAGTAGCCGACCAGCACCCACGCGGCGACGGACGTGTTCGTGCCCGGAGCGCCGGAGGCGCCTGCCCGGGCGAGGAGGACCAGCACGATCGCGACGTAGAGCAGGACCGACAGCGCACTGGCGATCCGCAGGGGTCGGGGGAGCACCTCGTGCCGGCCACCCCAGACGAGCCGACCGACGGGACGCCCAGCGGCCGCAAGCACCTGGACGACCGCGATGGCGGCGAGGACCAGTGTGGCGGTCGCGGCGGCAATGAGATTTGCGGCGTTCACCTGGAAGCCTGCAGGTGCCGCTCGGCGTTGACGGCGATCCGTTCCAGCGCGTCCAGGAGGGCCGTCAGGTCGATGCCGTCCTCGAGCCCGTCGTCGAGCCCGGCGAGACCGGTCCAGGCCGCCGCGAGCAGGTCGCGGCCGGCGTCGGTGAGCGCGACCGCGTGGGCCCGGCGGTCGACCGAATCCGCGACGACCTCCACCAGTCCGCGTGCGCTGAGAGAGGCGAGCCGCTGCGTCACCGCCGATCGGGTGACGTCCAGGGCGTCCGCGAGCGTGGTCTGGCGCGCCGGTCCGATCGCGTCGATCGTGGCCAGCGCACCGAGCTCGGAGACGCCGATCCCGTGGGCGGGGCGCAGATAGGTGTCTGCGACGCGGTCGACCAGGGTCGTGGCGCGGTGCAGCGCCAGGGCGAAGCGGCGGGAGTCCGGGGCGGAGGTGTTCATTGTGAAGGACTAAACAATCTCAGCCCTCCGCTGTCAAGCGACCCGTCGCGCTGCTCGGGTAGTCCTTCTATAGGCTCGCCGTCGTGTCGTCGCCAGGTCAGCACCGTGCCCCCACGCTCGCCGTCATCGGGGGAGGCCAGCTGGCCCGGATGATGGCGCAACCCGCCATCGCGCTCGGGCTCCCGCTGCGGCTGCTCGCCGAGGCCGAGGGCGTGTCCGCCGCCCAGGTCATCCCCGACCAGCTGGTCGGTGACTACAAGGACCTGCCGACCCTGCGCCGCGTCACCGAGGGCGCCAGCGTGGTCACCTTCGATCACGAGCACGTCCCCACCGACCACCTGCACGCGCTGGAGGCCGACGGGGTCGCCGTACGTCCCGGGCCGAGCGCGCTGGTGCACGCCCAGGACAAGGCCGTCATGCGCCGCCGGCTCGCTGAGCTGGACGTGCCGTGTCCCCGCAACGCCGTGGTCACCTCGACCGCCGAGGTCGAGGCGTTCGGGCTGCCGTGCGTCCTCAAGACCACGCGCGGTGGCTACGACGGCAAGGGCGTGTGGGTGGTCCGCGCCCTCGACGAGGCGCAGGTGGCCTTCGACGCCGCGGCCGCTGCCGGCGTGGAGGTCCTGGCCGAGGAGCTCGTCGACTTCCGCCGCGAGCTCTCCGCCCTCGTCGCCCGGTCGCCCAGCGGGCAGGCGGCGGCGTACCCCGTCGTCGCCTCCACCCAGCTCGACGGGATCTGCCACGAGGTGATCGCCCCCGCACCGGACCTCGAGCCCGCCCTGGCCGGTGAGGCGCAGCAGATCGCCCTGCGCGTCGCCGGTGCGCTCGACGTCACGGGCATCCTCGCCGTCGAGCTCTTCGAGACGACCGACGGCCGGATCCTGGTCAACGAGCTGGCGATGCGCCCCCACAACACCGGCCACTGGAGCCAGGACGGCGCCGTGACGTCCCAGTTCGAGAATCATCTGCGCGCCGTCATGGACCTCCCGCTGGGTTCGCCGGCCCCGCGCTCGCGCTGGACCGTGATGGTCAACATCCTCGGCGGACCCACCGACACCGGCCGGCTCTACGACGGGCTGCCCCACGCGATGGCCCGCGACCCGCACCTGCGGGTGCACTTCTACGGCAAGGACCTGCGACCGGGCCGCAAGGTCGGCCACGTCAACGCCTTCGGCGACGACCTCGACGACTGCCTCGAGCGCGCGCGGCACGCCGCCGCATGGTTCCGCGGCGACCTCGGCAACGAAAGTGAGTGAGCAGATGGACGACACCACCGCGACCCCGAAGGTCGCCATCGTCATGGGCTCGGACTCCGACTGGCCCGTGATGCAGGCCGCCGGTGAGGTCCTCACCGAGCTCGGCATCGCCTGGGAGGCCGACGTGGTCTCCGCGCACCGGATGCCGACCGAGATGGTCGCGTGGGGCCAGCAGGCCCACACCCGCGGCCTGTCGGTCGTCATCGCCGGCGCCGGGGGAGCGGCCCACCTGCCGGGCATGCTCGCCTCGCTCACTCCGCTGCCGGTGATCGGCGTCCCGGTGCCGCTGAAGTACCTCGACGGAATGGACTCGCTGCTCTCGATCGTGCAGATGCCCGGCGGCATCCCGGTCGCGACGGTCGCGATCGGCAACGCCAAGAACGCCGGAATCCTCGCCGCCCGGATCCTGGGCACCAGCGACCCCGACCTCCAGCAGCGTCTCGTCGACTACCAGGCCGAGCTCGCCGAGACCGCCCACGCCAAGGGCGACGTCGTACGCCGTGCGGCTGCCGGGGACACCCGGCGCGTGGGCTTCTAGTCCCGGTCCCGCACCCGCCCGCGCAGGGCCTTGGTGCCGGCGCGCTCCTTCTTCGCGCGCAGCCGCCGCTCCTTCGAGCCGCGCGTCGGCCGCGTCGTGCGCCGCGGCGGGGGCGGGGGAGCCAGTGCCCCGCGGAGCATCTCGGCCAGGCGCTCGCGCGCGGCGACGCGGTTGCGGTGCTGCGAGCGGTGCTCCGAGGCCGCGATCGCGATCCGGCCGTCCGGCCAGCGGCGCAGCGCCCGCGTGCGCTGGGTGTCGGTGAGGGCCGTGGTGGCGGTGAGGTCGAGCTCGAGCTCGACGCGCGAGTCGGAGGTGTTGACCGACTGTCCGCCGGGGCCGGGCGAGCGGGAGAACCGCTCGACCAGGTCGGCGGCGGGCACGACGAGACCCTCGGGCAGGCCCGGGCCGGCCGGGACGTGGAGGTCGCGCATCCCCCCATTATGGGATGGAGCAGAGTGTCGCTTGACGCGTCCAGCGGGAGCGAGCACCGTCCTCCCCATGGGGGACGCACGGGTCGGCATCGTCGGGGGCGGCATCCTCGGCGTCGCGATCGCACGCGAGGTCGTACGACGACGCCCGGGCACGCAGGTGGTGGTGCTCGAGAAGGAGGACCGCCTGGCTGCGCACCAGACCGGGCACAACTCCGGCGTCGTGCACGCCGGCATCTACTACAAGCCCGGCAGCCTCAAGGCCGAGCTGTGCACCCGCGGCCGCGGCCTGCTGCGTGACTTCTGCGCCGAGCACGCGATCCCCTACGTCGAGTGCGGCAAGCTCGTCGTGGCCGTCGACGCCGACGAGATGGGGCGCTTCGACACCCTCGAGCGGACCGCCACCGACAACCGGGTCCCGGGGCTGCGCCGGCTCTCGCCCCAGGAGATCCGCGAGGTCGAGCCGCACGCCGTCGGGCTGGCGGCCCTCCACTCGCCGGGCACGGCCATCACGGACTACACCGCGATCACCCGGGCCCTGGCCGCCGAGGTGGCCGCCGCCGGCGGGCAGGTGCGCCTCCGTGCGCGCGTGGTCGACATCCGGCGCACTGCCGACGGCGTCGTGGTCCGCGTGGAGGGCGACGCCGCGCCGCTCCACCTCGACCACGTCGTGGTGGCCGCCGGGCTCCAGGCCGACCGGGTGTCCTCGATGGTCGACGGCGAGCGGGGACCGGTGATCGTGCCGTTCCGCGGCGAGTACCTCGGCGTCAGCGAGGCCAAGCAGGACCTGGTGCGCGGCATGGTCTACCCCGTCCCCGACCCGCGCTACCCCTTCCTCGGGGTCCACTTCACCCGCCGGGTCGGCGGCGGCCTCGAGGTGGGGCCCAACGCCGTGCTCGCCACGCGCCGCGAGGGCTACCGCCGCCGCGACGTCTCGGCCCGCGACCTGCGCGACGTGCTGTCGTGGCCCGGCTCGTGGCGCCTGGCGCGCGCCCACTGGCGTACGGGCGTCGACGAGGTCATCGGCTCGGCCTCGCAGCGCGCCTTCATGCGCTCGGCCTCGCGCTACGTCCCCGCGATCGGCGTCGCCGACGTCTCCCGCGCCGGCAGCGGGGTGCGGGCGCAGGCGGTGGACCGCGACGGGAGCATGGTCGACGACTTCCGCATCACCCACGCCGACGGCGTGACGTGCGTGCGCAATGCGCCGTCACCCGGTGCGACGTCGAGCCTGGCGATCGCGGCGCACCTCGTGGACGCCACCTGGCCGGGGGAGTCGCGGGGCCGGACGCAGGGGCAGCCGCTCGGCGCCTAGGGTCGGTGCCATGACCACGCGCTGGGGAATCGCCGCGACCGGCCGGATGGCCGCCGCCTTCACCTCCGACCTCGCCCTGCTCCCCGACGCGGAGGTCGCCTTCGTCGGCAGCCGCTCGCCGGACTCGGCCGCGGACTTCGCCGGGCGGTTCGGGGCCGGCGCCTCGGGCACGTACGCCGACCTCGTCGCGGCCGGCCGTGCCGGTGACGTCGACGTCGTCTACGTCGCGACACCGCACCCCCAGCACCACGCGCTGGCCCTCGCCGCGATCGAGGCGGGCACGCCGCTGCTGGTCGAGAAGGCCTTCACCGCCACCCTCGCCGGCGCCGAGGAGGTCGTCGCCGCGGCCCGCGCCGCCGAGGTGTTCTGCATGGAGGCGATGTGGACCCGCTTCCAGCCTGCGGTGGCCCACGTGGGGGAGCTGGTCGCGGCGGGCGAGATCGGCGACGTCGTGCTGGTGCAGGCCGACTTCGGCGCCCACCGCGCCTTCGACCCGGTCAGCCGGCTCTTCGACCTGGCCCTGGGCGGCGGCTCCGTGCTCGACCTCGGCGTCTACCCGATCTCGCTGGCCCAGCACCTCCTGGGCCGCCCGGACCGGGTCACCGCGACCGGCACCCTCTACCCCAACGGCGCGGACGCGTCCGCCGCGATCCACCTCGCGTGGGCCGACGGCCGCGCCGCGGCGTTGACCTGCTCGCTGGCCAGCTCGACGCCGGGCCGCGCGGTCATCGTCGGAACGGAGGGCTCCATCGAGCTCGAGCCGCCCTTCCACCACCCCGAGCGCGTCGTCGTACGCCGCAACGGGGAGGAGCCGGAGGCGATCGAGCGCCCGGCAACGGGGCGCGGCTACGTCCACCAGGCCGAGGAGGTGCAGCGCTGCCTCGCCGCCGGGCTCACCGAGAGCCCGGTCATGCCGCTCACCGACACCCTCGACGTGCAGTGGGTGCTGGAGGAGTGCCTGGACCAGCTCGGCATCGCGATGTCCGAGGCGCTTGTCGAGCTGTGAGCACGTTCAGGAACCGGACGCCGGCCGGCCGCGGTGGAGCGCCTGACTAGAGTGCGTCGGTGACCCGTGAGGAAGCCCGACTGCAATCGATCTACGACCTCGTCGTCCGACGCAACCCGGGCGAGGGCGAGTTCCACCAGGCCGTCCGCGAGGTGCTCGACAGCCTCGGGCCGGTCGTGGCCCGACACCCGGAGTACACCGACGCACGGGTGATCGAGCGGATCTGCGAGCCGGAGCGCCAGATCATCTTCCGGGTCCCGTGGGTCGACGACGCCGGTCGGGTGGAGATCCACCGCGGCTTCCGTGTGGAGTTCAACTCCGCGCTCGGGCCCTACAAGGGTGGTCTCCGCTTCCACCCGAGCGTCTACCTCGGCATCGTGAAGTTCCTGGGCTTCGAGCAGGTCTTCAAGAACGCGCTCACCGGCATGCCCATCGGTGGCGGCAAGGGCGGCTCCGACTTCGATCCCAAGGGCCGCTCGGACGGCGAGGTGATGCGCTTCTGCCAGTCCTTCATGACCGAGCTCTACCGTCACATCGGCGAGTACACCGACGTCCCGGCCGGTGACATCGGCGTGGGCGGGCGCGAGATCGGCTACCTGTTCGGGCAGTACAAGAGGATCACCAACCGCTACGAGTCCGGGGTGCTCACCGGCAAGGGCACCGGATGGGGTGGATCGGCGGTCCGCAAGGAGGCGACGGGCTACGGCACCGCCTTCTTCGTGCAGGAGATGCTGCGGCAGCGCGGCGATTCCCTCGACGGCAAGAAGGTCGTGGTGTCGGGCTCGGGCAACGTCGCCATCTACGCCGTCGAGAAGGTCCACGAGATGGGCGGGACCGTGGTGGCGTGCTCGGACTCGGCCGGCTACGTCGTGGACGAGGCCGGCATCGACCTCGAGCTGCTCAAGGAGCTGAAGGAGGTCGAGCGCGCGCGGATCAGTGAGTACGCCGAGCGGCGCCCGGGGGCGACGTACGTCGCGGGCGGGTCGATCTGGGACGTGCCGTGCCGGGTGGCGCTCCCGTGCGCGACCGAGAACGAGCTCGACGACGCGGCGGCCCGCACCCTGGTGAAGCAGGGCTGCCTCGTCGTGGCGGAGGGCGCCAACATGCCGACGACCCCTGCAGGCGTGGCCACCTTCGTGGACGCCGGCGTGCTGTTCGCGCCCGGGAAGGCGGCCAACGCGGGCGGCGTCGCGACCAGCGCGCTGGAGATGCAGCAGAACGCGTCGCGCGACTCGTGGACGCACGACCACGCCGAGGCCAGGCTGGCCGAGATCATGGCCGGCATCCACGAGCGGTGCGCCGCGGCCGCCGACGACTACGGCCGTCCGGGGGACTACGTGCTCGGGGCCAACATCGCCGGTTTCGTCCGGGTCGCGGACGCCATGTTGGCGATGGGCGTGGTCTGAGCCCGTCCCTCCTCGTCGATCAGCGACCGCGCCTGCGCCACTCGATGGCGGGGCAGGTGTCCATGACCATCGCGACGCCCGCATCGGTGGTGCAGGCGAAGGCGTCCTCGTCGACCACGCCGAGCTGGAACCACACCCCTGCCGCGCCGATCGCCACGGCCTGGTCGGCGAACTCGCCGGCCGCCTCGGAGCGTCGGAAGACGTCGACCACGTCGACGGGGAACGGGACGTCGGCCAGGGTGGCGTACCCCTGCTCGCCCAGCACCGGGGGCGCCTCGGGGTCCGCGAACGAGGGGTGGATCGGCACCACCTTCTTGCCGCGCTCCTGCAGCAGCGCGGCGATCGAGTACGCCGTGCGGGACGGGTCGCCGGAGAGGCCGACGACCGCCCAGGTATCGAGGTCGTCGAGCATCCGGTCGATCGTCGCGGGGTCCTGCCAGCTCGAGCTCATGGAGTCACGGTAGCTCCGGACGACGACGTCACCGTGCGGCAATCGACCGGGTGGGGGTACCGCCGGTAGAACATCAGCGTTTCTCGAGTGCCCGGCGGGACCCGTGTGGTGGGATGAGCCCCGTCACACCACACCACGAGGGGAAATTCCTACATGCTCCACACTGCAACCCGGCGCCTCGGCGCCGTCGCTGCCGCCGGCGCCCTGGGCGCCAGCGCACTCGTCGCCCTCGCCGCGCCCGTTGCGCAGGCAGCCACCGCCGCGACCACCTACACCTGCACGTTCCCGGCCCTGGGCGCCCGGGACATCCCGGTCTCCATCACGGCCACCCTGCCGCCGGCGGCCAATGCGGGCCTCGACGCCCCGGCCATCCCGGTGCTCCTGAGCGTGACCCTCCCCGGTGACGTGGTCGACGCCGCCAAGGGCCTGTTCCAGGCCACCACCATCGGTGGATTCTCGAACGACATGGTCGCCACGCTCGACGAGCTGTCCTCCGCGGACACGGCCGACCTGCCCCTGCAGAACGCGCGCTTCCCGCAGACCGCTGTGCCGACGACGCCCAACACGGCGCTGACGCTCAACACTCCGAACCCGCTCGCCACCCAGGGTGCGGTCCCGGCCTCGACCGTGCCGGTCAGCCTGCCGGGCGCTGGCACGTACGACATCGTCGTGCCGTCGGCGTTCAAGTTCACCGCCACCAAGCAGGGTGACGTGACGATGCTGGCTGACGTCCCGTGTGCGCTCAAGGCCGGTTCGGCGTCGAGCCTCGGCTCGATCATCCTGGCCGAGAACGAGTCGACCACGGAGGCCGAGCCCACCAAGAAGGTCACCCCCCTCGGCCAGAAGACCAAGCTCAAGGTCGTCGTGGACGCCGACAACGAGGTGCCCACCGGCAAGGTCACGGTCATGAAGGGCAAGAAGGTGCTTGGCAAGGGCACCCTGAACGCCAAGGGCAAGGTCAAGGTCACGCTGAAGAAGGCGCTGCCCGCGGGCAAGACCAAGGTCAAGGTGCTCTACCTCGGCGACGACTTCACCGCGAAGTCGAAGGACAAGAAGGTCGTGATCCGGGTCCGCTGACCCCGTCGCAGCCTTCGAACGCCCGGTCGGTGCCCTCGGCGCCGGCCGGGCGTCCGGCATCTCCGGACGTGGTCATGGCCACACCGTAGACCTCTGCCCCTGAAAGATTGGACGTCCTAGAATTCCGGCCATGAGCGACTTCCCGATGTACGCCCTCTCCGAGGAGCACCAGGCCATCCGCGAGGCCGTCCGCGCGGTCGCCGACGCCAAGATCGCACCGTTCGCGGCCGCGGTCGACGAGGAGGCACGCTACCCCCACGAGGCGGCCGAGGCGCTGCTCGCCTCCGACTTCCACGCCCCGCACGTGCCCGAGGCCTACGGCGGCGCCGGCGCGGACGCGCTGGCCACCGTGCTGGTCATCGAGGAGGTCGCCCGCGCGTGCGTCTCGTCCTCGCTGATCCCCGCGGTCAACAAGCTCGGCTCGCTGCCGGTGCAGATCGCCGGGTCCGAGGAGCTCAAGCAGAAGTACCTCGGCGCGCTGGCGCGCGGCGAGGGCGGCTTCTCCTACTGCCTCTCCGAGCCCGACGCCGGCTCCGACGCCGGTGGCATGAAGACCCGCGCGGTGCGCGACGGCGACGAGTGGGTCATCGACGGCGTGAAGCGCTGGATCACCAACGCCGGCGAGTCGGAGTTCTACACCGTCATGGCCGTCACCGACACCGAGAAGAAGACGCGCGGCGGCATCTCGGCCTTCGTGGTCGAGAAGTCGGACGCGGGCGTGTCCTTCGGTGCGCCGGAGAAGAAGCTCGGCATCAAGGGCTCGCCGACCCGCGAGGTCTACTTCGACAAGGTCCGCATCCCCGCCGACCGGATGATCGGCGAGGAGGGCACCGGCTTCGCGACCGCGATGCAGACCCTCGACCACACCCGCGTCACCATCGCCGCGCAGGCCGTCGGCGTTGCCCAGGGAGCGCTCGACTACGCGCTGGACTACGCCAAGGAGCGCCAGCAGTTCGGCAAGTCGATCGCCGACTTCCAGGGCCTGCAGTTCATGCTCGCCGACATGGGCATGAAGATCGAGGCCGCCCGCCAGATGACGTACGCCGCCGCGGGCCGCTCCGAGCGCGGCGACGACGACCTCACCTTCTTCGGTGCGGCCGCCAAGTGCTTCGCCTCCGACGTCGCGATGGAGGTCACCGTCAACGCCGTGCAGGTGCTGGGGGGCTACGGCTTCACCCGCGACTACCCGGTCGAACGGATGATGCGCGACGCCAAGATCACCCAGATCTACGAGGGCACCAACCAGGTCCAGCGCATCGTGATGGCGCGCCAGCTGCTGGCCGGGGTGCAGTCCGAGCTCTGAGCGTGGATCGTGCCTCGTAGGCTTGCCGCCGTGACCTCCCGCCCCCGACGTACGGCCCTGGCGCTGGCCGTCGTGGCGCTCGGCGCGGCCGCGGGGTGCTCCTCCGCCTCCGGCGACGGCAGCGTCGAGGCCGGGCACACGCACGCCCCGGGACAGGGCCACACCTCGCTGGCGGTCGGCGACGGCACGCAGGTCTCCGAGGTCGGCTACACCCTGGCCGGCCTCCAGGTGCGCGAGCAGCCCGACGGCATCGGCGAGCTGCGCTTCCGCATCGACGACTACGACGGCGAGCCGGTCACCGACTACGTCGAGGAGCACACCTTGGAGCTGCACCTCTACGTCGTCAACGACGACCTCACCGTCTTCCGTCACCTGCACCCGACGCGGGCCGACGACGGCACGTGGACCGCTCCCTTCGACGTGCCCGACGCCGGCGGCTATCGCGCGGTGACGGAGTTCGTCGCGGTCGACGAGGGCGGCAACGGTGACCACGTCGTGCTCGGGCGCCCGCTGGCGATGCCACCGGGGGACCCGGGCGACACGGCGGCAGCGGACCGGGTCGTCGACGTCAGCGTCTCCCAGGCCCCGGCGACCGGCCCCAACGGTGAGCTGCGGCTCGTCGTGCGCGACCAGTCGGGCGGACCGGTCGGCCTCGGCACCTACCTCGGTGCCTACGGCCACGTGACGGGTTTCGACACCGAGACCGGTGCGATGGTGCACCTGCACCCGCTCGCCGCCCCTGAGGTCACCGAGGACGGCGCCGAGCTGACCTTCCACTCCGAGATCGAGGAGCCGGGCGACTACCGCCTCTTCGTGCAGGTGCGCGTCGACGGTTTCCTTCACACCGTGCCGGTGGAGCTCACGGTCGCACGGTCAGCCTGACGGTCGTCACGGGGTTCTCGAAGCGGCTCAGCGCGATGCTGACCTGGACCTCCCACTCGCCGGCACGCGGCACCACGACCTCGCCGCGGTAGGTCCCCGCGGCGATCGGGGTGAGCGCCACCTGGCCGAGGTCGAGGCCGTCGGTGCGCAGCTCGACGACCGGGTTCACGGGCGGGTCGAAGGGCTCGCCCGTCGCGTCCTGGACCTGCACCAGCACGGAGTTGCTGCCCGTACGACGGGGGTCGAGCACCGCGAGCACGCGGAGGTCGCCGGCGGTGGCGGCGCCGACGCCGGTGGTGCCGGTGGGAGCGGCGACCGGCACCGGCCGCGGGGAGGAGCTGACGAGGAAGCCCGTGACCCCGAGCAGCGCCACCAGGAGCACCGCCTCGACCCGGACCGTTCGGGTCACGGCGGCCGCGGCGCGCTCCCGGTCGCCGAACCCGACCGCTGCCCGCACCGCGGGGAGCGTGCGCCAGCGGTTCCAGCCGCCGACCGCGGCGACGACGAGGGCGATCGCGACCTTGGCCAGCAGCAGCCAGCCGTACGCCGTCGAGACCAGGGCGTCCCAGGACCCCACCACGCGCCACGCGAGGAAGGTGCCGGTGGCGGCCACGGCGAGGAGGACACCGCCGGCCAGGGCGGAGAAGCGGGCCAGCGCCCGGGCGGCGAGCACCTCGCGGCCCGCCAGCGCGCGCAGCGTCAGCGCCAGTCCGACGAGCCCACCGAGCCACACCGCACCGGCGGTGACGTGCAGGACGTCGGCCGCGACCAGCAGCGGGGACGGGCTGAACGCCCGGGTGTGGCCGACCAGCGACGGCCCGGCGAGTGCCAGCAGTGCACCGCCGACGAGCAGCCACCCGGTCGTGCGGCCGGGCGCGCTGTCGGAGCCCGCGCGCACCACGACGGCGAGGCCGAGGAGCACGACGGCGGCGCTCAGCAGCTCGTTGGAGACCAGCGAGGCGTCGAAGGCCGACACCACGTCGGTGAGCTCGAGCCCCTGGCCGTAGACCGCCGCCACCGGCACCTGCAGGACCGCGGCCGCGGCGCCCGCCCCGGCGGCGTACGAGATGACGCGGCGCAGCCGGGCCCGGACCGTCGTCCCGGACCACGTGCGAGGCACCACGAGTGCGACGAAGAGTGCGAGACCCGCCGCCAGCAGCAGGCCGACGAGGGCGACCCCGGCGAGCAGGTCGCGCGCCACCGTGACGACCGCCGAGGAGGTCGCCGGCTCGGGGGGTGCCGCCACCGACGCGCTCGGCGCGCCCACGGAGAACGTGAGGGCACCCGAGATCGGGTGCCCGTCGTCGGACAGGACGTTCCAGGACACCACGTAGGTGCCGTCCGCGAGGTCGGCCGCGTCGGTGAGCCCCACCGTGACCTCGGTGCCGGTCGCACCGGCGGTCGAGGCGACCGGGTCGCCCTCGGCGTCGTAGACCGCGATCTCCTGCGGGGTCAGGCGCACCGGCTCGTTGAAGGTGAGCGTCACCTCCGAGGGCGCCGTCTCGACGACGGCCCCCTCGGCAGGGTCGCTCCCGACGAGCTCCGCGTGCGCCGATGCCGGGGCGGCGCCGAGCAGCACGAGCGCGAGCGCGACCAGCGCCGCAGCGACCGGGCGCAGCGCCCGTCGCCACGGCGCCGGTCGCGCCAGCGGGATCACGAGGTGGTGCGAGTGCGGGCCAGTGCCGCTCCGCCGGCCAGGAGGCCGAGCAGGCCGGCGCCGAGGCCCACCCAGCCCAGCATCGAGGAGTCCTCGTCCGCGGCCGCGGTCGTCGCCGTGGCCTCGGTCTCCTCGCCGGAGGTGTCGGCGGCCGGGCCCGCGGTCCCGCCGCGGTGTCCGTCGCTGCCGCTCGCCGGCAGGATCTCGAAGGCCGGCGCCGGGCTGTCGAGCTCGTCGGAGTCCTGGCCGTCCGCCGCCACCTCGGTCCAGGCCGTCTCACCCTCCTCGCACGTCTGGATCGTCGGGAAGGTCAGCGTCTCGCCCTCCGCGTCGGGGACCTGGAACGACAGCTCAAAGGTGTCGCGCATGCCGTCGGGGAGCGGGGTGCGAGCCGTGTAGACGATCGAGCCGACCCGCTCGGTGACCTCGTTGCCGTGGCTGTCGGCGATCGGCTCGTCGAGGTCGACCATGGTCTTCTCGACGTCGTAGAAGCTGGTGCGTGTCGGCGTCACCGAGAGCACGGACTCGGGCACCTGGATCTCGATGCTGGTCGTCGGCGAGGCCTCGCAGCCGTGACCGACGCTGAAGGTCGCGATGGTGTAGGCGCCGGCCGCGGCCGACGACGGCGTCACGGTGACGTGGGCGCTCGCGGGGGAGGCGAGCGAGAGGGCGATGGCCGCGATGGCGGCCGGGAGCGCGCCGAGGCGCGCGAACGTACGGATGGACATGTCTCTCCTGGAGTGCGCCTGCCGCAGGGCAGGTGGGATCTGGGGTCGCGTGCGCCCCCGAGCCCGGTCCGGGCTCAGGTGGGCAGGACCGCCGCGGGTGGCCCGCGCAGGAGAGGGACGAGGAGGTGGACGTGAGCGACCGGGGTCGCCGAGGCGACCGGCCGGCGCAGCTGCCCGGCGACGGGCAGGGCGGGCCGGGCGACGAGGTGGACGGCGTACGCCGCCGCGCGGCGCGCGGCCCACCACAGGACGGCGGTGAGGGCGGTGACGAAGGCGTGGGCGGCGACCATCTGCCACGACCAGCCGGAGTCGGTCGCCGCACCGGTCATGTGGTCGTGCGAGGACACGAGACCGAACGACGAGTGCACGCCGAGCTGCGCCACCGCCACCACGGGCAGCAGGACCGGCGCGGGGACACCACGTCGCAGGACGAGCAGGCTGGCGGCCAGGACCACCGCGGCGATCAGCGCCAGACCGGGTGCGGTGGGGACGTCGCCGCCGGCCCACGTGTGGGCGGACGCGGCCCCGGTGACGGTGAGGACCGTCGCGGCGAGGGCGCGCGCGAGGGCGTACGGCGCTCGCGCCTGCACCACCCGCACCTCACCCGCCACGGACCCATGCTCCCAGAGGCCTGTCCCGGGGCGACGGGCCGTCCGGGGTCAGCCGTGCGAGCCCCGCGGCCGGCGGTAGTCGGCGTGTCCGTGCGGCGGAGCGCAGGAGCCGCCGCGGTGGCGGCTCCTCATGAACATCAGCGGGAAGACCAGCAGCCAGAACGGAGCCTCGGTGAGCAGGCTCAGCACGATCAGCACCGCCAGCACGGGCAGCAGCGGCACCCGCTGCCAGGCGCTCGACCGGCGTGGAGCGGCCGGCTTCGGCCGCGGCGGAAGAGGCGCCGGGACCCGCGGCAGGTCGCCGAAGAGCAGTGCCAGGTCGGCGCGGGTGCGCGCGGTCCAGATCGCGTCGAGCCGCTCGTCGTACTCCTCGTGGTCGAGGCGTCCCTCGGCGTAGTGGCCGGCGAGGTCGGCCATCGCGCGCTCGCGATCGCTGTCGGCGATGCGCATCCGGGGGTCGGGCGAGGTCATCGCGGGGCGTCCCGTCCGTCCGCGAGGATGCCGTAGAGGCTGCGGCGGGTGTCGACGAGCACGCCGAGTGCCGCCTTCTTCTGCTGCTCCGAGCCCTGGGTGGTCAGCTGCCACACCGCGCTCATGACCTGGCCGATCTCGCTCTTGATGTCGGCCTGGCCGGACGGCTGGTCGTCGGGGGCCGGCTCGGTCCGGGCGAAGGGAGCCCAGACCGAGGCGAGCTCGTCGGTGTGGGCCTCGACCCACGCGACGCCGGCGTCGGTGAGCCGGATCGTACGGCGCCCGCGCTCGTCGTCGGCCTCGACGAGTCCCTCGTCCTGCAGCTGCTGGATGGTGGGGTAGACCGACCCGGGGGAGGGGCGCCACTCGCCGTGGCTCAGCTCGGCGATCTCCTGGATCACCTGGTAGCCGTTGATCGGCTCCTCGGCCGTGCGGGCACGGTGCAGCACGTCGATGATCGCCATCCGCACGTCGCCGCGGCGCACGCGCGGGCTGCGCTGCTGCGGACGCTGCGGGGCGCTCGCGAAGCCGAAGATCTCGCCGAGCCACGGCGGCGGTCCGCCGGCCTTGCGACCGCGGCTGCCGCCAGCGCTGAAGGCCTGCCCCCAGCTGCTCCAGTCGCCGCCGGAGGGGCGTCGGTAGTCGCGCTCGCCCTCGGCGCGGTCGGGGCGGTTGTCGTCGTTGCTCTCGGGCCAGTCGGCCCCGGGCCAGTGGTGTCCCATGGTGTGCTCCTCGTGTCCTGGGTGGTGCGGCGGGTGACCTATCGGTGACCTATCGCGATATATCGCGAGCGTACGCCGACGCCAGGACCCGGACAAGCAGGGATGACCCCGGTCCGACCCCGAGATGCGCTACGAGCGGGCGCGCCCGGTGGGCGTGCACGCCCGCCTCGGCACTTCAGCGTCCTCGATGATCGCGTCGAACAGCGCCGGCGCCCGCTCCGGGTCGGCGACGATCCGGTTGGGGTCGCTCGGCGCCGGCAGGTTGGGCATCGTGCACGTCTGGGTGTCGCCCGTCATCGCCAGGGCGAACCGGCCGAGGTCGACCGGGCCCATCTCCTCGTCGACGCGGATGGCGCCGAAGGCGGCGTCGTTGATCCGCCAGTAGCGCACCGGGTTGACGAACGTCCACGGGGACAGGGCCTCGTCGCCGACCGCGCTGATCACCTCGCGCTGGCGGGCGACCCGGTCGAGGTCGCTGAGCGCGGTGACGTAGCGGGAGCGCGAGTAGCCCAGGGCGGTGAGGCCGTCGACCTCCTGGCAGCCCTTCTTGATGTCGAGTCGGGCCCGCGGGTCGCGCATGTCCTGCTTGGGGCAGATCTGCACCCCGCCGAAGGCGTCGACCGTGTTGATGACGCTGCCGAAGCCGAGCTCGACGTAGTGGTCGATGTGGATGCCGGTCAGCGCCTCCACCCGCTGGACCAGCAGGGGGGCCCCGCCGCTCGCGAAGGCGGCGTTGATCATCTGCGTGCCGCCGTCCGGCACCTCGACGAGGGTGTCGCGGGGGATCGACATCATCGTGCGACCACCGGAGCCGGTGTGCAGGACGATGATCGTGTCGGTGTTGGTGCCACCGCGCTCGGGCGTGTCGAGCACCTCGCGCTGCTCGTCGGTGAGGTCGTCGGCCTTGTCCGAGCCGACGATGAGGTAGTTGGTGCCGGGCTGGTCGCCCGGCCGGTCACCGCCGGGGGTCGCGTCGACCTGGTCGATCGTCGTCCAGTGGTAGAGCGGGACACCGGCGAGGTAGACCAGCACCAGCAGGAGCAGCAGCGGGATGAGCCCCAGCCGGAAGCGGGGCAGCCGGCGACGCTTCTTCTCCGGGCGCGGCGGCGGCGCGGCGGCCGACGTGCGCGGACGTCCCGGCGGCTGCCCGCCCGACCCGCGCGCCTCACGCCTGGCGACCGGCATCACGCGGGTCTCGTCGGGGCGCTGGGCCTGGGGGGCTCCCTGGCCCGATCCCTGGGTCGGCACCTTCTGGGTGGCGTCACCCGGCGGCTTCTGCGACGAGCCCCCGTAGAGCCAGTCGTACTCGGGGGTTCCCTTCTCGGGCACCCCGGAACCCTGCGGACGATCAGCCATGGGCGAAGACGCTACCGTGCCGAGGGTGAGCAACCCGCGCCCCACGTCGTACAGCCGCGTGAGCCTCGGGATCATGGCGCACTCGAGCGAGGCCAACCTCCTCGGCAACGTGCACGGTGGCGAGGTGATGAAGCTCGCCGACTCCACGGCCGGCGCCGTCGCGCACCGCCACAGCGGTGGCCCGGCGGTCACGGCGGCGATGGACGAGATGACCTTCCTCGCCCCCGTCCACGTGGGCGACATCATCAAGACCTACGCCCAGGTCAACTGGGCGGGCACCTCCTCGATGGAGATCGGCGTGCGCGTCGAGGCCCAGCCGTGGGGCAACGCCGGCGACGAGCCGGTCCACGTCGCGAGCGCCTACTTCGTCTTCGTGGCCATCGACGAGGAGGGCCACCCCCGGCCCGTCCCGCCGCTGGAGACCGAGACGCCCGACGACGTACGCCGCCAGCGCGAGGCCGAGATCCGGCGCGCGCACCGGCTCGCGCGCAAGGCCGAGATCGACCGGGGCCGCGAGGGCTGATCGCACAGCCTGATCGCGCAGCCTGCCTGCCACGGCGAGTCGCGCACCGATGGGACGGGTGTGACTGGTGATACTGGTCGGGCTGACTTCCCCCAGCTGAAAGGCCCCCCGATGCCGCCCGTCCCGCCCTCCGGGTCGCACCAGACGCGCTTCACCACGCTCGACCGCGCGCAGCGTGTGCGGTTCCGCCGCGCGGTGACCCTGATGCTGATGACCCTCGTCCTGCCCGGCTCCGCGCAGCTGGTCTCCGGCAACCGTCGCGTGGGCCTGCTCGCGCTGCGCACCTGGCTGGTGCTCCTCGCGCTGGGCGCGACGGCGCTGGTGTCGTCCTACTTCTGGCACGGCGTCGCCTTCTGGGCCGGCACCGACACGACCTTCCTGCTGGTGCTGCGCATCGCGCTGATCGGGCTCGCGGTCGCCTGGGCCTACCTGTTCGTGGATGCCTGGCGCCTGGGCCAGCCCCTGACCCTGCAGCGCCAGCACCGCCTCGCGATCGTCGGCGTCAACGGCCTGCTGTGCTTCAGCGTCGCCGGCGCCCTGCTCTTCGGTGCCCACGTCGTCGGCGTGCAGCGCGACTTCATGATCTCGATGTTCGGCAACGGCGCGGCGGTCGACGCCAGCGATGGCCGCTACAACGTGCTGCTGATGGGCGGCGACTCCGGCGCGGGACGCTGGGGCCTGCGACCCGACTCCCTGACGGTCGCCAGCATCGACGCCGAGACCGGCAAGACCGTGCTCATCTCGCTGCCGCGCAACATGCAGAACTTCCCGTTCGCCGAGGGCTCGGTGCTGGCCGAGCAGTTCCCCGACGGGTTCGACGAGGAGGGCATGTACCTCAATGGGCTCTCCACGTGGGCGCTCGACAACGCCGGACTCTTCAAGGGCTCGAAGAACCCTGGCGTCGACGCCACCATCATGGGCGTCGAGGGGATCACCGGCCTCACGATGAACTATTGGGCAATGGTCAACCTCGAGGGCTTCAAGGACCTCGTCGACGCGGTCGGCGGTGTCGAGCTCAACGTCCGGCAGAAGATCCCGGTCGGCCTCCCGAGCGATTCCTTCTTCCACTACATCGAGCCCGGCACGCGCACGCTCAACGGCGTGGACACGCTCTGGTTCGCCCGGGCCCGCTACGACTCCGACGACTACTCGCGCATGGCGCGACAGAAGTGCGTGATGAGCGCGATGCTCCAGCAGGTGAGCCCTCAGGTCGCGCTGCGCAACTTCGAGCAGATCGCCGGCGCGAGCTCGGCCATGGTCTCCACCGACATCCCGCGCGGTGAGGTCGACCGCTTCGTCGACCTCGCTCTGAAGGCCCGCGGCCAGAAGATCGCCACGCTGTCCCTGGTGCCGCCGATGATCAACACCGCGAACCCCGACATCGAGCTGGTGCACCAGAAGGTCGCCGCCGCCATCGCGCGCGCCGAGGGCCAGAAGCCGGTCGTGGAGACCGCCGAGGCGGCCGACGCGCCGGCGGCCGAGGCCCCCGCAGCGGACGCGGACGACTCCGCGACGCCCGCGGCTCCGGCCACCCCCTCCGCGCCGACCACCCCGACCCCGCCCCCGGCGGTCACCGGCGGCTCGCTCGGCTCCCTGTCGACCGGCTACGCGGCGAACCAGTCGGAGGACCTCGGCGCGGTTTGTTGAGGCCCCGCGCCCGACCCCTACTGTGTACGCCGTGACCACCGGACCCCTGCCCCGCATCGTCGCGGTCGTGGTCACATTCAACCGCCTCGGTCTGCTCGAGAACCTCGTCGCGCGGCTCGGTGAGATCGACGGCCTGGCCGAGGTGCTGGTGATCGACAACGCCTCCTCCGACGGCACGGGGGAGTGGCTGGCCGCACGCGGGCACACCGGCGAGATCCCGCTGTCCGGGCGGACGCTGACCACCAACCGGGGCGGCGCCGGCGGCTTCCACGACGGGCTCGCCTGGGCCATCGACCGCGAGGCCGACCTGGTCTGGCTGATGGACGACGACGGCCTGCCCGACCCCGACTGCCTCGAGCGGCTGCTCGAGGAGACCGACAACCTCGACTTCTGGGGCCCGCTTGTCGTCGACGAGGCCGACCCCGGCCGGCTGGTCTTCCCGATCCGGCTGCCCGGCGGCACCCGCGTCGTGCACGCCGTCGACGACGTACGCAGTGCCGCGCGCGCCGACCGCATCGACGGGATCGTGATCCCCTTCAACGGGGTGCTGGTCACCAAGGAGCTCGTCGACCGGATCGGCCTGCCGCGGGAGGAGTTCTTCATCTGGGGCGACGACCACGAGTACCGGTTGCGCGCCGAGGAGGCCGGCGCCCGCGTCGCCACCGTCGTCACCGCCACCGTGCGCCACCCCAGCGTGGGCAACCTCGGCACCCCGATGATGTTCGGCCGCACGACCTACAACGACTCGCCGAGCGACCTCAAGCATTACTGCATGGCGCGCAACAACCTGGTCAACCTCCGCGACTACCGCGGTCCGCTGCACGCCTTCGCCTTCGTGGTGAAGACCGCCTGGTTCTACACCTTCACCCGCCCGAGCCTGGCGCGCCTGCGGCTCAGCCTGGGCGCCATGCGCGCCGGCATCGCCGGGGACTTCGACGGCCACCGGAGGTTCCTCGCATGAGTTTCGAGGCTCGCTCCGCTCGCACCTCAACCACCGGGAGCTCCGCAGGTGAGAGCGTCGCGGTCGTCGTCGTCACCCACGACCGCGCCGACCTGCTGGTCGCCATGCTCGACGGCATCGCCGCCCAGACGCACGCCCCGGACGCGGTGATCGTCGTCGACAACGCGAGCGCCGACCACACCCCCGAGGTGCTGGCCGCGCGCACCGACCTGCGGCTCGAGGTGATCCGGCAGGACAACCTCGGCGGTGCCGGCGGGTTCCACCGCGGGGTGCGGGCGGCGTACGACCAGGGCTTCGACCGCGTGTGGCTGATGGACGACGACGTCGTCCCCGCCCCCGGTTGCCTCGCCGCGCTCATGGCCGTCGACGAGGACTGCCTCATCGCGGTGCGCGAGGACCTCTCGGGCGCGCTGGTGGAGAAGGCGGCGGTCGACTTCGACCTGCGCAACCCGCTGGCGATCAAGCCCAAGCGCGCGACGGTCGACAGCACGTACGCCGACCGCGCGTCGATGCCGGCCCTCGTCGAGGTGCACAACGTGGCCTTCGAGGGCTTCATGACCCGGCGCAGCGTGATCGAGGAGATCGGCTTCCCCGACCCCTCGTTCTTCATCTTCTACGACGACGCCGAGTACGCCGTGCGTGCCCGCCGGACCGGTCGCCGGATCTGGGGCGTCCGCGACGCGGTGCTCGTGCGCCAGCTCGACTTCAACCAGCAGCACGACCTGTCGGGCTGGAAGGGCTTCTACATGTACCGCAACCTCTTCGTGGTGCACCTGCGCCACGGGGAGAACCCGCTCGTGCGGGCCAAGCCGTGGCTCATCACCCTCGCGGTGCTCCTGCTCAGCCCCCTGCGCGGCGGCCGGGCCGAGGCCCGCAACGTGATCCGGGCCATGGCCTCGGCGCGGGGCATGCGCCGCCTCACCGACTCCGCACGTCCCCCTCGATAGACTCACCCAGCGCATCTCACCCACAGGAGTTCATCCCTTGTCCCAGGGCCCCACGCACGACACGGAAACGCTTCCCGACCTCGTCATCGTCGGCGCCGGACTCTTCGGCCTCACGATCGCCGAGCGCTGCGCCGAGGAGCTGGGCCTGCGGGTGCTCATCCTCGAGCGCCGCCACCACCTCGGTGGCAACGCCTACAGCGAGCGCGACCCGGAGACCAACGTGGAGGTGCACAAGTACGGCGCGCACCTCTTCCACACCTCCAACGAGCGCGTGTGGGAGTACGCCAACCGGTTCACCTCCTTCACCGACTACCGGCACAAGGTGTTCGGCAAGTACCAGGGGCAGGTCTACTCCCTGCCGCTCAACCTGGCGCTGATCAACCAGTTCTTCGGCAAGTCCCACACCCCCGACGAGGCGCGCGCGCTCATCGCCGAGCAGTCGAGCGAGGTCGCCACCGAGGACGCCTCGAACCTCGAGGAGAAGGCGATCAGCCTCATCGGGCGCCCCCTCTACGAGGCGTTCATCAAGGGCTACACCGCCAAGCAGTGGCAGACCGACCCGACCGAGCTGAGCGCGGACATCATCACGCGCCTCCCGGTGCGCTTCACCTTCCAGAACGGCTGGTTCAGCGACACCTACGAGGGCCTGCCCACCGACGGCTACACCGCGTGGCTGACCAAGATGGCCGACCACCCGAACATCGAGGTCCGCCTGGAGACCGACTTCTTCGCGGTGGCCGACGAGTTCAAGGGCAAGGTCCCGATCGTCTACACCGGCCCGGTGGACGAGTACTTCGGCAACTCCGAGGGCCGGCTGTCGTGGCGCACCGTGGACCTGGAGGAGAGCGTCGTCGACACCGACGACTTCCAGGGCACCGGCGTGGTCAACTACAACGACCAGGACGTCCCCTACACGCGCATCATCGAGTTCAAGCACTTCCACCCCGAGCGCGAGAAGACCCACCTGCCCGGCAAGAGCGTGATCGTCCACGAGTACAGCCGCTTCGCGGAGGAGGGCGACGAGCCCTACTACCCGGTGAACACCGCGGACGACCGCGCCAAGCTGCTGAAGTACCGCGAGCTGGCCAAGGCCGAGCCGATGGTGCTCTTCGGCGGGCGCCTGGGCACCTACAAGTACCTCGACATGCACATGGCCATCGGGGCCGCGCTGTCGATGTACGACAACAAGCTCAAGCCCCACTTCACCGAGGGCGCGGAGCTGACCAGCGGAGGCATCGACGCATGAGCACCACCCCCACGGCCACCAGCGCGGACACGGAGAAGCAGACCGTCACCCGGCTCCTCCAGCGGCAGATCCTGCCCACGGACCGCGACACCGACGTCTTCCCGCTCTACGTCGACCTCGAGGAGGCCGTGCTCGACACCGACCGGCACGAGGTCGGCGGCAGCAAGGCGGCCAAGGACCTCAACAACGCCGCCATCCGGCAGTCGACCTCGACGGGGCGCAAGCTGCACCCCGACCAGATCCGCTCGCGCACCGAGCTGCGGCTCGAGCCGTCCCAGCTGCTGTCCTTCGGCACCTACTTCAACGCCTTCCCGGCGTCCTACTGGCGCCGCCACACCGTCGTCACCGACGTCGAGCTGACCGTCCGCGTGAGCGGTGCCGGCTCGGTCGTCACCGTCTACAAGTCGATGGCGCGCGGTCACGCCCAGCGGGTGGAGTCCGCCGTCGTCGGGGGAGAGGCGGGGACGTTCACCTTCGACCTGCCGCTCAAGCCGTTCGTCGACGGCGGGTGGTACTGGTACGACGTCGTCGCTGGCGACCACGGCGCCGTCGTCGAGGGTGCCGAGTGGAACGCGCAGGTCCCCGCCGACCGCGCCGAGCACGGCACGGCCGACATCTGCATCACCACCATGAACCGCCCCGACTTCTGCGCCAAGCTACTCACCCAGCTCGGTGAGGACGAGGTGCTGGCCCCCTACCTCGACACCGTGATGGTGATGGAGCAGGGCAAGGACCTCGTGGCGGACTCCGAGTTCTTCCCGCACGCCCAGGGGGTGCTCGGCGACCGCCTGCGGGTGCTCGTCCAGGGCAACCTCGGCGGCTCGGGCGGCTACGCCCGCGGCCAGCTCGAGAGCGTGCGCAAGGGCACCGCGACGTACGCCCTGATGATGGACGACGACGTCGTCTGCGAGCCGGAGGGCGTGATCCGCGCCGTCACCTTCGGCGACCTGGCCAAGCGGCCGACCATCGTCGGTGGCCACATGTTCAACATCTACAACCGCTCGCAGCTGCACTCGTTCGGCGAGATCGTGCAGCCGTGGCGCTTCTGGTGGCAGACCCGTCTCGACGGCTACAGCCAGTGGGACTTCGGCGCCCGCAACCTGCGCTCGGCGCGCTGGCTGCACAAGCGCGCCGACGTCGACTTCAACGGCTGGTTCATGTGCCTGATCCCGCGGGTCGTGCTCGAGGAGGTCGGCCTGTCTCTGCCGGTCTTCATCAAGTGGGACGACTCCGAGTTCGGCCTGCGCGCCAAGCAGGCGGGCTACCCGACGGTGTCCTTCCCGGGTGCCGCGGTGTGGCACGTGCCGTGGACGGACAAGAACGACGGCGTCGACTGGCAGTCCTACTTCCACCAGCGCAACCGCTTCATCGCCGCGCTGCTGCACTCGCCGTACGACCGCGGTGGTCGCATGGTGCGCGAGAGCTTCAACCACCAGGTCAAGCACCTCGCCTCCCTGCAGTACTCCACCGCCGAGCTGCGCCACCTCGCGCTCGAGGACGTGCTGCGCGGCCCCCACGCCCTGCACGGCGAGCTGGGGACCAAGCTCGGTGAGATCAACGCCTTCCGCAAGCAGTTCACCGACGCCCAGCTCATCGAGGACCGCGACGACCTGCCGCCGGTGCGACGCAAGAAGCCCCCGAAGAAGGGCAAGTCCGACATCGAGATCCCCGGCCGGCTCAGCACGCTGGTGGCCGCAGGCCTGGCCCCGCTGCGCCAGCTGCGCCCGGTCCGCGAGATGTCGCGCCAGTACCCCGAGGCCGAGCTCCCGGCGATGGACTCGGGCTGGTTCAACCTGGTCAAGTACGACTCCGCCGTGGTCTCGATGAACGACGGCAGCTCGGTCGCGCTCTACCAGCGCGACCCGGCCCACTACCGCGACCTGATGAAGCGCACCGTGGAGATCCACCGTCGCTTCCACCGCGAGTGGCCCGAGCTGGCCCGCCAGTACCGCGAGGCGCTGGGGGAGATCACCTCGCCCGAGGCGTGGGAGAAGACCTTCGCGCCGTGGACCGAGCAGCGCGACGGTGACGAGTGAGCAGGCCGTGAGCACGCCCCCCGTCGGGCGTCCCCGACCCACCTCCGCCGAGCTCGAGGCGCTGCCGCTGGCGCCTCCGGCGGCGACCGGCCTCGCCGAGGTCGTACGCCGTCGCTACCTGCTCGGCATGCTGGTGCGCAACACCATCAAGTCGCGCTACCAGGGCACGGTGCTGGGCTGGGTGTGGAGCTACCTGCAGCCGGCGATCCGGTTCTGCATGTTCTACTTCTTGTTCCAGGTGATGATCGGCCGCGGTGAGGGGACGATCGAGAACTTCGCCATCCACCTGTTCGCCGGCATGGTGATCGTCCACTTCTTCACCGAGACCTTCAACGGCGGCACCCAGTCGCTGGTGCAGAACCGCTCGCTCATCACCAAGCTGCCCGTGCCACGGGAGATGTTCCCGGTCGCGCGGATGCTGGTGGCCGCGTGGCACACCGTGCCGATGCTGATCATCCTGCTCATCCCGTGCCTGTTCCTCGGCTGGCGTCCCGATGCCGTCGGGATGGCGGCCGCACTGCTCGGCTTCACCCTCACGGCGGCGCTCGGGCTCGCGCTCGGCCTGCTCTTCAGCGTGGGCAACGTCTTCATGCGCGACATCGGCAAGGTCGCCCAGACGCTCACGCAGTTCGTCACCTTCAGCGTGCCGATGATGTACCCCTTCACGCTGGTGCAGGAGCGCTTCGGCGAGCCGCTCGCGAGCTACTACCTCCTCAACCCGATGGCCGAGGCGGTGCTGCTGATCCAGCGCGGCTTCTGGATCGGCACCACCAGCGACCCCGAGGCCACCGCCGCGGTGCACCTGCCCGACCACCTCTTCACCCGTGGCCTGATCATGACCGGCATCTCGCTGGTCCTCCTCGTGCTGGCCCAGCGGGTCTTCTCCCGCCTCGAGGCGCGGGTGCCGGAGCGCCTCTGATGACGACGATGATCCAGGTGGAGAACGCCACCAAGTCCTTCACGCTGTCCTACCAGCGCTCGCTCAAGCAGACCGTGCTGGCCAAGGCCCGTGGGCGCAAGACCCACGACGTCTTCAACGCCGTCGACGACGTGAGCTTCAAGGTCAGCGAGGGGGAAGCGGTCGGCCTGATGGGGCTCAACGGCTCCGGCAAGTCGACCCTGCTCAAGCTGATCAGTGGCGTGATGCGCCCCGACTCGGGCTCCGTGCTGACCCGCGGGCGGATCGCCGGCCTGATCGCCACCGGCACCGGCTTCGACAACAACCTCAGCGGCCGCGAGAACCTCTACCTCAACGCCGCCATCCTGGGGATGTCGCGGGCCGAGACCGACCGCAAGTTCGACGAGATCGTCGACTTCGCCGACCTGGGCAAGTTCCTCGACACCGACGTCGCCTACTACAGCTCCGGCATGAAGGCGCGCCTGGGCTTCTCCGTCGCGGTCAACGTCGACGCCGACATCTTCATCGCCGACGAGGCGCTGGCGGTGGGGGACCGGCCGTTCAAGCGCAAGTGCAAGAAGCGGATGGACGAGATCGTCGCTTCCGGCGTCACGATGTTCTACGTCTCCCACGCGCCCGGCTCGGTGCGCAACCTCTGCAACCGCGTGCTCGTGATGGAGAGCGGCAAGCTCGGCTTCGACGGTGACGTCGAGGAGGGCATCCGCTACCTCCACTACGACGAGAGCGACGACAACGGCGACGACGACGGCCTCGGCGCCGACATCTGAGCCTCCGCTTCCCCGCGACTAACGGGTCCGTGCGCGCACTCCCGCCCCCATCGATGGGGGCGGGAGTGCTGCTTTCGGCCCGTTACTGGCGCATCTGTGGCACTCTGATCCAGAATTACACTGATGTAACGGCGTGTCGAGTGGAAATTACACTCTTGTAGTTACTCAGAAACTCTTCCGTGACTGGTGTGACTGGTGTGAACTTCTGCCTTGTGTGACCTTCCCCCACACAGGAGTAGAGATTCCCATGCGCCCTCTTCAGGCACGTCTCGTCACCCTCTGCCAGCAGGTGCTGGCCCTGGGTGTCGTCCTCGTCGTCCTCACCCCGGCCTCCGGTGTGGTGTCGCTCGACATCGTCGGTGAGCACCCCTCGCAGACCGCCCCGGACGCCTCGGCCGCGCTGGTGTCGGCCACCGTGCCGACCTCCGCGGTCACGCCCGAGGTCACCGAGGTGCCGCTGACGGGCGCAGCCGGCGGGTTCTCCGGCCTGAAGGGCCGTACTGTCGCCGGCAGCCCCACCACGGCTCGCGTGCAGAGCACCCCGCAGCCGGTCACCGGCTTCGCGGCCATCGGCGTCACCTGGGAGCACGGGGAGGACCTCGAGGAGGACCAGATCTCGCTCAAGGTGCGCACCCGCACCGGCGAGGAGTGGAGCGCCTGGGAGGACCTCGAGTACCACGACGAGCACGGTCCCGACGCCGACAGCGCCGAGGGTCGCGCGTCGCGTCCCGGCACCGAGCCGATGTTCGTCGGCGACGTCGACGACGTCCAGGTCGAGGCGAGCACCGACGGCACGACCCTGCCCGACGACCTCTCGCTGGCGCTGGTCGACCCCGGCACGGCCCGGGGCAGCGAGACCGAGGCTCCGGCCGAGCAGTCCGACGCGGACGGCACCGCGGCGTACGAGCAGGACTTCGCCGACCAGGACGAGCTGATGCAGTCCGAGGGCCTCAGCCTGCGGGCGGCGACCGCCAGGAAGACCGCAGCGCAGCCCACGATCTTCTCGCGCGCCCAGTGGGGCGCCGACGAGAGCATCCGCAACAAGGGCGCGCTGCGCTACGGCTCCATCAGCGCCGGCTTCGTGCACCACACCGTGAACGCCAACGACTACACCGAGGCCCAGGTGCCGGCGATCCTGCGCAGCATCTACGCCTACCACGTGAAGTCCCGCGGCTGGAGCGACATCGGCTACAACTTCCTCGTCGACCGGTTCGGCCGGATCTGGGAGGGCCGGTTCGGCGGCATCGACAAGCCGGTCGTCGGTGCCCACACGCTCAACTACAACGACTACGCCTTCGCGATGTCGGCCATCGGCAACTTCGACACCGTGCAGCCGCCGGACGTGATGCTGCGGGCCTACGGCGCCCTCTTCGCCTGGAAGCTCTCCCTGCACGGCGTGAACCCGGCGTCGGTCTCGCAGAAGGTCGGTCGCTCGACCTTCCCGGCCATCAACGGCCACCGCGACGCAGGCTCGACCGCCTGCCCGGGGCGCTACCTCTACGCCAAGCTCCCGGTCATCCGGCAGTACGCCAGCAGCGCGGCGCCGATCACCCCGGTGCCACCGACCGTGCAGCCCGTCGAGGTCTCGGCGCCCGCCCCGCAGAACAACCTCGACGCCTCGCCCTACCCCGACCTCGTCGTGCGCCGCGCCTCCGACGGCCGCGGCCTGATGATCCCCACGGGCGGCCTGACGTCGTTCCAGAAGCGGACCGTGGTCGGCAGGAGCGGCTGGGACAAGCGCGCTGACGTCCTGGTCTCACCCGACCTCACCGGCGACGGCCTGGCCGACCTGGTGGCGGTGGACCGCTCCGGGGTCGTGCGCGTCCGGGCCGGCAAGGGCAACGGGAAGTTCGGCGCCACCACCAAGAAGATGTCCCTGCGCGGCTACTCGCTCATCACGGCGGTCGGCGACATCAACGGTGACGGCCGCAACGACCTGGTCGCCCGCTTCAAGGGCCGCCTCACCACGCTCCTGGCGACCGGCCGCGGCGGCTTCGACCGCAAGGTCACCCGCAAGGGCTACAGCAGCTACCGCCAGCTCATCGGCGCCGGGGACCTCAACGGCGACGGCCGCGCCGACCTGCTGATGCGTACCAAGAACCGGCTCTTCCTGCAGACCGGCTACGGCACCGGGCGCTTCGCCCCGCCGCAGCGCGTGGCCGGCAGGTGGAGCGGCTACAACCGCCTCGTCGCCGGTGACTTCAACGGTGACGGCACCTCAGACCTCGTGGCCCGCACCAGCACCGGCAAGATGCTGATGCTCCCCGGACGCGGCGACGGGTCGTACGGCGCCGGGCGCGGCCCGGTCTCCAACCTCAAGAGCATGCGCTGGATCACCGGCACCAACCTGGTCGCCGGCCAGGGTGCCGACCTGATCGGCGTGGCGGGCAAGCAGCTCGTGGTCGTCGCCAACAGGGACACCTTTGAGCTCGGCGCCCCGGTCGACACCGGCGTCTCCTTCGCAGGTCTCGACATGCTGCTCAACGCCGGCGACGTGAACCGCGACGGCGCCGGCGACGTGCTGGGCCGCGACACCTCCGGCCAGCTGCTGCTCTTCGCCGGCAACGGGACGGGCGCCCTGGCGCCGGGTCGCGTGCTCGGTGCGGGCTGGGGCGCCATCTCCGGCCTGACCGCGGTCGGCGACGTGACCGGCGACGGCAACCCCGACCTGGTCGGCAACACCGGCGGCACCCTCGTGGTGTGGCGCGGCAACGGGTCGGGCTTCGACGCCGCCGTGCCGATCAAGGGCGGCGTCCCGATGCCGGCCGGGCTCCCGTCGGACCTCTCGGGCTTCGACTGGGTCTTCGGCGTCCAGCCGATGACGCTGAAGGGCAGGAGCGACTACGTCGTGCGCGAGCGCGCCAGCGGCGTGGTCTACGTATACAGCGGTCGTCGCTCGGGCGTCTCGACCCCGCGCGTGCTGGGCGAGGGACTGGGGGCCTTCGACCTGGCCGGGTGATCAGCCGGCGCAATCAGAGCTGCGCAGTCAGGCCCGCGCAGTCGCCCGTTCGGCGTCGAAGACGTCGTCGAGGCGGTCCGGGTCGGGATTGCGGACGAGGACCAGCGAGCCTCCCCTTCGGAGGGGCTCGGTGAAGGTGGCCATTCCTGGTGGGGAAGCCGGGTCGGCCACCGACAGAAGACGGCCGCCGTCGGTGAGTGCACTCCCGACGGCGGCCGTCAGGTCGTGCAGCCCGTCCTGGGTGAGGGCGTCGGTGGCGAGGTCGTCCCCGGTGGGCGGGTCCCAGGCCGTGAAGCCGTCGGGCTGCGACCAGATCTCCACGCCGACGTCGAGGACGCCGGCCGGGAGCGGCTCGGCGAACCGGACGCCCAGCGGGCGCAGGCTGCACGCCAGCACCGGCAGGGCTCGGGCGCCGGGGGCCCAGTCGGCGAGGCCGTCAGGCCCGCACACGACCGCGTCGGGCTCGTCGGAGGTCGTGACGCGCAGCCCGACCGTCCAGGCCGCGCCGAGGAACACCGTCGAGAGCCAGTGCGGCGGCAGGTCGATCCGCAGCGACATCCCGCGCTCGAGGTCGGCCACGTCGACGAGCAGGCTGGACGCCTTGGCCACCCAGTTGGCGTACGTCGTCAACGACAGCTCGACGCGCTCGCCGGTGGCGTGGTCGTAGAAGGTGACCAGGGGCCGGCCGGGATCGCGCCGCAGGTGGGCGCCGAGCGTCTCGGCGAAGGTGGGCACGCAGCCCGCTCAGACCGCGTTGGGCTCGGGGGAGTCCATGTAGGGGTAGTCGGTCATGAAGGTGTCGAGGGCGGCACCGCTGACGTCCGAGCAGTACTGCCACACGCCGACCGCCTTGGACGGGTCGGTCTCGCCGACGCCGCCGACGGACCAGTGGGTCATGGCGACGTGCTGGCCCTCGGGGAAGGGCTCGCCGTCCTCGGACGTCCACGGCACGGCCTTGAACTTGTCACGGAGGTTGGTGGTGCCCTGGAGCTTCGAGGCGATGCCGCGCAGCTGGTCCATCTTCTCCGCGTCGTCGGCGATGGTCTCGTCGTACCAGAGGATGGTGAAGCCGTGCTCGAGGTTGTGCACCAGCTCACCGGTCTCAGGGCGGTCGGAGGTGGTGTAGAGCTTGCGGTCCATGCTGTCCCACATGTTCCAGTGGGTGCCGAAGGCAGGCGGCGAGTCCGGGTAGGTCAGCGGGGTGCCGACGTCCACGTGCTCCTGGTTGCCCTCCGCGGGCTGGGTGGTGACCTCTTGGCACACCGAGGCCGCGGCGCCGATGTCGCTCAGCGAGTCGGAGGAGAAGGCACGCAGGTCGTACCAGTCCTTGACGGGCTTGAACGCGGCGGCGCCGACGATGAGCACGGCGACCAGGACGCACACGCCGACGATCGCCATGCCGCGACGGTTCTCGCCGCGGGCCTGCTGGGAACGGATGGAGTCGATGACCGCCTGACGGTCGGTCTTCTTTGCCTGCTTGGCCACGGTGCTCGGTGTCTCTCGGTCGGTGGACGACGGACTGCGCTGGCAGAGTCTACGTAGTCGTCGGTGATCCGTCGCACACGACGTCGGATCAGGCCTGCTCCCAGTCCTCGATCCGCCACCCGTGGGCGAAGCAGACGGCCGCGACGGCGGTGCGGTCGGCCGCGTCGGGGAGCCGCCCGATCGCCGCCGCCAGCTCGTCGGCCCCGGCGGGTGCTCCGAAGGGCAAGCGGTCCGCGTCGTCCCCGGCCAGGGCGCGTACGACGGCCTCGCGCGCACCCCACCCGAAGAGGTCCGCCCCGTCCGGGCGCACCAGCGCGACAGCGCCGGTCCCGTCCTCGCCGGGCGCCAGCACCAGGTCCGCGCGGCCGCGCACCACGGCGAGCGGCCGGCCGGCGAGCTTGCCCTGCGCCAGCTCGGCGGCACCGGCGAGCTCGTCGGCGACCGCGGGGAGGGTCACGGCGAGGGGGTTGCCGTGCGGGTCGGTGCGTCCCGCGAAGTCCTCGGCCACCACGAGGCCCGCGGCGCCGATGGCGAGGTCGGTCTGGCCCTCGCGCCAGGCCCGGCCGGCGGTGTCGGTGACGACGACGGCGACGTTGACGCCGGTGCGGTCGCGGAGCTCGCGGCGCAGGGCACGGGCCGACGCGTCGGGGTCCAGCGGCAGGAGCACGACCGACCCCGCGGCGACGTTGGAGGCGTCGACGCCGGCCGCCGCCATGGTGAGGCCCAGGCGGTGCCGCACGATGCGGGTCGCGCCGCGGCGGGCGACCAGGCGCACCGACTCCTCGTCGATCGCCTCCTCGCGCCCACCCCTGCGGGTGCGACCCTCGGCCTTGCTCACCACCTTGCTGGTCACGCAGACCACGTCGCCGTCCGCGAGGCCCGCACCGCTTTGGAGGGCGCCGAGCAGCACGCCGGCCAGGTCGTCGCCGGGCTGGACCTCGGGGAGGCCGTCGGGGGCCCAGACCTCGAGCCGGCTCACGTGCCTGCGTCCGGGCCGGGGGCCGGCACGAGCGCGACGGCGGCCGCCGCCATCGCCGCGGTCGCGTCGTGGTCGGTCATCATCAGCGGAACCGCGCGGGCTGCGATGCCGGCCTCCTCGAGCCGCGGGAGCTGGTCGGCGTCGCGGCTGTCGACCAGCCACCCGTCGAGGACGCCGCCGCGCGAGCGTGCGCCGTAGTGGATCCCGACGGCCGCGGCGCTGACCTCCACGCCGATGCTGGTGAGCATCTGGCGAGCCATGCCGTGCACGTGCGAGGGACCGACGATGGGGGACAGTCCCACGACCGGGGCGGGGGTGGCGCGCACGGCATCACGGATCCCGGGGACGCCGAGGATCGTGCCGACCGACACGACCGGGTTGGACGGCGGCAGCACCACGAGGTCGGCGTCCGCGATGGCGTCGAGCACGCCGGGGCCGGGCGTGGAGGAGTCCTGGCCCACGGCGAGGACCGCCTCCGCGGGCACCTCGGCGCGCAGCCGCACCCAGTACTCCTGGAAGTGCACGACGCGGCGCCCGCTGACGCTGTCGGGGTCCGCGATCGCGACGTGCGTCTCGACCCGGTCGTCGCTCATCGGCAGCAGCCGGACCCGGTCGCCGTGGAGCGGCTCGAGCCACCGGCGGCACAAAGCCTCGGTGACCTGCGAGAGCCCGAAGCCGGCCTCGAGCATCTGGGTGCGCACGAGGTGGGTGGCGATGTCGCGGTCGCCGAGGCCGAACCACGTCGGCTCCACGCCGTACGCCTCCAGCTCGGTCTTCGCGCTCCACGTCTCCTCGCTGCGGCCCCACCCGCGCTCGACGTCGATCCCCTCCCCGAGGGTGTACATCACGGTGTCGAGGTCGGGGCAGACCTTCAGCCCGTGGATCCACCAGTCGTCGGCGGTGTTGGCCACGACGGTGACGTGTGTGTCGGCGCTCCCGCCGGGGACGGCGCCGGTGCGCAGGCCGTGGAGCAGGCCCTGGACGAACCTCGCCCCACCAACACCTCCCGAGAGGACGGTGACACGGCGGAGCGGTGTGGCGGTCGGGGACGGTGATGATGGCATAGGAGCAGCCTGCCGGAAGGCGAACGGGTATATCAGATCCGGGCTTGACTTACGGGAACGACAGGCATGTAATTCCCACAGTGTCATTGGGTTGTTCGTAGCCGGGTCGAAAGGGCTTACCACCATGAGAGCAGAACTGTTTCTTCTCGAACCCGAGGGCGAAGAGCTCGGGTGGCAGGACCGCGCGCTGTGCGCGCAGACGGACCCCGAGGCGTTCTTCCCCGAGAAGGGTGGCTCGACCCGCGAGGCCAAGAAGGTCTGCCTCACGTGCGAGGTGCGTGACGACTGCCTCGAGTCCGCACTGATGAACGACGAGCGCTTCGGCATCTGGGGCGGCCTGTCCGAGCGCGAGCGCCGCAAGCTCAAGAAGCGCGCGGTCTGACCGAGCGCCTCCACGCCGTTTTCGGACGGTCCGGCGCGCCTCGCTAAGGTGCTCCGGTGTCTGTCACTGCGCTTCTCGTCTGTCATGACGGGGCGAGGTGGCTCCCAGCAGTTCTCGCTGGTCTGACCGGGCAGACCCTCCGGGTGGACCGCGTCGCGGTGGTCGACACCACCAGCCGCGACGACAGCCTCGACCTGGTGCGCGACGGCCTCGGCCGCGCCGGTCTGAACGGCTCGTCACTCGTCGTGGACGTCGTCCCGGGCTCCACCAGCTATCCCGCCGCCGTGCGCCACGGCCTCGACCTGGCGCCTGCCCTCGGGGCGGACGGCGAGGACGAGTGGGTCTGGCTGCTCCACGACGACAGCAACCCCGCCCCGACGGCGCTCGCCGAGCTGCTCGCCGCGGCCGAGGAGCATCCTGACGCCGCGATCCTCGGCCCGAAGCTGCGCGAGTGGCCCTCACTGCGGCGGCTCCTCGAGGTCGGCCTGACCATCACCGGCACCGGTCACCGCGAGACCGGTCTCGAGCGCGGCGAGTACGACCAGGGCCAGCACGACGCCGTGCGCGAGGTGCTCGCCGTCAACACCGCCGGCATGCTGGTGCGCCGCGACGTGCTCGAGTCGCTGGGCGGGCTCGACGAGGAGCTGCCGATCTTCGGCAACGACATCGACTTCGGCTGGCGCGCCGCCCTCGCCGGCCACCGCACGCTCGTGGTGCCGCAGGCGGTGGTCTTCCACGCCGAGGCCGCGCACCGCGGCGTACGCCGCACGCCGCTGACCGGGCGCCACACCCACTACCAGGAGCGTCGCGCCGCGCTCTTCACCTCGCTGGCCAACGTGTCGTCGCGCGGCTTCGCCTGGCAGTACGTCCGGCTCTTCCTCGGCTCGCTGCTGCGCGTCGTGGGCTACCTCGGCGTGCGCTCGGTCGGGGAGGCCCTCGACGAGCTGGCCGCAGTGCTCTCGGTGCACGGCCGCCCGCGGCAGGTGCTGGCCGCCCGCCGCCAGCGTGCCGAGCGCCGCGTGGGCGAGCCGTCGGACGTACGCCGCCTCCTGGCCCCGGCGTGGCTGCCCTACCGCCACGGCCTCGACTTCGTCACCGACCTGGCGTCCGCGGCCACCAGCCAGGCCGCCGACGTCGCCGAGCGGCGTCGTCTCGCGCAGGCCCCGGGCGAGCAGGCCGCCCGCGGACAGCGGCGTCCGGTCGAGGACGACGAGGACGCCTACCTCACCGACACCGGGATGGTCGCCCGCTTCTTCACCAACCCGGTCGCGGTCGTGCTGGTGCTCTTCGGCGTGCTGGCGATCCTCGCCGGGCGCGAGGCCTTCGGCTCGATCACCGGCGGTGCGCTCTCACCGGTCCCCGTGTCGGCGGGGGACTGGTGGCGGCTGCACGCCACCTCGTGGCACCCGCTCGGCACCGGCACCGACGTGCCCGCACCCGCCTACGTCCTGCCCTTCGCCCTCGCGGCGTCGCTCCTCCTCGGCAGCACCGGCGCGGTGGTGTCGGGACTGATGCTGCTGGCGGTGCCGTTCTCCGCGTGGGGCGCCTGGCGCCTGCTCAAGGTCGTGGGCCGCCTCGTCGACCCGCTCGGGCTCCCGCGCTGGCTGGTGGTGTGGGGCGCGCTCACCTACGCGCTGGTCCCGGTGACGTCGGGAGCCTGGGGCGAGGGACGCTTCGGCACCGTCGCCGTCGCGGCGCTGCTGCCGTGGGCCGCCCACGCCGCGCTGGGCTTCGTCGACCCCGACCGCGATCGCCGCTGGCGCGCCGCGTGGCGTACGGCTCTCCTGCTCGCCCTCGGCGCGGCCTTCGTTCCGGGCTTCTGGCTCTTCGCGCTGCTGGCCACCGCGGTAGTGCTCGGTGCCGCTGCGGTCATCTCGCCGCGGCTGCTGCGCGAGCGCGACAGCTGGGGACCGCCCGTGGCCGCCGTGGCCGCGACGCCGCTGCTGCTCGCGCCCTGGCTGCTGCCGCTGCTGACGACGGGCTCCGGCTCCGGGCTGCTCCTCGAGGCGGGGCGGCTGACGGTCGACCAGGTCACCTTCGGCGGGCTGCTGACCGGCCGGCTCAACGAGCTCGGGGCGCCCGACTGCCTGGGCATCGTGCTGGGGGTCCTGGCGGTCGCTGCCCTGCTCCCGCGGCGCACGCGTGTGCCGGTCGTGATCTGCTGGCTCGTCGCGCTGGCCGCAGCGCTGGTGTCGGGGGTGCTCTCCCATGTCTCGCTCGACCTGCCGTCGGTGACCACGCGCCCCAGCCTCGGCCTGTTCGTGGTGATCCTCCAGGGCACCGCGATCGTCGCGGTCGCGCTCGGTGCGGACGCCTACCTGCGCCGGCTCGAGGAGCACCACCCCGCCTGGCAGCGAGGCGTCGCCGCCGCACTGGCCGTGGTGGCGGCGGCCGTGCCCCTCGGGGGCCTCGGGTGGTGGCTGACCACCCCCGACAACGCGATGGCACGCGACGCCGAGACGACCGTCCCGGTCTACATGCAGCAGAGCTCGCTGCTCGGCCCGGAGCACGGCGTGCTCGTGGTCGACGGATCCGTGGAGGACGGCGTCACCTACCGCATCCGCCGCGAGGACGGCACCACCGTCGGCGAGGACGAGATCCTCACGCTCGCCGACGAGGACGCCGACCTGACCGGTGAGGTGCAGGCACTGGTGTCGGCGCCCACCCCGGGCGTGGTCGCCGCGCTCGGTGACCGCGGCGTCGAGTACGTCGTGCTCGCCTCGCCCGCCGACGGACGGATCTCGGCCCGCCTCGACGCCACGGCGGGCCTCGAGCAGGCCAGCGCCGAGGACCGCAGCACCCGCGCCTGGCGCGTGGACCGGCCGCTCGACGCAGCCGCGCTCGACGGTCCCGAGCCGTGGTGGCGCACCGCGCTGCTGGTCGTCCAGGGGCTGGCGGTCCTCGCCGCGATCGTGCTGGCCGCGCCCACGGTGCGCCAGCGCCGGGAGGGACGCAGCCATGACTGACGCACCCACGACCGGCAGGCGCCGCGTCGCCGACGCGGCTGGTCGACGCCCCTCACCCCTGACCCTGCTCGCGGTGGCGATCCCGCTGCTGACCGTCGCGGCACTGGCCCTCGTCCGGCCCGCAGCGGAGCCGACGACGGCGTACGCCCCCTCCGACGCCCCGCTCGACCGCTCGACCGCCGTCTGCCCCGCGCGCCTGCCCGGGGCGGACCAGGTGCGCCTGGGCAGCGCCTCCCTCGCGTCCGGGGACCTCGCCGTGCGGGTCGGGCGCGACGAGCGCACGGTCACCCTGGACGACGGTGTCGCGAGCCTCGACGAGCGCGCCTCGGTCGTCGTCGACGGCGCCGGCGAGCTCGCCCCCGGTCTCCTCGCCGGGCGCTCGGGTGCCGGGTCGGCGGTGGCCTGCGACCAGCCCGCCCCCGAGCGCTGGTTCACCGGCCTGGGCGCCTCCGCGGAGCACCCCTCCACCCTGACGCTCGTCAACCCCGACCGGGGCCCGGCCGTCGCAGACGTCGCCCTGTGGGACGGCAGCGGGCTCGTGGACGTCCCGGCGCTGCGCGGCGTCCGGGTGCCGGGGGGCCGGTCGGTCTCCTTCGACCTCGCCGAGGTCGCCCCGAACCGCGACGCGCTGGCCGCCCAGGTCCTCGTCTCGCGCGGACGGCTCTCCGCCGGCGTCGTCGACGTGCTCGACCCGGTGGGCACCGACCCGGCCATGCGCGAGTGGTTGCCGGCGCAGGACGCCCCCGCCGAGACGTCGTACGTCGTCGGGGTGCAGGCAGCGGCCGCCGACCGCACCCTCACCCTGGCCAACCCGGGCGACAGCGAGGTCCGGGTGGCGCTGAGGCTGGTGAGCGGCGAGAGCGAGTTCGCCCCATCAGGCGTCGAGGAGGTGACCCTCGCACCCGCGACGGTGACCGAGGTCGACCTCGCCGGGGTGCTGCGCGGCCCGACCGCCGAGGGGGTGCAGGCCCTGCGGCTCGACGCCACCGGTCCGGTCACCGCCGCGCTGCGGACGCGGACCGCCTCCGACCTCGCCTTCTCCGTGGCGGGCCCCGTCGTGGAGGGCGACACCGCCGTGGCGTTGCCCGCCGGCTCCAAGCGGGTCGTCGTCGCCGGGGCAGAGGCGTCCGGTGTGCTCGTGCTCCGGGCATGGGACGCCGACGGCGAGCCGGTGGTGCGTGAGCGGCGCGTCGAGGTGGAGCCCGCAACCGCGGCTCGCATCCGGCTGCCCGACGACGCGGTGCTGGCCGTCGTCCGGGTCGAGCGCACCGGTGCGGTCGTGTCGGTGGAGGTCGAGGACCGGGGGCTGTCGGTGCTGCCGCTGTCCCCACTGGTGACGACCGGCCAGGTCCCGGACGTCCGGCCCGCGCAGAGGTAGCCCCCGCTAGTCGGCGTACCTCTCGTCGACCTGCCCGGGGGTGAGGTTGAGCAGCTCGGCGAGCTGTTCGACCACGACGGTGTGCACCATCGCCTCGAGCTCGTCGCGGTCGTTCGCGCGGTGCTCGACGGGGCGGCGGAAGATCACCAGCCGGGTCGGGTCCTGTCCCTTGCCGCGCACCAGCGAGGAGAGCGGCACGGTGTCGTCGCCCCAGTCGTCGGGCAGCATCGGGGCGTCCTCGACGGCGTACTCCACCAGCCCGAGGTGGCGCTGCCAGCGCTCGTCGAGCGGGGTGACCACGTCGAGGACGAGCTGGTCGAAGCGCTGCCGGTCGGTGCGCAGCGCCGGCGTCCCCGGCACGGCAGGCATCACCCCGGGGCCGCGCATGCCGCGGCCGCGCCGGTCACGGGTGCGGCGCGGGCGGTCGGGGCGGGTGGGGCTGACGTCGTCCACGCCGCGAGCCTAAGCGCCGCGCGTGCGTGCGGCGGGTAGCGTCGGCGCCGTGAGCCTTGCCCGTCGTTGTTCGCGTACGGCGTGTGGCCGTTCCGCGGTCAACACGCTGACCTACGTGTACGCCGACCAGACCGCCGTCCTCGGGCCGCTGGCGACCTACGCCGAGCCGCACGCCTACGACCTCTGCGACGTGCACAGCGAGCGGCTCTCGGCCCCGCGCGGCTGGGAGGTCCTGCGGCTGGCCCCGGACCCCAAGGCGCAGGGCCCGAGCAGCGACGACCTCCTCGCCCTGGCCGACGCCGTCCGCGAGGCCGGCCGCCCCGCGCCGGCGCCGGTCCCGCTGCACTCGACCGACGACCCGTCCCGCGGCGCCAAGCGCGGGCACCTGCGTGTCCTGACGTCCACCGACTGACCTAGGATCGTGCGCGTGAACATCGACCCGCAGCTGCTGAGCATCATCGTCTGCCCGGCCTGCCACGGCGAGCTGTCGCCCGCGACGCACGCCGGCGCCGACGAGCTCGTCTGCCAGGGGTGCGGCAACGCCTACCCCGTCCGCGACGACATCCCCGTCCTGCTCGTCGACGAAGCCCGCAAGCCGGCCTGAGGCCGGGGTCCGACGTGGCGACCTGGTTCGACGAGGCCCGTCTCGACGACGACGGCGTGCTGGAGACCGTCGACCTGCGCCTGCGCACCCTCGCCGAGAGCGGTGCCCGGGTGCGTCGCGAGGCCCACGCGGCCGCCGCGGCGACGGCCGAGGCCATCGCCCGGGGTCGCGACGAGGCGCGTCCGCGTGCGGTGATCGCCGCCGGTCCCGACTCGCGGCTGCTGCGCGCGGTCCTCGAGCCGTGGTGCCCGGTGCCCTTCGTCGCCTGGCCCAACCCCGGGCTCCCGGGCTGGGCAGGCTCGCTCGACCTCGTCGTGATGCTCGCGCCCGAGGGCAACGACCACGGGTCCGCGTCCGCGGTCGCCGAGGCCGTACGCCGCGGCGCGCAGGTGGCCGTCGCGTGCCCGGAGCGCTCGATGGTCGCCGAGCACGCCGCCGGTCGCCACGTCACGCTGCTGCCGACCGTGACCGGCGACCAGCTCGCCACGGCCGTGGTGATGCTCGACTACCTCGCCCACATCCAGCTGGGACCCCACGCCGAGGCCGAGTCGGTGGCGGAGTCGCTCGACGAGGTCGCCACCAGCTGCTCGCCGCACCGCGACCTGGCCGTCAACCCGGCCAAGATGCTGGCCATCGCGATGGCCGACACCAACCCGCTCGTGTGGGGCGGGTCCGTGCTTGCCGCCCGTGCGGCCCGTCGCCTTGCGGAGTCGCTGCGCCGCACGAGCGGACGCTCCGCGATCGCGGGCGACGCCGAGCACCTGCTGCCGGTGATCGAGGCCACCAAGCCGCACGACACCTTCGCCGATCCCTTCTCCGACGAGCAGGCCGACCTGCGCCCGCTGCTGCTGGTGCTCGACGACCGCGCCGACGACCCGGTGGTCCGCGAGCAGGCGGGTGAGCTGCGGGCCGCGGCCGCGCGCCACGGCGTACGCGTCGAGACGCTCGAGACCGACGCCGACGCCGAGGTGGCGCGCTACGCCTCGCTGCTGCTGACCGGCACCTACGCCGCGGAGTACCTCCGCGTCGGGCTGGTCGACGACTAGGTCGGCTCGGCCCTCGCCGGCGTCGTCAGCCTCGTCCCGAGGACGAGCGCGTCGCCGCCGTGGACGTACGCCGTCCGCTCGAGGACCATCCCGAGCCCGCGGGCGACGCCCTGCGAGGGGGTGTTCTCCGGGCGGATGATCGCCACGAGGTGCTCGATGCCGGCGGCGGCCGCACAGTCGCGTACGGCGATCGCGGCCTCCGTGGCGTAGCCGTGGCCGCGCAGGGCCGGCACGACGTGGTAGCCGACCTCGACGTGGGGCTCACCCTCGACCTCCTGAACGGTCAGGCCGCAGTCGCCGACGAACTCACCCTCATGGGTCTCGACGACCCACAGCCCGAACCCGTGGTCGGCGTAGTTGCGCTCCTGCCACTCGATCCAGCGCACGGCGTCGTCGCGGTCGCGGGCCGGTCGGTCCACCAACACGGGATCCGGGGCCGAGAGGAGAGTGGTCATGTCGTCGAGGTCGGCCATCGTCATCGGACGGAAGCGCAGGCGCTCGGTGGGCTCGGGCAGCACCGGCTCAGGCTAGTGGCCGGGTGCCGTCGGGTGCCTGCTGGTCGACGTCGGTCCACACCTCCGTGAGCTCGGCGAGGAGTCCGTCCCGGACGGTGGCGAAGCTGGCGACGGCGAAGACCTGGTCCCCGCCGTGGGGCTCGGTCCCGATCACCTTCGCGCGGAGGACGCCGCGGTCGTCGGCGGCGACGAGGTCCTCGACGTGCATGCGCTGGAAGCCCGGGTAGTCGGCGTTGAGCCGGACCCACCCGTCGCGGTCGAAGACCTCACCGGTGTGGACCAGCCGACAGGTGAAGTCGGGGTGCAGGAGGTCGGGCAACCCTGCCCAGTCGTGGGCGTCGATGACCTCGGCGAGGCGGGTGAGCAGGGCGGCGGTGTCCATGTCGCGAGTGTGGCGCGGGGGACCGACAGTGCTCGGCGAGTAGTCAGGATTCCAAGCAGAACTCGTTGCCCTCAGGGTCGAGCATCACGACGAGGGTGTCGTCCTGGCGGACGGTCCGAGCGCCCAGCGCCACGAGCCGGTCCCGCTCGTCGGCGAGTGGACCCATCGCCCGCAGGTCGAAGTGCTGGCGGTTCTTCGCGACCTTCGTCTCGGGAACCCGCTGGAACCACAAGCTGGGGCCTCCCCACCCGGCGGGTTCGACCCACGCGCGCTCCGACGTGCTGTCCTCGTCGACGTCAGAGCCGAGCGCGGCCGCCCAGAAGGCCGCCAGTGCGAGCGGATCGTGGCAGTCGAAGGTCACGGACTTCACGAAGGACGGCATAGGTGCACGCTAGTAGCCGAGGAGGACGTGCCTGTGGCCCCGCCATCACGTGGGTGGCGGGGTGTGGGGCGGGGTCATCTTCGCGGTGACGGGATCCGCGGTGTGCTGGAGTCGGGTGGATCAAGCGCGGTCGTGCCGGTGCGGTCTCGGCGGTAGCGGTGCCCGTGCGGGGACGTCCACTCGAACACTCCGGGCGCGGCCATGTCATAGCGCCAAGCACTGTGGGTCTTGAGGCGGTGGTGGAACCGGCACAGCGCACCCAGGTTCTCGGTCTCCGTAGGTCCGGGCTGGGGTCGACCTTCCGCCTCGGCGTCATGGTCGTACTCGATGACGTGGTCGACGTCGCACCCGCGCGCCGGTCGACCGCAGAATGGGAACACGCAGGTGCGATCGCGAAGAACCACGTGCTCACGGATCCGGTCCGGGATCTCGTAACCGGGCGCGGACTTCTCCTGGTTGAGGTCGATGACCGGCTTGACCGTGACCTTCGTCCGCGAGTCGCCACACCACGACTTCAGCTGCTCCAGCAGGACCAGCCTCTGCCCCTCCTCCAGCCGCCCCGTCGACCCGAACACGGTGGTGTCGCCGGACAGGGTGGCGTCGAAATGGGCGTGGAGGACGACCTCGCGGGCGGCAGGGAGGTCTGGTCTCGATACGCCGGCTCGTTCCTCACCGGCTACTCGACCACCAGCCGAGTCACTTGCTACTCGACCACCAGCAGAGTCACTTGCCGGTCGACCACCAGCAGGGTCGTGGAGGTCGAGCGCGGTCTGCGTCCGCGCCAGGTCACCCAGCGCCTTGGCCCGACGGGCGTCGAGCGGCAGCTCGGACCCGAGGGCCTTCATGGTGGCTGCGCCGTGGGCGAGGGCCTGGTGGAGGTCGAGTCCGTCGGCGAGGTCGATCTCGGCCTCGAGCCGCACGGTCCCGGCGAAGTGGACGTCCTCGTCGTGGATCGTGACGTGGCGCGGGTCGACGTGGAGGTACCCGTCCTCCGGGTCCGCGGCCAGGTCCGTCTCGGCCAGGTCGAACCGCTTGATCGTCTCCGCGACCAGCCGGTCCAGCTGGGCGGGTCCGATCTTCCCCGCGACCGCTGCGACCTGCGCGTCGACGAACCGGGCGGCTTCCACGGTGAGGGCCGGACTCGAGTGGATGGTCGCCTCCGCCACCGCCCGGGCTCGCCAGGCCGGCACCCGCCCGGCGTGGACCTGCGCCCACAACCGCGGGAGACGGTGCCGCAGCTCGAGGGCGTGGCCGATGAGCTTCTTCGCCGACACGCTCGTGATGCCGAGGACAGTGCCGAGCTCGGCGACGCAGAACTCCGCCACCAGCGGCGTACCCGGACCGGCGATGGGCTCCTCGTGCTCACACCCCGCGACGGTGAACGACGCGGCGGAGTGGATCGACTCCGGAGGGTGCAGGTCGGCCCACCGGGCGGCGAGGTCGAGCTGGCGGGCGGCGGCAGCGTCTTCCACGCTGCGGGCGGAGCGGATCGAGGCGAGCAGGGCCGTGGGGCCGAGGGCGTCTGCCCCGGCCTCCGGCTCCACTTCCAGTTCCTCGATCATGCGTTCGATCCTAGGGAAGGGGTCCGACAACGGGCCAGGTCTCCGATGCGCCTCGCTCGTTCCTCGCTCCGGCTGCTCGACCACCGGCGGTGGGGGCGTGCTCGGCGACTCGGCCACCCGGGGGAAGCGGGTGCGCCGATAGGCTGCCCCACGCACCACCCCTTCCCGACCCCTGACCCGGAGGACCACCCATGGCCGGCGGACTGTTCGCCCTCCTCGACGACGTCGCCGCACTCGCCCGGATCGCCGCGGCCAGCGTGGACGACGTGGGCGCCGCCGCCGGGCGGGCCAGCATGAAGGCCGCGGGCGTGGTCGTCGACGACACGGCCGTCACGCCGCAGTACCTCCACGGGTCCCCGGCCAAGCGCGAGCTGCCGATCATCAAGAAGATCGCGATCGGCTCGCTGCGCAACAAGCTGCTCTTCATCCTGCCGGCCGCGGTGCTCCTGGGGCAGTTCCTCCCGCAGCTGCTGCCGGTGATCCTCATCTTCGGCGGCGGGTTCCTCGCCTACGAGGGCGCGCACAAGGTGTGGGAGAAGGTCAGCGGCCACGAGCCGGTCGCCGAGGAGGCGGAGGAGGAGCTCACCAGCGCGGGTGAGCTGAGCCCTGAGCACGAGGCGAAGACGGTCGCCGGCGCCATCCGGACCGACTTCATCCTGAGCGCCGAGATCATGGTCATCGCGCTCAAGGAGGTCGTCACGTCCGACCCCGACGCCACCATCTGGATGCGGGCGATCGTCCTGGCGGCGGTCGCCGTGCTGATCACGGTCCTGGTCTACGGCGTGGTCGCGCTCATCGTGAAGATGGACGACGTCGGGCTCCACCTCGCGGAGAAGCCCTCCAAGGGAGCCCAGCGCGTGGGTCTCGCCCTCGTGTCCGCGATGCCGCGCCTGCTCACCGCGATCTCCCTCATCGGCACGCTGGCCATGCTGTGGGTCGGCGGCCACATCCTCCTGGTCAGCCTCTACGAGATCGGCGGAGACGGCGGCCTGCTCGACGGCACCGCGTTCGGTGACGTGCTGTATGCGCCGTACGACGCGATCCACCACTGGGAGGACGCCGTGCACGACGCCGTCGGCGGGACCCTCGGTGCGCTGCTCGGCTGGGTGGTGAACACCTTGCTCTCCGGTGTCGTCGGCCTCGTCGTCGGCGGTCTGGTGCTGGCCGTGCTGCACGCCTTCGGGATCGGCGGCGGCCACGGCTCCGGCCACGGCTCCGGGCACGACTCCCACGACGAGGGCGGCGTCGACGGGCACGACGCCAGGCACGACGAGGCGGCCCCCGGCGGCACCGCCGAGGATTCTCCGAATCGCTGAAGGCGGTTTTACCCTCTTCTGGTCCGCGCGGGAGATCCCGACGATGCACAGATGTGCGGCGCAGACGCACCTCCTCGACACCAGGAGACACAGATGGACTTCAAGGTCGCCGACCTCAGCCTCGCCGCCTACGGCCGCAAGGAGATCGAGCTCGCAGAGCACGAGATGCCCGGCCTGATGGCCATGCGTGAGCGCTACGGCAAGGAGCAGCCCCTCAAGGGCGCCCGCGTCGCCGGCTCGCTGCACATGACGATCCAGACCGCCGTCCTCATCGAGACGCTCGTCGCGCTCGGTGCCGACGTGCGCTGGGCCACCTGCAACATCTTCTCGACCCAGGACCACGCTGCCGCGGCCGTCGTCGTCGGCACCGAGGGCACGGTCGACGCCCCCGCCGGCACGCCCGTCTTCGCCTGGAAGGGCGAGACCCTCGGCGAGTACTGGGACGAGGCCGAGAAGGTCTTCGCCTTCAGCGACGCCGACGGCAACCCGGTCGGCCCCAACGTCCTCCTCGACGACGGCGGCGACATCACGATGCTGCTGCACCTCGGCGTCGAGTTCGAGAAGACCGGTGTCGTGCCGTCGCAGGACAGCACCGACAACGAGGAGTTCAAGGAGGTCCTGCGGGTCCTGGCCCGTTCCGTGGCCAGCAAGCCGGGCTACTGGACCGCCGTCGCGAAGGACATCAAGGGCGTGTCCGAGGAGACCACCACCGGCGTGCTGCGCCTCTACGAGCGCTTCCGCGAGGGCACGCTGCTCTTCCCGGCCATCAACGTCAACGACTCGGTCACCAAGTCGAAGTTCGACAACAAGTACGGCTGCCGCCACTCGCTCATCGACGGCATCAACCGCGCCACCGACGTCATGATCGGCGGCAAGGTCGCGGTCGTGTGCGGCTACGGCGACGTCGGCAAGGGCTCCGCGGAGTCCCTGCGTGGCCAGGGTGCGCGCGTCATCGTCACCGAGATCGACCCGATCTGCGCCCTGCAGGCCGCCATGGACGGCTACGAGGTGCGTCGCCTGGAGTCCGTCGTCGAGACGGCCGACATCTTCATCACCACGACCGGCAACTTCAACATCATCACGGTCGAGCACTTCCACAAGATGAAGCACCAGGCGATCGTCGGCAACATCGGTCACTTCGACAACGAGATCGACATGGCCGGCCTGGCGAAGATCCCCGGCATCGTCAAGGACGAGATCAAGCCGCAGGTCCACCAGTGGATCTTCCCCAGCGAGGGCGACGAGCCCGGCAAGAAGATCATCGTGCTGTCCGAGGGTCGCCTGCTCAACCTGGGCAACGCCACCGGGCACCCGTCGTTCGTCATGTCGAACTCCTTCACCAACCAGGTGCTGGCGCAGATCGAGCTGTTCACCAAGGCCGACGACTACGAGCTCGGCGTCCACGTGCTGCCCAAGCACCTCGACGAGGAGGTGGCCCGCCTGCACCTCGACGCCCTCGGTGTCGAGCTGACGGAGCTCACCAAGGAGCAGGCCGAGTACCTCGGTGTCGACGTGGCCGGTCCCTTCAAGTCCGACCACTACCGCTACTGAGTCCTGCTCATGACTGCGGGTGCCAGCCCTAGACTGGCGCCATGAACGATCCTGTCGAACCCGCGCGCGGAAGCGTGCTCGTCGTCGACGACGACGCCTCCCTGGCGGAGATGCTCTCCATCGTCCTCCGCCAGGAGGGGTTCGACAGCCGCATCGTGGGCCGCGGCGACGTGGCCCTCGACGCGTTCCGCGACTACAAGCCCGACCTGGTCCTCCTCGACCTGATGCTGCCCGGCAAGGACGGCATCGACGTGTGCAAGGAGATCCGCGCCGAGTCGGGCGTGCCGATCGTGATGCTCACCGCGAAGGGTGACACCGTCGACGTGGTCGTCGGCCTCGAGTCCGGGGCCGACGACTACATCGTCAAGCCCTTCAAGCCCAAGGAGCTCGTCGCCCGCGTCCGGGCGCGCATGCGTCGCAACGACGTCACCCCCGACGAGGGCCTCACCATCGGCGACGTGACCATCGACGTCGCCGGCCACTCCGTGACGCGCGGCGAGGAGCCGATCAACCTCACGCCCCTGGAGTTCGACCTCCTCGTGTGCCTGGCCCGCAAGCCCTGGCAGGTCTTCACCCGCGAGGTGCTGCTCGAGCAGGTCTGGGGATACCGCCACAGCGCCGACACCCGGCTGGTCAACGTGCACGTGCAGCGCCTGCGCTCCAAGGTCGAGCACGACCCGGAGAACCCGGAGGTCGTGGTGACCGTCCGCGGTGTCGGCTACAAGGCCGGCAAGTCCCCGGCGTGACCCGATGAGGCTCCTCGACCGGTTGCCGCCGGTCCTGCGCCACGGGCCTGCCTTCTGGCGACGCTCGGTGCAGGCACGCGTCGTGGTCAGCACGGTGCTGCTGTCCGCCGCCGTCGTCGGCATCGTCGGGTGGTTCCTCATCCAGCAGACCCGCGACGGCCTGCTCGAGAACCGTGTCGACGCAGTCGTGCAGGAGGCCGAGGGCGAGACCGAGGCGGCCCGCGCCGGGCTCGCCGCCCAGCCGGGCCTCGACGTCGACGAGTCCGCGCAGCAGCAGGCGCTCGTCGAGCCGATCCAGGCCCGTGGTGCGACCCGCGGCTTCGCCGTGGTGCTGTCGCCGCCGATCAGCGAGGGCGTACGCCTGGCCGACGGAGGCGCGAAGTTCACCGAGGGCCTCGACCTCAGCAGCGTGCCGGAGAAGCTCGAGGCGCGCTTCGACTCCGTCTCGCCGACCGCCTGGACCTACACCGACATCCGCACCACGCGCGAGATCCCCGGACTGCCGGAGGGCCCCGGCATCGTGGTGGGCAGCCAGGTCCGGCTACCGGCCGACGACAACACCTACACCCTCTACTACCTCTACCCCCTCGCCGAGCAGCAGGAGACGCTGGCGCTGGTCTCGCGGGCCATGCTCGTCGCCGGCGTCCCGCTGCTGCTGCTCGTCGCGGGCCTCACCTGGCTGGTGACCCGGCAGGTCGTGACGCCGATCCGGATGGCGCGACGCGTCGCCGAGCGACTGGCGGCCGGCCACCTCCAGGAGCGGCTGCGGGTGCGGGGCGAGGACGACCTCGCCCGCCTCGCGACGTCCTTCAACCAGATGGCCTCCAACCTCCAGCGACAGATCCGCCAGCTCGAGGAGCTCAGCCGGCTCCAGCGCCGCTTCGTCTCCGACGTCTCCCACGAGCTCCGTACGCCGATCACGACGGTGCGCATGGCCAGCGACGTCATCCACGACGCGCGGCCCTTCCTCGACCCCGTCACCGGTCGCGCCGCCGAGCTGCTCCAGAAGGAGCTCGACCGCTTCGAGACCCTGCTGGCCGACCTGCTCGAGATCAGCCGCTTCGACGCCGGCGCCGCCGTGCTCGAGGCGGAGGACGTGGACCTCGTCGACGTCGCGCGGCGCGTGGTCGACATGACCTCGGCGCTCGCCGCGCAGCGCGACACCCGTGTCGTGCTGCACGACCCCGGCTCGCCGTGCGTCGCCGAGGCGGACGTACGCCGGGTGGAGCGGATCGTGCGCAACCTGGTCACCAACGCGATCGACCACGCGGAGTCGCGTGACGTCGAGATCTTCGTCGGCTCGGACCGGCAGTCCGCGGCCATCGCGGTGCGCGACCACGGGATCGGCCTCGGGCCGGGGGAGTCCGCGATGGTCTTCAACCGCTTCTGGCGTGCCGACCCCGCCCGGGCCCGCACGAGCGGCGGCACGGGCCTGGGCCTGTCGATCTCGCTCGAGGACACCCACCTGCACGACGGGTGGCTCCAGGCGTGGGGGCGTCCGGGCGAGGGTGCGCAGTTCCGCCTCACGCTGCCGCGCCCGCTCGGCACCCAGCTGCGGCACTCGCCCCTGCCGCTGGTGCCCGACGACGCCCGGGAGACCGCATGAGGACCGCCATGAGGAAGGCGGCACGGGGCGGGTGCCTGGTCGCGGCCCTCGCGCTGCTGTCGGGCTGCGTGCAGATGCCGAGCGAGGGCCCGGTCGTCGAGCCCCTGGTCTCCGCGGCCGCCGACGACGTCCCCGGCATCTCCTTCGACCCGAGGCCCCCGCAGGCCGGGGACTCGGCCGCCGACATCGTGGCCGGCTTCCTGGAGGCGATGAAGGCCACGCCCATCAGCCCGACCGTCGCACGCCAGTTCCTCTCCGAGGAGGCCGCTGACTCCTGGGTGCCCGAGCAGCAGATCATCACCTACGCCGAGCTCGGCACGGCCGTGGGCGAGACGTCGGTGCGCATCCCGCTCTCCGAGGTCAACCGCTACGACGCCCGCGGGGCGTGGCAGCGCACGCAGGCCGAGGCCCTGCTCGGGCTCGGGCTGGCGCTCGAGGACGGCGAGTGGCGCATCGAGGAGCTGCCGAACGCCCTGATCGTCCCGGACTCGTGGTTCGACGACGCCTACCAGCGCGTCTCGCTCTACTTCTTCGACCCCACGGCCCAGGTGCTGGTGCCCGAGCCCGTCTTCGTGCCGAGCGGCGACCAGTTCGCCTCCTCGCTCGTGCGGGGGCTCGCGGTGCAGCCCGACGACATCTCGCCCGACGTGGTGCAGACCTACTTCCCGACCGGGAGCGCGGAGGGCCTCGCCGTCCCGATCAGCAGCGCGGGCATCGCCACCGTGGCCCTCGCCGGGGACCCGGACGCCGTGGACGAGGAGACCGCGCAGCGGATGCTGGCCCAGCTCGTGTGGACGTTGCGCCAAGAGCCGCGCATCCGGGCCGTGGAGCTGAGCATCGGTGGACGCGCGCTGGGCGGACCGGGCGGCTCGACGCAGGTGAACCTCGACGTGGGCAGTGCCTACGACCCCAACGGCGTACGCCCCAGCGCCGAGCTGTTCGCGCTCGACCGCGGGCTGCTCGTCTCCGGAGGGATCGGCGCCTTCGAGCCCACCGCCGGACCGCTCGGCACCGTGGACCTCGGCGTGCGCTCCGTCGGGGTGGACCTCACCGGCGCCCGCGCCGCCGCCGTCACCGACGACGGTGCGGACCTGCTGGTCGCGCCGGTCCAGGCGGCGGCGGGGGAGACGACGAGGCCGGTCGTCGGCGCGGTCGACCTCGCCGCGCCGGGCTGGGACCACCGCGACCGCATCTGGCTGCTGGACCGCGGGGCCGGGCGAGCGCGGGTCATCGTGGTCGTCGACGGCTCCGCGAGGGAGGTCGACGTCCCGGGCATCACCGGCCGGCCAGCCAGGTCGCTCCTGGTCTCGCGCGACGGGAGCCGGCTGGTGGCCGTCGTGCGCGGGGCCAAGGCCGACCGCGTGGTCTCGAGCCGGGTCCGCCAGGACGCGGCCGGGACGGTCCTGGGCGCCACCCGGGTCCGCACGCTGCCGCGCCCCACCGAGGGCAGCCCGCGCATCCGGGACATCGGCTGGCGCTCGCCGACCGCGGTCTCGGTCCTCAGCGACATCACCGAGGACCTCTCCGAGGTGCGCACCATCTCCGTCGACGGTGCCCCCGGCGAGGTCGCGAGCGGCGGCACCACCCGCTTGCGCGGACCGACCCGCCAGCTGGTCTCCTCACCGGTCGACGGCAGCGAGGTCTTCGCGCTCGCCGGTCGGGCCGTCACCAGCCTGACCCGCCTCGAGCGCCCGGTCCCCGATCTGGCGCGGGGGCTCACCTCCCTGACCTACGTCGGCTGACCCTCCACAGCCCAGCGCCGACCGGTTGCGGCCCCGGGCCGCGGGCTGCTGGCATGGACGGGTGATCGACGCGGCCCTCGACCTGTTCCTCGGCAGCCGCTGCGTGGGGTGCGACGCGCCGGGACGGATGCTGTGCGAGGGCTGCCGCGGCGCCCTGTCGCGCCGTGCCGCCCCGGCCTGGCCCGCCCCGGTCCCCGACGGACTGGTGGCGCCGTGGGCGACGGAGGTGTACGACGGCGCGGTCCGCGCGCTGGTCGTGGGTCACAAGGACCGCGGCCAGTGGTCGCACCGCCGGGTCCTCGGAGAGCTGCTCGCCACCTCGGTGCGGGCCGCCGCCGCGGACCTGGACCCGGCCGTGCCGCTGGTGCTCGTGCCGGTCCCGTCGCGCCCCGGCGCCGGCCGGCAGCGCGGCTACGAGGCCACCGCAGCCCTGGTCCGCCGGGCCGCGAGGGTGCTGCGCCCGGAGCGGGTGGTCGCGGTCGCCCCGCTGCTCGTGTCGCGCGGAGCCGCCGACCAGGCGGGCCTGGACGCGCGCGGTCGGGCCGACAACGTGGCCGGCTCGATGCGCTGCCCGTCGCCCGCGCTGGCCCGACTCGCCCGGCGCCGCGGCACGGCGTACGTCGTGGTGTGCGACGACGTGCTGACCACCGGCGCCACCGCCCGAGAGGCGCAACGCGCGCTGGAGGCGGTCGGCCTGGCACCCGTCGCGATCGCCGCGGTCGCAGCCACCCGGCGTACTGCCCGACAGGTGGCCCCCACAGTTGGCCCGGGGGCCGCGAGGGGCTAGCGTCTTGTCATGGAGTCCGCCCGGGTCCGTGGTTGCGTCACGGAGAGGGCTGTGCGCTGCACCGTCAGGTGCGTCGGGCGGTCCGTCCCGTGGCAAGCCGATGCCAGTCGCAGGCGAAACGGTCCACGTAAGTCCCTAGGACGATCACGGTGCGGCTTAGAAGTAAGTCCTGCCCCGTCGTCGGCACCAGATGTGCCGGCAGCCGGGAGAAGGCCAGTAGTGGCGGAGAAGCTGCGAACGTCTCAGCAGGCGATTGTGGGGTCGAAGACCAGGTCGGCCGGGCGGACTCCATCCCACCCTGCCCCGGCGGTTGCCGCCGCGGCCCATGGAAGGGTGCGGTCCGCTCGCTAGTTGAGGAGGTTCACATGGAGGTTGTGGTCACGGGACGGCACTGCGAGGTGTCCGACAGGTTCCGCGAGCACGTGTCCGAGAAGCTCAGCCGCCTGGAGAAGCATGATCACCGGATCATGCGGGTCCAGGTGGAGGTGGAGCTCGAGAAGAACCCCCGGCAGCACGACCGCGCCACCAAGGTCGAGCTCACGGCGTTCTCCAAGGGACCTGTGATCCGCGCCGAGGCGGCGGCCGAGGACAAGATGGGCGCGCTCGACCTGGCCCTCGACAAGATGCAGGCGCAGATGCGCCGCGCCGCCGACCGGCGACGGGTGCACAAGGGGCGCAACGACCACGTGTCGGTCGGCGAGGCGCTCGCCGGCATGGCCACCGTGGAGGACACGGAGGCCGCGAACGACGACACGGTCGTCGAGCACAAGGTCGGCCCGATCACCGTGACCGGGGACGGACCGCTGGTGGTGCGCGAGAAGTCGCACCCCGCAGCCCCCATGACGCTCGACCAGGCGCTCTACGAGATGGAGCTGGTCGGGCACGACTTCTACCTCTACGTCGACAAGGAGAGCGAGCGTCCGTCGGTGGTCTACCGACGCCGCGGCTACGACTACGGCGTGATCTCGCTGGACGTCGACGGGCAGGTCGCGGGCTGACCCACGCGCTGCGCCACCGCCCCGGTCACGCGCGCATGACATGATGCGCGCGTGACCGAGGCTCAAGGCAGTGAACCCGTCCGCGTGCTGGTGGTCGACGACCAGGAGCTCTTCCGTCGAGGCCTGATCATGCTGCTCAGCGGCGACAGCGACATCGAGGTCGTGGGGGAGGCCGCCGACGGGGTCACCGCGACCGACCTCGCGGTCACCACCGCCCCGGACGTGATCCTGCTCGACGTCCGCATGCCGCGTCGCACCGGCGTCGAGGCCTGCCGCGCGATCAAGGAGGCCGTGCCCTCGGCCAAGATCATCATGCTGACCGTCTCCGACGAGGAGGCCGACCTCTACGAGTCGGTCAAGAACGGTGCGTCGGGCTACCTGCTCAAGGACTCCTCCATCGAGGAGGTCGCCCAGGCCGTCCGCGTGGTCAACGAGGGGCAGTCGCTCATCAGCCCGTCGATGGCGGTCAAGCTGATCGACGAGTTCAAGCAGATGTCCAAGCCCGAGCGCGAGCAGGGCCCGGCCCTGAAGCTGACCGAGCGCGAGCTCGAGGTGCTGCGACTGGTGGCCAAGGGCCTCAACAACCGCGAGGTCGCCAAGGAGCTCTTCATCTCCGAGAACACGGTGAAGAACCACGTGCGCAACATCCTCGAGAAGCTCCAGCTCCACTCCCGCATGGAGGCCGTCATGTACGCCATGCGCGAGAAGCTCCTCGATCTGCCCTAGGTCCGATGGAGTCGCTGACCCGCCTCCAGGCCCGCCGCGTCGCCCTGGCCGCGCAGGGCTTCACCGACCGGGCCCACGCGACCCCGACCACGCGCACCTTCGACCGCACCCTGCAGCGCACCGGCGTCCTGCAGGTCGACTCGGTCAACGTGCTCCAGCGCGCCCACTACATGCCGCTCTACTCGCGGATGGGCCCCTACGACACCGGGCTGCTCACGCGTGCCGCCGAGCGCCGGCCGCGACGGGTCGTGGAGTACTGGGCGCACGTCCAGGCCCTGATGCCGGTCGACCTGTGGCCGCTGATGCGCCACCGGATGGAGACCTACCGCTCCGAGCGCGGCAAGTGGGGCTTCACCGCCGACGCCGCGCTCGAGCCGCGCGTGCTGGCCGCTGTGCGCGACCGCGGCCCCGTGACCGCGCGCGACCTCGAGGAGGAGTTCAGCACCGGTCCCCGCACCAAGGAGCACTGGGGCTGGAACTGGTCGGAGTCGCGCAAGGTGCTCGACTACCTCTACCTCGTCGGTGACGTCGCGATCGCCGGGCGCACCAGCCAGTTCGAGGTGCTCTACGACCTGCCCGAGCGGGTGCTGCCGGCGGCAGTCCTCGACGCCCCCACGCCCGCGCCGCAGGACGCGGTCACCGAGCTCGTACGCCGTGCCGCACGCTCCCACGGCGTGGCGAGCGCGCAGTGCCTCGCCGACTACTACCGCCTGCGCCTCCAGCCCGCGCCCGGTGCGCCCAGCGTGCGCGTCGCGATCGAGCAGCTCGTGGAGTCCGGCGAGCTGGAGCCCGTGTCGGTCCAGGGGTGGAAGCGGGCGGCGTACCTCCACCGCGACGCCCGCCTGCCGCGGCGCGTGGCCGCCCGGACGCTGCTGAGCCCCTTCGACCCGCTCGTGTGGGAGCGGGCGCGCACCGAGGCGCTGTTCGACTTCTTCTACCGCATCGAGATCTACGTCCCGGCCGCGAAGCGGGTCCACGGCTACTACGTCCTGCCGTTCCTGCTCGGCGACCGCCTGGTGGCGCGCGTCGACCTCAAGGCGGACCGCGCCGCCGGCGTCCTGCGGGTGCCGGGGGCGTACGCCGAGGTGGGAGCGCCTCCGGGGACGGCCGAGGAGCTGGCCGGCGAGCTGCGCCACCTCGCGGGCTGGCTCGGCCTGGACGACGTCGTGGTGGACGGTCGCGGCGACCTCGCGGGCGAGCTGGCGCACGCATTGCACCGCTCGTGGGAGCGGTAGGTACAGTTACCACTCGTGCCTGCCATCATCGACAAGCTCCTCCGTATCGGCGAGGGCAAGATCCTCCGTGAGCTCGAAGCCGTGTCCAAGGCCGTCAACGCCATCGAGGACGACTTCGTCAAGATGACCGACGACGAGCTCCGCGCGATGACCGGGGAGTTCCGCGAGCGGCTCGCCGCCGGCGAGACCCTCGACGACCTCATGCCGGAGGCCTTCGCCACGGTCCGCGAGGCCAGCAAGCGCGTGCTCGGCATGCGGCCCTTCGACGTCCAGGTGATGGGCGCGGCGGCCCTCCACCTCGGCAACATCGCCGAGATGAAGACCGGTGAGGGCAAGACCCTCGTCGCGGTGCTGCCGGCCTACCTCAACGCCCTCGAGGGCAAGGGCGTCCACGTCGTCACGGTCAACGACTACCTCGCGCGGTTCCAGTCCGAGCAGATGGGTCGCGTCCACCACTTCCTCGGCCTGACGACCGGCGTGATCCTGCCGTCGATGCGTCCCGCCGAGCGTCGCGAGGCCTACGCCTGCGACATCACCTACGGCACCAACAACGAGCTCGGCTTCGACTACCTGCGCGACAACATGGCCGACTCGGTCGAGGAGTGCGTCCAGCGCGGCCACAACTTCGCGATCGTCGACGAGGTCGACTCGATCCTCATCGACGAGGCCCGGACCCCGCTCATCATCAGCGGCCCGACCCAGGACGAGGTGAAGTGGTACGCCGAGTTCGCGAAGATCACCCGCAAGCTCGTCAAGGACACCGACTACGAGGTCGACGAGAAGAAGCGCACCATCTCGGTCCTCGAGCCCGGCATCACCAAGGTCGAGGACCACCTCGGCATCGACAACCTCTACGACTCGGTCAACACGCCGCTGATCTCGTTCCTGAACAACTCCATCAAGGCCAAGGAGCTGTTCCGCACCGACAAGGAGTACGTCGTCATGGACGGCGAGGTGCTCATCGTCGACGAGCACACCGGCCGCATCCTGGCCGGGCGCCGCTACAACGACGGCCTGCACCAGGCGATCGAGGCCAAGGAGGGCGTGACCGTCCGCGAGGAGTACCAGACCCTCGCCACGATCACCCTCCAGAACTACTTCCGCCTCTACGACAAGCTCTCCGGCATGACCGGCACGGCCATGACCGAGGCCTCGGAGTTCGACAAGATCTACAGCCTCGGCGTGGTGCCGATCCCGACGAACCGCCCGATGCAGCGCGTCGACAACGTCGACCTCGTCTACCGCACCGAGGAGGCGAAGTACGAGGCCGTCGCCGACGACGTCGCCGAGCGCCACGAGAAGGGCCAGCCGATCCTCATCGGCACGGTCTCGGTCGAGAAGTCCGAGTACCTCTCCAACCTGCTCAAGAAGCGCGGCATCCCGCACACCGTCCTCAACGCCAAGCAGCACGCCGACGAGGCCAAGGTCGTCGCGCTCGCCGGCCACCGCGGCGCGGTCACCGTCGCCACCAACATGGCCGGTCGAGGCACCGACATCATGCTCGGTGGCTCGGTCGACTTCCTCGCCGACCAGGAGCTGCGCAAGCAGGGTCTCGACCCGGTCGAGGACCCCGAGGCGTACGACGCCGCGTGGCCCGCCATGCTCGAGCGCATCAAGACCCAGGTCGCGGCCGAGCACGACGAGGTCCGCGAGCTCGGCGGCCTCTACGTCGTCGGCACCGAGCGCCACGAGTCGCGCCGCATCGACAACCAGCTGCGTGGTCGGTCCGGGCGTCAGGGAGACCCGGGCGAGTCCCGGTTCTACCTCTCGCTCCAGGACGAGATGATGCGGCTGTTCAAGTCCGAGTGGGTCGACCGGATCCTGACGGTCCTCAAGGTCCCCGACGACGTGCCGATCGACGCCAAGCGCGTCAGCAACGCCATCGCCGGCGCCCAGGCCAACATCGAGTCGCAGAACTTCGAGTCGCGCAAGAACGTGCTCAAGTACGACGACGTGATGAGCCGCCAGCGCGAGGTCATCTACGCCGAGCGTCGCCGTGTCCTCGAGGGCGCCGACCTCGGCGAGCAGATCCGCGGCTTCCTCGACGACGTCGTCGCCGGCTACGTCCGCGGCGCGACCGAGGGCTATGCGGAGGAGTGGGACCTCGACGCCCTCTTCACCGCGCTCGGCCAGCTCTACCCGGTCAGCCTGACCAAGGACGGCGTCATCAAGGCCGCCGGCGGCCTGGAGAACATCAGCCGCGAGCAGCTCGTCGAGGACCTCCAGAAGGACGTGCAGGAGGCCTACGACCGCCGCGAGGACGAGATGGGCGAGGAGGTCCAGCGCGAGCTCGAGCGCCGCGTGGTCCTCTCGGTCCTCGACCGCAAGTGGCGCGAGCACCTCTACGAGATGGACTACCTCCGCGAGGGCATCTCGCTGCGTGCCTACGCCCAGCGCGACCCGCTGGTCGAGTACCAGCGCGAGGGCTTCGACATGTTCACCGCCATGATGGACGGCATCAAGGAGGAGTCGGTCGGCTACCTCTTCAACCTCCAGGTGGAGGTCGAGGAGGACGGTGACGACGGCGCCGAGGGTGACGACGAGGTCGTGCCCGCCGCGCCCCAGGTCTCGGCGGCCACGCCGCAGATCGACTTCGCGCAGGCCACCGCCCACGCCTCGGCGCCCACCATCCGGGCCAAGGGCCTGGAGAAGCCGAGCCGGCCGCAGAACCTGTCCTACAGCGCTCCGTCGGAGGACGGCGAGGCCGAGGTGCACGCCGCGCCCGCCGACGAGGACGACGAGTTCGCCGGGATCGGTCGCAACTCGCTGTGCCCCTGCGGCTCGGGCCAGAAGTTCAAGCGGTGCCACGGCGCCCCCGGCGGGGCCTCGGGCCACACCACGCGCGCCGGCGGCTGAGCGACGATCGCCCGGGGCTCAGCCCCAGGCGATCGCCACGCACTGCCAGCGGTCCCGCCTGATCTCGAAGCGGGCGGCGACCGCGCGCGAGCGACGGCCGTAGCGCACGTGCGCGCTGGCCTCGACCGCGTCGTCGCGGATCAGCGCGGTGCGTACGCCGACGACGACCGGCCGCGTCGGGTTGGGCCTGCTGGTCCGCCCCGGCGTGGTGCCGGCCGCCGCGGCGACCGTCCGGGCGCGGGACGTCAGGTCCTCGTAGACCTCGGGCGCGGTGTGCCGGAGCACCTGGCTGACCGGCCGGTCGCCGGAGGCGATCTCCACGAGCGCCTGCAGGTAGCGGCCGACGAAGGCGTCGACGTGGCTGCGCTCGGCGCGGGCGAGCGCGACCACGTCGGAGGCACGGGCGCTGCGCAGGCGCGGGCGTGGGGGAGCGGTGCGCGGGGTGAGGTCCAGCGCCAGGGCGCCCTGCACGCTCGCGGGGGAGCCCGGGACGTGTGCCGCCGCCGGCCGGAGGTGGATGACCTCGGCGTGGACCTCGGCGTGGGTGGTGTCCGGTGTGCTCATCATCGATCTCCGTCCTTCGGTGCCCGCGGCTGGGGCCGGTCGGGGTGGTGGGGTCCGGGCAGGCGGAGCGCCTGGCCGGGGAGGATCAGGTCGGGGTCGTCGCCCACGACGTCGCGGTTGGCCTGCCAGATCGCCTGCCACCGCTCGTGGACGGAGCCGGAGGTGCCGGGCCCGGGGTGGGAGTCGGCGATCGACCACAGGGAGTCGCCGGGGCGCACGACGTAGGTCTGCGAGACGGCGGTGGGAGCAGGACGCGCGACTGGCCGCACCTCGGGCTGCCGGGGCGCCACGGAAGCAGGTGCCACGGCACGGTCAGGCATCGGGAGCCCGGCGAGCAGCGTGGCGCCGTTGGCGTCGCCGTCGGCCGCCAGCGCGGGGGTGCCGCTGCCGGCCACGACAGCAACGCCGCAGGCCAGCAGCACCAGTCGCCGAGTGGCGCCGTGCGGAGCAGCGGGACGCCCGGAGCCGACGAGGACGCCGGCGACCGTGGCCGTGGTGATCGCCCACAGCCAGGCGAGCGACACCGCGAGCCCGGTCGCGCACGCCGCGACCAGCAGGTCGACCTCGGCGCCGGGACGTCCGGCCCGGTCGGCCACGGCCTGCCAGGCGCCCGGAAGTGCCGCGGCCGAGGCGAGCGCCACGACGCTCACCGCCAGCCAGACGGCGACCGGTCGTGCGGCGCGAGCTGTCCCCCGAGACATCGCGAACCTTTCGTTTGCGTGCGTTTGCATCATTCAACGAAGGTTTGGCCGGCTTGTCAAAGGTTTCTCCACAGCCGTCCGCGACGGCCTAGGCTTGGGAAATGTCCTGGGAGCACGACCTCTTCGCCCTGTTCGACGACCTCGAGGGACAGGCCGCCGCTGCCTGGGAGGCCGACCGGGAGGCCGAGCTCGCCGATCGGGCCCGCACCGAGTACGGAGGCGTCACTCTCGCCAGCCGGCTCATGGCCTCCCGCGGCCAGGACGTGGCGCTCGACCTGCCGCACGTCGGTCGCCTCGAGGGTCGACTGGCCCGGGTGGGGGAGGAGTGGTGCCTGCTCGGCGCGACACGGCAGGACTGGATCGTCCCGCTCCGCGCGGTGGCCGCGGTGCACGGGGCCAGCGGGCGCTCGGTGCCCGAGGTGGCGTGGTCGCCGATCGACCGGCTGGGACTGCGGGCGGCGCTGCGCCGCCTTGCCGATGCGGGGGCGCGGTGCCTCCTGCACCTGGCCGACGGCACCCGCCACGAGGCATACGTCCACCGCGTCGGCGCCGACTTCCTGGAGGCCCGCAACAGCGCGGGCAGCGAGCTGCTGGTGCCGTACGCCGGCCTGGTCGCCGTGCAGAGCCGCGAGGACTAGCTGCTCAGGCGGGGATCAGGTCGCCTCGACGTCGTAGGGCGGGACCTGTCCCTGGGGCAGCGAGTCCTTGGCCTTCTCCTTCGCGGCCTCGCGGTCGACCTCGGCCATCGCCTCGGTCAGGTGCTTGCGCACGATCGAGCGCGGGTCGAGGTCGCGCAGCTGGAGGTCGGAGTACTCCGGTCCGAGCTCGTTGCGCAGCTCGTCGCGCGCGTTGTGGGCCAGCCCGCGGGCGCGGTGCAGCAGCTGGGCGGCCTGCCGGGCCAGGTCGGGCAGGCGGTCGGGACCCAGCGCGACGACCGCCACCAGGGCGATCACGGCCAGCTCGAGGAGCCCCACGTCGAACATGGGTCAGAACCTACTGGTCAGAACCTGTTGGAGGGGGTCAGTCCGAGCTGCAGGCCCGCGAGTCCTCGACCGCGACCCGACAGCGTCGTGGCGACCTTGGTGAGCTCCCGCGCCGCAGGGGCCGTGGGGTCGGCCTCCACGATGGGCTTGCCGACGTCGCCGCCCTCGCGCAGGGAGATGTCCAGCGGGATCCGCGCCAGCACCGGCACGTCGTAGCCGAAGCGCTCCGACAGCGTCGCCGCGACCCGGTCACCGCCGCCGCTGCCGAACACCTCGAGGCGGTGGTCGTCCTCGGCCGGGCAGTGCGGGCAGGGGAGGTAGCTCATGTTCTCCACGACGCCGACGACGCGCTGGTGCATCATCGAGGCCATCGTGCCGGCGCGCTCGGCGACCTCCGCGGCCGCCTCCTGCGGCGTCGTCACGACGACGACCTCGGCGCTCGGCAGGTGCTGGCCCAGCGAGATCGCCACGTCGCCGGTGCCCGGGGGCAGGTCGAGCAGGAGGGCGTCGAGGTCGCCCCAGTAGACGTCGGCGAGCATCTGCACGAGCGCCCGGTCGAGCATCGGTCCGCGCCAGGCGACGACCTGGTCGCGGCGCGGCTTGAGCATGCCGATCGAGATGACCGAGACGCCGCTGGGCGTGGGGACCGGCATGATCAGGTCGTCGACCTGGGTCGGGCGGGCGTCGGCGATGCCCAGCATCGCGGGCACCGAGTGGCCGTAGATGTCGGCGTCGACGATGCCGACGCGCAGGCCCTGCGCGGCGAGCGCGAGGGCGAGGTTGACCGTGACGGACGACTTGCCGACACCGCCCTTGCCGCTGGCGATGGCGTAGACCTTGGTGAGCGAGCCGGCCTGGGCGAAGGGGATCTCGCGCTGGGCGCGGCCGTCGCTGAGGATCTCCTTGAGCCCGGCGCGCTGCTCGGCGGTCATCACGCCGAGCGTGAGCTCCACCGAGGTGACCCCGGGGACGCCCGAGACGGCCGCGGTGACGTCGCGGTTGATGGTGTCCTTGAGCGGGCACCCGGCCACGGTGAGCAGCACGTGCACCGCCACGGAGCCGTCCTCGGCGACCTCGACGGTGTCCACCATCCCCAGGTCGGTGATCGGCCGCTTGATCTCCGGGTCGTTGACGGTCGCCAGTGCGTCCATCACCTGCTGCTGCGTGGGGGTGCTCATGATGCCGAAGTCTACGAGCCGCCCCGCGACCTCACTGTCCCGGCCGCTGCACGCGGTCCGGAGGGGCCTGTGCGTTGTCCTCCGGGCCGCGGGTCGAGAGGTCCTCGATGTCGCCCAGCAGGCCGCGGAGCTCGGAGCGGAGGAAGTCGCGGGTGGCCACCTCGCCGACCGCCATCCGCAGCGAGGCGACCTCGCGGGCGAGGAACTCCATGTCCGCGTGGGCGCGGGCGTTGGCCTGCCGGTCCTGCTCGGCGACGACCTTGTCGCGCTGCTCCTGGCGGTTCTGCGCGAGCAGGATCAGGGGCGCGGCGTACGACGCCTGCAGGCTGAGCATGAGGGTGAGGAAGATGAAGGGGAACTCGTCGAAGCGCAGGTCGGCCGGCGCCAGGGTGTTCCACGCCATCCAGACGATGACGAAGAGCGTCATGTACATCAGGAACTTCGCGGTCCCCATGAAGCGAGCGAACTGCTCGGCGAAGGAGCCGAAGGCGTCGGAGTCGTAGGAGGGGCGGCGCACGAGGTGGCGACGGACGTCGCGCGGGGTGTCCAGCCGGGTGCGGCGGTTGTCGCTCATCGCCCACCACCTCCGCTGCCCGGGCCGGCGATCGGACCCGGTCGCGGGGCGCGGTCGCGCCAGCCCTCGGGGAGCATGTGGTCGAGCAGGTCGTCGACGGTGACCGCGCCGATGAGGCGGCCCTCGTCGTCCACGACGGGCGCGGCGACGAGGTTGTAGGTCGCGAGGTGGGCGGCCACCTCGTCCATCGAGGCGTCGGCGCGCAGCGGGTCCATGGAGTCGTCGAGGGCGGCGGCCACCAGCGTCGACGGGGGCTCGCGCAGCAGGCGCTGGATGTGGGCGGCCCCGAGCAGGCGGCCGGTGGGGGTCTCGAGCGGCTGGCGGCAGATGTAGACGAGCGCCGCGAGCGACGGGGTCAGCTCCGGGTTGCGCACGTGGGCGAGCGCGTCGGCGATGGTGGCGTCGGGGGAGAGGATCACCGGCTCGGGCGTCATCATCGCGCCGGCGGTGTTGTCGGCGTACGACATCAGGCGCCGCACGTCCTCGGCCTCGTCGGGCTCCATCAGCCCGAGCAGGGTGGCCGCTGTCTCCGGGTTGAGGTCGGCGATCAAGTCTGCGGCGTCGTCGGCCGACATCTCCTCGAGGACGTCGGCGGCGCGCTCGGAGTCGAGGTGCTCGAGGATCTCGACCTGGTCCTCCTCCGGCAGCTCCTCCAGCACGTCGGCCAGGCGCTCGTCGTCCAGGGCCGCCACGACGGCCGTACGCCGCTCCCGGGGCAGGTCGTGGATCATGTTGGCCGCATCGGCGGGGCGCATGTCGTTGAGCGCGGCGATCAGGTGCGTCGCGCCCTGCGCGGGCTCGTGGCGGGTGAGGCCGGTGACGTCGCGCCACTCCGCGACGTGGGTCTGCCCGCGCCGGCGGAAGCCCTTGCTGGGCTCCTGCACGGCCACGCGCGAGAGCACCCAGTCGCGGTTGCGGGCCTGCTCCATCGCCACGTCGAAGACCACGCCGGTGACGCCGGCCCCGCCCGAGGGGTCCTTGATGGTCACGGTCCGGTCGAGCATCTGACCCATCACGAGCGTCTCGGTCGAGCGCTGCTCGAACCGGCGCATGTTGAGCAGCCCGGTGGTGTGCACCTGGCCGCTGTCGATGGCGGTGATGCGGGTCATCGGGACGAAGATCCGGCGGCGGCCGAACACCTCGGCGACCATGCCGAGGACACGCGGCTGGCTCGTCTCGGTGCGGAGCGCGACGACCAGGTCGCGCACCTTGGCCACCTGGTCGCCCTGGGGGTCGAAGATCGGCAGCCCGACGAGCCGGGCCACGAAGACGCGGGTCGGGGTGGTGCTCACGTCCGCAACCGTAGCGTGCGGGGTGCTCGCGGAGTCAGGGCCACACCCGGGGGCAGGTGTTACCCTTTGATCGCTTTAGTCACTTCTGTCACATCGATCGGGGCCGGTCTGACGCGGTCAGTGGCCTGGTCGGTGACACCTCGACGACGCCACTTCCCCGACGACTGTGAGGCTCCCAGCATGTTCGGCACGACCGCTCCCCAGCGCACCACGCGCCCCGTACGACGCCTCTGCGCCGTCGCGCTGACGCTGGCCTCCGGCCTCCTCCTCAGCCCGTCGGCGCCCGCCTCGGCGGCGGCCGTGGCCGACGAGGCGGTGCAGACGACGCCCGCCACCTCCTTCCGCGTCGGCAACTTCAACATCCTGGGCGCCGACCACACCGCGCCGGGCGGCAAGCGCAAGGGCTGGGACTCGGGTGTCGTGCGCATGGACCGCGTGGTGAGCATCCTGCGCGACCGCGACCTCGACGTGGTCGGCTTCCAGGAGTTCCAGCCGCCGCAGGCTGCCCGCTTCGCCGAGCTCATGGGCGCCTCCTGGCAGACCTACCCGGGGCTGAACAACCCCGCTGGACCCTCGGTGAACTCGATCGGATGGGACGCCTCGGTCTGGCAGCTCCTCGAGGCGCGGACGCTGCCGATCCCCTACTTCGACGGCGTGCCGAGCCGGATGCCGGCGGTGCTGCTGCAGAACCAGGACACCGGTCGCCGGGTGTGGTTCTTCAACACCCACAACCCCGCCGACGTGCGCGGACCCGCCCAGCAGTGGCGTGACGCGGGCTTCGCCATGGAGGTCGCGCTGGCCAACGAGCTGCGCGCGGCCTACCCAGGGGTGCCGTTCATATCCCTCGGCGACAAGAACGAGCGTGGCAGCGGCTACTACTGCGCCGTCGCGCCTGCGGCAGACCTCTGGTCCGCGAGCGGCGGCTTCGTCGACGGCTCGACCTGCTCGGCGCCGACGGGCGGGGCGATCGACTGGATCATGGGATCCAAGGACGTCTTCTTCAACGGCTACACCCGCTTCACGAACGACTTCGTCGCCCGCACCAGCGACCACCCCCTCTACTACGCCAACGCCGTCGTCCCGGCCTCCGCGCCTCCCGTCATCGATCACGTTGTCGTCGTCGCGGTCCCGGGCCTGACCTCGACGGTCGTCAACGGTTACGGTGCCGACCTCGCCGAGGTCGGTCGCCTGACCGAGAACGGCGCCTTGACCACCAACGCGCGCACCGTCGTGGAGAACACCGGACCGGACGCCAACCTGGTCTCGCTGCTGAGCGGTCGCCGGGTCTTCCCGAAGGGTGGGGGCCACGGCGTCGGCAAGGGGAAGTCCCTGCCCTCGACCGTGCACGCCTCGGCCGGGCAGTACGTCTCCAGCATCTTCGACCTCTCGCACAACACCTCGCACCGCACCACGTTCCTCGCCTCCCGCCCACAGGCCGAGCTGGTACGCCGGAGCTGGAACCGGCAGTCGGGGGGCAAGGACCCCTACGGCAAGGACGACGGCACCGCCAAGATCGACTCCTTCAAGGTGACGAGCGACGACGCAAAGGCGGTCGGCTGGTGGCGCGAGAAGATCGCGCGCCGGGCCAGCCAGCTCAGCGTCATCGAGCTCTCGGGCGTCATGAAGGCCGGACAGGCCGACGGCTACACTGGCCCGGCCTACCAGAAGGCGGTGCGCAAGACGTTCCAGCGCATCGCGGCCATCCGGCGCGGCATCGAGAAGCAGTCGGCGATGAACGGCACCACGCTCTTCGTCGTCACCGGCACCGGCGGCGCGCAGCGCACCAAGGGCTCCTCGGCCACGTGGGCGCAGAGCTATCGGGTGCCGATGTGGGTCTCCGGCCCCGGCGTGGCGCCGGGCAGTGACCTCTACGCCCTCAACCCGGCGCTCACCTCGCCCGGCAAGCAGCAGCCGGCCTACTCCGGGACCCAGCCGGTCCGGGTCGGTGACGTCGCCAACCTGGTGACCCGCTCGCTCGGCCTGCCGCCGGTTCCGGGATCGACGATGGACCCCTACCAGCTGTTCTCCGCCTTCGACCCGTTGGCGGTGCCGGGGTCCTGATCGTCGGTTAGGCTGGCCTCACGAGCCGGTCCCGCCCTGCGTCGAGGTCTGCCGCGAACCTCCGGCTCCCGTTCTCGCAGAAGGTGGCCGTGAAGCACAAGGATCCCTCACTGAGCGAGCCCGGCCCTTCCCGGCCGCGCGCGCAGGTGTGGGCACCCGTGCTGGTGCTCCTGCTCGTCCCCGTCGTCGTGTGGGCCTCGTTCTTCTCCGGCCCGGGGCCGGTCGGCCCTTCGGCCGACCCGGCGAGCTCGGAGACCTCGGACGCCTCCGGCAGCGGGTCCGCCGAGCCGGCGACGGGCGAGGACAGCGGCCGTTCCGGTGACGGTGACGGGGACGGGGACGGGGACCAGGCGGAGCCCGGCTCCGCCGACGGCGCCTCGGCCGAGGCGGCGCTCAACCGGTCCGTCAGGCGCTTTCGCGCAGCCCAGCGGCGCCTGGCCAAGCGCGTCTCGAAGCAGCTGGAGGCGCGCACCCAGCCCGTCTCCTTCCGGGTCGCGAGCTTCAACGTCCTCGGCGACTCGCACACCGGCCCGGGGGGCAACAAGCCCGCCTCCTACCCCGACGCCGGCCCACGCATGGACATGGCGATCTCGATGCTGCGCAGCAACGGCATCGACGTCGTGGGGTTCCAGGAGTTCGAGTCCACCCAGCACAACATGTTCGCCGCCCGCGCGGGTGAGTACTCGCTCTACCCGGGGCTCTCGCTCGGCACGAAGTCCGTGCGCTTCAACATCGCCTGGCGCTCCAGCATGTTCCGCCTCGTCGAGGCGCACACGCTGCCGATCCCGTACGCCGGCGGCAGCCGCATCGAGATGCCGGTCGTGCTGCTGGAGTCGACCACCACGGGCCGCCGCGCCTGGTTCGCCAACTTCCACAACCCGGCCGACACCCCCCGTCTGGGCAACAACGCCCGTTGGCGTGCCGAGGCGGCGGGCATGGAGATTGCCCACCTGACGGCGCTGCACGCCGAGGACGGCACCCCCGTCATCGTCACCGGCGACTTCAACGAGCGCGCGGAGATCTTCTGCCGCTTCACCGCCGGAGGGGTGTTCTCGTCTGCCTCCGGCGGCAGCACGGGTGCCGCCTGCGCGCCGCCGACGAGCATGCAGGTCGACTGGGTCTTCGGCTCCACCGGCGTTGCGTTCGACGGTTACGCCGCTACCGACAGCGGGCGCGCGTCCGACCACGCGCTGGTCCACGCTCAGGCCACGCTGACCGAGGGCCCATGACCGGTCGCGGCCTCGATATACTCCGCCGCGTGAAGTCACTGGGCCAGCTGCGGCGTGCCGGCGCGCTGGACGTGCACCGCATCGACGAGGAGGGGTTGCTCCTCGCGAACCCCTGCGAGCAGCTGCTCGACGTCGCCTTCGACGGCCGGCGGATCTGGTCCTTCTGGTTGCACCGCGACGGCGAGCCCCACGACGAGGGCCACCTCGTGCGGTGGCCCAAGCCGCTGCGGCCCTACATCGACGGCACCACCGACCTCACCCTCACCGATCCCGGCAGCGGGGCGGTGCTCCACGCCGCCACCGTCCACCTCGGCGAGAAGCAGGAGCGCATCGAGGTCGTCAACCCGGCCGGGCGCCCGCTGGCCCTCGACAAGTCGCTCAAGCTGGTCGAGACGTTCGACCTGCGCGACGCCGCCCACGTCGAGCCGCTGCTCGACGCCATCGAGGAGGTGCTCGGTGCCCTGCGCGAGGCGGGGCTCGACGCCTTCCTGGCCTACGGCACCGCCCTGGGCGCGATCCGCGACGGTGGGCTCATCGGCCACGACAGCGACGCCGACCTCGGCTACGTCAGCACCTACGACCACCCGGTCGACGTCATCCGCGAGTCCTTCCGGATCCAGCGTGCGCTCACCGACATGGGCTACCGCGTCACGCGCTACAGCGCCATCGCGCTCAAGGTGCACGTGCGCGAGAGCGACGGGCTCGACCGCGGCCTGGACGTCTTCGGCGGCTTCATGCGCGACGGCACCCTCTACCTCATGGGGGAGATCGCCGTGCCGTTCCGGCGCGACTGGATCTACCCCCTCGGCACCGCCTCGCTGGAGGGCCGCGAGTTCCCGGTCCCGGCCAACACCGACAAGTTCCTCACCGCGACCTACGGACCGAGCTGGCGGGTGCCGGACCCGGCCTACAAGTTCACCACCCCGGCCAGCACGATCGAGCTCTTCAACGGCTGGTTCCGCGGGATGCGCACCGGCCGTGCCGGGTGGCACGGCTACCACAAGCGCACCATCCACCAGCAGGTGTCGGTCTCCGCCGTCGCGAGGGAGGTCGTCGAGCGCCACCCCGACCTGGCGACGTACGTCGACATCGGCTGCGGCCGCGGCGCGGACGTGGCGTTCTTCGCCGACCGCGGCACCCGCGCCATCGGCCTGGACTTCCAGCCCTTCGCCTACGAGGCCGAGGCGCAGCGGCGCGCCGACGACCCGCGGGTGAGCTTCCAGCTGTTCAACCTGCTCGAGCTGCGCCACGTCCTCGCGGTGTCGGCGTGGGTCGCGCGGACCCCGGGTCCGCGTGCCGTGGGCTGCGTCCACGTCATCGAGCGCCTCGGGCACCGCGGCCGGCTCAACATGCTCCGCTCGGCGCGGATGATGGTCGCCGGCACCACTGAGGCGCTGCACCTGCAGTTCCTCAGCGACAAGGGCCGCGACGGCTACGCTCGGCGCACGGGCGCGCGCAAGCCCCTCGACCCGGCGGTCGTGGCCGCCGAGGTCGCCGAGTCGGGCGGCCGGATCCTCCACGAGGTGCGTGAGCGCGTCTCGGCGGACTCCGGCAGCTCGCAGGTGTGCCGCATGATCATCGACTGGAACGTGTGAGGGAGCAGGGATGTTCGGACTGAAGAACCGGCAGGGAGCCCAGGGAGGCGACCTCGAGCGACGCGTCGCCGCCCTCGAGGAGGCCGTGCAGGAGAACCGGGCCCTCAACGTGCGCCTCGCCGAGCTCACCGACGTCGTCTCCGAGCTCCTCCTCCCGGTCGCCGCCCGCGACGAGAAGAGGCTGGAGGAGCTGCTCGGGAAGTACCGCGGGGACTTCTCTTGAGCCCAGGCCGGGGCGCCGGCCGTCCGCGCCGGGTCTTCCTCCACATCGGCCTGCCGAAGACCGGGACGACCTACCTCCAGCAGGTCGTCTGGGCCAACCGCGACCGGCTGCGGTCCGACGGCCTCCTCGTCCCCGGCTTCGGGCACCGCGAGCACCTCTGGGCCGCCCTCGACCTGCAGGAGCGCCCGCGACTGGCCAAGCGGCACAAGAACGCGCCCGGCGCCTGGCAGCGGCTCGTCGACGAGGCCGCGTCGTACGACGGTGACGTGCTGCTGACCCACGAGTTCCTCTGCGGGGCCAGCGCCGAGCAGGCCTCGCGCGCCGTCGCGGCCTTCCCCGACGCCGAGGTCCACGTCGTCGTCACCGCCCGCGACGCCGCCAGCGTGGTCTCGGCCGGGTGGCAGGAGTCGGTGAAGAACGGCAGCAGCGTCGGCCTCGACGACGTGATGGCCGGGCGGCCCGCCGGGGGTCCCGAGTTCAGCATGCGCACCTGGGACCTCGCCGGGGTCCTCGAGCGCTGGACCCCGGACCTCCCGGGGGAGCGGGTCCACGTGCTGATGATGCCGGGCCGTGGTCAGGCCCCCGACCTGCACTGGCGCCACTTCGCCCAGGTGCTGGGCGTGGACCCCGACGCCTACGACGTACCGACCGAGTCGGTGAACCCGGCCCTGGGCATCGTGCAGATCGAGACGCTGCGCCTGGTCAACCAGCACCTGCCGGCGTACTCCGCCCACGACCGCGGCGTGTGGATCCGCGGCTACCTGGCCGAGGACCTGCTGGCGCGGCAGCCGCGTGAGCGCGGCGGGTTGCCCGAGCACCACCGTGCCCGGTTCGACGAGCTGGACCGCTCCGCGGCCGAGCTGATCACCGCGCGGGGCTTCGACGTGCTCGGGGACCTCTCCTCCCTGGGAGTGGGGGAGCCTGCCGCCGGGGCCGGGAAGGGTGCCGGTCGCGAGCCCGGGACCGTCACGGCCGACGAGCTGCTCGAATCGGCCGCCCGCCTGGTCGCTGATATCGTGGCCGACGTCCGCGCGAGCACGGGTGACGTGCCGCCGCGGTCCCGGGGGAATCACTGACCCGGGTGCCATGGGGCACCCCGAGGGAGTTGTACGTGCGTTCGAAGCTCATTGCCCTGCTGGCCACCTGTGGCCTCGCCGCCTCGCTGATGGCGCCTGCCGTCGTGGGCACCTCGTCCGCGGGCGCCGCGGCGCCGGGCGGCAGCGTGTCCGCCACGGACCTCCGGACGGCGCCCCTCGCGGCTCGCAAGCCCGGCAAGCCCAACAAGCGCTGGAAGGTGCCGATCGGGCCGAAGTTCAACAACCCGATGGTGCCCAAGGACCGCTTCGTCATCGAGCGTCACCTGCTCCGGGCCATCCGCAACACGCCCAAGGGCGAGAAGATCATCATCTCGGCCTACTCCCTCGACCGCCAGGTCGTCGCCGACGAGCTCATCCGCGCCCACAAGCGCGGCGTCAAGGTGCAGGTCCTCCTCAACGACCACCTGGTCCCCGGCGCGCAGGTGCGCATCCAGAAGGTGCTGGGCAACAACACCAGGAAGAAGAGCTTCCTCAAGCGCTGCGTCTCCGGCTGCCGCGCCGACAACAACGAGTACAACAACCTGCACAGCAAGTTCTACCTGTTCTCGCGCACCGGCCGGAACCGCAACGTCGTCATGCTGGGCTCCTACAACATGACCCTCAACGCCGTGCGCTGGCAGTGGAACGACCTGTGGACCTCGGTCGGCAAGCGCACCCTCTACGACCAGTTCGAGGCGCTCTTCAACGACATGCGCCCCGACTGGGACAAGCGCCGGCCGTCCTACGGCTTCTGCTCCGCCGGGCGTGTGTGCCCCGCCGGCGACATGGAGAAGTACTTCAACATCGTCTTCCCGCGCTACACCACGCAGAAGACCGATGTCGTCATGGGCATCCTCAACAACATCCAGTGCACCTACACCGACGCCGCCGGCGCGCCGCGCCGCACCCAGCTGGCGCTGTCGATGCACACGATGCGCGGCAACCGCGGCAACTACATCGCCGACAAGCTCCGCGAGCTCCACGCGCAGGGATGCAACCTGCGGGTGAACTACGGCCTGATGGGCTTCCACACCAAGCAGCAGATCGGTGCGCCGACTGCGCGGGGCCGCGTGCCCCTGCGCTCCACCGGCTTCAACCTGCGCGACGACGTGCCCACCGGTGATCCCGAGATCGACAACATGCCGGAGAGCATCGAGCGCTACACCCACCACAAGTACTTCGTGCTGAAGGGCTCCTACAAGGGCGTCCCCGACTCGCACATCGTCTGGACCGGGTCGACCAACTGGTCGAGCCTGGGCACCCCGCAGGACGAGATCATGTTCTCGATGCACGGCCGTGGCCTGGTCCGCGACTACATGGCGAACTTCAACCTGATGTGGGAGAAGCCCTACAGCCGCGACGCCTACACCACGACGTACTCGTCGTGGCGGATGGTCAACGGTCGCCGGGTCGGCATGAACCCGATGGTGACCGTCGAGCCCGACCGCCTGCGCGGCGGCGGCCCGACGTGGGAGAACGACTGACGCAGGAGGTCGGACCGGGAGGTCAGCCCTCCTGGTCGACCGCGTCCTCGGCGGGCAGCAGCGACTCCGCCAGGCTCCGGACGGTCTCCACGTCCGGGCCCTGGAGGACCACGGTGCTGCCCTTGAGGTCGTACGCCAGCACGCTGGCGCCGTCGTGGTCCCACGCCGACCAGGTGCCGGTGCCCCAGTCGGTGAGGTCGACCCCCTCGGCCTCGGTGACGTCGGCCTCGGCCAGGGCGTCGGCGCTGGTGCCGGGGAGCTGGTCGAGCACCACGTCGCCGGTGGGGGCGGTGAACTCCATGCGCCACCACTGCGGGTCGGGGCTGTAGCCGCCGCCGACGGTGGTCCAGCCCTCGGGGAGGACGGTCGGGACCATGGTGATGAGCTCGTCGTCGACCGCGCGCAGGGCGGCGTCCTTGTAGGTCGGGCTGATGGTCGGCTCGCTGCCGAAGTCGACCGGCTCGACCGGCTCCGCCGTGGCGGTGGGCTCCGGGCTGGCGCTGGTCGCAGCGGGGTCGTCGGCGGACTGGCTGGTCCCCTCACCGCAGGCGCCGGCCAGCAGCACGAGCGAGAAGGCGAGGACGGGTGCGGTCGTACGAGTCGGTCGCATGGAGCGATTCTCTCACGCACGGGCATGTGACATCAGTCTCCGGCGCAGCCCCTGCCCAGGTGAACGACTCGTAACTAGACTCCCGAACGTTCCGCCCCGCGACCGCACAGGAGCCCACGCCATGCCTCGTCTCTGCCAGACCGAAGGTCTCACCGAGGACCAGACCGAGATCCTCAAGGCCGTGCGGCAGTTCGTGGACGAGAAGATCATCCCGGTGGCCAACGAGCTCGAGCACAAGGACGAGTACCCCACCGAGATCGTCGAGGGGCTCAAGGAGCTCGGCATCTTCGGCCTGATGATCCCCGAGGAGTACGACGGCCTCGGCGAGTCGCTGCTGACCTACGCGCTGTGCGTGGAGGAGATCGCCCGCGGCTGGATGAGCGTCTCGGGCGTGATCAACACCCACTTCATCGTGGCCTACATGCTCATGCACCACGGCACCGAGGAGCAGAAGCAGAAGTACCTGCCCCGCATGGCCACCGGCGAGGTGCGCGGCGCCTTCTCCATGTCCGAGCCCGGCCTCGGGTCCGACGTGTCGGCGATCTCGACCAAGGCCGTGCGTGACGGTGACGACTACGTCATCAACGGCCAGAAGATGTGGCTGACCAACGGCGGGTCGTCGACCCTGATCGCGGTGCTGACCAAGACCGACGAGGGTGCCGAGACGCCGTACAAGAACATGACGACCTTCCTGGTGGAGAAGGAGCCCGGCTTCGGCGAGACCGCACCCGGCCTCACCATCCCGGGCAAGATCGACAAGATGGGCTACAAGGGCGTCGACACGACCGAGGCCATCTTCGAGAACCACCGCATCTCCGCCGACCAGGTCCTGGGCGGGGAGCCCGGCAAGGGCTTCTACCAGATGATGGACGGCGTCGAGGTCGGTCGCGTCAACGTCGCGGCCCGGGCCTGCGGCATCGCCAACCGTGCCTTCGAGCTCGGTGTGGCCTACTCGCAGCAGCGCGAGACGTTCGGCAAGCCGATCGCCGAGCACCAGGCCGTGCTGTTCCGCCTCGCCGAGATGGCGACCAAGGTCGAGACCGCCCACACCATGATGGTGAAGGCGGCGCGGATGAAGGACTCCGGCCAGCGCATGGACGTCGAGGCGGGCATGGCGAAGATGCTGGCCTCGGAGTACTGCAACGAGGTCGTCGAGGCGTCCTTCCGGATCCACGGTGGCTACGGCTACTCCAAGGAGTACGAGATCGAGCGGCTCTACCGCGAGTCGGCCTTCATGCTGATCGGCGAGGGCACCTCCGACATCCAGAAGATGATCATCGGGCGCAGCCTGCTCAAGGACTACAAGCTGCGCTGACCGGCTGCCTCGAGCGCCGCGTCGGCGATGGCGAGGGCCTCGCTCGCCGCCTCGACGGCGTCGGGGGAGAGCACGTGCTCGATCGCGAGCGCCGAGGCTCCCAGCACGGCCGCCTCGCCGCCCGCGCGTGAGGTGACGATGCGCAGGTGCTCGGTGGCCAGCGGCAGCGAGCGCTGGTAGACCGACTCCCGGATCCCGGCCAGCAGGTGCTCGCCGGCACCGGCGACCTGCCCGCCGATCACCACCACCGACGGGTTGATCAGGTTCACCATGGTGGCGACGACCTCGCCGATGTCGCGCCCGGCCTGCCGCACGACGGCCATGGCCGGCCGGCTGCCGGCGCGGACCAGGTCGACCACGTCGCCGCCGGTCTCGGCGGCCACGCCCTCGGCGCGCACCGCTGCGGCGAGGGCCGGACCGGCCGCGACGGCCTCCAGGCAGCCCGAGTTGCCGCAGCGGCACAGGACGTCGTCGGCGCCCGGGACCCGGACGTGCCCGAGGTCCCCCGCGGTGCCCTGCGCGCCGCGCTGGAGCACACCACCGGACACGATGCCGGCGCCGATGCCGGTCGCGACCTTGATGAGCACCAGGTCGTCGACGTCGCGCAGGTGCAGGCGGCGCTCGCCCAGCGCCATGATGTTGACGTCGTTGTCGACGAGCACCGGCACCGGATAGCTCTGCTGCAGGCGGCCGGGGACGTCGAAGCGGTCCCAGCCGGGCATGATCGGCGGGTTGATCGGACGCCCCGTGGAGTGCTCGACGGGGCCCGGCAGGCCGATCCCGATGGCGGCGAGGTGCTCGATCGGGCGTCCGCTCGCGGCGATGAGGTCGCGCACCGACTCCACCACCCAGGAGAGCACGACCTCCGGGCCCTCCGCGACGGCCAGGCTCGCATCCACCTCGCCCAGGATCGAGCCGTTGAGGTCGGTCAGCGCGGCCCGGGCGTGGGTCGCGCCGACGTCGACCCCGACGACGAGTCGCGCGGTCGGGTTGAGCGCGAAGAGGGCGGGCGGCCGGCCGCCCGTCGACCGGGCGCCGCCAAACGGCGCGACGAGCCCGAGGCGCATCAGGACGTCGATCCGGGCGGTGATGGTGGAGCGGGCGAGGCCGGTGGCCTCGGCGAGCTGCGCGCGGGTCCACGGCCGTCCGTCGCGGAGGAGGTCGAAGAGCTCGCCGGTGCGCACCGCCGGAGTCAAGCACATCGGCGACTTTCCACGCTAGGCATGAGACTTTTGAAAGGTGCTCGACAAAAGCCCGTGACGCATGCCACAGTTGCCGCGTGCCCGACACCCCTGCACTCGTCGCCACGGCGATGACCAAGAGCTTCTTCGGCAACACCGTGCTCGCCGACGTGGACCTGACGCTGCACGCCGGTCAGGTCCACGGACTCGTGGGCGAGAACGGCGCCGGCAAGTCGACGCTGATGAAGATGCTGGCCGGCGTGCACACGCCCGACCGGGGCGAGATCGTGGTCGGCGGCGAGCAGGTCTCCTTCGGCCACCCCGTGCAGGCCCAGCGCGCCGGCGTCTCCACGGTGTTCCAGGAGTTCAACCTGCTCCTCGAGCGCACGATCGCGGAGAACATCTGGCTCGGTCGCGAGCCCCGCCGCTTCGGGGCCGTGGGCCCGGTCGACACCGCCCGGATGCGGCGCGACACCGACGAGCTGCTCGCCGGGCTCGGCGTGTCCGGACTCCGTGCCGGCACCCTCGTCCGCAGCCTCTCGGTCGCCGAGCAGCAGGTGGTGGAGATCGCGAAGGCGGTGAGCTTCGACGCGCGGGTGATCCAGATGGACGAGCCGACCGCCGCGCTCGCCGACCACGAGGTCGAGCTGCTCTACTCGATCATCCGGCGCCTGACCGACCGGGGCGTGGCGATCCTCTACGTCTCCCACCGGCTCAAGGAGGTCTTCGAGCTCTGCGAGACGATCACCGTCCTCAAGGACGGCCGGCACGTCGCCACGAAGCCGGCCTCGGAGCTCTCCGAGGGCGAGCTCGTCCGGCTGATGGTGGGGCGGTCGCTGACGACGTACTTCCCCGACAAGCCGGACGACGTCGAGGTCGGTGACGTACGCCTGGCGCTGAGCGGGGTCGGCAACGGCTACGTCGACGACGTGACGCTCGAGGTCCGGGCGGGGGAGATCGTCGGTCTCGCCGGCCTGCAGGGCTCGGGCCGCACCGAGCTCCTCGAGACCGTCTTCGGCGTCCACCCGGTCGCCCGCGGCAGCCTCAGCCTGGACGGCGCCCCGCTGCGGGTGACCAGCCCGCGCCAAGGCGTACGCGCCCGGCTGGCCTTCATCACCGAGGACCGCAAGGCCAAGGGGCTCGCGCTCAACCAGTCCATCCTCGACAACGCGCTCGGCGTGGTGCGCTCGGTGTTCCCGCGGCGCACCGGCGAGGCCCGTCGCGAGATGCCGGGCGTGCTGTCGAACCTCGACGTCGCCGCGCACAGCCTCGGCCAGGAGGTGCAGTTCCTCTCCGGCGGCAACCAGCAGAAGGTCGTGCTCGCCCGCTGGCTGAGCATCGACCCGCTGGTGGTGCTGATGGACGAGCCCACCCGGGGCATCGACGTGGGCGCCAAGCACCGCGTCTACGAGCTCATGCGCGAGCTGACCCGGCAGGGCGTGGCCGTGCTGATGGTCTCCAGCGAGCTCCCCGAGGTGATCGGGATGTCCGACCGGATCCTGGTGATGCGCGACGGCACGCTCGCGGGCGAGCTGCCTGCCGGGTCGAGCGAGGAGGCCGTGCTCGCCATGGCCACCGGCGCAACGGGCGTGGACGAGGGGGACGCGGCATGACGCGCGCGACCCGGCTGGACTCCACGGCCCTCATCTACCTGGTGCTGGTCGCCGTCGTGGCCGTCTCCGCCGTGCTCACTGGCGTGGAGGGCCGCAACTTCTTCAGCCAGGGCAACGTGTGGGCGGTCCTGACCGCGATGAGCGTGCTCGGCCTGATCGCGATCGGCCAGACCCTGGTGATCCTGGTCGGGAGCCTCGACCTGTCGGTGCCCTACGTCGTCAGCCTCGCGACCGTGATCGCGGCGGGCGGCATGAAGGGCCTCGACGGCAACATCCCGGCAGCGGTCGTCAACACCCTGGCGCTGTGCGCCGTGATCGGCCTGGTGATGGGGCTGCTGGTCAGCCTGCTGCACGTGCACGGCTTCATCGCCAGCCTGGGCATCGGCCTGGTCGTGAGCGGCTACCTCGGCACCAACTACCAGGGCAGCCACGGCGCCGCCGCCCCCGACCTGAGGCTGCTCGGCCGCAGCGGCATCGCGGGGTGGATCCCCACGGCCTTCGTCATCCTGCTGGTCTGTGCCGTCCTCGTGACCCTCATGCTCCGCCACACCCGACTGGGCCACCACGTCTACGCCATCGGCGGCAACCGCGACGTCGCCCGGATGTCGGGCGTGCGGACCGCGCTCCCGGTGGTCGCCGCCCACGTGCTCTGCTCGGTGCTGGCCGGCGTGGCCGCGCTGCTCCTGCTCTCCCGCACGGGCGTCGGCTCCCCGACGATCGGGTCGCAGGGACGCTACGACCTGCTCTCCATCGCCGCCGTCGTCCTGGGCGGCACCCTGCTCGCCGGCGGCAAGGGCAGCGTCGTGGGCACCATCGGCGGCGTCGCGATCTTCGCGGTCCTCGACAACGTCATGGGCGTGATGCAGGTCAACCCGTTCCTCAAGGACTTCGTCCGCGGGCTGGTGATCGTGCTGGCGGTCGCCGTCTACGCCCGCCGCAGCGTCGTACGCCGTCCTCCGCGCTTCGGCGCCTCGCGACCAGCCGTCCTCGACGTCGTGACCGGTCCGTCCCGCGCGGGCCGGAAGGGGGAGTCGGCATGAGCGCGACGACCGCCCAGGGCCGGCCCGGCCGCACGCTCCCGCTGACCGATGGCTCGCTGCCCCGGCGCCTGGTGCGCGGGGCCGTCACGCCCGGCGGGGCGGTCTTCATCCTGGCCGCGATCCTCTTCGTCGCGGTCCTCTCGGCCAACCCGTCCTTCGGCGAGCCGCCGCAGCTGATCCGGTTCATCGGCCGGACCGCGCCGATCGCCATCGCGGCCATGGGCCAGTACTACGTGATCGTCTCCGGCGAGTTCGACCTCTCCATGGGCGCGGTCATCGCCACCCAGGTCGTCATCGCGGGCAACTACATCGGCGACGACGAGGGACGGGTGCTCCCGGCACTCGTGCTGATGCTGGTCATCGGCGCCCTGGTGGGGCTGGTCAACGGCCTCGGCACGACGCTGCTGCGGGTGCCGAGCTTCATCGTCACCCTCGGCACGATGCTGGCCCTCGGCGGGCTCGTCCGCTTCCTGACCGGCGGGGCGGCGACCGGCAACCCGGTCGACTCGTTCCGCGAGATCGGTCGGGGCGGCATCCAGGACGTGCCCGTGGTCGAGGTGCTGCCCTATCCCGTGATCGTCCTGGTGCTGGTCATGGTCGGCGGTGTGTGGCTGATGCGCTCGCCGTTCGGCCGGACCATCATCGCGACGGGCGACAACCCGGACGCCGCCGCGCTGGCCGGCGCGCACGTGTGGTGGGTCAAGACCCGCGCCTTCATGCTCTCCTCGCTCTCGGCCACGGTCGCCGGCATCCTGCTGGTCGGCTACGCCGGCGTGCATCCCTCGGTCGGGGCCGGCTACGAGTTCCAGGCGATCACCGCCGTCGTCCTCGGCGGGGTCGTGCTCGGCGGTGGACGCGGCTGGATCCTGTCCGCCGCGGCCGGCGCCTTCGCGCTCGAGCTGCTGTTCTCGTTCCTCAACTTCCAGGAGATCGAATCGACCTGGAGGCCGACCGTGCAGGGCGTGATCATCATCCTCGCCGTCGCTGCCGCCGGCCGCGCCTGGTCCCTGGGCCGGCGCCCCTCGAAGAGCTCACCACCCGCACCACCCGCTGCATCCGCACCATCACCCACCACTGCCCGCCCGGGCACAGAAACAGGAGAAATCTGATGCGCAGAAGGATTCACCGCGCGCCGATGGCCGTGGCCTCGGCACTGCTGCTCGGGGTGTTCGCCACGTCCTGCAGCACCGAGGACCCCACGGACTCCACCTCGGGGACCGACGAGAGCTCGGAGTCCTCCGAGTCCCCGGACGCCTCGGAGGAGAGCCCGGCCGACGACCAGGAGTGGTTCGACCAGGCCGTCTACGACGAGCAGTTCGAGCAGCGCTCTGCGACCTTCGAGGGCGACCCCGAGACCCCGTGGCTGCAGTACATCGACGGTGAGATGACCGACACCGCCGAGTACGCGTCGGACCAGGCGGGCAAGGCGTGCTTCGCCAACGCCTCGATCTCCAACCCCTGGCGCCAGACCGGCTGGATCACCATGAACCAGCAGCTCGAGGCGCTCGTGGACAAGGGCGTCATCTCCGAGATGGAGACCCGCGACGCCGGCGACGACGACAACACCCAGATCGCCGACATCGACTACTTCATCTCCGAGGGCAACTGCGACGCCTTCATCATCTCGCCCAACTCCACCGCGGCCATGACCGATGCGGTCGAGCGTGCGTGCGAGACCGGCAAGCCCGTCGTGGTCTTCGACCGCGGCGTGGAGACCGACTGCGCCACCACCTTCATCCACCCGATCGGTGGCTTCGCGTGGGGCATCGACACCGCCGAGTTCCTCATCGACAACCTCGAGGAGGGCGACAAGGTCGTCGCGCTGCGCATCCTGCCCGGTGTCGACGTCCTCGAGCAGCGCTGGGCCGCAGCCGAGAAGCTCTTCGACGAGAACGGGATCGAGGCGGTCGACTTCTTCACCGGCGCCGACCCGACCGAGATCAAGACCTTCATCACCGACGAGCTCAACAAGGGCGAGGTCCACGGTGTGTGGATGGACGCCGGCGACGGTGCCGTCGCCGCGATCGAGGCCTTCGAGGACTTCGGTGCCGACCTGCCGGTCATGACCGGCGAGGACGAGATGAGCTTCCTGCGCAAGTGGGAGGACACCGGACTGACCGGCCTGGCTCCCGTCTACAGCAACTTCCAGTGGCGCACCCCGCTCCTGGCGCTGGAGAAGATCTGGGCCGGCGAGGAGGTCCCGAAGGAGTGGGTCCTGCCGCAGGTCCCGATCACCGAGGACGAGCGCGGTGACTTCCTGGAGGCCAACGACGGGATGCCTGACGGCCACTACGCGAAGTTCGGCGGGGAGGACCTGCCGGGCTACCCGGAGGTCTGGCAGGAGCGCCAGATCCCCTGATCCGGCACCGCTGAGCAGCGCCCTCCGTACGTCGGTGGGTCGGGTCCCGAGCCCGGCCCACCGACACCCCCTGACTGAAAGGACCGTGACCCGATGCGCGAGATCGGCGTGAACACGTGGGTCTGGACCTCACCGCTCACCGACGCGGACGTCGCGGACCTGCTCCGCCGCGTCGCCGCGATGGGCTTCGACGCCGTCGAGCTGCCGCTGGAGAACGCCGGCGACCTCACCGCACCTGTGGTCGCCGACGCGCTCGCCGCGACCGGCCTGAGGCCGTACGTCGTGGGCGCGATGGCGCCGGGCCGCGACCTCGTGGACCCGGCGTGCGTGCCGGCCACGCAGGACTACCTGCGCGCCTGCATCGACCTCGCCGCCGCGATCGGCGCGCGGTCGGTGTGCGGACCGTTCTACGCCGCCACCGGACGGGTGTGGCGGATGGACGCGGGGGAGCGGCAGGCGGCGTACGACGCCGTGCGCACCCACCTCGCACCCGTCGTCGCGCACGCCGTCGACCGCGGCGTACGCCTGGGCATCGAGCCGCTCAACCGCTACGAGACCTCCCTGGTCAACACCGTCGACCAGGCCCTGACCGCCCTCGGCCCGCTGCTCGGCGAGGGCCTCGGCCTGGCGCTGGACACCTACCACCTCAACATCGAGGAGCGCTCGAGCGCCGACGCCGTGCGCGCCGCCGGGCAGCACCTCGTCCACGTCCAGGTCTGCGGCAGCGACCGCGGGGCCCCGGGCGGGGACCAGACCGACTGGCCGGCGCTCCTCGCCGCGCTCGACGAGGTGGGCTACGGCGGCCCGCTCGTCATCGAGAGCTTCACCGCCGACAACGCCTCCATCGCCACCGCCGCCTCCATCTGGCGGCCGCTGGCCACCACCCAGGACGACCTGGCCCGCGACGGCCTCGCATTCCTGCGCTCCCTCCCCGCACCGGTCCACCAGGAGACCCCATGAGCACCCCACCTCCCGCCCTCGGCGTCGCCGTCATCGGCTACGCCTTCATGGGCAAGGCGCACTCCCACGCCTGGCGCAACGCCGCGGCACTGCGCCCCGGCGCCCCCGGCGTACGCCAGCAGGTGCTGGTCGGACGTGACGCGGACGCCGTCGCGGCGGCCGCCGACCAGTACGGCTGGGCCGAGTCGGCCACCGACTGGCGCTCGGTGCTCGAGCGCGACGACATCGACGTCGTGGACGTCTGCGTCCCGGGACACCTCCACGCCGAGGTCGCGATCGCCGCGCTCGAGGCCGGCAAGCACGTGATCGCCGAGAAACCGCTCGCCAACACGATGGCCGAGGCCGAGAAGATGGTCGCGACCGCCCGTGCCGCACGCGAGCGCGGCGTCCACTCGATGGTGGGCTTCAACTACCGCCGGGTGCCGGCCCTCGCGCTCGCGCGGCAGCACGTGGCCGCCGGCCGCATCGGCGACGTGCGCCAGGTGCGCATCGCCTACCTCCAGGACTGGCTCGCCGACGCGTCAGCGCCCATGACGTGGCGGCTGCGCCGCGAGACCGCCGGGTCGGGCGCGCTCGGAGACCTGGCCTCCCACGCGGTCGACCAGGTGCGGTTCCTGCTCGGCCAGGAGGTCACCGGTGTCAACGCGGTGACCCGCACCTTCGTGCCGCAGCGTGCGGGCGCGGACGGGGTCGAGGACGTGACCGTCGACGACGCCGCCTGGACCACCATGCGCACCGACGGTGGCGCCGTGGTCAGCCTGGAGGTCACCCGGATGGCCACCGCCCGCAAGAACGCCCTCGGCATCGAGGTCTACGGCAGCGACGGCGCGCTGCGCTTCGACCTCGAGTCGCTCAACCACCTCGACGTGTGCCTCGACGGCGCCGACAGCTTCTCCCGCGTGCTCGTCACCGAGCCGGACCACCCCTATGTCGACGGCTGGTGGCCACCGGGACATGTGCTGGGATGGGACGCCACGTTCACCAACCAGGCCGCCGACCTCCTCGCCGCGCTCGCCGCGGGGCAGGACCCGACGCCGTCGTTCGAGGACGGGCTCGCCGTGCAGCGGGTGCTGGCCGCGATCGAGGCCAGCGCCGAGCGCGACGGCGATCATGTCCGTGTGGACCGAGGAGTGGAGATCTGATGGGACGACCGTTCACGCTGTTCACCGGCCAGTGGGCCGACCTGCCGCTGGAGGAGGTCGCGCGCCTCGCCGCCTCGTGGGGCTACGACGGCCTCGAGGTCGCGGTGTCCGGCGACCACCTCGACGCGTGGCGCTGGGACGACGACGACTACGTCGCCTCGCGCCTGGCGATCCTCGAGGAGCACGGCCTCCAGCTGCACGCGATCTCCAACCACCTCACCGGTCAGGCGATCTGCGACGACCCGATCGACTTCCGCCACCAGGCGATCGTGCGCGAGCGCGTGTGGGGCGACGGCGACCCCGAGGGGGTGCGCCAGCGCGCCGCGGAGGAGATGAAGCTGACCGCCCGGCTCGCGCAGAAGCTCGGCGTGAAGACCGTCGTCGGCTTCACCGGGTCCTCGATCTGGCAGTACGTCGCGATGTTCCCGCCCGTGCCGGCCGAGCGCATCGAGGCCGGCTACCAGGACTTCGCCGACCGGTGGAACCCGATCCTCGACGTCTTCGACGAGTGCGGCGTGCGGTTCGCCCACGAGGTGCACCCGTCCGAGATCGCCTACGACTACTGGACCACCCGCCGCGCACTGGACGCCGTCGACAACCGCCCGGCCTTCGGCATCAACTGGGACCCCAGCCACATGCTCTGGCAGGGCATCGACCCGGTCGCCTTCATCACCGACTTCGCCGACCGGATCTACCACGTGGACTGCAAGGACACCCGGATGCGGATGGGCGGCGGCCGCAACGGGATCCTCTCCTCGCACCTGCCCTGGGACGACCCGCGCCGCGGCTGGACCTTCGTGTCCACCGGGCACGGCGACATCCCGTGGGAGGACTGCTTCCGCACGCTCACCGCGATCGGCTACGACGGCCCGATCTCGGTCGAGTGGGAGGACGCCGGCATGGACCGGCTGCGGGGTGCTCCGGAGGCGCTGGCGCACCTGCGCTCCCTCGACTTCGACCCGCCGGCGCAGTCCTTCGACGCCGCCTTCAGCAAGCAGTCGGAGGCCTAGACTCACCTCCCATGCGGGGGTTCGGGGTCAAGGACGCGGAGCGCGAGCGGTTCGTCGCACTCATCGAGGCGGCGTACGCCGACGGCCAGATCGGCCAGGCCGACCGCGACCTGCGCCTGGACAGGGCCCGGGGAGCGGAGACCCGCGACGAGCTCGTCACCCTGACCCGCGACCTGCGCCCCGTCGCCGGAGCGCCCGCGGCGGCGCCGATGGCGCGCGTGCCGGTGCGAGGTCCGGGGCTGCGGGCACGCCACTCCGGGGGCGTGCTGGTGGGCCTCAGTCTGTTCCTGGTCGTCGTCGGGGGCGGCGTCGCGGGCCTGGTGGCGCTCTTCGCGCTCGCCGCGGGGCCCTCCTCCGAGACCACGTTCCGGGAGGACGTGACCGCCGCGCCGGCGACGACGATCGGGTTCGAGGTCACGCCCGGCCAGCTCCGTCGCTTCGTGGGGTCCTACGAGGAACGGTTCGGCACCACCCTCGCCCGAGAGGTCCGGGTCGAGCCCGACGGCGTCACCGTGCGGGTCCCGGTGCCGGGAGGGCGGTCGCGGTCGGAGGTGTGGTCCTACGACGGGAGCTGGCGCCAGGAGGCGGCCTCGACCCGCGACCCTGCGGCGATGGTCGACCTCGGCACGCTCGGCTCCAGCGGCCTTGCGGCCAATGTCGACGCGACGCGCTCCCTGCTGGGGCCGCGCGGTCGGCTGGTGCAGGCGCTCCTGGCCGACCGCGGAGCCGGTCCCCGCATCACCATCCTCGTCCGCTCGCCCTCGGGCGCGACGGCCCGGCTGGTCACCACGTTGCAGGGCGAGGTCCTGGACGGCCCGACGCGGTCGTGACGCATCCCACGTGACTGCGGCCGCCCGGACGGCGGCCGCTGCGGCACGATGTGCGGCATGAAGACGAACGCCGGCAACTTCTTCGAGGACTTCACGCTCGGGCAGGTCATCGAGCACGCCACCCCGCGCACGATCACCGAGGGTGACCGCGCGCTCTACGGCGCGATCTACCCGACCCGCTTCGCGGTGCCGTCCTCGGCGGAGTTCGCCGCCTCGGTCGGCCTCTCGCCGCACCCCGTCGAGGAGCTGGTGGGCTTTCACGTCGCCTTCGGCAAGACCGTCGCCGACGTCTCGCTCAACGCGGTCGCCAACCTCGGCTACGCGGAGTGCCGCTTCCACCTGCCCGTCGTGCCGGGCGACACGCTGCGCACCCGGTCGGAGGTCATCGGCCTCAAGGAGAACTCCAACGGTCGCACGGGCGTGGTCTGGGTGCGCTCGACCGCGACCAACCAGCGCGGCGAGGTCGTCCTCGACTGGGCGCGCTGGGTGATGGTGCACAAGCGCTCTGCGGAGTCCCCGGCCCCCGAGACCGTGGTGCCCACGCTCGCCGACGCCGTCGCTCCCGGCGACCTGGTGGTGCCCGCCGGCCTCGACTTCTCGGCGTACGACGCCGCGGCGGCCGGATCGCCGCACCGGCTCGGCGACTACGAGGTGGGGGAGCGGATCGACCACGTCGACGGCGTGACCCTCACGGATGCCGAGCACATGATGGCCACGCGCCTGTGGCAGAACACCGCGAAGGTGCACTTCAACACCGACGCCCGTCCCGACGGCCGCCGCCTCGTCTACGGCGGCCACGTCATCTCGCTGGCCCGCGCGCTCTCCTTCAACGGCCTCGCCAACGCCCAGCTCGTCGCCGCGATCAACGCGGGCGCCCACGTCGCACCGGCCTTCGCCGCCGACACCGTCCACGCGTGGTCGGAGGTGCTGGACGTCGCCGAGCTCGCCGCGCCCGGCGTCGGCGCGCTGCGGCTGCGCCTGGTGGCGACCCGTGGACGCGACGAGTCGATGACGCTGCGTGGTGAGGACGGGAAGTACGCCGACGGCGTGCTGCTCGACCTCGACTACTGGGCGCTCGTCCCGCGCTGAGGTCAGCTCCGCCGCAGGAGGTCCGCCGTGACGAGGTCGAGCGCCTCGTCGAGGGTCGCGGGCACGGTCGCGACGCCCAGGCGTGCGACCACGGTCGTGGCCGCGGCCAGCAGCTCGGCATCGGTCGCGTCGTCGGGCGTACGACCCGCGCGCGGGTCGGCGGGCAGCAGGTCGACGAGGTCGCCGACGACGTCGTACGCCCGTGCGCCCAGCTCGGCGACGGTGGCCTGCGAGCGCTCGAGGACCCAGGCGTGGTGCCGGGCGGGCAGCACGAACGACTCCCGCTCGGCGGAGCCGGCCAGCGCCTCCGGCACGAACGTGCCCTTGACGTGGCGGGTGAGCGCCGGTGAGCGGCGCGGGCGGGGGACGCGCTCGTTGACGCGCCGCAGCAGCTCGGCCTCCACGAGCCCGAGCGAGTCGTTCGGTCGGCGCGACTCGGTGTCGAGCCCCGTCACGTCGAGGCCCAGGACCGCGGCCGTGCGCGACCAGAGCTCGTCGCGCGGCGCGCCCGACGGGGGTACGACGGCGAGGTGGACGCGGTCGGACGGGAGGCCGGCGGACCAGCGGTCCGCGATGGCGGTCACGTCCTGGTAGCGCCAGAACTTCTGGTCGTCCTCGCCGCGCCGCACGGTGGCGAGGAAGCGGCGGTAGGGCTGGCGGGCGCCCATCTTCACGCGCTGCTGCCACGCCGAGGGCAGGACGCGGCCGAGGTCGCGTGCGGTGATCACGACGTGGACCTCGTCGGCCGCGGCGGCGAGGTCGGCCAGCGCCGCGGCAGCCGCGTCGGGTGGTGAGTCGGCGAAGTGCTCGTTGCTGAGGAGGACGTCGCCCGCCCATGATCCGGTCTCGTCGACGAGGCGCGGCCAGGTCGCGAGCTCGTGCTCGTCGAGCCGCTCGACGTGGGCGGTCATGCCCTTGACCAGCGCGGCGGCGGTGAAGTGCTCGCGACGACCGGTCCCCGGGAGCAGCAGCCCGCGCTCGCGCAGCTCGTCGCGGTGGCGCCACCAGAGGTCCTGGAGGTAGGTGGTGCCCGACTTGGCCGTGCCGACGTGGAGGAACACGCGCCGAGCCATGCCGGTGACCCTACTGGGTGCGGCAGACTCCCCCCGTGGCCTGGGATCGCGAGTTCTTCTACGACACCTACCCGCGCCTCGAGGAGGCCTTCGCGTCGCGCCTCGACGAGAGCCTCGCCCCGCGCGACCCCTCGATCATGCTGCAGGTGGTGCGCGAGCTCGACCTGCCGCCCGACAGCCGGGTGGTCGACGTCGGCTGCGGTGAAGGGGCCCACGCCTTCCGGCTGGCGACGCACTTCGGCCTGCGGGTCCTCGGCATCGACCCCGTGCAGCGCCACCTCGACCTGGCCCGCGCGGCCCGGCGCGACCTCGTGCCCGAGATCGCGTCGCGGGTCTCCTTCGAGCGCGGCACCGCGACGGCCCTCCCGACGCCCGACGCCCGACGCCTCGCTCGACCTGGTCTGGTGCCGCGACGTGATGGTCCACGTCGAGCACCCCGAGGACGCCTGGGCGGAGTTCGCCCGGGTGCTGCGTCCGGGCGGCCACGTCGTGTCCTACCAGGTGGTCGCGACCGACCTGCTTCCCCTCGACGAGGCCGACTGGCTCTTCGACGTGATGGGCGTGGTGCCCGCCAGTGCCGACGCGCGGGTCGTGGACGACGCGATCGCGCGCTCCGGCCTCGAGGTGGTCGACTCGATCGACCTGGCAGGGGAGTGGGGCGAGTGGTCGCAGGAGCAGGAGGGGGCGGGCGGCCGCGCGCTGCTGCACCTGGCGCGCCTGCTCCGCGAGCCCGAGCGCTACCGCGCCGAGTTCGGCGACGCGGCGTACGACGTGATGCTCGGCGACTGCCGGTGGCACGTGCACCGCATGTCGGGCGGTCTCGCAGGACGCCTCGACGTGCTCAGGCAGCCGCGCCGCGGTTAATCGCTCGACCCCTCTTGACGCCTTTGGCAGGGTGGGTGGTCCGACGCACGAGAGCCCTCACGTCAACCCAGGAGGACCCCATGGCCGACCAGGACCCCAACGCGGACATCAAGGCGAAGATGAGGGAGGCCCTCGAGCGCAAGAAGGGCCACGACCACCCCGACGACAGCGCAGCGGCGCGCGAGAAGGCCCACGGCTCGGAGGTCAACGACAAGAACGTCGCCAAGCCGATGCACCGCCGCAAGGCCGGCGGCGGCGGGGTCTGAGCCCCGGGTCTGAGCCTCACGTGCCGGCGGACGGCTCCGACACCACGTCGTCCGCCGGCGCGAAGGCGCGCGCCAGCCAGAAGAGCGCCACGACCAGCACCAGCGGCACGGCGAAGCCGACGCGCAGCGAGCCCGCGCCCACTGCGCCGGTCATGACCGCGCCCAGCAGCGCACCGGCGTAGTTGAACTGGTTGAACCGCGCCACCACCGCGTCCACCCGCGCGTGCCGCGTCGCCGGGTCGGCGTCCCGACCGGCGAGGGCCGCGGCGGCTGAGAAGCTCAGTGGCGCCACGACCGCGACCCCGCAGCCGAGCAGCGTGAAGCCGACCACGGCCACCGGCCACGACGGGGCCGCCACCACGAGTGCGAGCGCGACGAACGCGACCGCGGCGCCCGCGCGCAGCAGGCGTACGGCCCCCACCTGCTCGGTGAGCCGGTCGCCGACCAGGCGCACCAGCCCGCTCGCAACCAGGTAGGGGAGCGTGGCCAGGGCGACCAGGTCCTCCGGGGCGTCGAAGACGTCGTCGAGGTAGACCGGTCCCCACGTCGCCGCAGCGGTGTCCACCGTGTAGAAGACGACGAGCGCGAGCCCGATCATCACGATCGCGCGCCACGGCACGTCCGTCTCGGTCGAGGTGGCGGCCGTGCCGTGGTCGCGGGCGAGGTACGGCGCTGCGGTGGCCGCCAGCGGCAGCACCGCGACGGCTGCGACGGCCGACCAGGGTGCCCCGCTCGTCGCGAGAGTGAGCACGGCTGCGACGACGCCGCCGAGCGTCCACGCGCCGTGGCACGACGGCAGCACGACCCGGCCCATGCGGTGCTCGAGGGCGACCGCCTGCATGTTGCCGGTCGCGTCGACCAGCCCCAGCCCCACGCCGTACGCCGCCAGGGCGAGCACGAAGACGAGCGTGGTCGGCGCCAGCACGACCGCGGCCACCGAGCAGGCGATGACGAGCAGCCCCGCACGCAGCACGACGGCGCTGTCGAGGCGCGGGGCGAGCCGCTCGGCGACGAGCGACCCGGCGCCGGCGAGCAGCACCATCATCAGCAGCACCCCGGACAGCGCGAGCTCGCCGAGGTCCCAGCGGTCCTGGAAGCGCGGCAGCCGCGTGGTGAGGCTGATGAAGACCAGGCCCTGGGTGAAGAAGGCTGCCGCGATCGCCGCGCGGGCGCGCCGCAGGCCGGGGTCCGCGGGCGGCGACGCGCTCATGCCGAGCATCGTGGCAGGCCTCGCACCGCTCCGTGGCAGACTCGCGGGCATGTCTGCCCCTGCCCCTGAGCTCTGGCTGGTGCGCCACGGCGAGACCGAGTGGAGCCGCGACGGCAAGCACACCTCCACCACCGACCTGCCGCTGACCGAGGTCGGCGAGGCCGCCGCCTGCGAGCTGGCCCCGCGCCTGGCCGACGTGGAGTTCGACCTCGTGCTCACCAGCCCACGCCAGCGCGCCCGGCGTACGGCCGAGCTGGCGGGCTTCGCCGACGCCGAGCCCGACGAGGACCTCGTCGAGTGGGCCTACGGTGACTACGAGGGCATCACCACGCCCGAGATCCGCGAGACCGTGCCCGGCTGGACGGTGTGGACGCACCCGTCGCCGGGTGGCGAGAGCGCCGAGGAAGTGGCTGCCCGCCTGGACCGCGTCGTGGAGCGTGCCCGCGGCCAGCGCCGCACCCTCGTCTTCGCCCACGGCCACTCGCTGCGGGTGCTCACCGCCCGCTGGCTCGAGCAGTCCGCGACCGAGGGACGCTTCTTCCGCCTCGACGTCTCGACGATCTCGGTGCTGGGCTTCGAGCGGGAGACCCCCGTCCTGCTGAAGTGGAACAGCTGAGGCCGACGTGCGGATCGACCTCCACACCCACTCCGCGGCCAGCGACGGCACCGACACCCCCGGCGACCTGGTGCGCGCGGCCGCGGCGGCCGGGCTGGACGTCGTCGCGCTGACCGACCACGACGCGATGTCGGGCTGGGCGGAGGCAGGTCGCGCGGCCGAGGAGGTCGGCATCACGCTCGTGCCGGGCCTCGAGATCAGCACGCGGCTCGGCCACCGCGGCGTGCACCTGCTCGGCTACCTCCCCGACCCGACGTACCCGCCCCTCGTCGCAGCCCTCGACCGCATCCTCGCCGGCCGCACCGAGCGCACCCCTGCGATCGTCGCGGCCCTGCGCGGGCACGGCATCGACATCACCGAGGACGACGTACGCCGTGAGGCAGGCGGATCCGTCGCCGCCGGACGCCCCCACGTCGCCGACGCGCTGGTGCGGATGGGCGTCGCGCGCGACCGCACCCAGGCCTTCGACGACCTGCTCAACCCGGGCCGTCCGGGCTACGCCAACCGCTACGCCACGCCGCTGGAGGAGATGATCGGGCTCGTCGTCGCGGCCGGCGGCGTCACCGTGATCGCGCACCCCTGGGGCCGCAGCGGACGCTCGGTCCTCGACGACGCGGCGCTCGCACGGCTCAAGGACCTCGGCCTCGCCGGCATCGAGGTCGACCACCAGGACCACTCGCCGGCCGAGCGGGCCGAGTGCGCGGCATCGCCCGCGACCTCGACCTCGCCGTCACCGGCAGCAGCGACCACCACGGGCTCGGCAAGATCGACCACGACCTCGGCGTGCACACGACCGACCCGGAGCAGTACGAACGGCTGCTGTCGCTGGCTTCCTCGCAGGCCCCCTGAGGTCCGCGTGCTCGACCACGACGAGATCGTCCGCCTCTACGGGCCGTGGCTGGCGCGCACCCCGCAGGACGCCGTCGACCTGATGCAGGGCTACGACCGACCGTGGTGGATCGCCGGCGGCTGGGCCATCGAGGCGTACACCGGCATCGCGCGCCCGCACGACGACGTCGACCCGAGCATCCTGCGCTCCGATGCCCAGGCGCTGCGGGAGCACCTGTCGGGTCGCCTCGACGTCTGGCAGGCGGACTCGGGCACGCTCCGCCCGCTGGCGCCCGGGGAGGACCTGCTCTCCGATGAGTGCGAGAACCTCTGGTTGCGCCCGAGTGGTGCGCAGCCGTGGGAGTACGACGTCATCCTGATGCACGCCACGCAGACCACCTGGACCTTCAAGCGCGATGCCCGGGTCAGCCTGCCGCTGGCGGAGATCCTCTGGGAGCGGGACGGCATCACCTACCTGCGACCCGAGGTGCAGCTGCTGCACAAGGCGCGCGCGGTGCGGCCGAAGGACCAGGTGGACTTCGAGGTCTGCGCGCCGCTGCTCGCTCCCACCGCCCGGTCGTGGTTGCAGAGCTCGCTGGAGCTGGTGGATCCGGGGCACCGCTGGTTGGCCGCGCTCCGCTAGGTACCCGCTCGAAGAAGCCGCCGGGCTTGCGTCATGGGAAATCGCGGTCCGAACGCCCGGTTCTCATGACGTCCCGGTCGCGGGACACTCGTCCCATGGCCGACCTCGGGTACGACAGCGACTTCCTGCAGACCCCGCTCGCCCCACCCGGCACCGGTGAGGTCGCGGGCGGCGCACTCCTGGACTACACCCACTTCACCGTGCAGATGCACCCCACCCGCCGCCTGGCCTGGTGGGTGGCGTGGCACATCGACGGGCTCCGGCTCTTCCCCAGCGAGTCGATCAGCCGGTCCGGCGAGCGGTTCCGGGCCGACCCGCGCATCCCCGCGTCGGCGCAGACGCTGGACGAGGCGTACGCCGACAACCGGCTCGACCGCGGGCACGTGGCCCGTCGCTCAGACCTGCTGTGGGGCAGCCTGGAGGAGGCCCGGGCGGCGAACTCCGACTCCTTCTTCTTCACCAACATCACGCCCCAGATGGACGACTTCAACCAGTCCGGACGGGGTGGCGCCTGGGGTCTGCTCGAGAACGCCGTCCTCGCCCAGGACGGCCTCGAGGACCGGCGGCTGACGCTCTTCGCGGGCCCGGTGCTCCGCGAGGACGACCCGACCTATCGCGGCATCGTGCAGGTCCCCCGCGAGCACTGGAAGGTCGTCGTCTACAGGATGGACGGCGAGCTGAGGTGCAAGGCGTTCGTCCTGTCCCAGCGCCTCGTGCTGGCGCGCTGGGACGAGCAGGCCTTCCTCGACGACTTCGACACCTACCTCGTCCCGCTCGACATGCTCGAGGAGCGCACCGGCCTCGCCTTCGCCGACCTGTGGGCGGACGTCCCGGCCGCCGAGCTGCGCGAGCCGGGAGCGCCGGTGCTCGTGGAGGAGGTCGGTCAGGTGGCCTGTTAGCGGCTCAGCGGCGCTCCTCCAGGAGCTCATTGGAGCGGGTGCGACACCTGTTCGAAAATAGTTCTCCACAGATCTGATCTGGCAGGTCAGGGTGTCGGTGGCGTCTGGGACGATGGACGCATGTCCACCTCGACGCTCACCTCCGACACCCTGGTCGCCGACCGGGTGGCGCTGGATCGTGCGGCCGCGGCGATGAGCGCGAAGCGGCGGGTCGAGGTGGAGGTGCTGGAGGCGGCGCTGGCGTGGGCACACGCGCACGTGGTGGGGCCGGACGCGGAATCGGGCGAGGTTGCGGGCTGGCGCTCGGACACGATCCGTACGCCCGGGACTGCTGCGGCCTTGTTCGGTGAGCGAGCGCTGCCCCTCGCCGGGGAGGGGACGCCGCTGGTGGCGGAGTTCTGCGTGATGGAGCTCGCGGCCGTGTTGGACGTGTCCCACGAGGCGACGTTGGCATTGCTGGGTGACGTGCTCGACCTGGCCCACCGCCTCCCGCGGCTGTGCGCGCTGGTGCGTGCGCTGCGGGTCCCCGTGCACCTGGCCCGTCTGGCCGCGAGCGAGTCCCGCGACCTCACCTTGAGTGCGGCAGAGCATGCGGACCGGTTGCTGGCCTGGCAGCCGCGTCGGTTGAACCCGCACCGGGTCGGGGTGCTGGTCCACGAGGCCCGGTTGTACGCCGACCCCGACCGTGCGATCGCCGACCACGACGCCGCGATGGACGCTCGGAAGGTCGAGGTGCACCACGAGGAGGGCGCACCAGGCACCTCCGCGGTGTTCATGACCCTCGACACCGCGGACGCGGTCGCGTTCGACCACACGGTGTCGACGATGGCCGCGACGATGCGGTCGCTGGGCCACGAGGGTGAGGCGGGTGTGCGGCGGGCGCACGCTGTCGGGGTGCTCGCGGACCCGCAGAAGGCCCTTGACCTGCTGGCCGCAGCTGATTTCAGTGACCCGGAACGAGGTCTCGACCCGGAGTCCGATCCGGCGGTCTGCATCGCCGATGACGTCGCCCACGGCTCGGCCGACCCGTTCCGCACGTCCTCGGGCAGTGAGGGCGAGGCGGTGCTGGTCTTCCACGTCACGGACCGCGACCTCCTTGACGACAGGCACGGCGTCGCCCACTCACCCACGCTGGGACCGATGCTGGCCGGTCGCCTGAGGTCGTGGCTGCTGTGTGCAGGGCAGGTGACCGTCAAGCCGGTCGTGGACCTCGACCCCGCGGCGCATCCGCCGGTCGACGCCCATGACCCGCCGGCCCGGATGGCCGAGATGGTCCGGTTGCGGGACGAGACGTGTGTCTACCCGCGGTGCGGGCGCCCCTCAGTCCGCTGCGACCTCGACCACACCGAGGAGTACGTCCCGATGGACGAGGGTGGTCCGCCGGGGCAGACCCGACCGGCGAACCTCGCGCCCCTGTGCCGCAGGCACCACCGCGCCAAGACCTTCGGCGACTTCTCCTACCGTCACCTGGACGACGGGTCCTACGAGTGGACCCTTCCCTCCGGCGCCACGATCAGGAGCGACCCACCCGGGCATTGCCCGAGACCCTGACCGCCCCACAGCCCGATCATTCGCGTGGTGATCGGGCTGCAAGCGCGCACCCGGCCGGTTCCTGGCCGACTCAGAACGACCTTCTCCGCTGTTCGATCGCGGCAGATGAGTGCGCTTCACGTCGAAGATGGTCAGACTGCCTCGGTGACCGTCCTGGAGTTCTGGCCCGACTACGGCCCCGGCCCGGTGTGGACCGAGGAGGGCGTGCCCGTCGACCTCGGTCGGCTAGGGGTGCACCCTGACCTCGTTGCCGAGGTGGCGGCCTGGAACAGCGCCTATAGCGAGGACAAGGTGCCGCTGGACTCGGTCGGCGACACCGCATGGCTCCGAGAGGGCAAGCGCCTGCTCGGTGAGATCCGCTCCGCGCTGGGGGCGGCGTACCGCGTTGTGGTCACCGAGCCGTGGTGGGGCGAGGAGCCGACCTGAGGCATGACCGCGCATGTACCAGATCCGGATGTTCGCAGGGCGCCCTCCGTCACCCCAGCAGCGCGGCGAGGTCTGCGACCGTCCGGCCCGCAAGGGTCGGCCAGGTGGTGAAGTCGCCGACGTCAGGCAGCACCGCGTCGTTCGGCACGGCGAGCGTCGCGGCACCCGACGCCATGGCCGACGCGAGCCCGTTGGACGAGTCCTCGACCGCCACACACTGCTCGATGCGTACGCCGAGCAGCTCGGCCGCGCGCAGGTAGGGCTCGGGCGACGGCTTGGTGCGGGTGACGTCCTCGGCACCGACGACCACGCTGATGGCACCGTCCGGCGCGGCACCCGCCACCAGCGCGGCCATCTCGTGGCTCGAGGTGGTCGCGATGGCACAGGGGACGCCCTGCTGCCGCAGGGCTGTCAGCAGCTCCCGTGCACCCGGACGCCACGGCACGGTCTCGCGGAGCGAGTCGATGACCGCGCGCTCCAGCGTCGCGACCAGCTCGGCCGCCTCGAGGTCGACGCCCGCCGCCTGCATCGCCAGCGCGGTGTCGTGCATGTCCGCACCCACGAGCGCCAGGCCCTGCTCGGTCGACCACGTCCCGCCGTGCTGCTCGGCCATGGCGAACTGCTGCGCGATCCAGATCGGCTCGCTGTCGATGAGGGTGCCGTCCATGTCCCACAGGACGGCGGCGATGGTGGCGGTCGCGGGCACTACTTCCGTCCCATCGACTGCGTCAGCCGCAGCACCCGGTTGGGGATGACCGAGGTGAGCGCGCGGACGGCCTTGTACTGCGCTCCCGGGATCGAGTAGACGCGACCCTTCTCGAAGTCCTTCAGCGACGTGCTCACGAGGAACTCGACGTCGAGCCACATGAACCCGTCGCCGCGCGTGACCTGCATCCGCTCGTGGAACTCGGTCTTGGTGAAGCCCGGGCACAGGGCCATGACCTTCACGCCACGCGAGGCGTACTCCAGGTGCGCCCACTCGCTGAAGCTGTTGACCCACGCCTTGGCGGCGGAGTAGCTGCCCCGGGGGAGGAAGGCGGCGACGCTGGAGACGTTGATGATTCCCCCGTGGCCGCGCTCGGCCATCGCGCCGAGAGCGGCGTGGCTCAGCCGCAGCACCGCGGTGACCAGCACCTCGAGCATCGCGGTCTCCTCGTCGGCGGTGTTGTCGAGGAAGCGCTTCTTCAGCCCGAAGCCGGCGTTGTTGACCAGCAGGTCGACCGGGTTGTCGCGATCGGCCAGGCGCGCCTCCACGCGGGCCAGGTCCGCGCGGTCGGTGAGGTCGGCGACCAGCACCTCGACGTCGACCTGGTGGGCGCGGCGAAGCTCCTCGGCCACCGCCTCGAGGCGGGCCGCGTCGCGGGCGACCAGGACGAGGTCGTCGCCGCGCGCGGCGAGCTGGACGGCGTACTCGTGGCCGATGCCGGCGGTCGCGCCGGTGATGAGGGAGGTCGTCTTCTGGGGAGGCATGCGGCCAGCATTTCAGGACGACCCCACCGCCCGCGACCCCGTCCGGCACAATGGGCGGTGATGAGCACACAGAGCCCGATCACGCTGGCCGTCGCCAACCAGAAGGGTGGCGTCGCCAAGACCACCTCCGTCGCGTCGATCGGGGCCGCGCTGGCCGAGCTGGGCCATCGCGTCCTGCTGGTCGACCTCGACCCCCAGGCGTGCCTGACCTTCTCCCTCGGCATCGACCCCGAGGACCTCGACGTCTCGGTCCACCACGTCCTGACCCAGGGCGTGGACCCGATCGAGGTGATCATCGAGACCGAGGACGGCGTCGACGTCCTGCCCGCCACCATCGAGCTCGCCCGCGCGGAGGCCGACCTGCTGACCCGCACCGGGCGCGAGCACGTCATCAAGGGCGCGCTCGAGCAGCTCGCCGAGGACCTCGGCGACGAGGCGTACGACTGGGTGCTGCTCGACTGCCCGCCCTCGCTCGGCGTGCTGACGGTCGCCGCGCTCACGGCTGCCGACGGCGTGCTGGTGCCGCTGCAGTGCGAGACGCTGTCGCACCGCGGGGTCGGCCAGCTGCTCGACACCGTCCACGACGTACGCCGCTTCACCAACCGCGGCCTCGAGGTGTGGGGCGTGCTGCCGACGCTCTACGACGGCCGCACCAACCACGCCCGCACGGTGCTGGAGACCATCAGCGAGACCTACGACCTCGAGGTCGTCGAGCCGCCGATCCCCAAGACGATCAAGTTCGCCGAGGCACCCGCGGCGGGTCGCTCGATCCTCGCGACGAGCCGCACCAACAAGGGGGCGCAGGCCTACCGCGAGGTCGCGAAGAACCTCGTGGAGCGCGCCGCCCGGCCGAAGGCGAAGAAGACGGCGAAGAAGAAGCCGGCCAAGAAGGCCGCCGCCACGAGGACGGCGGCCCGCTAGGGCTCAGGCCTGGGTGTCCTTCACCGGGGCGCCGCCGCGGGTCCTGCTGCGGCTGCGGTTGCGCCGACGCGGTGCGTCGCCGGACGCCTTCTCGCGCGTGCCGCCGTCGCGGGAGCCGCCATCACGCGAGCCACCGTCACGCGAGCCGCGCTCGCGCTGCGGGCGCTCCTTCTTCTCCACCGGCGCGGGGTCGACGATGCGGCCCTTGGTGCCGGCCGGGATGCCCTGGTCGTGGAAGAGGTGCTCGGAGGTCGAGTAGGTCTCCTGCGGCTCCGGGAAGGGCAGGTCGAGGGTCTTGTTGATCATCTTCCAGCGGTGCACGTCCGCCCAGTCGACGAAGGTGATCGCGATGCCCGAGGCGCCCGCGCGGCCGGTGCGGCCGATGCGGTGGACGTAGGTCTTGTCGTCCTCGGGGCAGGTGTAGTTGATGACGTGGGACACGCCGCGCACGTCGATGCCGCGGGCGGCGACGTCGGTGGCCACGAGCACGCGGATCTTGTCCTCGCGGAACTTCGCCAGCGCCTTCTCGCGCGCGACCTGGGCCATGTCGCCGTGCAGGGGGGAGGAGCTGAACCCGCGCTCGGCGAGGTCGTCGGCGACCCGCTGCGCCTGGCGCTTGGTGCGGGTGAAGACGATGATCTTCTCGGCGTCCTCGGCCTGCAGGACCCGGCCGATGATCTCGGGCTTGTCGAGGTCGTGGGCCAGGTAGATGAACTGCGCGGTCGCCGGCACCATCGTGGTGTCGTACGACGACTCGGCGCGGATGTTCATCGGGTGGCGCATGTGGGTGCGGGCCAGCGCGACGATCGCCGACGGCATGGTGGCCGAGAACAGCATCGTCTGGCGGGTCTCGGGCGTCTTCGACAGCAGCGTGATGACGTCGGGCAGGAAGCCGAGGTCGAGCATCTCGTCGGCCTCGTCGAGCACGAGCGCGTGCACGTGGGAGAGGTCGAGGGCACGGCGGTTGGCCAGGTCGATGAGGCGACCGGGGGTGCCGACCACGATGTCGACGCCGGACTCGAGGGCCTCGAGCTGGGTGTCGTAGCCGACGCCGCCGTAGACGGTGAGGACCCGCAGGCCCATGTCCTTGCTGGCGAGGTGGAGGTCGTTGGACACCTGGAGCGCGAGCTCACGGGTGGGGGCGACGATGAGGGCCTGCGGCTTGCCCTGCGGGAGGTCGGCGTAGGCCGGGTTGCTCGGCGCGATGGAGCGCTGGAGGACCGGGATGCCGAAGGCGAGGGTCTTGCCGGTGCCCGTGCGGGCCTGGCCGATCAGGTCGGTGCCGAGCAGGGCGACCGAGAGGGTCATCTCCTGGATGGCGAAGGGGGTGGTGATGCCGGCGCGCTCGAGCGCGTCGCAGATCTCGGGCAGGACGCCCAAGTCGCGGAAGGTGGTGGTCACGGATGTGTCGCTTTCGAAGAGTCGGATGTCCCACGCGTATGCGGTCAGTCCACTCGGGAAGGCGTGCAAGCAGGAGTGCCAACCGCGCACATACAGGCGGCCGCCGGTCAAGAAGTCGGCGGCTCGGTCACGGTGATGATATCGCTAGGCTGCGCGCATGACTGAATCGCCCGACGAGGACTACCGCCGCGCCGCCGTCGACCTCCTCGGGGCGATCGCCTACGGAGAGCTCTCCGCCTTCGAGCGGCTCGTCGAGGACGCCAAGATGGCGCCGGGCATCGGCGACAAGATCGCCATCGGCGCGATGGCGACCGCCGAGTTCGCCCACCTGCAGAAGCTGGTGGACCGTCTCGAGGAGCTCGGCGCCGACCCGGTCGAGGCGATGCAGGCCTTCCAGGCCAGCTTCGACAGCTTCCACGCCCACACCGCGCCCGCCGACTACTACGAGGGCCTGATCAAGGCCTACGTCGGCGACGGGCTCGCCGCCGACTTCTACCGCGAGATCGCGGCCTACCTCGACGCCGAGACCCGCGAGGTCATCATCGCCTCGCTCGAGGACGCCGGGCAGACCGCCTTCATCGTCGAGCGGGTGCGCGCCGGCATCGCCGAGGACCACCGCCTCGGCGGTCGCCTGGCGCTGTGGGGACGCCGGCTGATGGGCGAGGCGCTCACCCAGGCGCAGCGGGTCGCGGGCGACCGCGAGTCGCTCACCGCCCTGCTGGCCGGGGGAGTGGACCGACCCGGGCTCGACCTCGCCGCCCTCGGACGGATGTTCACCCGGCTGACCGAGCTGCACGCGGCGCGGATGGCGCAGCTCGGCCTCGACGCCTGAGCGGACTGGTCAGGACCGCCGGACGGCGCGGCCGGTGACGGTGGCAGCGATCACCACGAGCACGGCGGCGGTGCCGACCTGCCACAGGTGACGCCACCAGTCGAGCCCGGGGTTGGTGTCGTACATGTCGCCGCGCGCGTAGCCGTCGGCCACGCCGAAGACGCCGTAGTAGAGGTAGGTGCCGACGAACGCGCCGCCGACGCCGCACAGGACGGTCAGCCACAGCGGGATGTTGTCGCGGTCGCCGGGCGCGACCGCCTTGCCGAGGAAGCCGATGACCAGGCCCAGGGCGAGGGTGACCAGGACGGTCCAGATCAGTCCCACGGGCCGGCCTCCCGGCTCAGCGGAAGCCGACGGTGCTGGATGTCGGCGAGCCCAGCTCGACGTAGGCGATCTTGTCCGCGGGCACGACGACCGCGCGGCCCTTCACGTCGGCCAGGCGCAGAACGCCGTTGCCGGCGAGCGCCTCGGCGAGGCGGGCCTCGATGTCCTCGGGCGTGCTGTCGGTGTCGAGCACCAGCTCGCGCTGGGCGTGCTGCACGCCGATCTTGACCTCCACGATGTTGCTCCTTGCTCAGTTCGTCAGGGGTGTGTGGTGCGAGTCTGTCCGGTCAGTGGTCGTCGGTCATCGGGTAGCCCCGGATCCCGCGCCAGGCGAGGCCGGCGATGAGGGCCGCAGCGTCGTCCTGGGTGATGCCTCCGCCGCCCGCGAGCCAGAACCGCGCCGAGACCTGCGCCATTCCCACCAGGGACACGGCGAGCAGCTCGGAGGCCTCGTCGGGCAGGCCGGTGTCGGTGCGGATCACGTCGGCGATCATCGAGGCGCACTCGATGGTGACCCGGTCGACGCGCTCGCGCACGTCGGGCTCGCTGGTGAGGTCGGACTCGAAGACGAGGCGGAAGGCGCCCTCCTCGGAGGCGACGTAGCTGTAGAACACCTTCATCGTCGCCGCGACGCGGTCCTTGTTGTCCGTGGTCGAGGCGAGCGCCTCGCGGCAGCCGTCGATGATGGTGTCGCAGGAGGCGTCGAGCAGCGCGAGGTAGAGGTCGAGCTTGCCCGGGAAGTGCTGGTAGAGCACGGGCTTGGAGACGCCGGCGCGCTCGGCGATGTCGTCCATCGCAGCCGCGTGGTAGCCCTGGGCGACGAAGACCTCGAGGGCCGACTCGAGCAGCTGCACGCGTCGCTCCCGACGCGGCATCCGCCCGCCGCGCGGTCGCGGGAGCGCGCCGTCGGGCGTGGTGTCGGGGCTGCCTGCGGTCACGTCGTGCTCCTGGTGCTGACTGGCGGATACTCCTGGGTAGTGCGGGGCGAGCCTATCCGCCCCGCACCGGTCCGGATGCCGGGACGTCGTACGGCGGGTCGCGGGGCCGGGGGGAACATGGACGGGTTCCCGATGGTTGTGCCGGGACCTGGTCGTCTGACGAAGGAGTCACCGTGTCGTACCCCGCGCTCGTCGAGCCGGCTGCCGAGCTCACCACCGACGAGGTGCGCCGCTACAGCCGCCACCTGATCATCCCGGACGTCGGCATGAGCGGGCAGAAGCGCCTGAAGAACGCCAAGGTGCTCGTCATCGGCGCGGGAGGCCTCGGCTCGCCGGCGCTGCTCTACCTCGCCGCCGCGGGCGTGGGCACCATCGGCATCGCCGAGTTCGACGAGGTCGACGAGTCGAACCTCCAGCGCCAGATCATCCACGGGATGTCGGACATCGGACGCCCGAAGGCGGTGTCGGCCCAGGAGTCGATCTCCGAGGTCAACCCCTACGTCGAGGTCGTGGTGCACAACGAGCGCCTCGACAACGACAACGTGCTGCAGATCTTCGAGGGCTACGACCTGATCGTCGACGGCACCGACAACTTCGCCACGCGCTACATGGTCAACGACGCGGCCTACTTCCTGAAGATCCCCTACGTCTGGGGCTCGATCTACCGCTTCGACGGCCAGGCCTCGGTGTTCGCGCCGTCCATGTCCGACGAGGCGCCGTGCTACCGCTGCCTCTACCCCGAGCCCCCGCCGCCGGGCATGGTGCCCAGCTGCGCCGAGGGCGGCGTGCTCGGCGTGCTGTGCGCCAGCATCGGCTCGATCCAGGTCAACGAGGCGATCAAGCTGCTGACCGGCATCGGCGACCCGGCCATCGGCAAGCTCGTCATCTACGACGCACTCGAGCTCGAGTGGCGCAAGCTCAAGGTCCGCAAGGACCCGAACTGCGCGCTGTGCGGCGAGAACGCCACCGTCACGGGCCTCATCGACTACGACGCCTTCTGCGGCGCGGTGTCCGACGAGGCCGCCGAGGCCGCTGCCGGCTCGACGATCTCGGTCGTCCAGCTCGAGCAGATGCTCAAGGAGCGCGAGGCCGGCGAGCGCGACTTCACCCTCATCGACGTGCGCGAGCCCAACGAGTTCGAGATCAACAAGATCCCGGGCGCGGTGCTGGTGCCGAAGGGCGAGTTCCTCAACGGCAACGCCTTGGGCGACCTGCCCGCCGACAAGCCGATCGTGCTGCACTGCAAGTCGGGCGTGCGCTCGGCCGAGGTGCTCGCGATCGTCAAGGGCGCGGGCTACGCCGACGCCGTCCACGTCGGCGGCGGCGTGGTGGCCTGGGTGAGCCAGATCGACCCCAGCCAGCCGGCGTACTGACCGGGACCTGACCACCTGCTGACGGCGAGGGACGGGGCGTAACCGCCCCGCGGGGGCTTCGTTGGACCGTGCATGCGCACTCCGACGAAGCTCCTGTCCCTCGCCGCGGCGTCCGGCCTGCTCGCCGCTGCCGCCACCAGCGCCCCGGCCTCCGCGGCGCCGAAGAAGCAGGCCCGTGCCGCGTGGGCGCCGGCTGCCAGCGCCTCGATCCATCCCGGGGTGCAGATGTACACCGAGGGTGCCCAGTGCACCGCCAACTTCGTCTACACCGACGGCTCCGGTGCGACGTACGTCGGCTACGCCGCGCACTGCGCCGGCACCGGTGAGGCGACCGACACCAACGGGTGCGACGCCGGCTCCCTCCCGCTCGGCACCCGCGTCGACTTCGTCGAGGGCGGCTCGCTGCTCGGCGAGGGCACGAAGGTCGGCTCCGGCACGCTGGCGTACTCGTCGTGGCTCACGATGCAGCAGCGCGGCGAGACCGACGCGGACGCCTGTGCCTACAACGACCTGGCCCTGGTGAAGGTCGACGCCGCCGACGTCGCGAAGGTCAATCCGTCGGTGCCCTTCTGGGGCGGCCCGGTCGGCATCGACACCGACGGCACGTCCGCGGGCGAGTCCGTCTACTCCTACGGCAACTCCAGCCTGCGCGCCGGCATCGAGCTGCTCTCGCCCAAGCAGGGCACCAGCCTCGGGACCGACCCGAGCGGCTGGTCGCACCCGGTCTACACCGTGACGCCCGGCGTGCCCGGTGACTCCGGCAGCGCCTTCCTCGACGCCGACGGCAACGCGCTCGGCACCCTGTCGACGCTCGCCCTCGCGCCGCTGGCGGGCTCCAACGGTGTCGGTGACCTGTCCCGCGAGCTGTCGTACGCCCAGGCGCACGGCCCGATCGCCGGCCTGCGCCTGGTGCCGGGCACGGAGCCCTTCAGCCCGGTGCTCTGACGCACCTCCTCGACACGTCCTCGCGTGGCGCGCCCCGGTCACCTAGGGTCGCGCCATGCGTGCGTTCGGGGGGCTGCCGGCGGGACTGCGTGCCGTCCTGGCGGTGGCCGCCACCAGCCTGCTGATGGTCGTGGTCGCCTGGGCGACCCTCATCGGTCCCGACCAGGTGTTCACCGGCCCCGGCGTGGTCGAGCGGACCCCGACGACCACGACCCGCACCTGCCTCCCGCTCGTGGTGACGACGGCTCCCGACGGCACGGTCGGGACCACGGTCCCGGACAACCCGCAGGGCCTCCCGCTGTGCGAGGAGCCGGACACCTCGCGCCAGGACGCGATCGACCTCGTCGAGCAGGCCGACCCGCCACTGTGGCTCAAGCTGCTGGTCTGGGCCTTCCTGATCGCCGTGCTCGTCGCGGTCATCGCCCTCGTCGTGTGGGTGGTGGCGAACCTGGTGGGGCGTCGGCAGACCCGCGCGCGCGAGCGGCGTGAGGAGGTCGGGTTCACCACCCTCGGCGAGCCGGCCCGGCTGGTCGAGGCGATCACCGCCGACGCCGCGCAGCAGGACGCCGCGCTGCACGACGGCGACCCGCGCAACGCCATCGTCGCGGCGTGGCTGCGCTTCGAGGTGCAGGGGGAGGCCGCGGGTGTCGGGCGCCGGTCGTGGGAGACCTCGTCGGAGTACGCCCTGCGCGTGCTCGACCTCGTCTCCGCGGACACCGGAGCGGTCAACCGGCTGGCGGGCCTCTACCGCGAGGCCAGGTTCAGCGAGCACCCGATCACCGAGCAGCACCGCACCGACGCGCTCGAGGCGCTGACCGCGATCCGCCGCAGCCTCGGGGTGCGGCCGTGAGGGCACCCTGGAAGGACGTCCCGCAGGGCTGGCGCAGCCGGATCCTCCTCGGCACGCTCGCCGCGGTGGTCGGCTACGGAGCCGCCGTGCTGCTGCGCTTCGACCCCCAGCCAGGGCCGTACGCCGTCATGTCCGCCGTCGTGCTCGCCCTCGGCTGGCTCGTGCTCGACACCGTCGACGCGCCCGCCGCCGAGTGGGTGCCCCGCATCCAGCCCACCGGTGACCGGGTGGACGAGGTGACCTCCGACCTGCGGGTCCTGTCCAGCCACCAGCAGGCCAGTGAGCCGTCGGAGGCGCTGCGCGATCGCCTCGTCGCCCTGGCCCGCGCCCGCGACCCGGTGCTGGCCGACGACCTCCACCGCGAGCTCGACCCCCTGCGCCGCCTCTCGCCCGGCGAGATCGACCGCATCCTGACCCGAATCGAGGAAGTCCGTGACTGACGCCCCCACCCCCTCTGCCGCTCCGTCCGAGGTGGCGCCGTTCGCCGAGCGAGTCCTCGACGAGGTCGGCCGCGCCGTCGTCGGGAAGCGCGACGCGCTCAGCCTGGTGCTGGCCGGAATCCTGGCCAAGGGCCACGTGCTGCTCGAGGACTTCCCGGGCCTGGGCAAGACGCTCGCGGCGCGGTCCTTCGCCGGCGCGCTCGGCCTGGACTTCTCCCGTGCCCAGTTCACCCCCGACCTCCTGCCCGCCGACCTGACGGGGTCGTACGTCTACGACCAGCGCCGCGGCGAGTTCGACTTCCGGCCCGGTCCGGTCTTCGCCGGGCTGCTGCTGGCCGACGAGATCAACCGCACGCCGCCCAAGACCCAGTCGGCGCTCCTCGAGGCCATGCAGGAGGGGCAGGTGACCGTGGAGGGCCAGACCCACCGTCTCCCGACCCCCTTCCACGTGCTGGCCACCGCCAACCCCGTCGAGTACGAGGGCACCTACCCGCTGCCCGAGGCGCAGCTCGACCGGTTCCTGCTGCGGGTGGCCTTCGGCTACCCCACGGCGGCGGAGGAGGTCGACGTGCTGCGCCGGCGCCTGGACCGTCGGCGCGAGGAGGTCGCCATCGAGCAGGTCACCGACGCCGCAGGTCTCGCCGCGATGCAGGCGGCTGTGGAGCAGGTCGCCGTCGACGAGTCCGTCGCGCGCTACTGCGTCGACCTCGTGGACGCCACCCGTCGCCACTCCGACGTGCTCACCGGTGCCTCGCCCCGCGGCAGCCTCGGCCTGGTGCTGACCGCGCGCGCCTTGGCGGCGATCCGGGGCCGCGACTTCGTGGTGCCCGAGGACGTGAAGGTGGTGGCGCGCGCCGTGCTGGCGCACCGGGTCACGGTGAAGCCCGACCTCTGGATGACCCAGGCCTCGGGCGCCCGCGTGGTCGAGTCCGTGCTGACCAGCGTGGAGACACCGCACACCCTGGAGTCGCGCCCCGTGGAGTCGCGACGGTGAGCACCTGGCGACCGACGCCGTCGCTCGTCCGCGCCTGCCTCTTCGCGCTCGGCGGCCTCGCCGGCGGCGTGGTGGGTGGCCTCGACGTGCTGGTGATGCTGGCCGCCCCCTTCGTGGTCCTGGCCGCCATGGGGCTGGCCGGCCGCCCGCGGCGCGTGCCGACGGTCTCGACGCGCATCGACCACCACCGGCTGCACGAGGGCCAGGGCACGACGTCGCGGCTCGTGGTCGACGACCTCACGGGGATCGAGCACGCCACCCGGGTGGCCGGTCCCGCGCCGCACGTCGCCACCCGTCCGACGTACGGCGCCGCGGGGTCGCTCGTCGATGCCGGCCTTCCCGTCGTCGAGTTCAGCCCGCGCCGCTGGGGCCGCCGCGCGATCGGCGCCGAGCGGGTGGGACTGACGAGCTCCTGGGCCGGCTGGCAGTGGGGGCCGGTCGACATGCCCGAGCACGGGCTCAGCGTGCTGCCGCAGACCGCGCCGTACGACAGCCGCGCCGAGGTGCCGCAGCCCGACGGCCTGGTCGGACGACACCGCTCGCGCCGCATCGGCAGCGGCACCGAGTTCGAGGGCATCCGCCACTTCGCCGCCGGCGACCGGCTCAAGCGGATCACCTGGCCGGTGTCGCTGCGCACCGGTGAGCTCCACGTCATCACCACCCGTGCCGAGCAGGACGCCGGGGTGTGGCTCGTGGTCGACGGCCTGCGCGACATCGGCCGTTCGGGGGGCATCGACGGCGCGGCGAGCACCCTCGACCTCACCGTCCGCGCGGCGGCCGCGCTCGCCGAGCACCACGTCCGCACCGGTGACCGCGTCGGGCTGCTGGTCGTCGCCGCCGACCCCTCGCGCGTGCCCCTCGGGTCGGGGCCGCGGCACCTCCAGCGGATCCAGGCGGTCCTGGCGCGGATCCGCACCGAGGGCCGCAGCGTCGCGCCGGAGCGCCTCGACCTCGGGGCCGGCGCCGGCAGCGTCGTCCACGTGCTGTCGCCCATGCTCTTCACCCCGCTCGTGACCGCGACCGCGAGCCTGCAGCGCAGCGGAGCCTCGGTCGTGGTCATCGACACGTGGGGCGAGCGCGACGCCGGCTCCGACCGGCTGGCGCTGCCGAGCCTCGCCGCGCGGATGCAGAAGATCGAGCGCGACGACCGGCTCGAGCGGCTCGCCGCCCTCGGCTGCCCGGTCGTCCCGTGGCACGGACCGGGCACCCTCGACACGGTGCTGCAGCAGCTGGCCCGCAGGGCCCGGGTGCCGAAGGTGCGAGCCCGGTGAGCGCGCTCGACCGCGTCCTGACGCCCGGGCTCACCACCGGTGGGCTGGTGCTGCGGGTGGTCCTGGCGCTGCTCCCGTGCGCGGCGTTGGCGCTCGCGCTGCCGGAGGTGCCCCACCTGATCGTGACGGCCCTGGTGGTGGCCTGCTCGCTGCGGTGGGCAGTGACGCCCGACCACCCGGCCGGCGCGGCCGCCCTGCTGCTGGTCGGAGGGTGGTGGGCCGTGCACGACGTCGTCGACTGGCGGGTGCTCGTCGTCGCGGTGCTGCTCCTCACCGCCCACGTGGTCGCGACGCTCCTCGCCCACGGGCCGGCGACGCTCCCCGTGGACCCGCGCCTGGCCGGGCTGTGGCTGCGACGCGCGCTGCTGGCGCTCGTGCCGGTGCCCGTCGCCTGGCTGGCGGTGCGCGGCCTCGACGCCGACCTCGCCCCCTCGTGGTTGTGGCTCGTCGTCGCGCTGGTCCTCGGCGCGCTGCTCGTGCTGACCTCACGGCTCCTGGCGCCGGAGGTCGAGTGAGCACCGGTCGATCGAGCACCGGTGAGGAGCGCGAGCTCTACGCCGAGCTGGTGCTGCAGTGCGCCGAGTCGGTCCCGCGCGGTCGGGTCACGACGTACGGCGCCATCGCCGACGTGGTCGGTCAGCGGCTGGGGCGCGGCGGCCCCCGCCTCGTGGGCAACGTGATGGCCCGGCACGGCGCCGCGGTCGCGTGGTGGCGCGTGGTGCGGGCCGACGGCTCGCTGCCGCCGTCGCACGACGAGGAGGCCCGTCAGGCCTACCTCGAGGAGGGCACGCCCCTGCGCGCGAGCGGCGCGGTCGATCTGGGACGTGCGTTCGTCGCCCCGACCCTGCAGGCACAATGAGCGCCATGCTCTACACGGTCGCGCACGGAGTCATCCCACCGCTGGCCCGAGCCGTGTGGCGTCCCACGGTCGAGGGGCTGCACCACCTGCCGTCGACCGGCCCGGTGATCGTGGCGAGCAACCACCTGTCGTTCTTCGACTCCGTCGTCATCCCTGTGGTCGTGCCGCGCAAGGTGGTCTTCCTCGCCAAGTCCGACTACTTCACCGGCACCGGCGTGAAGGGCGCGCTGACCCGCACCTGGTTCGAGGGGCTCGGCATGCTGCCCGTCGACCGCGACGACACCAAGGCCGCGATCGCCAGCCTCGACACCGCGCTGGAGGTGCTGCGCCGCGGGGAGGCCTTCGGGATCTACCCCGAGGGCACGCGCTCGCGCGACGGCCGGCTCTACCGCGGCCGCACCGGCGTCGCCCACCTCGCGCTGACCGCCGGCTGCCCGGTCGTGCCGGTGGGGCTCCAGGGGACCGAGGACATCCAGCCCGTCGGCACCAGCCGGCCGCGGCTGCGCGGGGTCGACGTGACGGTGCGCTTCGGTGCGCCGATCCAGGTCGCGGGGGAGTACGACGGCGTGCCGAGCGGCCGCGCGCGCCGCGAGCTCACCGACCGGATCATGGCCGCCATCGGCGACCTGACCGGCCAGGAGCCCGCGGGCGTCTACAACGAGCGCCCGGGCACTGCCTGAGCCAGCGCGGCCAGCGCCTGCGGGAAGATCTCGGCCGGCGGCGTGACGAGGCCGGCGCCGACCTGGCCCACGCCGGCGACCGCACCGGCCATGCCGGTGTTGATCTGCGGCAGGATCCCGGTGCGGCACACCTTGCTCACGTCGATGCCGGTCGGGGTGCCCTGGAACTCCAGCACCGGGACGGACCAGCGCGGGTTCTCCGCGAGGGTGATCTCGTGCATGCGGCGGGTGGTGGCGAGCGCGTCGGGGACCGAGCCGCCGACGAGCCGCACGATCGCAGGAGCGGTCGCCATCGCGAAGCCGCCGATCCCGGCGGTCTCCGTGATCGCCGAGTCGCCGATGTCGGGGTTGGCGTCGTCGGGGCCGTAGTCGCCGAGGAAGAGGCCCTCGGCGACCTGGGCCGGGCCGGTGAACCATTGGTCGCCGGTGCCGGAGACCTGGATGCCGAAGTCGGTGCCGTTGCGCGCCATCGCCACCACCATCGTCGAGCCGGGCACGTCGCGCCCGGCGTCGAGGGCGAGCTTGCAGGCCGGCATCGCGAGGTTGAGGAAGAAGTGGTCGTTGCCGCCGACGAAGCGGAGCACGTCGGCGACGTCCTTGCTCGCGAAGCCACCTCCCTCGATGCTGCCGACCATCGCGGGGGAGAGGTCACGCAGCAGCATCAGCGTGCCGGCACGGTTGCGGTTGTGCGCCTCGTCGCCCATCTGCAGCATCTGGGTCAGGATGCCGGTGACGTCGGTCGCCTCCTCGGTGCCGCGGACGGCCGCCTGGAGCAGCGGGCCGAGCACGTCGCCCATCCAGCGCAGCCGGGTGAGCACGTCGGGACCGTAGGCGCCGTAGCGCAGCACCTTGCCGAGCCCCTCGTTGAGCGAGCAGTAGGTCCGCTTGCCGGTGGCGCGGTCCTCCAGGACCCACATCCACATCGACGGCGTGACCACGCCCGCCATCGGGCCCACCGCGCTGCGGTGGTGGCAGGGCTCGAGGCTGACCGAGCTGCCGGACTCGAAGAGCGCGACGGCGTCCTCGGGGTCCTCGACGAGGCCCTCCAGCGCTGCGCCGCCCATGAGGGCGCCGCGCAGCGGTCCTGAGGTGCGCTCCCACTCGATCGGCGGGCCGGCGTGCAGGAACTGGCCCTTCTCGAGGCCGAGGACCTCGCTCGCCGGAGCGACGTCGACGAGGTGGGCGGTGACGCCGAGCATCGCCTCGACCGCCCGGCGGTTGGCCTCGGGGCGCCGCCGGTCGGTGGCGACGGCGGCGAGGTCGTCCTGCGTGCCCGGCATCGGCGGGCGCCAGTCGACCCGCTCGACGTCCACGGCCTGGCCGGCGACGGCGTCGGCGAACATGCCTGCGCCGACGGTGACGACACTGGTGCTCACTGGTGGGCTCCTTCGGTTCGGCCGGAGGTTCGGCTCAGCAGGTCGAGGGCGCGGCGGGTGGCCGCGGCGTTGGAGAGGTGGACCTCCGCGCCCGCTGCGACGAGGGCGTCGCGCTGGGCGTCGAGGCCCTGCGGGTCGAGGTCGGTGCCGACGAGGCTGACGATCACGGGGATCGCCCGCTCGCTGCGCGCGGCGGTGATGGCCGGCGCGAGGTGGGCCGCAGGGTCGGGCTCGGCGCCGTGGCCGAGCACCAGGTCGAGCAGGATCACGCCGGTCGCGGGGTCAGCGGCCGCGCGGGCGATCTGCTCGTTGCGCAGCGTCGGGTCGATCATCGGGTGGGCCCGGCCCTGGGTGAGCGCGTCGTCGCCGAAGTCGACCATGACGTGGTCGTCGACGATGAGCTCCTCACCGAGCGCGAGGTCGTCGGAGAGCGGGATGTTGCTGCGGATCGGGCCGAGGGCCTCGGCGGCCATCAGCATCGACTCGTCGCACAACGTGCCGCCGACGAAGAGGCCGCGCAGCAGCGGACCGGTGGCGGGGCCGGTGTTGTCGGCGCCGTGGACCGGCCACTGCGGTGCTTCGTGGCCGAGCCGCGCCAGCACGGCCTCGGCGACGGCGGTGAGGTCGCGCTGGCCGCGCCCGAGCAGGCCGAGCTCGACGAGCGTGCTCAGTGCCTCGGCCTCGCGTGCCAGGGCCTCGGCGACCTCGGGTGCGGGCGGCTTCGACACCACCACGACCAGGTCCACGTCGGCGTCCGCGTCGAGCCGGCGCAGGGCCTCGCGCGTGGCGAGGCCGCCGACCGCGGAGGACAGGTCACGACCGCCGACGCCCAGCGCGTGGCGTACGCCCACTCCGTCCAGCGTCGCGCCGGCGTGGTGCAGCAGGGTGAGCAGCTGCTGGCAGCCGGTGCCGGACGCGGCGACCAGCCCGATGCGGCCCGGGCGCACGGCGTTCGCGAAGCCGAGACCGACGCCGTCGAGCAGTGCGGTGCCGCAGTCGGGACCCATGACGAGCGCGCCGCGGGTGGCGGCGTACGTCTTGAGCGCGACCTCCTCGGCCACCGGGACGTTGTCGCTGAAGACCATCACGTCGTGGCCGGCCTCGAGGGCGTCCATCGCCTCGACCGTGGCGCTCGCGCCCGGCACCGAGACGAGCACGACGGCTCCGGGTCCTCCGTGCCGCAGGGCCGAGCCGGTCGTGCGCGGCGGCGCCTGCGTGGTGTCGCCCGACGACGGGCGGGTGGGGACCAGGGCGGCGTCGACGGCCGCGAGCGCGGTGGCGACGTCGGCGTCGTCCTCGAGCCGGAGCGCGACCACCATGTCGTTGGGCGAGGAGGCCGGGACCTCGAAGCCCATGCCGATGAGCACCTCGAGGTTGAGGCCGGTGGCCATGGCCACCTGCGCGGCGACCACGCCGGGGGCGGCCTGCACCGCCCGGCTGACCTGGAGCAGGGTCACCGAGTCGGCGTACGCGCCGCTCCGGAGCTCGACGTGGTCCGTTGTCACGGGGTCCCCCCGGCGTTGTTCGGGGGAGCGCAGCGGAGGAGAAGAAGGTCGTGGGGTGTGGTCATGCAGCCCTCCCGGGGCGGTCGGTGGAGTGGTCGGTGCTGAGCGAGGTGAGGGCGAGCCGGGCACCGGCGAGGAGTCCGGCGCCGGAGGTGGCGCCGACGGCCAGCAGGGCCGCGGTCGTCGTGTCGTCGGGGACGGCGAGCCAGTCCGCGAGCTGGGGGAGCGCCTCGCCGTGCAGCGCGCACTCGAGGAGCGTGGCGGAGAGGAGCGTGGTGACGCCGAGGCGGCGGCGTACGGCTGCTGCGAGGACCGGGTCGGGGCGGCCGAGCGCGGCGCGGGTGGCGAGCCACCCGGCGAGGACGTCGTCGCCGAGCGGCGTCAGGCCGGGTCCGCGGCCGAGCAGGTGGTCGAGGTGCGCGGCGGTGAGCCGGCCGTGGGCGGGCAGGTCGAGCCAGGAGGCCACGACGGTCTCCGGTGCTGGACCGTGGTGGGCGTGGTGACCGACGCGGGTGGCGCGGGGGTCGACGAGCCGGGTGATGCGCAGCGCGCGGCCGCCGACGACGAGCTCGCCCGCGCTCACGTGCGCCGTCGGGCGCAGCGCGCCGAGGTCGGGCAGGGTCGACCAGAGTGCGCACGGCACCCGGGTCGCGCCGGCGGAGACCAGTCCCACGCACCAGCCGTCGAGGTCGAGGTAGACCGCGGTGCTGCTGGCGTGGAGCACTCGACGTGGTCCGTCCGGGGCGGCGGCGAGCCGCTCGCGGACCCGGATCGGTGCCGCGACCGGGATCGCGGAGGGGGTCGGGCTGGACATCACCGGACAGACGCTAGCGGCCCGTGGCACACTCGCGAATGTGAGTTCCTGACAAGCAAGGGGCGGAAGTGGGCCAAGACTTGATAAGCGACCGCGAGGCGGTCGCCGCACTGGAGCGGGCGGACGCGCTCCACACGGCGCTGTCGCACATCGTCCTGGAGGGCGGCGACCTCGCCGCCATCGCCGAGGCTGTCGGTGTCGCGCTCGGGTGCGGGGTGGTCTTCACCTCCACCGACGGCCGTGAGCGGGCCGCCCACCTCGACGAGGCGCAGCGAGAGGCCCTCGCCGGGGCCGACCTGCTCGACCCCACCGGGCGGGTGCGCGTCGAACGCATCGATCCCGACGGCACCTCCGTGGGCGGCGGGGAGGCGCTCGTACGCCGCGTGGTGGCGGCCGGCGTCGACCTGGCCCGCCTCGTGGCGCTGCGCCCCGAGGGCCACATCCACTCCTCCGACGTGCACGCACTCGAGCGTGCGGCGATCGTGGCTGCGCTGCTGGTGACGCGCGTCGAGGCGATCACGGCCGTGGAGAACAAGTACCGCGGCGACTTCCTGCGCGACGTGTTCCTGGGGCGCGCCGGCGAGGAGGACTACGTCGCCGAGCACGCCCAGGCCTTCGGCTGGCACCTCGGCCGCCCGGTGGTGGTCGTGGTCGGGGTGCTCGACCCCGACGCGATCGCCGCGCTCTCGGCCTCGCCGGAGGACCGGCGCGCGTGGCAGGACCGCTTCGCCCACGCCTGGCGCCAGGTCACCGCGACCGTCGACGGGAGCATCGCGTCGGTCGCCTTCAGCCGGGAGGTCGTCACCCTCATCCCGGTCGACCTCGAGGGTGACCTCGTGGCCCAGCACGCCGCGGTCGACCGGATCATCGAGGCGGTCCGCGGCGACCGGGGCGGCGGGCGGATCGCCTTCTCGGCCGGCATCAGCCGGGTGGCCCACGACCTGGGCGACCTCCCCGAGGCCTTCCGCCAGGCGCAGCGCGCCGTCGAGATCGGTCGCCGGGTGCACGGTGGTGGGTCGGTCACGCGGTTCGACCAGCTCGGCCTGCACCGGCTGCTCGCGCTGGTGCCCGACGGCGCGGAGCTGACGGCGTTCGCCGCGGACGTCCTCGGCCCGCTCGCCGAGCGCACGGCAGAGGCGGCCGACCTCCGCGAGACCCTGCAGGTGCTGCTCGACACCAACTTCAACGTCGCGGAGGCAGCACGCGCGCAGTTCTTCCACTACAACACGATGCGCTACCGCGTCGGCAAGCTGCAGCGGATCCTCGGCCCCGTCGCCAGCGACCCGCACCTGCGCCTCGACGTGGCCGTGGCGCTGAGGGCGCTGGAGATCGTGGACTGACCGTGGGCCGGGGGACGGGGGTGCGGCTGCGCACGTGGCTGGCGCTGCTCGCGGTCTTCGTGGGCGGTGCCGCACTGTGGGCGTACGGCGCGTCCTGGGCCTTCGTGCGCGTGGCGGGCTTCTTCGCCGAGGGTTCGCCCGGCATCTCGATCGACAACCGGTCCGGTGAGGCGGTCGTGGTGACGACGACGCAGGTGGGCGCGACCGGAGGCGCGCGTCACCCGCTGGCCGTCGATGCACGCATCGGGGCGGACTGGGGGAGCTGCGCCACCACCGAGGTGGTGGTCGAGCTGCGCGGCGTGCCGGACCGGGCCGTCTCGCGCGAGCGCGTCGAGGTCTGCTCCGGCGACGTCGTCGTGGTGGGGGAGGACCTCGAGGTGGTCGTGCAGTGAGCGCGCGAGGTGGGACCGATCCGTTCTACTCCGACGCCCTGCTCTACGACCGGCTGTTCCCGGGAGGCGCGGAGGCCGTCGAGTTCTACCGGTCCCGAGCAGGTGAGCAGGGCGGCGACGTCCTGGAGCTCGGGTGCGGCACAGGGCAGAAGCTGATACCGATCGCGGCCGACGGGCATCGGTGCACCGGACTGGAGCTGTCGCCGGCCATGCTCGCCCGCGCTCGGCACAAGGCGGACGAACGCGGCGTCGAGGTGCAGTGGGTGGAGGGGGACATGCGTGACTTCGCGCTGGGACGCAGGTTCGACCTGGTGGTCATCGCGGCCAACTCGTTGCTGCACCTGCACGATGCCGAGGACCTGGTGAGCTGCTTCCGGGCGGTGCGGAGCCACCTCGCTCCCGGAGGTCGGCTGGTCTTCGACGTGTTCAATCCCGACGTGCGCGTGCTCGCTCACGCCGACGGCGTACGTCGTCGGCGCGAGGCGCTGTCGTACGTGGACCCCGACCGCGGGGCGATCCACGTCGACGTTGCGGAGACGTACGACGCGGTGGCGCAGGTGACGCGCGGGACGTGGTTCTTCTCCACCGATTCCGAGGCCGACTTCGTCGTCGTACCGCTCGAGATGCGGAGCATCTTCCCGCAGGAGCTGCCGCTGCTGCTCGAGCTCGGCGGCCTCCGCGTCGTGGACCGCTTCGGCGACTGGTCCCGTACGCCACTCACGGCGGATGCGTCGCTCCAGATCTACGTCTGCGAAGCGGACTGACGTCAGCCCTGCAGGACCGCGTCGAAGGCTCGTCGCTCGTTCTCGTCGGGGGACTGCGCCTGCATGAACTCGACCATCGCGACCACGTCCGACCTCTTCATCGGGGGATCCTCGGCACCGCGCTGCTCGATGCGGGCCCACAGCGTGTCGACAGTCACGTCCAGGTGGAGCAGCTCCGTGCGCGCACCGACCGCGGATGCTCCGGCACGCAGCCGTTCGCGCTCGTCTCGTGCCCACGTGCCCCACTCGATGATGGCGGTGCCGCCTGCTCGGAGAACGTCCAGCGCCACGGTCCACTGCAACGTCTCGATGCGAGCGCGCAGCTCGCTGTCCCACAGGTTGGCGTCGAGCGCAGCCATCCACTCGTCCGGACAGAAGCGGATCCCCGGTCGCTCTGACTGCAGCTTCCGTGCTGCGGTCGTCTTGCCGCTGCCCGGAAGGCCGGAGACGATGATCAGGCATCCGGCGTTGCTCATGGGCGGATCCTACGAGGATCTGTTCGTCGCCCGCATGCGCAATTGCGGCTGGCTTCCTGACCTGTGTCGTTGGGCCTACGTCCTTCTGTGGAACCTGAGGTCGCCGCTGGGGAGGCGGTCGGTGCGGTAGCCGGTGTCGTGGGCCCGGTGGTGGTGGTGCGGGCAGAGCAGGATCCCGTTGTCGAGGTCGGTGGGTCCGTTGTTGTGCCAGGGATCGAGGTGGTGGGCGTCGCACCACGTGCCGGGTGTGTCGCAGCCCTCGGCTCGGCAGGTGCGGTCGCGGATCAGCAGCGCCTTGCGCTGGGTCGGGGTGAACAGCCGCTTCGCACGTCCGAGGTCGACCGGGAGGCCGGTGCCGCCGAGGACCGCGGGCAGGATCTTCGCGGTGCACGCGAGCCGGCGCGCCTCGCTGGCGGTGATGCGGTCGCCGGTGAGGTCATCACCGGGCACGAGGCCGGCGCCGATGAGGTCGGCGGTCGCGAGCTCAGCGCGCAGGGAGGCCAGGGGGATGGTGACGATGACCGTGGTGGCATCCCCGCCGTGGATCGGGATCCGGGTGGGGTCGGCGGTCTCGAGGAAGCGGGCGAACGCCTCGCCCATGCGCCGCGGGTGGGGCAGCCGGGTGAACGGGTCAGCCGTCTGCTCCGCCTCGTCCTTGGGAGCGTCGGAACATTGGGCGCGGGGGTTGGCGAACGCTTGGAGGTAGGTCGCCAGCCGGGTCGCGACCGCGTCCGGGACAAGGGCGCTGATGCGGGTGGTGCCGTCGCCCTGACGGCGCATCGTCATCCGCGTCCGCTCCGCCGCGGCGGTTTCGAGGTCGGCCAGCCGGGCGGCCTCCGCGGCCTCGGCGATCTCTGGGGCGACCACGTCGAGGACCCGACGCCCGATGCGCCCGAGCTCCTTCGGCCCGAACTCGCCCGCGCACGCGACCAGGTGGGCTTCGGCACGGGTCACGGTGTCCGCGTCCACCGCCTGCGGTAGGGCGTCGAGCGCTCGGCGGATGACGTGCGCCTGGGCCAGGGTCACGGAGCCGTCGCGCATCCCCGACGCGAGCACCGGCCGCTCCCGATCCAGCGCACACGCGAGCGCGAGATCGGCGCGCGCGTCAGCGAACCGCGTACGCGTCTGGTGCGCCAACCAACCCGCGGCGTCCTTCGCACCGGTGGCGTCGGCCAGGTCGCCCGCGTCGGCCAGGACCCGCAACCGCAGCTCCACCAGCTGCGCCTCCGCTGCGACCAGCTCACGCAGTGCTGCTGCCTTGTCGGTCGTGGACATGAACGTCGGGTTCGCACCCGCCACGCCCTTCAGCAGACTCCGGATGTCGGAGGCAGCAGCCAAGATCGGGTGGTTCACGGACTGCCTCCTCTCGACGACGACTCGGCTCACGCACATGCGTGAGAACCAACGGTCGTCGCTCCTGGAGGCCCGGATCACCGGACTATTACTCACCCTCGCAACTCGCCCCACCAGCTCGGCATCTCGACTACCCGGTGACTGTGGAACGTGACACCGACATTACCCCATTCGGACCACATATAGAACACATGTTCGATCAAGTTCTGGTCAGATTCGAATGTGGTCGGTGACGACCTTGCATCTGTGGCACGCGCCAACGAGCGGTCGCAGCTGCTCAGGGGAATGGCCGCTCATCCTCTGCAGGCCAATCTCGTTCTGCGAGCTGCTCTCAAGGTGGTGGTCGTCGAACGCGTTCAGCGCGGCAGATCTCGACGGCGAGCGCAGCTGCCCTCAGCGCGTCAGATGAGTGCGTTCGGGGCATGATGCCGCCATGCCCGGTGCCGCGTCCCTCGTTGTCGCCCTCCGGCCTCTCCTCCCGTTGCAGATACGCGCAGTCGAGAACGACCCGACGTTGGTCGAGATCGGCGACCGTTGGTCGCTCGCGCTCAACGGTAACTGGACCTGGCGTCGCGATAGCGGCGTCGTGACCAGTTGGGGCCATCCCAGCGCGGAAGATGCCGTCTGGGACTTGTGCGGCTCCAAGGTGATCGGAATCTACTTTCCCGATCCCGCCTTCGACGGGGACTGTTCCTTCAGGCTGACAACCGGGTCTCTCGATATCACCTCCGACCGGTCTGGTTGGGAGACGTGGACCTTCCATCACGACGACCTCGACGTCGTGTTCGTCGGCCATTAACTCGACCGCACATCGGCATGTGCGGATGAGCTGATCGCGGCAGATCCAGATGGTCAGACCTCCGGCTCCTGGCGGATGGAACCCAGTGCTCATCCCGTAGCAGGTCGCGTCGCATTGGCGACCACGTGCAGCCGCACAGGCACCGCCACTTCGCCACCTCAGGGCCAGGGGCTCCGCCTCAGTCGGTGTCGGTCGCGGCGACCGTCGTGACGCTCGCGCCGTCCGTCACGACCAGCCAGACGTCCCACGCCACGTCGTCGAACCAGTCGTCGTCGGTCGCGAGCTGGATCCACGTGGCGTCTGCTGCCGCGTGCGCCACCTCGTCCACGGGGAGGTCCGTGGGGAGGCTGAGCAGCGCCCGGAGGCTGGTCCAGACCCTCAGTCGTGCCAGGGCGCCGCCCGGGCTGGGGGAGTAGGCGCCGCCGTTCGAGGCAGCGCTGAAGAGTGACTGCACCACGCGCGCCGGCGGGACGAGCACCGCCTCGCGGTCGGGACGCAACTCCGGCAGGTCGGCCGGGAAGGTGTCACCGAGGGCGTACCTCGCGACCTGCACGCTCCCGTTTGAGTAGTCCAACCAGTCCTGGAAGGGCGCAGCCACGAGGTCGGTGAGCACCGGGGCGGGAATGCCGACGCCGGGGATCAGGTCGCCGAGCGGGCCGCGCCCGGCGGGCAGGTCAGGCAGGCCCGTCCAGGACGAGCCGTTACCCGCACCGTACTGCGGCAGGCAGCCGCCCAGTCCGGCCTCGATGTCGAGCAGGCGCAGGGGAAGCTGCGCGAGGGGGTGAGCGGCGCGTTCCGCCCACCTTGCGTACCAGCTGGCGACCGGTCCGGCACCGCTCCCACGAAGCACCAGCTCGTGGCTCAGCAGGAGCCCGAACTCGGGATCGTCGTGCCGCAGCAGGTCCGCACGGAGGAGGTCCCCGACCTCTTCGGGAGGACGGCGGCCGACGATCTCCCGCGCGTTCCTGAGACGGACGTAGTCGGGGCGCGGGGACGGGGTGGGCTGCACCGGTGGACGTGCTCCGAGCTCGACGGCGACGCGGGTCGCCTCGGCACCCCGATCCTGGCACGACAGCACGAATGCGTCTCTCCTGAGGGCGTCGAGGGCGATGTCGAACCCGTGTCGGTAGAGGTCGTCGTCGAGCGCCTGGGCTATGTCGAGGGCGGCGGTCGGCGTCCCTCGGATGGCCCGGGCCATGCGCTGCTGCGCGTCGCGCCAATCCCGGGAGCCGCGCGCCTGGCGCACCCATGTCCAGTCGTCCACGACGCGAGCCTAGGACCCGGGGACGGGTGACGCTGGTGCGGGACAGTTGAGCCCGCTCATCGCCAGATCCGCGCTCACGCCCCTTCGTCAGGAGTGGTACCAGACGCGGTAACGCGCCCCAACCTCTGCCTTCAGCCGCTCCGCCAATGCTTCGCCGCGGCTGTCGAGCCGATGACTCTGCTCTTGCCAGTCATCTACGACGGGCCCGTCATGCAGCGCAGACACGTCCTGCATCCAGGTCAAGAGGTCGTCGATGAGCGCATCGCCCAGCGCAAGCGCCCGTCGCATCCACTCAGCGTCGCCGCCGAGCAGTCCGCCATCGGCCCACAGTGGTCCGGCACCTTCGTCCCACATGATTCGCAGGCTTGTTCCCTCGTAGGAGAAGTACTCCTCAGTGGAGACGGCACGCGCTTGCGCGCCTTCGGGCCGAGTGGCCGACCAGTAGGCCCCGTGGGGGTAGTCCCCGAGGTACGGCTCTGGACGCTCGTCGTGCTCCACGACGGATCCAATCACGCGCGTGTCACTGCGGACGGCGCAAGTCGAACCGGTTGCTGGTGTCGATGCCGAAGTAGGCCGTCGGTCCGCCAGCGCGCAGGATCGGCTGCGCCCGGGCGGTGTCGTAGATGCCGTCCACCAGCAGGTTCTCGTCGATGTGCACGCCGACCACCTCGCCGACGGTGAACCACGAGCCGCTGGCCGCACCCGACGCGGTCTGCAGCTCGACGATCTGGGTGACTCGGCACTCGAAGCTGACCGGCGCCGCAGCGACTCGAGGCGCCTCGACCTCCAGCGAGGCGACGGCCTCGAGCCCGGCCGCCTCGAACTCGTCGACGTCCTTGGTGGTCGAGGTGGCGTTCATCTGCTCGGCCAGCGGGCGGGTGGCGAGGTTCCAGGTGAACTCGCGCGTCGCTTCTGCGTTGGCAACCGTTCCCTTCCAGCCGTTGCTGGAGAATCCGACCAGCGGCGGGCTGTAGTTCAGCGCGTTGAAGAAGCTGTACGGCGCGAGGTTGCGTCGGCCCTGCGCGTCCAGCGTCGCGATCCAGCCGATCGGGCGCGGCGCGACGATGGAGTTGAAGGGGTCGTGCGGCAGCCGGTGGCCGTCCGCAGGGCGGTAGAAGTGTTCGCTCACCTGTGCATGACATCAGAGCGCTGGGTGCTGCACTCGACGTCGGTACGGTCGACGCCATGAGGTTCTACGTCCACGGAGCCGGACGCGCCGGCCGTGAAGCCTGGCCGGCGCAGGCGGACGACGGCGCCGTCTTCGCCGACCACTCGGCCGCGACCGGGGCGTCGGACAAGGCAGCGCTCCTGCGCGAGCAGTGCCCGTCGCGGGACGTCGTACTGGTTGCCCACTCGCTCGGCGCGGTGCCGGCCGCGCTCGGGCTGGACGTGACGTCGCTGTCGCACGTGATCCTCGTCGAGCCGGCGCTCTACGACGCCGCTCGCGGCGACGTCGCCGTGGAGGCTCACATCTCGGCGATCACCACCGCGCGTGAGTCGGCCGACGCACGTGACCTCTTCGGCTACTGGCAGGTCGTCGCGCCGCTGATGTTCGGGCGCCCGGCGACCGACGCGGCGTGGGAGGAGGACGAGCCCCTGGCGGCGCGCTTCGCCGCCGTCGAACCACCGTGGGGTCACGGCGTCGACGCGACCGTCTTCGGCGCCGTGCCGACGCTCGTCGTGACAGGAGACTGGAACGAGGAGTACGAGGCGATCGCCGAGTGCCTCGCGGAAGCAGGTGCCTCGCACGTCCACCTGACGGGTCATCGACACCGCCCCCAGGACCACGCCGGCTTCGAGGCGCTGGTCGCCGACTTCACCGGGACCCCGTGACGGGCTACGGACGAGCCAGCGCCTTCTCGTAGAAGATCCGCGTCAGTCCGTGCTCGGTCGCCCGGTGCGTCTCGTCGTACCCGATCCGTTCGTAGAGCCGCTGGTTCTCCACCATCGACACGTGCGTGAAGAGGCGGATGCGGGTCCGGCCGAGGGCCAGCGCACGCTCCTCGGCCAGCTCGAGCAGGGCGCGGCCGACGCCGTGGCCGTGGCACCTCGGCAGCACGGCGACGTTGTCGAGCAGCAGGGCATCGGGCTCGGCGACCACGACCAGGTAGCCGACCACCTCGCCGTCCTCGTCGGCCACCCAGACCTCGTCGGCGGCAACGGCGGCGGCGTAGTCCGCATCCAGCGGCCGGGGGCGCTGACCGCCCATGCGGGAAAGGTAGGGGGAGTACGCCGCCAGCGCCACGCGCTCGATCGCCGCCACGTCCTCGGCGGTCGCGCGGCGGAGGACGGCCATCAGCCCGGCATCCGTACGCCGAACCACTGCTCGGCGTCGAACTCCTCGAAGCGTGCGAGCTCGGTGAACCCCAGTCGCGCGGCCAGGGCGAGCGAGCGGTCGTTGGCGGCCTGGGTGCACACGACCACCGGCTCGCCGAGCCTCTCGTCGGACCACACGAGGATCGCCGCGCCCGCCTCGGCGGCGTACCCGTGCCCCCAGGCGGCCACGGGCATCACGTAGCTGAGCTCGAGGAACGGACCCTCGAGCGCAGCGCCGCCGGGGCGCGACGGGTCGCGACGGCCCAGGCCCATCCAGCCGACGAACCGCCCGTCGTGCTCGAGGACGAACTGCGCCGGGCGGTCGGCCGGCACCTCCGGCAGCTCGGCCTCGAGCGTCGCGCGGTCGCGCCCGCCGCCGAGGTGGTGGTTCACCGTCGGGTCGGACCCCATGTCCAGGAACACCTCGCGGTCGCGGGCCTCGGGCGGGCGCAGCAGGAGGCGCTCGGTGCGGATCGGGGCAAGCGGCCAGTCATCGAGGACGAGGGGCTGGACCATGCGGGGAGCGTAGCGCTGAACCGCGCAAGAACTTGTCATCACATCGGGCGTTCCTTCGGCAGTTCTCGCCAGTGAGGCCGTGTGATGTGGCGCACTAGTTTGAGGCTTCTCGGGTATCCACCCCTGCGAAAACTGGAGGCCTCACATGTCGATGTTCAAGTGGGACGTGGTCGATCCCGCACCGGGCGAAACGGTGCTCCCGCACCAGCGGCTGCCGTGGGGCAAGACGATCGGCCTGGGCGCCCAGCACGTGGTCGCCATGTTCGGCGCCACCTTCGTCTTCCCGCTCGTCATGGGGCTCGACGCCAACCTCGCGATCATGTTCTCGGGCCTCTGCACGATCCTGTTCCTGCTCATCGTGCAGAACCGGGTGCCGAGCTACCTCGGCACGAGCGCCTCGTTCGTGGCCTCGGTCGCTGCGATCCGCGCGCTCGACGAGGGCAACGACTCCTCCTACGTCACCGGCGCGATCCTCGTCGGCGGCCTCGTGCTCGCCGCGGTCGGCGTCCTGGTGCACTTCGCGGGGGCGGATCTGATCCACCGGATCCTGCCGCCCGCCGTCACCGGCGCCGTCGTGATGCTCATCGGCTTCAACCTCGCGCCCGTCGTGGCCGGCATCTACTGGCCCCAGGACCAGTGGATCGCGCTGCTGACGGCCGCGTTCATGGTCTTCGCAGCCGTTGCGCTGCCGGGCTTCTGGTCGCGCATCGCGGTCTTCCTCGCGCTCGTCTTCGGCTACGTGCTGTCGTGGATCTTCGACCTCGTCTTCGGGCCCATCACGTCCGTCCTCGGTGGCGCCACCGAGGCGACCGAGCACGACCGGCTCTTCGCGATCAGCGGCGTCGGTGACGCCGCCTGGTTCGGCCTCCCGTCGGGCACCCTCGCCGACGGCGTGTCCGTCGTCCACGGCCCGTCCTTCTCGCTCACCGCCATCCTGCTGGTCCTGCCCGGCGTCATCGCCCTGGTCGCGGAGAACACCGGGCACGTCAAGGCCGTCGCGGAGATGACCGGCGAGGACCTCGACCCCTACATGGGCCGCGCCATCGGCGCCGACGGCATCGCCACCGCCTTCGCCAGCGCATTCGGCGGCTCGCCCACCACGACGTACGCCGAGAACATCGGCGTCATGGGCGCCACGCGGGTCTACTCCTCCGCCGCCTACTACGTCGCCGCAGCCGTCGCCATCCTCCTGGGCCTCTGCCCGAAGTTCGGCGCGGTCGTCAACGCCACCCCCGGAGGCGTCCTGGGCGGCATCACGGTTGTGCTCTACGGAATGATCGGACTGGTGGGAGCCAAGATCTGGGTCGAGAACAACATCGACTTCGGCAACCCCGTCAACATGGTCGGCCTCTCCGCCGGCCTGATCGCCGGCATCGGCGGCGTGACCCTCACGTTCGGTGACGACTTCGAGCTCGGCGGCATCGCCCTCGGCACGATCCTGGTCATCGTGTTCTTCCACATGGTCAAGGGCCGCGGCGGCGACGGCGCCGGCAACGTGACCCGCAACCTCAGCCACCCCGACTACGACGGCGGCGTCGACGACGCAGCCTCCGGAGGCACCGCACCCCGATGAAGCCTGCACCCTTCGCCTACCTGCGTCCGTCCACCCTCGAGGAAGCCCTCGCGGCGCTCGCGGGGGAGCAGGGGGCGAAGGTGCTGGCCGGCGGCCAGTCCCTGGTCCCGCTGCTGTCCATGCGGCTGGCCGCACCGTCGATGCTCATCGACATCAACGCCCTGCCGGACCTCGGCCACGTCACCTGCGACGAGGCCGGGGTCCGGGTCGGGGCCCTCGCCCGCCACGCCCACGTGCTCGCCTCGCCCGAGGCGGCCACCACCCAGCCGCTCGTCGCGATGGCGCTGGCCAACGTGGCCCACCCCACGATCCGCAACCGCGGCACCACTGTCGGCTCGATCGTGCACGCCGACGCCGCGGCCGAGATGCCCATGGTGCTGCGGCTGCTCGAGGGATCGGTCGACGTCGCGTCGGTGCGCGGTCGGCGTACGATCCCGGCCGCGGAGCTCTTCGCCGGCCCGCTGGAGTCCACGCTGGCCCACGACGAGATCGCCGTCGAGGCGTTCTTCCCGGCGCTCGCGCCCGGTGCGGGCGTGGCCTTCCAGGAGATCTCGCGCCGCCACGGCGACTACGCCCTCGTCGGTGTCGCCGCCCACGTCGAGCTCGAGGGCGACGAGGTCGTCCGGGCCCGGCTCGGTTACCTCTCGGTGAGCGACGTGCCCGTCGTCGTCGACGTCAGCGACTCGCTGGCCGACCCCGCGGGCGCAGCCCTCGCCGAGCTCGAGCCGGTCGACGACATCCACGCCACCGCCGACTACCGCGCGCACCTGGTGCGCGTGCTGACCCCCCGCGTGCTGGCCGCCGCGACCGACCACGCCCGGCAGAGGATGAACGCATGAGCGAGCAGATCCACGACGTCCGCCTGCACGTCAACGGCTCCGTCCACGAGGTACGCGTCCCCGCGCGCCGCCTGCTGTCCGACGCGCTGCGCCACGACTGCGGCCTCACCGGCACCCACGTCGGCTGCGAGCACGGCGTGTGCGGCGCGTGCACCGTGCTGGTCGACGGCGCGCCGATGCGCTCGTGCCTGATGCTGGCGGTCTCGGCGGTCGACGCCGAGATCACCACCGTCGAGGGCCTGACCGAGGTCGACGGGACGCCGCAGGGCCGGCTCAGCCCGGTGCAGCAGGCGTTCTCCGACTGCCACGGTCTGCAGTGCGGCTTCTGCACCCCCGGCTTCCTGACCACCATCACGGCCGGGCTCGAGGAGAACCCCGACCCGACCGAGGACGAGGCGCGGGAGATGATCGCGGGCAACCTGTGCCGCTGCACCGGCTACCAGAACATCGTGAAGTCGGTGCTCCGCGCTGCCGAGATCAAGCAGGAGCGCGCATGACCACCAAGCTGTTCGGCACCAAGGTCGCCCGCGTCGAGGACCAGCGCTTCCTGCGCGGCCAGGGCCGCTACGTCGACGACCTCCTCCACGACGACCCCCGGCTGCTGCACGCCGCGGTGCTGCGCTCGCCGCACGCCCACGCGCGGATCACCGACATCGACGTCGCCGACGTGCTCGACGTCGAGGGCGTCGTGGCGGTGTGGACCCACGACGACCTCACCGACGCGATGGCGGAGCCGCTGCCGCTGCTCATCCCGCACCCGACGCTGACCCACGGGCGCACCCAGTACGCCCTGGCGAAGGACGAGGTGAACTACGTCGGCGAGGCGATCGCCTTCGTGGTCGCCGTCGACCGCTACGTCGCCGAGGACGCGGTCGCGCGGATCCGGGTGTCCTACGAGCACCTCGAGCCCGTCGTCGGCATCGACGCCGCCCGCGCGGCGAAGCGGCTGGTGCACGACGACGTGCCCGGCAACGTCGGTGCCCGGATGGAGCAGGAGAACGGCGACGCCCGCGCGGCCATCGCCGACGCGCCCCACACCCTGGTGCTCGACCTCGACATCGAGCGGTCCGCCTGCACGCCGATGGAGGGTCGCGGCACCGTCGCGCGCTGGGACCCCGACACCAGCCGGCTGACGGTCTGGTCGTCGACGCAGACCTCCACCGGCGTACGCGGCTGCGTGGCCGCCAAGCTCGGCCTCGACCTGGCCAAGGTCGACGTCATCACCCCTGACGTCGGCGGTGGCTTCGGCGTGAAGGTCGTGCACCCGTGGCCCGAGGAGCTCCTCGTCCCGCTGGCGGCGAAGACGCTCGGCCGGCCGGTGAAGTTCACCGAGGACCGCCGCGAGCACTTCATCTCCTCCGCGCACGAGCGCGCCCAGCAGCACCACGTCGAGGTCGGCTTCGACGACGACGGGCGCGTGCTCGGGCTCAACGTCGAGTTCTGGCACGACCACGGCGCCTACACGCCGTACGGCCTCATCGTCCCGATCATCACCTCGACCCAGCTGCTCGGCCCCTACAAGCCGCTCAACTACCGCGTGGTCTTCGAGTCGCTCTACACCAACACCGTCATCGTCACGCCCTACCGCGGCGCCGGTCGCCCGCAGGGCTGCTTCGTGATGGAGCGGACCATGGACGCGATCGCGGCCTACCTCGGCAAGGACCGCACCGAGGTGCGCAGCACCAACTTCATCCAGCCCGACGAGTTCCCCTACGAGCACGGCCTGATCTTCCAGGACGGCCGCGAGCTGACCTACGACTCGGGCGACTACCCGGCCTCGCTGGAGAAGCTCAAGGCGCTGGTCGGCTGGGACGAGTTCGAGGACTTCCGCGCCGAGATGGCCGCCCAGGGGCGTCGCGTCGGCATCGGTCTGGCCTGCTACGTCGAGGGCACCGGCGTCGGCCCCTACGAGGGCGCCCACGTGCACGTCGAGACGTCCGGCAAGGTCAAGGTCGCCACCGGCCTCACCACGCAGGGCCAGGGGCACCAGACCGCGTTCGCGCAGATCGTCGCCGACACCCTCGGGGTGCGCTTCGAGGACGTCGAGATCACCACCGGCGACACCCGCAAGATGCCCTACGCCGTGGGCACCTTCGCCTCGCGCGCCGCGGTGATGAGCGGCTCCGCGATCCACCTCGCCGCGCTGCGCGCGAAGGAGAAGGCGCTGCGGATCGCCGCCGAGGCGCTCGAGGCGGCCGAGGAGGACCTCGAGATCGTCGACGGCGTCGTGAGCGTCAGGGGTACCGACACCAGCATCGACCTCGGCACCGTCGCGGTCCTGTCCAACCCGCTGCGCTACGCCTTCGACGAGGCGTCCAAGGCCGCCACGCAGTTCAGCGTCGGCGACCCGGGCAAGCCGCCGGTGGCCGAGGACGACGAGCCAGGCCTGGAGGGCAAGGACTTCTACTCCCCGCCGCGCTCGACCTTCGCCAACGGCATGCACGCCGTGATCGTGGAGACCGATCCCGACACGGCCGAGATCACGATCCTGAAGTACGCCGTCGTCCACGACTGCGGGCACCTGATCAACCCGATGATCGTCGAGGGGCAGATCCACGGCGGCGTCGCGCAGGGCGTGGGCGGTGCGCTCTACGAGCGGATGGCCTACGACGAGTCCGGGCAGCTGCTCAACGCGTCCTTCATGGACTTCCTGATGCCCTACGCCTCCGAGGTGCCGACCAGCATCGACATCGACCACCTCGAGACCCCCTCGCCCCTCAACCCGCTCGGCATCAAGGGCGCGGGCGAGGCCGGCGTCATCCCGTCCGCCGCCGTGTTCGCCGCGGCGATCGAGGACGCCGAGGGCTTCCCCATCACGGCGATGCCCATCTCGCCGTCCGAGCTGTACGCGCTGCGCCTGACGCACGCCGACCCTGAGGAGACCCCGTGAAGTTCACCGGAGAGAACGTCCTGGCCGCACCTGTGGAGCAGGCGTGGGACGCGCTGCTCGACCCGGCGGTGCTCGTGCGCACCATCCCGGGCTGCGAGAAGCTCGAGGCGACGGGGGAGAACGCCTACGCGATGACCGTCACCGCCGGCGTCGCCTCGATCAAGGGCACCTACGCCGGCTCGTGCGAGCTGCGCGACCTCGTGGAGCACGAGTCGCTGGTGATGAAGCTCGACGGCGCCGGGGCACCGGGCACGATCGGTGCCACGGTCAACGTGCGCTTCACCCCCGAGGGCTCCTCGACGCGGATCTCGTACGACGCCGACGCGGTCGTCGGCGGGATGATCGGCGGTGTCGGGCAGCGCATGCTCACCAGCGTCTCGCGCCGCATGGCCGGGGAGTTCTTCGGCAACGTCGACGGCGTGCTGGCGGGCGGGCCGGTCGCTGCGGCCGTCACCGCCCCCGCGGGTGCCACCGTCGAGCCCGGCGCGCCCGCGCCGGCCGGCGCGGTCTTCACCGCCCCGGCCAAGGCGTCGTCGCCGGTCGGCTCCCAGCAGGACTTCCTGACCGGCGTCGCCGTCGGGGCAGGTCTGGTCCTGCTCGGCGCCGTGGTCGGCGGCCTGCTCGGTCGCCGTCGATGACCGACCTCACGGTCGACTCCACCGCCCGCGCGCAGGCGGCCGCCGTACGCTCCGGCGAGGTCTCGGCCACCGAGCTGCTCGAGCTGCACCTCGACCGCATCGAGGAGCGCAACCCCGAGCTCAACGCGATCGTCTCCCTCGACGCCGAGCGCGCGCGGGCCTGGGCGGCGGTCGCCGACCAGGCGCAGGCCTCCGGCGAGGTCGTCGGCCCGCTGCACGGGCTGCCCTTCGCGGTGAAGGACACCCACGCGCTCAAGGGCTGGCGCACGACCTACGGCTCGCCGATCTTCGCCGACTCCGTCGCCGACCACGACGTCCTGCACGTCGAGCGCGTGCGCGCGGCGGGCGCGGTCTTCGTCGGCAAGACCAACGTGCCGGAGTTCGCTGCCGGGTCCCACACCTTCAACACCGTCTTCGGCGTCACCCGCAACCCGGTCGACCCGACCCGCTCCGCCGGCGGGTCGAGCGGGGGAGCGGCGTGCGCGCTGGCGTCTGGCATGGTGCCCCTGGCCGACGGCTCGGACATGGGTGGCTCGCTGCGCAACCCGGCGTCGTTCTGCGGCGTCGTGGGCATGCGGCCCTCGCTCGGACGGGTGCCCGAGTGGCCGCTCTACAACCAGTGGGAGACCACGTCGGTGGGCGGGCCGATGGCCCGCAACGTGGGCGACCTCGCCCTGCTGCTCTCCGTGCTCGCCGGCCCCGACCCGCGTGCCCCGCACGCCCTCGGCGACCCCGGCGCCCTCTTCGCGTCCGAGCTGCGGCCCGCCTCACTGGCCGGCCTGCGGGTGGCCTGCTCCGTGGACCTCGGCGGCGCACTCGTGGTGGACCACGCGGTCGCGGACGTCGTACGCGCCACCGCGACGCGGCTCTCCGACGCCGGCGCGGCCGTCACCGACGCCGCCCCCGACCTCGCGCTGGCCGACGACACCTTCCGCACCCTGCGGGCCTGGCACTTCCAGGCCAAGTTCGGCGCGCTCCTCGCCGAGCACCCGACGTCGTTCAAGCCGTCCCTCGAGGCCAACATCCGGGCGGGGGAGTCGCTGACCGGTGCCGACGTCGCCCGGGCCTACTCCCAGCGCACCTCGCTGTCGGAGACGATGCGGCTCTTCTTCGGCGAGCACGACGTGCTCCTGCTGCCGACCTCGCAGGTCCCGCCGTTCCCGGTGGAGCAGGAGTTCCCCGAGGCGATCAACGGCGAGGAGATGCCCGACTACCTCGCGTGGATGCGGTCGGCCTACTTCATCACCGTCACCGGCTGCCCCGCGATCTCGGTGCCCGCCGGCACCACCCCCGACGGCCTGCCCGTGGGCGTCCAGCTCGTCGCGCGCCACGGCGCCGACCGGCAGCTCCTCGAGGTCGCCGCGGCCGTGGAGGAGCTCCTCTCCTGATCCACGACCTGTGGACAGGGGTGTGGACGAGAGTGCGTTCGCTGGGGATGACCCGGCCCTGGCTGTGCACGACGCGCCGGAACCCGAAGTATGTGGGAAATAGGCGCCTCCGGCCCTTGTGGGGGCCGGTCGCAGGGGCGTAGAACTCTCCCTACGCAGCCCCGCAAGGGGAGGCGGGACAGCTCCGGGAGGAGGGTCCGTACGACGAGCACCGGTTCGCCCGGGGCCCGTCGCAGGCACCGGGTGATGCGGTGGCTGGGACCTGACGGCACGGAGTGGTCGACCGGGACATCACCACGACCGGTCACCCGATGACCAGGACGCTTCGGCGGCCGGGGCATCAGGAGAAGGGCCCTTGGCGCTCATACCGCCGAGGGCCCTTCTTTCCGTTCCACGCGCGGGTTGCCCGGCGGTGGACGGAGCCTCCTGCGGGTGATGACGTCCGGGCGCGGCCCGTCCTACGCTGCCCGCACCACTCCGGGGGGATCCAGCCGTGCGTGCAGCCGCCACATCCGCAGCAGTCCTGCTCCTCGCCACGCTCGCGCCCGCAGCGGGCTCGGCCGGCCACGACCCGCAACGCGGCGACGCGGCCGGACCAGGGACGCGCACGGTGCTGGCAGTTGCCCGGCCCGACGGGGACGTCGTACGACGTGGTGCGGGCGCCGGGCTGGTGCAGGCACAGGTCGGTGCCCCGGCCCTCAAGCCGGGCTTCCCGGTCGACGTGCTGTTCACCGGTGGCAGCTACCAGTGCTGCGCCTCCGGGGTCCTCGTCGGGGACGTCGACGGCGACCCGGACCTCGAGATCCTCGCCAGCGGCATCGCGCGGGGCACCACGACGGCAGTTGACCCGGACGGCAGCGTGCTCCCCGGCTGGCCCGTCGGCACGCGGTCGCACGAGTACCTCTCGATGGCCGAGCTCGACCCCGCGACGCCGGGCTTCGAGGTGGTGAGCAACAACGTCCACGACCGGATCACTGCCCGCGACGGCGCGGGACGCGCGTTGCCCGGCTGACCCCGGTCGAACTACATCGGCGGATCCCACCCGGCGGCGGCGCTGGACCGCGACGGCGACGGCACCGACGACCTCGTGCTCAACCGCGACGACCACTACTACTGGACGCTCGACGCGCAGGGCGACGTCGTCCGGGGCGGTGGGTGGCCGCTGCGCGGCCCCGGGGCGTTCCAGCGCCAGGCACAGTCCACGGTCGCCGATCTCGACGGGGACGGCCGCCCGGAGGTGCTGGGCGGGGGACACTCCTACAGCGGCGAGGCCAACGCCGGCGCCTGGCACGCCGACGGCACGGCCGTCGAGGGCTGGCCGGTGCACGTGGAGGGCTTCAGCGCGCGCGACCGCCTCTCCGTGGCCGACGTGGTCGGCGACAGCCGGCCCGAGGTGGTCGTCGAGGCCAGCGGGTCGATCGAGGTGCTCCGGGGTGACGGGAGCCGGGTGGCGCGCTGGGACGTCACGGGCCCCGCAGGTCAGCTCACCAGCACTCAGCACCCGGCGCTCGGCGACCTCGACGGGGACGGTGACTTCGAGGTCGTGGTGGGCTCTCCGCTCCTCGTCCACGCCTACCAGGGCGACGGGACCGAGCTCCCCGGGTGGCCGCGACCGATCCGCGAGCTCGAGCCGGGTGTCGTCCACGACACGTCGCCGGTGATCGGCGACCTCGACAACGACGGCCGCCAGGACGTGGTGGCCTCCGGATGGGCGTACGACACCGACGGCAAGCGCTACCACTTCGTCTGGGCGTGGGACCGCACCGGCGCCGCGCTGCCGGGCTTCCCGCTCCGTCTCGACACCTCCACCGGCTGGACGCCGGCGATCGCCGACCTCGACGGCAACGGTCGCTCGGACCTCGTCGTGGTCGGCCACCACCCCGACAACTTCGGCGGCTACTCGCCCGGGATCTTCGCCTTCGAGTACCCCACGGGCAGTGCCGCACCCGCCGACTGGGGGCAGTACGCCGGTGGGCCGCGCCGTCAGGGCGTGCCCCGGCAGGCGCTGCTGCCCGCCGCGCGGACCGGCGCCGCAGGCGATCCCGGTCCGTTCAGCCGGCTCGCGGACGCCTGGGCCGGCACGACCGGCAGCGACCCCCGCGACCTCGTCGTGCTCGGCGACCAGGTCGTCTACACCGCCCGCACGGAGCAGGCCGGGCGCGAGCTCTGGGTGAGCGACGGGACCGCCGGTGGCACGCGCCTGCTCGACGACGTACGCCCCGGGCAGGCGTCGTCGACGCCGCAGGAGCTGGAGGTGGCCGGGGGCCGGGTCTGGTTCACCGCCGACGACGGCGTGGCCGGACGCGAGCTGTGGTCCACCGACGGCACGACGGCGGGCACGCGGCTCGAGTCGGACATCGTGCCCGGAGCCGCGAGCTCGCGGCCGCAGGAGCTGACCTCCGTCGGATCGCGGCTCTTCTTCTCTGCGAGCACTGCGGCCGGCCGCGAGCTCTGGACCAGCGACCAGGCCGGGACCCGCCTCGCGGTCGACACCACCACCGCAGGCTACGGACTGCCGTTCGACAGCTCGCACGTGCGCTGGATCGCTGCGGCCGGCGACCGCGTCACCTGGCTGGCCCGCGACAGCGACGCCCCCGACGGACAGACCTTCGTCTCCCTCTTCGGCTCAGACGGCACGAAGGTCGGCACGCAGCGGCTCGTGCCCGCCGACCTGTCGGCTGGTGCTTCGGAGCTGCTCGTGCACGGTGGCGTGACCGAGGCTGGCGACGGACACAGCTGGTACCGCATCGACCAGCGGCTGGTCCGCACGGACGGCACGACCTCGGGCACCACCGCGCGCCAGTGGCCCGAGCACACCGACCTCCACATGGGCGACCCCGCGCCGCGGGGTCCGGAGGCGCTGCTCGCCTCCAGCGTCGGCAGTCGCGGCCTCGAGCTCTCCCGGCAGGAAGCCACCCTCGTCAAGGACCTCGACGACGGCTCGCAGCAGACCCCCATCGGCTTCGTGACCGCCTCGGGCGCCCCGGCGGACATCCGCGCCTGGGGTGCGGGATGGTTCCTCAGCGCGCGGACCCTCGTCGCCGGTCGCGAGCCGTGGACGAGCGACGGGACGGCCGCGGGGACCCGGCAGGTCGCCGACCTCGCTCCCGGCCCCGCCGACAGCAACCCGCGCCCGCTCGTCGACCTCGGCGACCGGATGCTGCTGCGCGCGACGACCGCCGGCGAGGGGGACGAGCCGTGGGTCCTCGCCCCGTCGGGCGCGGCCCAGCGCCTCGCGGACGTCGCTGCCGGGGCGGCGGGAAGCCGTGCGGGCGAGGCCGTGCTCCTCGGTGACCGGGTGGTGCTCGTCCTCGACGACAGCGCGTCCGGCCGGGAGCTCTGGGCGGTGCGGGTCGCGGACGTGCCGGTCCCCGCGACGACGACGCCCACCCCGACGCCGACCCCCACTCCGACGGAGACCCCCACCCCGACCCCGACCCCGACGGAGACCCCTACCTCCGGGCCGTGCGCCTCGCCCCGGACCGTGCGCCGGCTGTCGGTCGGTCGCCACGTGATCCGCGTGCGTGCGACCAGCGCGGCGGGCGTGCGTGAGACCACGCCGGCGGTCGCCCGGTGGCGGGTCGTGCGGGCGGGTCCCCGCGTGCCGGCCTCCGGCTAGCGGTGCAGAGATTGCCGATGAATCGCTCGTTCGTGAGCAATCCTTGCCGTGGCCCTCGCCACGTCCACCTCGGTTGAATCCTCCCATGAGCAAACGGCGGATCAGGATCGGCATCGACACCGGTGGCACGTTCACCGACGTGGTCGCCTTCGACGAGGACTCGGGCGAGCTGGTCACGACCAAGACCCCGAGCACCCCCGGCAACCCGGCGGACGGCTTCATCGCCGGCATCGAGAAGATCCTCGGGATCGTGGGTGCCGAGGGTGCCGACATCGCGGCGGTGTCGCACGGCACGACCGTGGCGACCAACAAGCTCCTCGAGGGCAAGGTGGAGGCGCTCGGCTTCATCACCACCGAGGGCTACGAGTTCATGCTGGAGATCGCGCGCCAGTCGGTGCCCGACGGCTACGGCAACTCCTACTTCTGGGTCAAGCCCGACCGCATCGTGCCGGCCGACCGGGTCCGCACGATCGGTGGCCGCCTCGACTTCACCGGCGCCGAGGTGCGTCCCTTCGACGAGGAGTCCGCGGTCGCCGCGGCCCGGTGGTTCCGCGACCAGGGGATCACCACCCTCGGTGTCTGCCTGCTCCACGCGTACGCCAACGACGAGCACGAGCTGCGCATGCGCGAGATCCTGCGCCGTGAGCACCCCGAGGCGGTCGTGTCGATCTCCAGCGAGGTGCTGCGCGAGTACCGCGAGTACGAGCGCGCGATGACCACGCTGGTCGACGCGGCCGTGAAGCCCAACGTCAGCCGCTACGTCACCAACATCTCCGAGCGTCTGGTCGGCTTCACCGGCAACGAGATCCCGTTCTACGTCATGAAGTCCAACGGCGGCGTGCTCTCGGCCGACGAGGTCGTCCACCAGCCGATCACGACCGTGCTGTCCGGCCCGGCCGCCGGCGCCCTCGGCGCCGCGCTCATCGCCAAGGTCGCCGGCTTCCCGCGGATCCTCACCTGCGACGGCGGTGGCACCTCCACCGACGTCTCGGTCGTCCTCGACGGCGAGCCGACCCTGACCACCGAGGGCACGGTGGGTGCCTACCCGAGCAAGATCCCGATGATCGACGTCGTCACCGTCGGCGCGGGCGGCGGCTCCATCGCCTGGCTCTCGCCCGAGGGCACGCTCAAGGTCGGCCCCCACTCGGCCGGCGCCGACCCCGGCCCGCTCTGCTACGCCAAGGGCGGCACCAGCCCGACCATCACCGACGCCCACGTCACCCTCGGCCGGATCCCTCCCCACCTGCTCGGTGGCGAGATCCCGCTGGACGTCGACGCCGCGCGCGCCGGCATCGCCGACCTCGCCGACCGCCTCGGCCTCGACTTCGAGCGTTGCGCCACCGGCATCCTTGAGATCTCCGCCTGGAACCAGGCCAACGCCCTGCGCCAGGTGAGCGTCAAGCGCGGCCTCGACGTGCGCGACTTCATGCTCACGACCTTCGGCGGCTCCGGCTCGCTGCTGGCCTGCCGCCTCGTCGACATCCTCGACCTCGCGGGCGTCGTGGTGCCGCCCAACCCGGGCAACGTGAGCGCATTCGGCCTACTGACCGTCGACGTGAAGAACGACTACGTCCAGACCCACGTCGCCAAGGAGTCCGCGCTCGACCACGCGGCCGTCCAGACGGTCCTCGACACCCTCACCGACCGGGCCCGCGAGGCGCTCGCGAAGGAGGGCTTCACCGAGGACCAGCACCAGTTCCTCCGCACCATCGACGTGCGCTACGTCGGCCAGGCCTACGAGGTGCGTGTCGCTGCACCCGAGGGCGTGATCGACGACGCGTACGTCGCCCAGGTGGCCGACACCTTCCACGCCGAGCACCGCCAGCTCTACGGCTACGACTTCCGCGGCGACGCCACCCAGCAGGTCGAGTGGGTCAACCTGCGCGTCACCGGCATCGGGCCGATCACGCGTCCGGAGATCCCGACCCTCGACAAGGCCGACGGCACCGTCGAGGACCGCGCGGTGCGCGGACGACGCCCGGTGTGCTTCGACCCCGAGCAGGGCTACGTCGACACCCCGGTCATCTGGCGCACCGACCTCGGCGCCGGCGACGCCTTCACCGGCCCCGCCATCGTGGAGGAGTTCGGCTCCACCATCCCCGTCCACCCCGGCTTCGAGGTCGTGGTCGACGACTGGGCCAACCTCGTGATCCGGAAGGAGTCGGGCCGATGAGCACCGACGTCAGCACCCGCCCCGTGGACCCGGCCTACGTCACCGCGAAGCCGGTCAACCCGGCCGGCCTGCCCACGGCGTACGCCCACGGCGGGCGCCTCACGCCCGAGGGCTCGAGCGTGGACCCGATCCTCGTCGAGATCGTCCAGGGCACCCTGGCCAGCGTCGAGATGGAGGTCGAGACCGCCATCGGTCGCACCAGCCGCTCGCCGATGATCCGCGACGCCCACGACTTCCGCGCCGGCATCCACGACCGCCAGCTGCGCAAGCTCACCGGCAGGTCCTACAGCGCGCTCGTGCACCCGATCGTGCGCGACTTCCCGCTGGAGGAGATGCGCGAGGGCGACGTGTTCTTCCACAACGACGTCTACGAGTCCGAGGGCGGCATCGGCCACCTGCCCGACCTGTGCGTCACCGTGCCGGTCTTCCACGAGGGCGAGGTCGTCGCGTTCGTGCAGGCCTTCGGCCACCACGACGACATCGGCGGTGCGTGCCCCGGCTCGATGCCGAGCGGTGCGACGAGCGTCTACGAGGAGGGCCTCGCGGTCCCGCCGATCAAGCTGTGGGACGCAGGCGTGCCCAACAAGGCCGCGCTGCGGATCATGACGCGCAACTCGCGCATGCCCGACAGCCTGGCCGCCGACCTCGACGCCGAGTGCTCGGCCTGCCTGATGGGCGCCCGCCGCCTCAGCGAGCTGTTCGAGCGCTACGGCCGCGAGGCGATCGAGACGTCCTTCGACGCGATCCTCGACGCGACCACCGAGACCTACCGCCGCGAGATCCTGTCCAAGATCCCCGACGGCACCTACGTCTGGGAGGACTACGCCGAGCACGACGGCGTCGACGAGCCGCAGCTGCACACGCAGCGGATCACCCTGACCAAGGTCAGCGACGCCCCGGCCGACCTCGAGAACGGCCGGCCCGCCGGACCGCGGCTGATCATCGACTTCACCGGCACCAGCGCGCAGGCCAAGGGCCCGATCAACCACTGCGGCGACTACGTCGGCGGCAACTTCCTCAAGAAGTGGCTCGCGCCGATCCTGCGCAACCTCGCCGACACCCCCGAGCGGATGGCCGAGCTCGACGTCAACGAGGGCATCGTGCCGCTGATCGAGATGCGCTTCCCCGAGAAGGGCACGCTGCTCACCCCCATCCACCCCGGCCCGACCAACGCCCGCACCTTCGTGATCCTGCGTCTGCTCGGCGTGCTCGCCGGCGTCGTGGCCAAGGCGGTGGACGGCAAGATGCCGGCCGACCAGGAGACGATCCGCTACACCGGCGTCTACGGCAAGGACCTCGAGGGCAACGACTACCTCATGCGCGAGGTGCTCGGCGGCGGCTCCGGCGGTCGCTACTACGCCGACGGCGAGGACACCATCCACGTGGTGCCCGACTCCCGCAACCTGCCGACCGAGTTCACCGAGTCGCGATTCCCGTTCATCGTCGAGCGCCTCGGCCTCGCGGTCGACTCCGGCGGTGCGGGGGAGTTCCGTGGGGGCCTGGGCTACGAGAAGCAGATCCGGATGCTCAAGGACGCGCACTTCATGTCCATCGCCGACCGCTCGATCCTGGCCTGCTGGGGCGTGCGCGGCGGCAAGGCCGGTGCGCCCTTCCAGGTCGTCATCGACCCGGGTGGCCCCGAGGAGCGCGAGGTCGACGCCCTCGCCGACGCCGAGGTGATCCGTGCCGGCCAGGTCGTGCGGATCCGTACGACGGGTGGCGGCGGCTGGGGCGACCCGCTCGCCCGCGACCCCGAGCTCGTCGTGCGCGACGTGGTCTGGGGCAAGGTGTCGGCCGAGGCCGCGCTGCGCGACTACGGCGTCGTGCTCACCGGTTCTCGTGACGGCGGCGACCTCGGCTTCGACGCCGCGGCCACCGGGGCGGAGCGCGCGGGCCGCGCCTCGTGGAGCCGCGACGACGACGCGTTCTTCGACCGCGGTCCGGGCTACGCCGAGCTGGCCGACGGCGCCCCCTTCGCCGAGGTCGACAGGATCTGATCCTGATGTCGGCGTCGGTGCAGCGCGTCGCGGTGCTCGGCGGCCACGGCAAGACCGGGCGTGCGGTCTGCGACGCACTTGCCGACCGTGACGTCGAGGCCGTCCCCCTGGGGCGTGCGGACTGGCCGGACCTCGCGGCAGCCGTGGACGGGTGCGGGGCGGCGTACGTCATCGCGCCCAACCTGCACCCCGACGAGCCGGCGTACGTCGCCTCCGCCCTGGCCGCCCTGACCGCCGCGGGCGTGGGGAGGGTCGGCTACCACTCGGTGGCCTCGCCCTACGTGCCCGCGATGCCGCACCACCTGGGCAAGGCCGCTTCCGAGGACCTGGTCCGCCGCAGCGGGCTGGAGTGGACGACCCTCCAGCCCGGTGCCTACCTCCAGAACCTCGACCTCACCGGTCCGGTCGACCTGCCCTACTCGCCCGACGTGCCGTTCGGCTTCCTCGACCTCGACGACCTCGGCCGGGCGGCCGCACTCGTGCTGACCGAGGACGGGCACGCCGGGGCGACGTACGAGCTCGCGACCCGCGTCGCGACGGTCCGCGAGCTCGCGGAGGAGGCGGGCGTCGAGGTCCGACGGGTGCCCGACCCGGGGACGCACCCGTGGCTGTCGGCGATGTTCGCCTACTACGACGCCCACGGATTGCCGGTGGGGACGCGGGTGCTCGCGGCGCTGATCGGACACACGCCGGGCTCCTCCTGACGTCAACGGGGAGGATCGCTCACGACATGTCACGCGGACCTTCCCCAGCGGCTCGCCGACGGTGCGACACCGCCGCCGTCACGGCTCGATGAGGCCGGCCCGGATGGCGTAACGGGTGAGCTCCACCCGGTCGCGCATCCCCAGCTTGCCGAGGATGTTGGCGCGGTGGCCCTCGACGGTCTTGGGCGCAATGTGGAGCTCCCGGGCGATCTCGCGCGACGAGCGCCCCTCGGCGATCAGCTTGATCACCTGGTCCTCGCGGGCGGTCAGCACCGAGTTCGGCACCCGCTCGCCGCGGCGCAGCCGGTCGAGGTAGTCGCGCACCAGCGTGCTCTCCGCGCCCGGGTAGAGGAAGGTCTCGCCCCGCATTGCTGCCCGGCACGCGCCGACGAGGTCCTCGTCGGCCACGGACTTGAGGACGTAGCCGCTGGCGCCGGCCTTGAGGGCACCGAAGAAGTACTGCTCGTTGTCGTGCATCGACAGCATCAGGATCCGGGGCGGCTCGCGGCGCCGGGCGATCTCCGCCGCGGCTTGCAGCCCGGTCATGCGCGGCATCGCGATGTCGAGCACGACGAGGTCGACCTCGGTGTCGCGGACGCGCTCGACCGCCTTGACGCCGTCGGCCGCCTCAGCGACGACCGAGAGGTCCGTCTCCTGCTCGAGGATGAGGCGTACGCCGCGGCGCACCAGCGTGTGGTCGTCGGCGAGCAGGATCCGAATCATGCGCCTGCCTCCACGGGCACGGCGAGCCGCACGGTCGTGCCGTGCCGACGCCGGCTGACGACCGACAGCTCGGCCCGCACGAGCGCGGCCCGCTCGCGCATGCCCATCAGCCCGGACCCGTCGGCGAGACCCTCGAAGCCGCGGCCGTCGTCGCGGACGTCGAGCACCACGCAGGCACCGAGCCGTTGGAGCGAGAGCTCGACCTCCCGGGCTGCGGCGTGCCGCGCGGCATTCGTGAGCGCCTCCTGCGCGACGCGGTAGATCACGACCTCCGCCTCGGGGCTGAGAGCGGGGAGCCCGGGGGCGAACGACCTGCGCACCGACGCCGCGCTGTGGTTGGCGAAGTCCGTGGCCAGGGCGGCCAGCGCGCTCGTCAGGCCGAGGTCCTCGAGCACGCCCGGGCGCAGCCTGCGCGCCACCCGGCGTACGTCGTCCAGGCCGGCGCGGGCGCTCTCGCGGACAGCCGCGAGCTCGGGCACCAGCGCCGCGGGTGCCTGTGCCTCCAGCTGTTTGAGGCCGAGCAGCACAACCGTCAGGCTCTGGCCGACCTCGTCGTGCAGCTCCTGGGCGATCCGGTGCCGCTCGGCCTCCTGGGCGGCGAGCGCGCGGGCGTCACCGGCGCGGCGCTCCTCGGCCAGCCGGGCGAGCAGCCCGTTGACGCTGCGGGCGATGCCGAGCACCGGTCCCGACCCCTCCTCGGGAAGCTCGGTGGGCTCCAGGCGCGCGATGTCCTCCAGCAGGGCGATCAGCCGGTTGAGGGGAGCGAGCGCCCAGCGGATCAGGAGCGCGTTGGTCACCAGCACGACAGCCAGGCCGATCCCCACCACGAGGACCTCCGACCGCACCGGGTCTGACGACACGCTGGCAGGGGAGAGGACCAGCACCAGCGCGCCCACGAGGAACACCGCACCGTTGATCAGGCAGATCGTCCAGAACAGCGGGAGGTGGCTGGGCAGGCGCATGCCCCACCTTCCCAGATGGGGTCAGCACCCCATGTGATCCGGCGCCCGGCCGACGAAGACTCGAGACGTGCCGCTCCCGGACGAGAACTCCGCAGTCGACCCGAGCGGGGTCGCGTGGGTGGCGTGGCTCGTGATCGCCCTGCCGGGACTCCTGTTCGCGACCCTCACGTGCGTACGCCATGCCCGTCCTGGCGAGCTCGTGCTGGTCGTGCGGCACGACAGGGTGATCCGCTCGCGGCGGAGCGGGTTCGTGGCCCGCTGGCCCGTGGTGGAGCAGTTCGAGCCCGTGCCGACCGGGTCGCAGGTGCTGCCACTCGTGGTCCGCTCGCGCACCAGTGAGGGGGTCGACGTGGTCGCGCTGGCCGACCTCGTCCTGGAGGTGCGCGACGTCGCGCCGGGGACGGCGTACGTGCCGGTGACAGTCGTCGCCCGCACCGTCGAGGAGGCGTACGGCGCCGTGATCGAGGACCTCGAGCTGCCGTCGCTCGTCGAGGAGCTGGAGGCCGCGGCGCCCGGGGTGCTGGCGCAGGTGGGTCGCACGCTGCCCGACGGCACTAGTGCCAGCGCAGTGGAGGTGACGCGGGTCGAGGCTCTGCTCTCGCCCCGGAGGATGGCATGAGCGCCGACGAGCTGAACGTGGTCCTGCTCGTCACCACCGCAGTCCTGCTGGGGTGCCTGGCAGCCGTACGACTGCTGTCGGGCGCCGGGCTGCCCAGCCTGCTGGTCTTCCTCTGCGTCGGCCTGGCCATCGGCGAGTCCGGCCTCGGGCTCGACTTCGAGGACGCGGGGCTGACCCAGGTGCTCGGGTCGGTGGCGCTGGCGGTGATCCTCGCCGAGGGCGGGTTCACCACCGACCTGCGCGTGGTGCGGCCCGTCGGCTGGCTGGCCGCGGTCATGGCCACGGTCGGGGTCTTCGTGTCCGTGGCGGTGACGTCCGGCGTGGTCTACCTCGTGCTCGACGTCGACGTGCGCACGGCCGTCCTGCTCGGCGCCGTCGTGTCGTCGACGGACGCGGCCGCGGTCTTCGCGGTGCTGCGGAGGATGCCTGTGAAGGGACGGCTGCGGGCCGTCCTCGAGGCGGAGTCCGGGTTCAACGACCCGCCCGTCATCATCCTCGTCACGGTGGTCACCTCCAGCGCGTGGACCGATGCGGGGGTCGTGGGCGTGGGCGGCCAGATCGTCTACCAGCTCGTGGTGGGCGCGCTGGTGGGCGTCGCAGTGGCGTGGGCCGGGCAGTGGCTCCTCGGCCGCAGCGCGCTGCCGTCCGCAGGGCTCTACCCGCTCGCCACCGTGGCCCTGACCCTGCTCGCCTTCGCGGTGGCGGGTGTCGCGGGGGCGAGCCCGTTCCTGGCGGTCTACGTGGCCGGGCTGACCCTCGGCAACGCCCGCCTGCCGCACCGGGGGGCCACCACCGGCTTCGTCGAGTCGCTCGCCTGGCTCGCCCAGATCGGCCTCTTCGTGCTGCTCGGGCTGCTGGCGAGCCCGTCCCGGCTCCCCGACGCGCTGCCGACCGCACTCGTCGTCGGCGGGGTCCTCACCTTCCTCGCCCGCCCCCTGTCGGTGCTCGTGAGTGCGACACCCTTCCGCATGCCCTGGCGCGAGCAGGCCTTCGTCAGCTGGGCCGGCCTGCGGGGAGCCGTCCCCATCGTGCTGGCCACGATCCCGATGGCCGTGGGGCTGCCGGGCGCGGAGCGTGTCTTCGACGTGGTCTTCGTGCTGGTGGTCGTCTTCACGCTCGTGCAGGGCCCGACGCTCCCGTGGGTCGCCCGCCGCCTCGGGGTCGCCGAGCCGGCGTCCCCCCGTGACGTCGCGATCGAGTCCGCACCGCTCGACGACCTGGGCGCCACGCTCGTGCAGTTCTCCGTCGGCGCCGGCTCCCGGATCGCGGGGGTCGAGGTCGCCGAGCTGCGCCTCCCGCCGGGATCGGTGGTCTCGCTCGTGCTCCGGGGAGGTGAGGTGTTCGTGCCCGGGACCGCCACCGTGCTGCGGGCGGGCGACCACGCACTCGTGGTCACCACGCGTGCGGGGCGCGAGCCGGTGGAGGAGCGTCTCCGCGCGGTGAGCAGGGCAGGCCGTCTCGCCGGCTGGTACGACGCCGTGCTGGCAACTCGTGCCCAGGAGTCCGCTGGGCGCTGACAACTCTTGACGGTGGGAGGCGTGGCGCCGATCACTAGGGTCGAGCCCATGAGGGTCCTGCTCGCACTCGGCGGAAACGCCATGACCAACGCCGACGGGCGAGCACGTCCCGACGACCAGATCGCCGCCGCCCAGGTGGCGATGGCCGCGGTCGCCGGCCTGCTGGAGCACGACCACGACGTCGTCATCACCCACGGCAACGGTCCCCAGGTCGGCAACCTCCTGGTCAAGAACGAGCTGGCCGCGTCCGTCGTACCTCCCGTCCCGCTGGACTGGTGCGGCGCGCAGACGCAGGCGACGCTCGGCTTCGTGCTGATGGACGCCCTCGACGGCGAGCTCGCCGCGCGCGGGGTCGCCCGGCGCAGCGCAGCCGTCGTCACCCGCACCCTCGTCGACGCCGACGACGAGGGCTTCACCACTCCCACCAAGCCGATCGGCCGCCACCTGCCCGAAGCCGAGGCCCGAGTGCTGATGGGCCACGGCGAGACCTGGCAGGACCGCGGCGAGAAGGGATGGCGGCGCGTGGTCGCCTCGCCCGAGCCGCTCGAGATCCTCGACGCCCCGGCGGTCCTCGCGCTGATCGAGGCCGGCTTCGTGGTGGTCGCCAACGGTGGTGGCGGCATCCCGCACGTACGCCGTCCCGACGGCTCGCTGGCCGGCGTCGAGGCCGTCATCGACAAGGACCTCGGTGCGGCGCTGCTCGCCGAGACCACCGACGCCGACGTCCTCGTGATCGCCACCGACGTGCCCAACGCGGTGATCCGCTGGGGCCAGCCGGACGCCGAGCCGCTCGGCACCCTCACCGTCGCCGACCTGCGCGCGATCGCCGCCGAGGGCCACTTCGCCTCGGGCTCGATGGGCCCGAAGGTCGACGCGGTCTGCCGCTTCGTCGAGACCACCGGCAAGCGCGGCGTCATCACCAGCCTCGACCAGATCACCGCGGCTGTCGCCGGCGACGCCGGCACCGTCGTCGTACCCGCCTGAACCTGACTCCCCACCGAAAGGAAACCCATGCCCAGCGCCATTGAGGTCCGCAAGGTCCCGATCCACTCCGTCGCCGACGCCTCCGAGCTCACCAAGCTCATCGACGAGGGCGTCATCGCCGCCGACCGCGTCTTCGCGATCATCGGCAAGACCGAGGGCAACGGCGGTGTCAACGACTACACCCGCATCATCGCCGACCGCGCCTTCCGCGAGGCCCTGGTCGCCAGCGGTGCGGACCCCGAGCAGGTCAAGGGCGTCCCGATCGTCTGGTCGGGCGGCACCGACGGCGTCATCAGCCCCCACGCCACGATCTTCGCCACCACCGACGTCCCCGAGGACGACCCGTCGCGCGAGGAGATGCGGCTCACCGCCGGCTTCGCGATGAGCGAGCCGATCCTGCCCGAGGAGATCGGCTACACCGCGATGATCGAGAAGGTCGCCGCCGGTGTGAAGGTCGCCATGGAGCGCGCCGGCATCACCGACCCCGCCGACGTCCACTACGTGCAGACCAAGACCCCGCTGCTGACCATCCACACCATCCGCGACGCCAAGGCGCGCGGCAAGAAGGTCTGGACCGAGCACACCCACGAGTCGATGGACCTCTCCAACGGCGTCACCGGTCTCGGCATCGCCGTCGCGCTGGGCGAGATCGACATGCCCACCGACGCCGACGTGATGCACAACCGCGAGCTCTTCTCCTCGGTCGCGTCCTGCTCCTCGGGCGTCGAGCTCGACCAGGCCCAGATCGTCGTGGTCGGCAATGCCAAGGGTGTCGGCGGCAAGTACCGCATCGGCCACTCGGTGATGAAGGACGCGCTCGACGCCGACGGCATCTGGGACGCCATCCGCACCGCCGGCCTCGACCTGCCCGAGCGCCCGCGCACCAGCGACCTCGACGGCAAGCTGGTCAACGTCTTCCTCAAGTGCGAGGCCAGCCAGGACGGCATGGTCCGCGGGCGCCGCAACGCGATGCTCGACGACTCCGACGTCCACTGGCACCGCCAGATCAAGGCCTGCGTCGGCGGCGTCACCGCCTCCGTCACCGGCGACCCGGCGGTGTTCGTCTCGGTCTCGGCCGCCCACCAGGGCCCCGAGGGTGGCGGCCCGGTCGCCGCGATCGTCGACGTCTCCTGATCCACCCCCACGACACCCCGTCCGCGGGGCCGGCAGCGCGATGTCGGTCCCGCGTGATGGGGTGTCCTGCGTGAGCACACCGACCACCCGCTACCGGCTCGTCAGCCCCGACCGCGAGGTCGTGGTGCCCGAGCTCGACGAGCACCAGCAGCGCGTGGTCGACCACCCCGGCGGTCCGCTGCTTGTGCTGGCCGGTCCCGGCACCGGCAAGACCACGACCCTGGTCGAGGCGATCGTCGACCGCATCGAGCACCGCGGCGCCTCGCCCGACTCGGTGCTCGCTCTGACCTTCTCCCGCAAGGCCGCCGAGCAGCTGCGCGACCGGGTGACCGCGCGGGTCGCCCGGACCACGTCGGCAGCGTCGTGCTCCACGTTCCACTCCTTCGCCTACGCGCTGGTGAGGAAGTACGCCCCCGCCGAGCTCTACGAGGGGGCCATCCGGCTGCTGTCGGCCCCGGAGGCCGACGTCGTGCTGCGCGAGCTGCTGCGCGACAACCCCGAGTCGGTCGAGTGGCCCGACGCGCTGCGCCGGGCGGTCGGCACCTTCGGCTTCGTCCGCGAGGTGCAGGCGGTGCTCGCCCGCGCCCGCGAGAAGGGCCTCGACCCCGGTGGCCTCCGCAGCCTGGGCGAGGAGCACGACCTGCCCGAGCTGGTGTCGGCCGGGCTGTTCATGGAGCAGTACCTCACGATCCTCGACAACCTCGGCGCCACCGACTACTCCGACCTCATCCGCCGCGCCGTGATCGAGGCCGAGGCCCACCGCGACGAGCTGCGGGCGCGCTGGACGCACGTGTTCGTGGACGAATACCAGGACACCGACCCCGGTCAGGTGGCCCTGCTGCGGGCGCTGGCCGGCGACGGTCGCAACCTCACCGTGGTGGGTGACCCCCACCAGTCCATCTACGGCTTCCGCGGCGCCGACGTGCGCGGCATCCTCGACTTCCCGGCCAGCTTCCCGACTGCGAGCGGCGGTCCGGCACCTGTCGTGGTGCTCCAGCGCACCCGGCGGTTCGGACCGCGGCTGCTGCTGGCGGCCGGCCGCGTCGCGCACCGCCTGACCCTCAGCGGCAGCATCGACGCCGCCGCGCGCGAGGCCTTCCTCTCCCCGGAGGCGGTCCCGGGACCGCACGGCGACGGTCGCGTCGAGGTCCACACCTACGACACCGAGCGGGCCGAGGCCGAGCGGCTGGCCGACCTGCTGCGCCGCGCCCATCTCGAGGACGGCATCGCCTGGGACCGGATGGCCGTCCTGGTGCGCTCGGGGCGGACCAGCATCCCCCCGCTGCGGCGCTCGCTCGCCGCGGCCGGCGTTCCCGTCGAGGTGGCCTCCGACGACCTGCCCCTCGTCCACGACCCGGCGGTGCTGCCGCTGCTCGACGGCCTGCGCGCGGTGGTCAACCTCGACAACGACGACCCGGACTCGCCCGACTTCCTCGACCCCGGCCGGATCGAGTCGCTGCTGCTCTCGCCGCTGGCCGGCCTCGACGCCTCCGACCTGCGCGCCCTCGTACGCCGCCTGCGCACCCGCGAGAAGGAGCAGGCCGATCCCGACGCGCGCCGCACCTCGCGCGAGCTGCTCCGGCTCGCCGTGGTCGGCCCGGGCTTCCTCGACGGCCTGGAGGGACCGGACGTCGAGCGCGCCGGTGCCCTCGCGGCCCTGCTGCGCGAGGGCGCCCGCATGCTGTCCGAGCGCGCGGGCGTCGAGGACGTGCTCTGGCACCTGTGGTCCAGCACCGCCTGGCCGCAGCGGCTGCGGCGCCAGGTCGACCTCGGAGGTGCGAGCGCCCGTCGCGCCCACCGTGACCTCGACGCGGTGGTGGCGCTCTTCGAGCTCGCCTCGCGCGCGGTCGACCAGCGCGACCACGTCGGCGTCGGCGCGTTCTTCGCCAGCCTCGTGGCCCAGCAGCTCCCGGCCGACACCCTCGCCGAGCGGGGCGTTCGTGGCTCCTCGGTCCGTCTCCTCACCGCCCACCGGTCCAAGGGCCTGGAGTGGGACCTCGTCGTCGTCGCCCACGTCCAGCAGGAGGGCTGGCCCGACCTGCGTCGCCGCGCCACCCTGCTCGGCGCCGACCGCATCGGTGTCGACGACTCCGGCCACCCCGACCTGGTCCCGCCGGTGACCACGCGGGCCCTGCTGATGGAGGAGCGACGACTCTTCTACGTCGCCTGCACCCGGGCTCGGCGCCGGCTGGTGGTGAGCGCGGTGCGCTCGCCCGACGACGACGGCGAGCAGCCCTCGCGCTTCCTCGAGGAGCTCGGCGTGAGCATCGAGCACCAGGACGGCCGCCCGCCGCGGCCGCTGTCCCTCGGCGGTCTCGTCGCCGAGCTGCGGCGCACTGCCGCGGACCCGGCCACCAGCCCTGCGCTGCAGGCCGCGGCCGCACGTCGTCTGGCCGCCCTCGCGGCCGAGGAGGTCGACGGACGCCAGCTGGTCCCGTCCGCCGACCCCTCGACGTGGTGGGGCACCCGCAGCGCCACCCGGGCCGTGCAGCCGATCCGCGACCCGGAGCGACCGGTGCCGGTCTCGGCCAGCATGCTCGACTCGATCCTGCTCTGTCCGGCCCAGTGGTTCTTCGAGCGCGAGGCCGGTGGCGTCTCGGCGGTGCACCAGTCGGCCAACCTCGGGCAGGTGCTCCACGCGCTCGCCGAGCGGGTGGCGACCGGGGACCTGCCGCCCGAGGAGGCGCCGCTGATGGCCGAGGTCGAGGCGATCTGGGACCGGCTCGCCTTCCGCACGCCGTGGTCGCGCCAGCGCGAGCTCGCCCGCATCCGCAAGGCGGTGGCGCGGTTCGTGCGGTGGCACCTCGACAACCCCCGGGAGGTGCTCGCTGCCGAGCAGCGCTTCCAGAGCACCGTCGACGTCGAGGGCCGCACGGTGATGCTCACCGGCTTCGCCGACCGGCTCGAGATCGATGACGTCGGGCGGGTGGTCGTCGTCGACTTCAAGAGCGCCCGCGCCGCCCCGACCGGGCCTGCGGTCGCCGGCAACCTCCAGCTCGCCCTCTACCAGTACGCCGTCGACGCCGGCGCGCTCGACGAGGTCGCCGGCCGGTCGGTCGCGTCGGGAGGCGCCGAGCTGGTGCAGCTCGGCATCGACGACGACTCCGCCGTCGCCAAGGTGCAGGGCCAGCCCGCCCACGACGACGGCGGACCGGAGCGTGCGGTGCTGCGTGCGGGGCTGGCGCGCGCGGCCGACCTGGTCCGCAGCGAGACCTTCCCCGCCACGGCTGGCCCGCACTGCCGCGACTGCCCCTTCACCGCCATCTGCCCCGCCAAGGGCGCCGGGAGCGTGACCGTCCAGTGACCGAGCCGACCCGCGAGCCCCTGCGGCTCGACACGCCCCAGGACCTGCAGGCCCTCATGGGAGCCCAGCACGCCGCCAGCGACGAGCAGTGGGCCGCCATCACGGCGCCGCTGCGGCCCACCGTCGTGGTGGCCGGAGCCGGCAGTGGCAAGACGACCTTGATGGCCCAGCGCGTGGTGTGGCTGGTGGCGACGGGCCGGGTGCGTCCCGAGGAGGTGCTGGGCCTCACCTTCACGACCAAGGCCGCGGCGGAGCTGCGCCAGCGGGTGTCCGCGGCGCTCGGGGCCGCGGGGCTGCTCGACCGCTCCGTGGTCGTCGACGGCGAGGACGTGCTCGAGCCGACTGTCGCGACCTACCACGCCTACGCCGCCACGCTCCTGACCGACCACGGCCTGCGCATCGGCCACGAGCCCGACACCAGGGTGGTGTCCGACGCGTCCCGCTACCAGCTCGGTGCCCGCGTGATCGAGCGCTTCACCGGTCGCATCGAGCTGCTGACCGACCACCCGGCCACCGCCATCCAGAACCTCCTCGCCCTCGACGGCGCGATGAGCGAGCACCTCGTGGACGCCGACGACGTACGCCGGGTGGATGCCGAGGCGCGCCGCGGTTTCGAGCGGGCGGTCGCCGAGGAGCAGGCCGGCAAGGCCCGCAAGACCTGGTTCGAGCCGCCCGCCAAGGCGATCAACGCGATCGACCGACGCGCGGAGCTGCTGCAGCTCGTCACCGGCTACCGGCGCCTCAAGGCCGACCTCGGCCTGATGGACTTCGGCGACCAGATCGCCCTCGCGGCCCGACTGGTCGAGGACCAGCCCGAGGTGGGGGAGCTGGAGCGGGCGCGGTTCAAGGTCGTGCTGCTGGATGAATACCAGGACACCTCCGTCGCGCAGGCCACGATGCTGTCCCGGCTGTTCTCCGGCCCCGACTCCGAGCACGGGCTCGGCCACCCGGTGATGGCGGTGGGCGACCCCAACCAGGCGATCTACGGCTGGCGCGGCGCCTCGGTCTCCAACATCCTCAACTTCGCCGAGACCTTCCCGGCCGCCGACGGTGAGCCCGGACGACTGCCGTTGACGGTGAACCGGCGCTCCGACCGGCGGATCCTCGACGTCGCCAACCGGCTCGCCGAGCCGCTGCTCGAGGCCTACGGCGACAAGGTCGCGCGGCTGCGCGCGGCCGAGATCGCGGGGGAGGGCCACGTCGAGGCCCACGTCTTCGAGCGTGCCGTCGACGAGCTCACGTGGCTCACCGACGAGGTCCGTCGCGTGCACGAGGCCGGCACCCCGTGGGCCGAGGTGGGCGTGCTGAGCCGCGACAACGCGCAGGCCGAGGACGTCTACGACGCGCTGACCACCGCGGGCATCCCGGTCGAGATCGTGGGGTTGTCGGGCCTGATCCGGCTGCCGGAGGTGGCCGAGGTCGTCGCCACGCTGACCCTCCTGCACGACGTCACCGCCAACTCCGCGATGCTCACCCTCCTCACCGGCCCGCGGTGGGCGATCGGCCCGCGCGACCTGCGCCTGCTCGCGGTGCGTGCGGCGGAGATCGCCGGCGTACGCGGCCGCGCGGAGGCGGCGTCGATCGCCGACCAGCTGCTCCAGATCGCCGACGGCATCGACTCCTCCGAGCTGCCCGCCCTCAGCGACGCCGTCGAGTCGCCCGGCGATGCGGCGTACTCTCCCGAGGCGCTCGACCGGTTCGCCCTCCTCGCCGGCGAGCTGCGCCGGCTGCGCTCCCACGTCGGCGACCCGCTGCTCGACGTGGTCCGCCGCATCATCGACACGACCGGCGTCGACGTCGAGCTGGCGTCGGCGACCTCCCCCGCGGCTGCCGCGCGCCGCGACAACCTCGACCTCTTCGTCAAGGCCGTCGCGGAGTTCCAGTCCGTCGACGGCGACGTCACGCTGCCCGCGCTGCTGGCCTACCTCACCGCCGAGGACGACCAGGGCAACGGCCTCGACGTCGCGACCCCCACCGCGGCCGACTCGGTGAAGCTCCTCACCGTGCACCGCGCGAAGGGGCTGGAGTGGTCGTCGGTCTTCTGCGTCGGCGTGGGGGAGACGCGCTTCCCCAGCAACCGCTCGCGCACCCTCTGGACGTCGTCGCCGGCCGTGCTGCCCGCGCCGCTGCGCGGCGACCGCGCCGACCAGCCGCAGCTCGTGGGCCACGACAAGACCGCCCTCGAGGCCTACCGCGCAGCGACCAAGGCCCACGACGCGGAGGAGGAGCTGCGGCTGGGCTACGTCGCCTTCACCCGTGCCGCCCACCACCTCGCCGTCACCTCCTACGTCTGGGGCCAGCGGGCGAGCGCCTTCGGCCCGTCGGCCTACCAGTGCGTCGTGCGCGACCAGCTCGAGGAGTGGGGCCAGCCGGTGGAGCGCTGGCTGGAGAAGCCGCCCCCGAAGTCGCCCAATCCCAACGACGACGTCGACACCTCCCGCCCCTGGCCGGTGCCGGGGCCCGGCGAGGAGGCGCGCCGCCGGCTGGTCGCGGCCGAGCTGGTCCGCTCCGTCGACCGGACTGCGCCCGACGAGGGTCTCGACATGGTCGAGGCGGCGCAGGTCGCGGAGTGGGACGACGACCTCGCCCAGCTACTCGACGAGGCGCGCGCCGAGCGGGCCACCACGGTCGACCTGCCGTTGCCCAGCAGCCTGTCAGCGACCTCGGTGGCGCGCCTGCGCGACGACCCCGACGCCTTCGCGCGCGAGCTGGCCCGGCCGATGCCGCGGCCACCCGCGCCCGCGGCCCGCTTCGGCACCGCGTTCCACGCCTGGGTGGAGGAGCGCTTCGGCCAGCAGGCGCTGATCGAGCCCGACGAGCTGCCGGGTCGCGCCGACGCCGGCATCGACGACGAGGCCGACCTCGGCGAGGTGGTGAAGCGATTCGAGGACGGACCCTTCGGCGACCGTGCTCCCCACGCCGTCGAGGCCCCCTTCGCGATCGTGCTGGGCGGGCAGGTCGTGCGCGGTCGCATCGACGCGGTCTACGCCGAGCCGGAGTCCACGGGCGGCGGCTTCCTCGTCGTCGACTGGAAGACCGGCCGTCACGAGACGGCCGACCCGCTCCAGCTCGCCCTCTACCGCCTGGCCTGGGCCGAGCTCACCGGTACGCCGCTCGAGCGGGTGCGCGCGGCCTTCCACTACGTCCGGTCGGGGCGCACCGTCGAGCCGCCGGACCTGCCCGGCCGCGACGAGCTGGAGCGCCTGGTCGAGCTCTGAGGTCAGCCCAGCGCAGCGGTGAGCGCGATCTCGACCATCTCGCCGAAGGTCTGCTCGCGCTCCTGCGAGGTGGTCTCCTCGCCGGTGACGATGTGGTCGGAGACGGTGCAGATGGCCAGCGCCCTGCGGCGGTGCTTCGCGGCGAGGGTGTAGAGCGCGCTGGCCTCCATCTCGACCGCCAGCACGCCGTACTTCACCATCTCGCCCAGCAGCTCGGGGCGCGCGGCGTAGAAGGAGTCGCTGGAGAAGATCAGCCCGACGTGGAAGGGCGAGCCACCCTTGCGCGCCTCGGCGGCCTCCACCGCCCCGCGGAGCAGGCCGAAGTCGGCGACCGGCGCGTAGTCGATGCCGTGGAAGGCGATGCGGTTCATCGAGGAGTCGGTGCAGGCGCCCGAGGCGATGATGACGTCACGGATGCCGACGTCCTCGGTGACCGCGCCGCACGACCCGACGCGCACGACCGACTGCACGTCGTAGTCGGTGAAGAGCTCGTTGACGTAGATCGCCATCGACGGCTGCCCCATCCCGGAACCCTGGACGGACACCGGCTGGCCGCGCCACGTGCCGGTGAAGCCGTACATCCCGCGCACCTCGCTGTAGCAGCGCGCGTCGTCGAGGAAGGTCTCCGCGATCCACCTCGCCCGCAGCGGGTCGCCGGGCAGCAGGACGGTGGGGGCGATGTCGCCGCGCTGGGCGCCGATATGGGTGCTCACGGCGCCCAGCCTAGGGCCCGTCGCTAGCCTGACGCGGTGAGCTCCGAGCGCCCCCTGCCGCACGTCGCACTCTCCGCCCACGCGCACAACCGGATGGGCCTGCGCCGCACCGACGACGAGTGGCTGCGCCGCCAGCTGACGGACCCGGCCGCCCGGGTCCTGGTGGTGGCGGGCAACCGGCTGCGTCCGGTGGACGGCGCGATTCAGTGGATCTCCCCGGCGGACGCGCCCGAGGGCACCCTCGTGCTCCTCGGTGACCACGACGAGGTCGTGCACCTCGCGGTCATCGTCGCGCCGGACGCCGCTCCCGGCGACGCGGGGGAGTGGGTGCCGCTGCGCGACGTGCTGCCCCTCGTCGCCGAGCAGTCGCCCGGCCAGGCCCCGCTGCTGATGCACGCCATCGGCCTGGCCGAGTGGCACCACGCGACCCGCTTCTGCCCGCGCTGCGGCGGTTCCCTGCGCAGCCGGGCCGCCGGCCACGAGCTGCGCTGCAACCAGTGCGACCGGGCGCAGTTCCCCCGCACCGACCCGGCGGTGATCATGGCCATCACCCACGGCGACGGCGACGACGAGGCGCTGCTGCTGGGCCGCAACCGCGCCTGGCCGGCCGGCCGCTGGTCCACCCTCGCCGGGTTCTGCGAGCCGGGAGAGACCCTCGAGGACGCCGTACGCCGTGAGGTGGACGAGGAGGTCGGGGTCCGCGTGGGTCAGGTCACCTACTTCGGCAGCCAGCCGTGGCCGTTGCCGGCGAGCCTGATGCTGGGCTTCACCGGTCGCGCGCTGAGCACCGACATCGACGTCGACGGCGCTGAGATCGAGGAGGCCCGCTGGTGGACCCGAGCGGAGTTCGAGGCGGCGGTGCGGTCGGGAGAGATCGCCGTCCCGCGCGGGATCTCGATCTCGTCCTCGCTCATCGAGGCGTGGTTCGGACGTCCGCTCGAAGGTCCCGGCTGGGACTGAGGTCGGTCAGTCGCAGGTGTCGCAGATGCCGGTGGCCGGCATCGCGATGTAGCAGCGCGGGCACAGCTTGTCCGGGCGGTCGCTCGCGGCGACGCGGGGCCGGGCGGTGCCGGTGCTGCGCGCAGCGGCCCGCGGGGTGCCGCTCGACGTCGCGGTGCGAGTGCGCGTGGCCGAGCCCGGGACGCGCTCGCTGGGCGGCGAGTCGTCGCGGATCTTGAAGCCGAGCCGGGTCAGCGCCTTGCTCGCGCCCGCCGAACCGCCGGGGATGTCGGCGGGGGTCAGGGTGCGGCCCGTGGCCAGGCCGTGGGCGATGCCGGCGATCGCCGCGGCGTCGTACTCGCGGCCCATGTGCATCAGCACGTGGGTGGACACGCCGCCGCGCACCAGCATGTAGTTGGCGCCACCGGCTGCGTCCCAGGTCTCCATCGCGGTGAGGACGTGGTCGCGATCGATCGAGTTCAGCAAGGACACGGGATCAGGCTAACCCGCCCGCACACCGCTGCTCGAGCCGAGGGCTCACGCCAGCGCGGCCAGTCTCTCCTTGACCTGCGCCACCGACGGGTTCGTCAGCGTGCTGCCGTCGGAGAACAGGAGCGTGGGCACGGTCTGGTTGCCGCCGTTGGCCTGCTCGACGGTGAACGCCGCGTCGGGCTGCTGCTCGATGTCGACGATCGAGAACGCGATGCCCTCGCGGTCGAGCTGGCTCTTGAGGCGGTGGCAGTAGCCACACCAGGGCGTGGTGAACATGGTGAACTGGCTCTCGGACATGTCCGGTCCAACCACCGCCTGTGCGCGCGCATTCCCGCCGTCGTCCGGTGTCGGTCCCGGCGTCTAGGGTGGCGACGCCGTCCACCGACCCGTCCAGGAGCTGAATCGTGCTCGAAGCGCTCGACCCCGAGCAGCGACAGGTCGCCGAGGCGCTGCGCGGGCCCGTGCGGGTCCTCGCGGGTGCCGGCACCGGCAAGACCCGTGCCATCACCCACCGCATCGCCCACGGGGTCGCGCAGGGCGTCTACGCGCCCACCGAGGTGCTGGCGCTGTCGTTCACCACCCGCGCCGCGGGGGAGATGCGCGAGCGGCTCCGCTCGCTGGGTGCGCCCGGGGTCCAGGCGCGTACGTTCCACTCGGCGGCGCTGCGTCAGCTGCGGTTCTTCTGGCCGCGGGTGCACGGGCGCGACCTCCCCGAGCTCACCGAGTCCAAGCTCGGCATGGTGGCGCTCGCCGCCCGGCGCCAGCGGCTGAGCGTCGACCAGGCGACGCTGCGCGACCTGGCCAGCGAGATCGAGTGGGCGAAGGTCTCCAACGTCGCCCCCGACTCCTACGCCGCGCTGGCGTGCGCCCGGGGGCGGGCCGTCTCGGGCCTCGAACCCGAGGTCGTGGCCCGCGCCTTCGACGCCTACGAGGAGGTCAAGCGCGGCCAGGGCCGGATGGACATGGAGGACGTGCTCCTCTTCGGTGCGGGCCTCCTGGCCGACAACGAGGCGGTCGCCGCACAGGTGCGCCGGCAGTACAAGTGGTTCGTCGTCGACGAGTTCCAGGACGTCTCGCCGCTCCAGAACGCGCTGCTCGACCTCTGGCTCGGCGGGCGCGACGAGCTCTGCGTGGTCGGTGATCCCGCCCAGACGATCTACTCCTTCGCCGGTGCCGACGCGCGCTACCTCCGCGAGTTCACCCAGCGGTTCCCGAAGGCCACCAGCGTCGAGCTGGTCCGCAACTACCGTTCCACCCCCCAGGTCGTGGCCGCCGCCAACGCGCTCCTCGCCGGCACGAGCAGCAAGGGCGTCGACCTGGTGGCGCAGCGCCCCTCCGGCGCGGCCATCACCTACCGCGAGGCCAGCGACGAGGTCGCCGAGGCCGACGCCGTCGCCGACCGCGCGGCCGCGCTGCGCGCCAGTGGCACGCCTGCGAGCCGGATGGCGGTGCTGCTGCGCATCAACGCGCAGTCCGAGCGCTTCGAGGAGGCGCTGGCCGCCCGCGGCATCCCCTACGTCGTACGCGGCGGGGCTCGCTTCTTCGACCGCCCCGAGGTGCGCCAGGCCATCACCCTCGTTCGCGGCGCCGCTCGCAGCGGCGAGGCGTCGGGTCCGGTCGCCGACGCGGTCGTCGCCGTCCTGTCGCAGATGGGCCACTCCACCGAGCCACCCGAGGGCAGGGGAGAGGTCCGCAACCGCTGGGAGTCGCTGCAGGCGCTGGTCGACCTCGCCGCCGACTTCGGGCGCGAGCGCCCCGACGCCGGCCTCGGTGACCTCGTCGACGACCTGGACCGCCGAGCCGGCGAGCAGCACGCCCCCGTGGCCGACGCCGTCACCCTGGCCACCATCCACTCCGCCAAGGGCCTGGAGTGGGACGCCGTCTTCGTCGCCGGCATGCACGAGAAGATGATGCCGATCTCGCAGGCCAAGACCCCCGCCGAGGTCGAGGAGGAGCGGCGCCTGCTCTACGTCGCCATGACCCGCGCCCGCGACGAGCTGTGCGTGTCGTGGGCGAGCGCGCGCGAACCGGGCGGTCGCGCCAACCGCGGGAGCTCGCCGTTCCTGTCGCCGCTGCTCGACGGCACGCCCGGCGTTGCTGCCCAGCGGCGCGAGCGCAGCAAGCGCAACCGCGCCGCCCTGCACTGCCGCGAGTGCGGGGGAGCGCTGTCCAACGCCCGCGAGAAGAAGACCGGTCGCTGCGCCGACTGTCCGGCGTCCTACGACGAGGCGCTCTTCGAGCGGCTTCGCGAGTGGCGACTGGCCCGCGCTGCGCAGGACAGCGTGCCGGCGTTCGTCGTCTTCACCGACGCCACCTTGCAGCTGATCGCCGAGCACGTCCCCTCCGACGAGCGTGGCCTGCGGGCCATCAGCGGCGTCGGTCCGGGAAAGATCGCGAAGTACGGCGACGAGGTGCTCGCGCTGGTGTCCGGTAAGGCCGACGGCGACGCCGGATCGTCCTGAAGGATGAATCCGGAAACTTTTCCATGTAATACCCACAAAATCGTTTGCCCCTGACGTTGTCGAGGGTTTAGCGTTCTGCTCACAACAACCCGCGCATGGGATCGCTGACAACGATCTGCGCCTGATGCCCCGAAGGAGGTGGCCCTGATGGAGAACTTCACGAAGACGATGACGGCTTGGACGCCGTCCTTCGGCATGTCCACCCTCGGCCGCCCCTGCGCGCACACGCGCGCCCTCGGCGCTGGTGTGGTGGCTGTCCAGGACGCCGCCGCCATCGTTCGCATCAAGGGCGATTTCCCGGGTTCTCCTGCCTGGAGTCCGTCGAGCTAGGTCACACCTCGCATCGGCAGCCTCCAGGCCGCGGAACCCGACACCGGGATCCGCGGCCTTTCTGTTTGTCCAGCACCGAGTTTTTCCACCCGCGATCAGGTCAACGAGAAGGAGGTGAACACATGACCATCAGCGAACTCGTCCGCGACCGCGCTGTCGACGTCAGGACCCAGACGGAGCCCCAGGCCCCGCTCGGAGCCCTGCACGACGCCGCCACCGGAGTGGATGAAGAGTTGCTGCCCTGCCGCGTCAACAACGCAGAGCTGTGGTTTGCCGAGTCCCCCGCGGACGTCGAGCACGCCAAGGCCCTGTGCACGGACTGCCCCGTGCAGGCGCTCTGCCTCGACGGAGCGCTCGAGCGGCGCGAGCCGTGGGGCGTCTGGGGAGGCGAGCTCTTCCTCCAGGGCGTGGTGATCCCGCGCAAGCGGCCCCGAGGCCGGCCCCGCAAGTCCGAGCAGGTCGCAGCCGCGACGCACAAGGACGGGGCCGCCGCGTAGGCGCCACCGCAGCTCTCATCCCAGCTCCGACCGAGGAAGTACAGGAACCACACATCTCATGAAGACCTACCGAAATGGACGCAACGACATGAATCTCATGCATGAAGAACTCGCGCGCGCACAAATGTCCGCGCGCCTGGGAGAGGCGCACGAACTGCGGCGGGGCCACCACCTCGCCCTGGCTCGCCGGATGAGCCGCAAGGCCGAGCTGGCCGCGCAGCAGGCACGCCTCGCCCTCGCTCGCGCGATCTGATCGGACCGGTCCCCGTCGTCGGGACCGCTCTCGCCCTGATCGCGGGTGAGCACGCACAGCACGAGCCGGTACGTCGTCACCGTGACGACGTACCGGCTCGTGGTCGTCACGGGGCGTTCCGGAGTAGCCTCGCCCTCGTGAGCGACACCGTCACCTGCGCGTTCTGCGGCACGCAGGCGCCGGAGGCCGAGACCCTGACGTGGACCACCGCGGTCGAGAACGGCAGGCGCCGGTCCTTCTGCGACACCTGCTCGCGCACGCACCTGCGCGCGATGGAGGGAAAGCTCGACAGCGAGTGGTGGTGAGCAGGCGGAGCGCCGCTCAGGCGGTGTCGAACCAGTCGCACCCGCAGTAGGGGTGGCGGGTCCAGCGCCGTCCGGCTGGCAGCGGCTCGTGGTCGAAGCGCCACGAGGTCAGCCACGTGTGGGGCAGCTCGCCGCGGGACCATGCCTGGAGGTCGCGGGCCACCGCCCCGGCAGCGAGCGCCAGAAGCGGGCGTGGCAGCGGGGGGAGCCGGGTCGGGTCGCCCTCGTCGAGCACCGAGGCGGCCACGCACCGCGCACAGGGCCCCAGCCCGGGCGCGGCCCACGGCCCCACCTCGACGGCGTACGTCGTCGCGCCGACGAGCAGGTGGGGGAGCGAGGCCACGGTCCAGTCGTCGACCGTGGCCGACACCGTGCGGCCCGGGCCCACGCCGACGCCCACCGCGGCCTCCGGGTCGACGTGGACGCCGGCGGCCGCGAGAGCGGCGGTCACGGGTGCGGTCCACGCGGGCGGACAGTCGAGCTGCGCGCGCAGGGTGAGGGCGTACGGCCGGTCGTGGAGGAGCACGTCGTGCATGGCTCCACGCTCGCACCTGCGGGTGCCGCCAGGGGCGTCCTCCACAGGACGCGTGCGATCGAAATGCGAAGCGGCGGCGCCACCGGATGGGTGGTCGCCGCCGCTGTCAGCGCTGGGCCGAGGCTCAGGCCTTGCCGAGGATCCGGTTCAGGTTGGTGCCGCAGACCGGGCAGACGCCCTTGGCCATCTTGGTGCCCTTGTCGTTGACCTTGATCTCGCCCTCCGCCTCGCGCTTCTCCTTGCACTTGACGCAGTAGAACTCACCGCTCCAGGTCTCCGCCATGACGGCCTCCTTGCTCGTTACTTCTTGGTCGTCGCGGCGGGGTGGTCGAGGGGGAAGCCCGCCGGGGAACCCGGCGGTTGCCAGGGCTCCGTCGCCGACCCTACGCCACGCGTGGCCCACGCTCACGCACCCCACGCGCTGAGCGTGAAACCCCCTCTCGCGCCGACGGCCGCGATCAGTACCCTCGACCCATGTCCGACGCCCTTGAAGACCTCGTCCACCTGCGCCTCGAACGCCCGTCCGAGGGGGTCGTCGTGCTGACCCTCGACAACCCCGGGATGCGCAACGCGATGAGCGACGAGATGACCTCGTCGTGGGTCGCCGCGATCGATTCGCTGGCCTCCGACACCTCGGTGCGCGCCGTCGTCGTGACCGGCGAGGGCAGCGCCTTCTGCTCCGGGGGCAACACCTCGTGGATCGCCAGCGAGCCGGACGCCAGCGTCGACGAGCTGCGTGCGCGGATGATGCCGTTCTACCGGGCCTGGCTGTCGATCAGGAAGCTGGAGGTGCCGACCATCGCCGCGGTCAACGGGCACGCGATCGGCGCCGGCCTCTGCCTCGCGCTGGCCTGCGACATCCGCTACGCCGCAAGCGGCGCGAAGTTGGGCCTGCCCTTCAACAAGCTCGGCATGCACGCCGGCATGGCCGGCACGTGGCTGCTGCCGAACGTCGTCGGCCCGGCGCACGCGCGCGACCTGCTGCTCACCGGTCGCGTGGTCGAGGCCGACGAGGCGCTGCGCCTGGGCCTGGTCTCGCGTGTCATCGACCCCGGGGCGTTCCTCGACGAGGTGCTCGAGACCGCCGCCGGGATCGCCGCCACCGCCCCGATCGCGGCCCGCCTGACCAAGGTCGCCCTGGCCGACGGCGGTCATGCGGACTTCGAGTCGGCGCTGCAGTGGGAGGCGCTCGCCCAGCCGATGACGCTGGCGACCGCCGACCTCCAGGAGGGCATCGCCGCCGCGAAGGAGAAGCGCGCCCCGCAGTTTCGCGGCCGCTGACGGAGGGCTGACATGACCACGAACGACCTCGGACCCGTCGCGACGCTGCGCCGCATCGCCTTCCTCATGGAGCGCCAGCGCGAGGAGACGCGGCGGATCGAGGCGTTCCGCAAGGCCGCCCGCACCATCCTCCCGCTTCCCGAGGAGGACGTACGCCGTCGCGCGGCCGCGGGCACGCTCACCGAGCTGCCCGGCATCGGACCGAGCACCGCAGCCGTCATCACGGACGCATGCAACGGCGTGGTCCCCGAGCGCCTGGTCGCCCTCGAGCGGACCGCCGGCCCGCTGGCCCCGGGCGGGGAGGAGCTGCGCGCGCTGCTGCGAGGTGACCTGCACTCCCACTCCGACTGGTCCGACGGCGGCTCTCCGCTGGAGGAGATGGCCATGACCGCGATGGAGCTCGGCCACGACTACCTCGTCCTCACCGACCACAGTCCGCGGCTGCGGGTGGCCAACGGCCTGAGCGCCGAACGGCTCGGACGCCAGCTCGACGTGGTCGACGCCGTCAACGACCACCTCGGGGGCAGCTTCACGCTGCTCAAGGGGATCGAGGTCGACATCCTCGACGACGGTGCGCTCGACCAGACCCCGGAGATGCTCGGGCGCCTCGACGTCCGGGTGGCGTCGGTGCACTCCAAGCTCAAGATGGAGCGCGACGCCATGACGCGCCGCATGGTCGCCGCGGTGCGCAACCCCCACACCAACGTCCTGGGCCACTGCACGGGGCGCCTGGTCACCGGCAACCGCGGGACCCGCCCACAGAGCCAGTTCGACGCGCGCGCCGTCTTCTCCGCCTGCGCGGAGGAGGGGGTCGCGGTGGAGATCAACTCTCGACCCGAGCGACGCGACCCGCCGACGGCGTTGCTCGAGCTCGCCCGCGACCTCGGCTGCCTGTTCTCGATCGACTCCGACGCGCACGCTCCCGGGCAGCTCGACATGCTCGACTTCGGTGCGGCGCGTGCCACCGAGGTCGGCATCGACCCGGACCGCATCGTCACCACCTGGGAGCGCGGCCGGCTCCTGGACTGGGCGGCCGCACGGCTGTGACCGGAGCGTTTCGCCGCCGCGCTGTGGGTGCGGGAGGCTAGGTTCGGCCCATGAGCACGCCGCCCAGCACCCCCGAGGTGGAGGTGCGCCGCTCGCGCCGCCGTCGGCGTACGGTCTCGGCCTACCGCGACGGCGAGCGGATCGTGGTGCTGATCCCGGCGACGATGAGCAAGCGCGACGAGGCCACGTGGGTGGCCGACATGGTGGCGCGCATCGAGCGCCAGGAGCGGCGCAAGGTGCGCTCCGACGACGACCTCGTCGCCCGCGCGGCCAAGCTCAACGACCACTACTTCGGCGGCCTGGCCGTCCCGGCGTCGGTGCGGTGGGTGACCAACCAGAACGCCCGCTGGGGCTCGTGCACCCCCAGCGACCGCTCGATCCGGCTCAGCGACCGGCTGCAGAAGATGCCCGGCTGGGTGGTCGACTACGTGCTGGTCCACGAGCTCGCCCACCTGCTGGAGTCGGGCCACACCCCGCAGTTCTGGGCGTGGGTCGACCGCTATCCCAAGGCCGAGAAGGCCAAGGGCTACCTCGAGGGCTACAGCGCCGGCGCCCGCCTCGAGCCGCCGCCCGGCTCGGACGACGAGGAGTAGAGCCTCAGCCGCGCAGCCGCGCTACCGCGTCGCCGATGAGGCGCCGCATGTCGGGGTAGAGGTCCGGCAGGTCGTCGACCGCCCACCAGCGCACGTCCAGCGACTCCTCGCTCACGGCGTGCCCGGCATCGCGCGGAGCCGTGGCGAGGAACCGCACGTCGAGGTGGTGCACGACCGTCCCCGGGGCGCAGAACTCCACCGCGTGCTCGTCGAGGTCCAGCGGCACCGGGTCGAAGTCGAGCGCGGCCAGCCCGGACTCCTCGTGGGCCTCGCGCAGCGCGACCCCGGCCAGCGTCGTGTCGCCGGGCTCGCAGTGGCCACCGAAGGCGAACCAGCCACCGGCCTTGCGGTGGTGGTTGAGCAGGACCGCGCTCGCGTCCGGGGCGAGCACGATGGTGCCGGCGGTGAGGTGGTCGGGCAGGCAGCCGCGCTCCATCCCGTCCGGGCGGGCGTCGAGGTGCCCCACGAAGCGGTCGCGCAGCTCGCGGTCGCGCGCGGACGGCGGCGTCCACCCGGACAGCACGGTCCGGGCGTCGTCGTGGAGGCTCACTCGCGGGTGTCGGGGCCGTCGAGCAGGTCGCGCAGGCCGGCGTCGAACTCCTCGTCCGACAGCGTGCCGGGCGCGACCGAGTCCTCGCGGAAGCCCAGCGGGTCGTCGAGGTCCGCGGCGGTGGGGAGCAGGTGCGGCGACATCCACACTCCGTCGCGGGCCTCGGCGCCCTGGCGGGTGCGCAGCGAGCCCCACAGCGTGGAGGCGTCGCGCAGCCGGCGGGGACGCAGCTCGAGGCCGACGAGGGTGGCGAAGGTCTGCTCGGCCGGGCCGCCGGCCGCGCGCCGGCGGCGTACGGTCTCCTGGAGCTTGGCCGCAGCGGGCATCCGCTCGGCGGTGGCCTGGCTGACGACCTCGTCGACCCAGCCCTCGACGAGCGCGAGGGTGACCTCGAGCTTCTGCAGGGCGGCCTTCTGGGCGGCGGAGGGCTCGGGGTCGAACAGCCCGCCGGCGAGCGCGTCCTGCATCGCCGCGGGGTTGGCCAGGTCGACCTCGCGCAGCTTCTCCTCCATGCCGGAGGTGTCGAAGTCCATGCCCGCGCCGTACTCGGCGACCGCGCCGATGAGGTGGTCGCGCAGCCACGGCACGCCGGCGAAGAGCCGCTGGTGGGCCGCCTCGCGCAGCGCGAGGTAGAGCAGGACATCGTCGTCGGTGACGTCGGGCACCTCGTCGGCGAACGCCTTGACGTTGGTGGGCAGCAGGGCCGCCTTGCCGATCGGGCCGAGCGGGAGGCCGATGTCGGAGGCGCTCAGCACGTCGCCGGCGAGCGCGCCGAGGCCGCTGCCGACCTGCGAGGCCACCATGGCCCCGCTGGCCTTGCCAAGCATCGCCATCAGCGGTCCGGCGAGCTGGCGCATCTCCTCGGGCATCGCGTCGCCGAGGGCGGTCGTGGCGGAGCCGGCGATCGGCTCGACCAGCACCTTCCACACGTCGATGGTCTCCACGATCCACTCCGCGCGCGACCACGCGGCGGTGGTGCTGACGCCGGATGGGAACTCGGTGGTGGTGTCGAGCCAGTGGTCGGCCAGGCGTACGGCGTCGGCGACGGCTGCGGACTGGGCGGCGCTGACGGCCGGGTCGGGCTCCTGTGCGGCTGCGCGGCGCGCCAGGTCGGTCACGGTCTCCCAGTTGACCGGGCCGTCGTGCGGCGCGAACAGCGACTGCATCTGCGACATCAGCGCGTTGAGGTCGGGCATGCCGCCACCCGCGCCGAAGCCGCCCATCTGCGAGAAGATCTGCTCGAAGGGGGTGCCCTTGAAGGGGTTGTTGTCGTCGGGGCCCTGACCGGAACCGGGGCCGCCGGGGGTGTCACTCATGCCTCCCACGTTACCCACCTCGCCCAGACCCGCGCGGCCCCCCGCAGCGCGTCCCTCGTCCTACACTCGGGCCCGTGACCGACCTCCTGCGCCTCGTCGACATCCGCGACACCCCGCTCGACGTGACCGAGGTCCTCGACGCCCTGGGCGACGACGGCGCCGGCGGGCTGACGCTCTTCGTCGGCCAGGTCCGCGACCACGACGGTGGCAAGGGGGTGACGGCCCTCGACTACTCGGCCCACCCGACGGCCCTGGCCCGCCTCGAGGACGTGTGCCGCCGTGTCGCCGCCGCCCACGACGTACGCGGTGTGGCGGCGGTCCACCGCGTCGGCCAGCTGCGCATCGGCGACCTCGCGGTGGTCGTCGCCACCACGGCCGCCCACCGCGGCGACGCCTTCGCCGCGTCGCGCGACCTGATCGACACCCTCAAGGCCGAGGTGCCGATCTGGAAGCACCAGGTCTTCGACGACGCGAGCGAGGAGTGGGTCGGCACGCCGTAGCGCCTGCCCCGCCGCGGCCGCGCGGGCGCCTAGGCTCGGCTCGTGGAGATCCTGCTGTGGCTCGTGCCGACCGTCGTGCTGACGGGCGCGGCGATGCTGTGGGTCTCGTGGGTCAGCCGCGACGGCCGCGGCGAGGTCGACCGCGACGTCGCCGTCGAGCGCCTCGGCAAGGCCCTCGCCAAGGACCTGCCCGCCGGCACCCGGCGTACGGCCGCACCTGCGCGCGACCGCAGCACGGGCATCGCGGTGCGGCCGAGCCACGGTCCCGGCGCTGCCGGCACCACTCGCCGCGCGTCCTAGTTGTCGCGCGGTTGCGGTCGTTTGAGAGAGTTGCGCCCATGAGTCACCGGACCAGGGCGGGATTGCTCGCGCTGTGCCTGCTCGCCGTGCTGTGGGGGACCGCCGCCTTCGTGCCGCTGCCCTACGTGACCTACTACCCCGGCCCGACCGTCGACATCCTCGCGTCCCGCGACGGCGAGGAGACCGTGCAGGTCGACGGGCACGAGGCCTACTACGACGACGGCGAGCTCCGGATGACCACCGTCTACGTCAGCACGCCGCAGGAGGACGTCACCCTCCCCGAGCTGCTGCGGGCCTACTTCGACCCCGACGCAGCGGTCTGGCCGCGCTCGTCGATCTACGCCCCCGACGAGACCGACGAGTCCAACGACCGGCAGTCCGCGGTGGCGATGGTCTCCTCCCAGGACACCGCGATCGCCGCCGCGCTCACCCAGCTCGGCGAGGAGGTCGACCCGATCGTGGAGGTCCTCGACGTGACGCCCGGCCTGCCCGCCGAGGGCCGGCTCGAGGTGCGTGACGTGCTGCTCGAGGTCGACGGGGCCGAGGTCACCGACGCCCAGGACGTCGTCGACGCGGTCGACCGGGCGCGTGCCGGGGAGCCGATCCGCTTCCTCGTACGCCGCGGCGAGCGCGAGCTGAGCGTCGAGGTCACCCCCGAGCAGGTCGAGGACGACCTGCGGGTCGGCATCACGCCGGGCGTGAGCTTCGACTTCCCCTACCGCGTGAGCGTCGACATCTCCGACAACATCGGCGGCCCGAGTGCCGGGCTGATGATGTCGCTGGCGATCTACGACACCCTCACGCCGGGGTCGCTGACCGACGGCTTCGACGTCGCCGGCACCGGCACCATCACGCCCGCCGGCGAGGTGGGACCCATCGGCGGCATCCAGCAGAAGATCGCCGCCGCGCGCGACGCCGGTGCCGACCTCTTCCTGGTCCCGGCCGACAACTGCGACGGCATCGGGGGAGTGGACCCCGGTGACATGCAGCTCGCCAGGGCGACCACGATGAACCGCGCCGTCCAGACCCTCGCCACCTGGGTCGAGGACCCCAACGCCCCGCTCCCGAGCTGTGAGGACACCGCGTCATGACCACCCCCGACCTCGAGCCGCAGCCGCAGCCGCTGCCCGAGGACCCCGCGCTCGCCGCCGCCGTGCTGGAGATCGAGTCCCACGTCGCGCAGGCGGGTTGGGACCAGCCGGCCAGGCTCTACGCCCTGGTCGACACCGCCGAGCTCGTCGCCCAGGAGCCGGCGCTCGCGGCCGCGATGTCCATCGACGGCCCCGGTGACGACGGGTCCTTCACCCCGATCGAGCAGGACGGCCTGCCGCCGGGCCAGGCCCTGGAGGAGGCGCTGCAGACGATCGCGTGGCCCGACAGCGTCTCCGGCTGCGCCGCCGTCATCGAGCGGCTGGTCCTGCCGCCCGGCGCCGACGACGAGCTGCCCGACGACCCGACCGCTGCCGAGCTCTTCGCCCGCGAGCACCCCGACCGTCAGGAGGTCCGGATGGTGGCCGGCGTGACCCGCGCGGGGGCGTCGTACTGCGCGCTGCGGCTCCGCGCCCACGACGACGAGCAGTCCGTCGTCGACGGCACCGAGCTGGTGCCCGGCCTCCTCGAGCTCCTCCACGCGACCCTCCACGACCCGCACGACTCACCGCACGACTCACCCGAGCAGGGGCAGGCATGAGCAATCCCTTCGACCGACCGTCCGGACCGAGCGGTCCCGACGGACCGCAGCGACCCGGGGGACCGGGCGGTCCCGGCGCCCAGCGCCCCGCCGCCACGGCGTCGCGCCGCCCCGGCGCCCTGGTCATCACCTCGATCGTGCTGGTCGTGGGCTTCATGCTGCTCAGCGGCTTCGCCTCCTTCTGGACCGAGCGGCTGTGGTTCGGGTCGGTCGGCTACCGCGAGGTGTTCACCACCCTGCTGCTGACGCGCATCGGCCTCTTCCTGGTCTTCGCCGGCCTGATGGCCGCGACCGTCGCGATCACGATGGCGATGGCCTACCGCTTCCGCCCCGTGCTGTGGCCGGGCATGCCCGGCATGCCCGACGACGGCATGGACCGCTACCGCGAGCTGCTGGCGCCCCGCATGGGGTGGGTCATCGGTGGCGCCGCGGCCGTCCTGGGCCTGTTCGCCGGAGCCTCCGCCACCGGTCAGTGGCGCACCTACTCGCTGTGGCGCCACAGCCAGTCCTTCGGCACCGAGGACCCCTACTTCAACAAGGACGTCGGGTTCTACGTCTTCGAGCTACCGTTCTGGCACTACATCGTCGACTACGTGATGGCCCTCGCGGTCGTGGGCCTGATGGCGACGATCCTGATGAACTACCTCTTCGGTGGCATCCGCCTCTCGGCCCGTCCGGGTGAGCGGCTGACCAGCGCCGCGCAGATCCAGGTGTCAGCGCTCCTGGCGATGTTCGTGATCGCCAAGGCGGTCGACTACTGGCTCGACCGCTTCGACCTGGTCACCAACTCGGGCTCGATCTTCACCGGCATGGGCTACACCGACGAGAAGGCGGTGCTGCCGGCCAAGGAGATCCTCGCGGGCATCGCCATCGTGTGCGCCCTGCTGTTCCTGGCCAACATCTGGCGCCGCACCTGGCTGCTGCCCTCGGTCGGCGTCGCGCTGTTCGCGCTGTCGGCGATCATCCTCGGCCTCATCGTGCCGACCGTGGTCCAGGCGATCCGGGTGAACCCCAACGTCCCGGACCGCGAGGGTCCCTACATCAAGGCCAACATCGACGCGACGCGCGCGGCCTACCAGCTCGACCAGATCGACGTGCGCAACGTGGGCGGCACGGCCGTCGCCGGCGACGGCCGGCTCGAGGCGCTCGACGGCATGACCGCCGGCATCCCGCTGGTCGACCCGCAGATCGTCAGCGAGATCTTCGAGCAGCAGCAGCAGGTCCGCGCCTACTACTCGGTGCCCAACGTGCTCGACGTCGACCGCTACGAGGTCGACGGCACGGACCGCGCGGTGGTGCTCGGCGTGCGCGAGCTCGACCAGAGCGGCCTGGCGGAGAACGACCAGAACTGGTCGAACCTCCACACCGCCTACACCCACGGCAACGGCGTGATCGCTGCCTTCGCCAACCAGCGGCCCGAGGACGACTCGTCGCAGGAGACCGGCATCCAGTGGGCCGAGGGCGCCGAGGTGGGCCAGGACACCCTGTCCAGCCTCTCCGGGGACGACGGCTACGAGACCCGCGTCTACTTCGGCGAGCAGAGCCCGTCGTACAGCATCGTGGGCCTCGACCCCGACGGTGGACCGGTCGAGTTCGACCTGCCGCGCGGCGACCGCAGCGAGGAGGACGTGGCGACGACGTACGACGGTGAGGCGGGCGTGCCGATCGGCAACCTCTTCAACCAGCTGCTCTACGCCGTGCGGTTCAGCGAGCCGAACCTGCTGCTCTCGAGCCGGGTCCACGAGAACTCCAAGATCCTCTACGACCGCAACCCCCGCCAGATGGTGGAGAAGGTCGCGCCGTGGCTCACGGTCGACTCCGACCCCTATCCCGCGGTGATCGACGGGCGCATCCAGTGGATCCTCGACGGCTACACGGTCACCGACAAGTACCCGCTGTCGCAGCGGGAGTCGCTCGAGACCATGACCGACGACGCGCTGCAGGAGAACAACGGCTTCCAGACGCTGCCGACCGACGAGATCAACTACCTCCGCAACTCGGTGAAGGCGACCGTCGATGCCTACGACGGCACCGTGGAGCTCTACGAGTGGGACACCGAGGACCCGATCCTCAAGGCGTGGGAGGCGGTCTTCCCCGACGTCGTGCAGCCCAAGGACGCCATCCCCGACGCGCTCGCAGAGCACCTGCGCTATCCCGAGGACCTCTTCAAGGCGCAGCGCTACCAGTTCCAGCGCTACCACGAGACCTCCGCGTCGGCGTGGTTCGAGGGATCGAGCCGCTGGGAGGTGCCGAGCGACCCGCAGCTCACGAGCCGCCTGCAGCCGCCCTACCGCCTCTTCACCGACACCGGTCAGGGCGAGGAGTGGTCCCTGACCTCGGTCTACGTGCCCCGCGACAAGGAGAACAACCTCGCGGCCTACATGGCGGTCAACAGCGACGCCACCAGTGACGACTACGGCAGGATATCCGTGCTGGAGCTGCCCAACGAACCCACGGGCGGGCCGCTGCAGATCGCCAACACGTTCTCGACCAACGAGGATGTCAGCCAGGCGCTGCTGCCCTACACGACCGGTGATGCCGACCGGGTGCCGGGCAACCTGCTCACCGTGCCGATCGGAGACGACTTCATCTACGTCCAGCCGGTCTACACCCGCCGCGAGGGCGAGTCGAACTTCCCGATCCTGCGCTTCGTGCTCGTCTCCTACGAGGGTCGCGTCGGCATCGACGAGACCCTGCGGGGCGCGATCGAGGACGCGCTGACCTCAAGCCCGTCCGACGGCTCGGAGGAGACGCAGGAGGAGCCGACCGAGGAGCCGACGGAACAGCCCTCCGAGGAGCCTGCGGAGCAGCCGACCGAGACGCCGGGCGAGAACCCGACGCCCGGTGGTGACGCCAGCGTGGGCGAGCTGCTGCAGCAGGCCGAGGACAAGTTCGCCGAGGCCGACGAGGCGCAGCAGGCCGGCGACACGGTCCGCTGGGCGCAGCTGATGGAGGAGGGCCGCGACCTCGTTGACCAGGCGGTGCGCCTGCTCGAGTGACCGGTTCCCCGTCAGGGGGACCCCCGATTTGGGCCTCGCCGAGGGTGGATGTAATGTTCTGTTCACCGACGCGGGGTGGAGCAGCTCGGTAGCTCGCTGGGCTCATAACCCAGAGGTCGCAGGTTCAAATCCTGCCCCCGCTACAAAGTTTCAGGCTCGGAGATCACGGATCTCCGAGCCTGAAAGCATTTGAGATTTGATCCGACTGCCACAAACCGGCCATAAACCCCGTCGCTGCGCTTCCTCGAGCCGCATCCGCGAGCATCGGCATGGGTTGTCACGGACCCGCACGGGACCACTCGGGACCTTGGGCGCACCTCACGAGCATGGAGACCACCCACAGCACGCTGAGCGGCCTAGAGCCGCTGCTGAGCATCGAGGAGCTCGCCGAGTACCTCGACGTGCCTGTCACGACGATCCGCGACTGGCGCACCGACGGCAAGGGACCGTGTGCGATCAAGGTCGGCGGTCGCGTCCGCTTCGCCACCTCCGACGTCCTGACCTGGCTGCTCAGGCAGCGCGAGGCCGAGCCGGGGCGTGGGCCCAGCGGTGGGTGAGAGATCGTGGCTAGACCTCGCACCCCGATCGGCACCTTCGGCGAGATCCACGTCGACAAGACCCACGACGGTCGAGCCCGAGCGCTGACCCGGTTCCGTGACTACGACGGCCAGCTGCGCCGCGTCCAAGCAACAGCGGACACGCCGAAGGCAGCCGAGCGAAAGCTCAAGGAGATGCTCGCCGAACGAACCGAGCAGAAGGTCGGACAGGGCGACCTCACGTCCGCCAGCTCCTTCCGGCACCTCGTCGACGTGTGGCTCGCCGACCTGGATCTCGAGGACGCGCTCGCACCCAGCACCCGTGCCCTCTACGAGCGCAACATGCGCCAGCTCGTCCTGCCGGCCTTCGAGCACTACGCGCTGCGCGAGGTCAGCGTCCGTAAGGTCGACCAGTTCATCAAGACGCTCGCCAAGACCAGGAGCTACAGCATGGCGAAGCAGGCGCGCACGGTACTGAGCCTGGCCTTCGGGCTCGCTGTCCGCTACGACGCGATGCGCGAGAACCCGGTCCGCGACACCGCGCGCCTCCGCAAGCCACACGCCCAAGCAATGTCGCTCACCACCCAGCAGGTCGACGAGATTCGTCGCGCCGTACGCGGCTGGCGTCGAGGGTCCGGCCTGCCTGGCCCTCCGCCCGACGGACAGCTCGAGCAGATCATCGAAGTCATGCTCGGCACGTCCGCCCGCATCGGCGAGGTGCTCGCCATCCGCAAGTGCGACGTGGACGTGACGAGGTCGCCCGCGACGGTTCGGCTCTGCGGGACGATCGTGTCGCCTACGGGAAAGCCCACGCATCGACAGCCGCACCCCAAGACGATGAAGTCGACCAGGACCGTCTCCGTGCCATCGTTCGCTGCCGAAGTGCTTCGCGCGCGGCTGGTCAACATCGCATCAGATGCCCCCGATCACCTGATCTTCTACAGCCGCAACGGCACGCCGCTGACGACCAACAACATCCGGCGCCGCCTGCGCGCGGTGCTGGAGGAGGCCGGGATCGAAGGAGTGACCCCTCACTCGTTCCGACGCACCGTCGCGACTGTCCTCGACCGGGCCGGGGGAGCGGACCTGGCGGCCGAGATGCTCGGCCACACCTCGTCCAAGATCACCAAGGAGCACTACATCGAACCGGACGAGGCGGTGAACCCCGTGACGGCTGACATCCTCGAGTTGCTCGCACCACGCCCGTCCGAGGACGAGCGATGACTTATGACAGGTGTTGACGCCCAATGGCGGCGGAGTGACGCAGCGCGGCTTCGAGCTGACGCCTAATCGTGACGCCAGAAGTGGGGTGGAGCGAGGAACTCGGTTGCCGACGCCGATCCTATCTGTTCCTTGCCAGCAGAAGCAGCCGCGAGGATGCTGGGGCGATGATCCCAAGGCGTCGGGCGTGGGTTGTCATCGGTGTCGTTCTAGCCAGTTTCCTGCCCGCGCCCGAAGCGGTGGCCGGTGAAGAAGACTGGAGCCAGCGAGAGATCCTCACTCGGCCAGGAGTAAACGGCAACGCCCCGCGCCTGTTCGCCGCGGCTGACGGCGCTTTGACGGCCGCGTGGGTCGCGACCAGCGCTTCGTCACTAGATTGGGCACTGGTGATCCGAACTAGGCCCGCTGGCGGGACGTGGAGCATCGAGCAGGTGATAGAGGCCGACGTCAGCCGCTATGACATCGAGCTCGCGGTAGATAGTCGCCTGGTCGCCGCGTACCTGCCAGATGACGGGGCTGGTCCCCACGTCAGGACGCAGGAGGCCGATGGGACTTTTGGCCCAAGCATGCTCCTGGCTCCGGGGCTACCAGGGCGGGTCCTCTCCGGTCCAAAGCTCGTGGTCAGCAAGAGCGGTCGGCAGGTCGTGGTCTGGCTTCAGCGACTTCCCGGGGCAGGCAATCGAGTCGTGGCCGTCCGCCGCGACGGCTCAAGTGCGGCCTGGTCGAAACCGAAGTTCCTCACCGGCAAGGACGCGAGGCCGCTGAGCATCGCGACGGGTGCTGCGCGGGACGGATCCGTCGCGGTGCTGTGGACGGACGTGATGTGGGAGGACGGGTTGCGTTCCTTCCGTGTGAAGCATCGGTTGCTCTCCGCGCACGGAGAGTGGATGGCCACCGAGTTCGTCATGCAGTCGGCTGGCGTTGCTGATCTTCAAGTGGCTAACCGCGGTTCCGGCCGGGTCACTGCCATTTGGGTCGAGACGGACGAGCTTGAGCATCACGCGTACACCTCGTCACGGACGGCGTCAGGGCGCTGGACGCCGGCCGGAAGTATCGCCGCGCAGCCCGACCGGGACGAACTCTGGCAGACCCTGACCACGAACGGTCGACTAACCGCAGTCGTGTGGAGTTCCTTGCCCTCGTCAGACGGCGACTCATGGTTGATGGCACGGGTGCAAGACGGGCGGGCTTGGGGCCCTCCGAGAAGAATAGGGCGAGCGTCGTCGCGCATGTGGTTCAACGCCGCCGCTTTCGAGCGGGACGGGGCCCTGCGTGTGGTGTGGATTCGAAAGCAGGGCGAGATGCGGACGCGGGTCCGCGGGCGTGGCGGAGCCTGGGGGCCCCCGACGCACATCACCTACGTCGGGTTGGACGACTACCGGCCCGTGGTTGTTGCATACGGCGACCGAGAGGCAGCCGTGGTGTCAGCGACCCGCAATCGCAGGATCGCTTTCGCAGAGCTCTCGCAGTGATCTCGCAGTGATCCCACGTCTGCCATGACCGCATCGCTGCCCGCCCGAAACATTCATCGATCCTGTGACTCACCCGTGCCGACAAGCGGCGCTATGACGCACGGATACGACGCTGCAGGTCCCCCACGGAGATAGCGCCATGGACCAACCCCTGTAGGACCGCTTCCATCCCTGCAAAGTCACTCTCCTTAGAAGTCGCGTGAGAACCGATCTTCAACAGGTGGTCTTGTCCACACATCAGAATCATCGCCTTGTCCGCGGACATTGCGTGGAACCACAGATCGGTGTTCCGAGCGTCGATGTCGCTCCATCGGGGCAGGTCAGCGCGCCGCACCTGTTGGAGTGGCCGCTCCTTGGCAATCGTCAGCGGAGCACCGCCAGGCATATGCGGCAAGTCGTGATCGAGCCGAGCCGGCGGCACAAGTGGGAGCGGCGTATACCTCAGGACAAAGATCAGGCCACAGAACGTGAGTAGATGCTGCATCGCATACACGAGCTCATGGTCCCCCGAAGCTGGGTGAGCGTGCCCGACAGTTCGGCCGCTCTGGTCGGGGACCGGCTCTATGTGTAGCGAAACGGGACACGAGTCCAAGCCCTCGCTCAGGTCGTTTGCAGCCCCTGCGAGCCCGACATACCAAGTGCCTGGAGGCTCCTTGTTGGCCATCAGAGCATTCAAGATTGGCTGATCGACAAGCTTCATCTCGCCGTCTGTGAACTCATGCAGAACACCAGTCTTCATGACCCAGCGTCGGACGGTCGACAACTCGTCGCGAGACAAGCGCCAACGAGGGCGGCACAGTTTCGTCGTCAGGATCGTCTTGAACTCCGTCTCGAGGACGGACATCCAGCCGTTGTTGCACGTCGCGCAGACTGCCCGTACCACCCGCCGGTTTGGGGTCTGCCAAGGATGACCCCGTTTCGTGAAGTAGTTGCCGGCAATCCCTGCGGGAGTCTGGACGAGCAACTCTTTACGCCCAAAAGCGCCTTCCAACGAGACCGCTTCCGGGTTCCGTCGACGTCCAGCCGCGTCTCGCCACAGCCATTGCGGAAGAACGTGCTCGCGTGTGAGCGTCGCACCAGAGCCACAGAACGCGCAGGTTCGGACCGGCCCTGCCGCCATCAAACCTGCGGGTTCTTCGGTAGTCATGGAGCAAGCATCTACAACCGCACCGACATCCCACCCGCGGACTTGATGTAGTTGCCTCCTCGGATCGACCTCGGTCCTACTCAGGACCCGACTGGCAGACCCTACCGAGACAGGGGAGTTTGGGGCGATGCGCAAGCGGCGGATTGACGCCCCCGCGGTCAGCCATGACAAAGCCTCCGCTGTCCAGTGACCACGCTGCCTCGGTCTCGGCCGAAGGTTAGGTTGCAACATCGGCCACAGTCCTCGCGACACTTGCGAACCCAATGGGTGGGCGAGCTGGCTCGACGTAATCTCCTTTAGCGGAGGGAGCAAGAATGACTGACGAGGATGCGGCGTCCGATCCGGATGGCGACGGGCTAAGCCTGAACTTTGACTGGTCGCCGGACGTGGTAGCCGCCATCGCCGAGGCGCTGAGGGAGCCCTGCGAGATCTACGAGCTCTCGGGCAGGGTGAAGGCTGCGCTCCCGGAGGAGGTGGAAGACCATCTCCAGGCGTTCATTCGGGCACTCGACTACCACGCGCGGCGCTCGGCCTCTCGCCCAGAGACTATTGATGATATCTACGGATCAATGTTCTCTAGCGGAGACGGCGACGCCTATCCCGAGCCCCTGACGGCCGTGACCCCAGAGACTGTCGCGGCATGGGTTGACGCGACTCAGCTCTTTACCACAAGCGATGTCGTGGTGGCACGGCTAAATGACCTCCTCTGGTGTGTGAAGGCGCAACCCCGACCGGACCTCTATGCGAGGACAGCGAACGCGGCCTTCCGGCGAATGTGGGGCCAGAATGCGCTGGCATCGCTTCATCGGTCAGATGCGCTCGTCCGCGCCCTGGAACTGGCCGTTGAGCTTCGCGATGCGACATTGGTCCAAGAAACCGTGAGCGAGATGGTCGATGCCGTTCGCCAGACAGTGGCGGACGAGGAATGGGCACCTGGCGTGGCGGTTCCGCTGATCGAGGCCTTGGCTGGTTTGCGGGAGCCTGACCGACCAGCAGAGCTGAACGCGCTGATTGGGGAGGCGCGGGTTCGCTACGCCGACGATCCCTTCATCGTCGAGGCGCTGCAACTGCTTCGAATGCAGCGGGCCAAGGATGCTGACGAAAGACGACGCATCGCCGCAGAAGCCGTTCACATGTGGAAGCAGCAAGCTGACGAGCGGGGAGGACTCGTTGGCCTCTCTCACCTTGAGCGGGCTCTAGAACTCGCGCGGAACGAAGGACTCACCGCGGCGGCCGAAGACCTGCGCGAGCTATTGCAGCAGCCGAGGACGCCGGAAGAACTGGGCATGGAGAAGATGGCGACCGAGCTATCGATCCCCAGTGACGTCGTAGAGGGGTTCCTTGCCACGTTCGTCGAAACGTCGAGTGCACAAGAGTCACTCGTGAAGCTCGGCGCCCACTGTCCCATCACGGACGTTGACGCAGATGCGGACCTAGTCAGAGAACAGATGCGCGCGTACCCGCTTGTACATCTCTTCACCACCGTCGTGACTAACACCGAGGGAATGCCTCTCGCCCACGTCACGAGCGACGAACAGAAGTTCAACCATGCGCTTACCTGGCACCACAGCATGTCGATCACTCTCTGGGGGAGCTTTCTGCGCGAGATCCTGCAGCGCCTGGGAGCCCAGGGACGGCTCACGGCTGCTGAGGTGCAACAACTGGTCCAAGGTCAATTCGTTGATGAACCGACCTCAGAAGGCGTGGGGAAGGCCTACGAGGACTTCCTGGCTAGCGACTACGAGGCCTGTCTACAGCGTCTGTTGGTACGGATTGAGCGCGTCGTCAGAAGCATGGCCCGCGCCGTTGGCCTCTCCGTCTACCGAGAGCCGTCCCTCGACGGCAGATCGATGGGCGCGTACAAAGGTCTCGGGGAACTCCTGAGCCTCCTTGAGGGGCGGGTCCCCGAACAGTTTCGACGGTACTTCGCCGTCCTCTTGACCCAGCGCACTGGCATCAACCTGCGCAACCGGTCCGCACATGGATTGATGCAGGATGTCTCACCGGACGAGGCTGCTTTGGCGCTTCACGTCATGTTCGTCCTTGCCCAGTGGTCCGCCGACGGAACGTCCGATACCGGGAGTGCGAACGTCTAGTTGAGCGTCGAACGAACAAGCATTACTCGTCACTGCGGATGGCGGCTTCCCCGGCTGCGTCTATCTGGGCGCTGTGCAGTGCCTCCAGGTCACCTCAAACTGCGCGATGAAGGACACACACAACGAAGCCGGTGTGGACGTGACGGGTGGGCCACAATCCGACGGGCGTTGGGAGTCGACGTGCCGTCCATCGCTGCCCACGGTCCTGCTGATTCAGCATCACCGGTCTGACCTGCGTTCTTGTCGTTCGAGGGCTCTACCAGTTCGAGTCGGCGACAGGTCCGGTGCCTAGCCCAAGCGACGTCTTCATGTCCCCACTGTGAACGAGGAAGGCACCATTTTGCGCCCGCCCGAGGTTCGCCCGTCCCAGGACGGGCGGGGGAGGGTGCGCGGCGTTCGCGTCGACCGAAGGGGCGCCCGTCCTAACATGCCGATGTCAACCCGATGGATGCCGCGATCCTTGACAGGCCAGACGTTGTCGGACTCCAGCTCACGCTCGACCCGCGAACCGATGATCGTGCAGGCGAATTCTTGAGCGCCGAGCACGAGGGCCTTGAACGCTGACTGGCTTACGCACAGCATGGTCAAGCGCGCAGTCCCGAGACCGGTCCTGCAACCTCGAGCTGGCGGTCGTCGGGCCAGGCGAGGTCGGCGCGAGCACTCGTCCTGAACTGCCTGGAGGCAGAGACGATGTGGCGGTTGACCGGCTTGGCGAGGACAGGCCGCTCGGTGGACCGGGTTCAAGAGTTCGCCTTCATCCCGGGCGACCGCGCGTCGAGAATCACCGTCCTGTCCGTGACCGCAACGACTGCATGCACGCTGCATGGCACTGCACCCTCAGCCCTCTGCACGCACCTTGAGTCTTGAATCTCCACGCATCATGTAGGTGTCCAAGGCCCTCCCGCCCGTCCTCACCCCAATCCGACATACACCTCTTGCAGATCGAGGCGGGTTCTGTGGAATTGGCCTTGTGGACAATCAGTCGGAGGACAAACTGCGGACCGAGGTGTGCACCTGCATGCCAGGTGGTGTGTGCTGGTGGCCGTCTCGATTCGGGTGATGTTGGCGGGCGGGCGGTACGACTAGGTGCACAGAAGCATGACCGGGGGTGTCCGCGGCGATCGGCGGCGTTTCGCAAAAAGGCAAAAAACTCTGCTGGAGATGCAGGACGTGGGGTGAGAGGCGTGGTCGGGACGGCGAGCCGGCCGTGGATACGTTGCTCAATCGGCCAGCCCGGAGGGGGAGACCCTCGGGCCGCCCTCATGTGTCCGACCGCCGACCGTCGTCAGTGACTGAGGCGCTGACGGGACCTTCGGCTCTGCCCGCCCGGAGTGCGCGGAAGTACCGTTGACAGGAGGGAGCGCGGTGCCCCGGGTCGCAGTTCGTGGCCACGCGGGCGCTCCTGCGGATGACGGGATGTGTGTCATGGTCCAGGTCACGAGTGGGCACGAGGTGCGGCGATGACCCGCGTCGCAGGAGAGGTCACCATCGATGCGCCCGTCGATGAAGTCTTCGACCTGGTCGCCGACGAGCGGAACGAACCGAGGTACAACCCTCGGATCACCCGTGCCGAGAAGGTCAGCGCGGGACCGGTCGGCCCCGGCGCCCGGTTCGTGGCCGAGCCCAGGGGGACGGGCGCCAAGGGCGAGATGACGCTGACAATCGGGGAGTACGAGCGACCACGCCGTCTCCACAACCGCGTCATCTCGTCGTACATGTGGGTGGACGGCACGCTGACCTTCGAGTAGGTCGAGGGCGGGACGCGGCTCAGGTGGGACTGGGACATGCGTCTCGTCGGACCCATGCGGCTGCTCTCGCCGGTGCTGGCCCTGGTCGGGCCGACCTGGGAGCGTCGCAACTGGGTCGGCTTCAAGACGTACATGGAGTCGGGCAGTCGATAGCGCCCGCTGCGATGGCCACTGAGCCCTCCGGCTCGGGGTGTTCCACATCGGTACACGTAAGGCGGGGTCTCCCGCGCACCTAGTCGTCCACGTCACATTGCTCTCGGGGACAACGGCTCGCCGGGTCATGCGACCACACCATCCGAAACGGATCAGCCCAGGAGACGAGTCCCCATGAGTTCGACCACCACCCTTGACCAGGACATCCGCCGTCGACGCACGGTGAGGTGGGTCATCTCCCTCGCGACCGTCGGCATGGTCTTCGACGGCTACGACCTCGTCATCTACGGCGCGGTCCTGTCCACCTTCCTCGGAGACTCCAGCCACATCGGCGAGGTGACACCCACGCTCGCCGGGACACTCGGCAGCTATGCGCTGCTGGGCATGATGGCCGGCGCCCTGATGGCGGGCGCGGTCGGCGACCGCATCGGTCGCCGCAAGGTGATGCTCATCGCGTACGCCTGGTTCTCGGTCGGCATGTTCGTCACGGCGCTGATGACGACGACGACGTCCTTCGGTGTGCTCCGGTTCCTCACCGGTCTCGGGATCGGCGCTCTTATCGGCACCACCGCCACGTTGGTCACCGAGATCGCGCCGCCCGGCAGGAAGAACCTCGCCAGTGCGATCAGCTATGCGGGCGTGCCGCTGGGAAGCCTCCTCGGAGCGCTGCTGACCATGCTGTTCCTCGAGGCCATCGGCTGGCGGGCACTCTTCATGGTGGGTGCGCTTCCGCTGGTGACCCTGCTGCCCCTGGCGATCCTCAAGATGCCGGAGTCCGTGCAGTGGCTGGTCGCCCGTGGCGAGCTCGAGAAGGCTCGAGAGGTCTCCGAACGGACCGGGATCCCGATGCCTGCTCCGCGAGCCGAAGCTGAAGACGCCCCCCGCGTCGGGTTCGCCGGGCTCTTCAGTCCCGGATTCGTCCTGGCGACCGTGGTGGTCGGCCTGATGAGCGCGCTGGGCCAGTTCCTCAACTACTACCTCAACACCTGGCTGCCGGTCCTGATGGAGCAGGTGGGCTTCAACACCAGGGGCTCCCTGTCCTTCCTGCTCGTCCTGGCGGGTGGCGCCATCGTGGGAGCCCTGACCGGTGCTCGGTTCGCCGACCGCTTCGGGGCGCGTCCCGTGGTCGCGACGTGCTTCGTGATCGGGGCGGCCTTCATCGCGCTGATGTCCCTCGACCTGCCGCTCGGCGTACGCCTCGCATGCGTCGCCGTCGTCGGCTTCGGGACCACCGGCACGTCCATCCTGATCTACGGGCTGGTCGCCACCCAGTTCCCCACCCCCATGCGCGGGGCTGCCGTTGCCTGGGCTGCTGGTTTCGGCCGACTGGGCGGGGTGAGCGGGCCGCTCCTCGGTGGGCTCTTCCTCGCCGCGGGCGTCGGCGTCAGCTCGGTCTTCTACGTCCTCGCCGGCCTCGCCCTCGTGGGCGCCGTGCTGAGCGTCCTGGTGCCCCGTGCGCACTCCGCGTCGGACACCCCCGTCGGTACGTCTGCCCCCGAGCCGTCTCCACGTCGCGCTCTCGCCGGCGCACCGAGCGACCGCTGATCGCCCCGCAACCACCAGGAGAGAACCATGACCGACACCAACCCCACCACCGACCGGTACCAGCGCGGCCTGGACCGCATGATGGAGCTCGTTTCGCCCGAGCACGCCGGGTCGTACGACCACGCCAAGCTGGTCGACTCCTACCAGAGCATCGACGAGCACCTCGCCGACTACATCGTCTCCTTCGCCTTCGGCGACATCTACTCGCGTGACTCCCTGACACAGCAGGAGCAGACCCTCGTGACGATCTCGATGCTCGCTGCCCTGGGCATCGAGCCACAGCTGAAGCTGCACATCAGCGTCGGCTTCAACGTCGGACTCACCCAGCAGCAGATCGTCGGTGCGCTCATCCACGGAATCCCCTACATCGGGTTCCCCCGCGTCCTCAACGGCCTGACGCTGCTGCAGCAGGTCATGGCCGAACGGACCGCGAGCGACTCCTCCGCCAGCTGACCCCCCACCACGAAAGAGCAGACGATGAGCAAGCGCATCGGGTTCGTAGGACTCGGAACCATGGGGCTCCCCATGGCCGTCAATCTCAACAGGGCCGGTTTCGAGGTGATCGGCTACGACGCCTTCGAGGGCAGCCGCGACAAGGCACGTGCCGCCGGCATCACCATTGCCTCGACGGTCGCCGAAGTGGCCGAGAAGGCGGACGAGGCGATCGTGTCGATGGTGCGCGACCACGCCCAGAACGTCGACGTCATCCTGGGGGAGGACGGACTCCTGTCCGCCGACCCTCAGGGCATGACGATCATCGTGATGAGCACGCTCGACCCCGACTCGATGAACGAGCTCGGTCAGCGAGTCGAGGATGCCGGAGACGTGCGGCTCATCGCCGCTGCCGTGTCCGGAGGTGCCACCGGTGCCGAGGCGGGCACGCTGTCGATCATGGCCTCCGGTCCCCGGGACAGGGTGGACGCCGCGCGTCCGTACTTCGACGCCGTCGGGTCACAGACGTTCTACTACGGCGACAAGCCGGGCAACAGCCAGGCCGCCAAGCTGGTCAACAACCTCGTGCTGGGCATCACGATGAACGCCGTGGCCGAGGGCCTCAAGCTGGGAGCGCACTACAACCTCCCGGGGTCCGAGCTGTTGAGCCTCTTCGAGGTGTCGACCGGCGACAGCTGGGTGGCCCGCAACTGGGACTCGGTCTCCCAGTGGACCGCCGACACCGCTCTGGCGGTGCTGCTCAAGGACCTCAAGGCCGCCCACCTCAAGGGTCTCGAGCACGGGATCCCGCTGCCGTTCAACGCGCTCTCCTCCACCCTGCTGTTCAGCTCGTGGGAGCAGGACCCGGGCGCCTAGTGGATCTCCTGGACGGGCGGCCACTGCACGCCGCTCCGGTCCTCACAGCTCGATGATCTGTCGCAGGGCCGTGCCGGCAGCCAGCTCGTCCATGGCACGGTTGATGTCGTCGAGTCCTATGCGGGACGAGACCAGTGCCTCGACCGGGAGCCGACCCTCCCGCCACCACTGTGCGAAGACCGGGATGTCCCGGGCAGGCACGGCGGACCCGAGGTAGCTGCCGATCACCGTGCGAGCCTCGGCCACCAGGAGCAGGGGAGAGACCCCTGCGACAGCGTCGGGGGGTGGCAGGCCCACGGTGACCGTACGGCCTCCCGGGGCGGTGGCGGCGACCGCCGACTCGAACGCCCGGGCGTTGCCGGCCGCCTCGACGACGACGTCGCACCTCACTCCGCTCGAGGCGAGCTCGCCCGGATCGAGCACGGTGGTCGCTCCCAGCTCCCTCGCGTGGTCGCGCTTGGCGGCGACACCGTCCACCGCGACGACGTCGCCGCGGCCGAGCGCGAGGGCGGTGAGCAGCGCCGCCATGCCCACGCCGCCGAGCCCGACGACCATGACGCTCTGCCCGGGACCGGGTGGTGCGGCATTGAGCAAAGCGCCGCCACCCGTGAGCACGGCGCACCCGAGAACGGCAGCGACGTCGGGCGGCACGTCGTCCTCGACGGCGACGACCGAGCGGGTGTCCACCACCGCGTGGGTGGCGAAGGCCGACACTCCGAGATGGTGGTACACCGGGGCGCCGTCCCGGCTCAGTCGGCGCCCTCCTCCGAGCAGCTCGCCGGCCATGTTGCTGGCCGAGCCGGGGAGGCATGGCAGGCGGCCGCCGGTTGCGCAGGCCGCGCACTCCCCGCAGCGGGGGAGGAAGGTCATGACGACCTGCTGGTCCACCGCGAGGTCGGACACGCCGGGGCCGTGGGCGACGACCCGTCCGCTGGCCTCGTGGCCCAGCAGCATCGGGACGGGGCGGACCCGGTCGCCGTTGACCACGGACAGGTCGGAGTGGCACACCCCGGCAGCCGTGATCCGGACGAGGACCTCGCCCGCACCCGGTTCCTCGAGGTCGAGCTCACCCACCGTCAACGGACGGGTCTCGGCCCACGGTCCGGCTCGGCCGACCTCCTCGAGAACTGCACCGGTGATCCTCATGGGTGGACACTCCTCGTCGTCGGCGCTGTCACCAGCTGTAGAACCCCTGCCCGGACTTGCGACCGAGGTGACCTGCCGCGACCAGGTCTCGCAGCACGGCAGGTGGGTCGAACCGTTCGCCCACCTCCTGGGCAAGATGCTCGGCGATCGCGAGCCGTACGTCGAGGCCGACGAGGTCGGTGGTCCGCAGCGGACCGACCGGATGCTTGTAGCCGAGCTCCATGGCGGTGTCGATGTCCTCCGCCGTCGCGACGCCCTCCTCCAGCATCCGCATGGCCTCGAGCGCGATGGCGACACCGAGGCGGGACGAGGCGAAGCCGGGGGAGTCGGTCACCGTGATCGCGGTCTTGCCCAGGTCGCCGACCCAGGTGCCGGCCAGCTCGACGAGGTCGCTGCCGCTCTCGGCACCCACGACGATCTCGACGAGCCGGCTCGCCGGCACCGGGTTGAAGAAGTGCAGGCCGATGAACCGCTCGGGTCGGACCAGGGCTGCGGCGAGCTCGTCGACGGAGAGGCTGGAGGTGTTGGTGGCGATCCAGGCGTCCGGGGCCGCGGCCTCGATCGTGGCGAGCACCTGCTTCTTCAGGGACGTCTGCTCAGGGACCGCCTCCACGACGAGCCCGCAGCCCGCCAGGCCCGACGGGTCCGTGGCGACGGTCAGCCGCGCCAGGGTGGGACCGGCTTCCTCGCGCAGGTGTCCACGCTCGGCCGCGCGCGTCACGGACGACGCGACCCGCTCCTGCGCGGCCTGGGCGGCCTCGCTGGACGACTCGATGACGCTCACGTGGGCGCCTGCGACGAGGAAGGAGTGCGCGATGCCTGCGCCCATCCGGCCTCCGCCGTAGACGCCGACCTGGGTGGGGACGGTCATTTCTTGTTCCTCTCCAGGAACGCCGTCATGCGTGCCTGCTTCTCGTCGGTGTCGAACAGGACGGCCTGGGTGAGGTCGTCGATGTAGGGATGGGCGTCGCGCGGCGCGTGGAACGCGGCCTTGGTGAGGCGTACGGCGAGTCCGGCCTGACTCACGATGCGGTCGGCCCAGCGATGGCCGGCGTCGAGCAGGACGTCCGGCTCTGCGATCTCGTTGACCAGTCGGACGTTCAGCGCCTCCTCCGCCGTCAGCACCCGGCCTGCGAGCAGGACCTCCTTGGCCACGGCTTCCCCGACGAGCTCCTTCAGCCGCCAGGTGGCGCCGGCAGCGGCGAGGATGCCCAGTCCGGGCTCGGGGTTGCCGAGGCGTACGCGCGGAGTCGCGACCCGGAAGTCGCACGCGTAGGCGAGCTCGGCGCCGCCGCCCAGCGCGTAGCCGTCCAGCAGCCCGATGACTGGCATCGGCAGCCGGTGGATCCGGTCGAAGAGCGACGAGTTGATGCCCCGGAGCGCATCGTCCCGACGGCGCTCGAGCAGCTGGGCGATGTCCGCGCCGGCGGCGAAGTGGCCGCCCTTGCCGGCGAGCAGCAGCACGCGCGGCCTGGCCTCGAGCAGGTCGCACACGGCATGGAGTTCAGACACCATCTGGTGGTTGATCGCGTTCCGAACCTCTGGGCGTGCGAGGTGCACGACGACGCGGTCGGTCTGCTCCTCCACCTCGAGCGTGGCGGTCACGGCCGTTCCACCAGCAGCGCAGTGCCCTGCCCGACGCCGACGCACATCGTGGCGACACCGCGCCGTGCCTCGGTCCGCTCCATCCGTCCGAGGAGGGTGAGGAGGATGCGGGCGCCCGAGGCTCCCAGGGGATGGCCGAGAGCGATGGCTCCACCGTCGGCGTTGACGACCTCGGGGTCGAGCCCCAGGTCCCGGATGCACGCCAACGCCTGCGACGCGAACGCCTCGTTGAGCTCGACCGCGTCGAGGTCGGAGGTCGACCAGCCGACCCGTTCCAGCACCTTGCGGGTGGCGGGGACCGGGCCGATCCCCATGATCTCGGGGGCGACCCCGGCAGATGCCGACGCGACGACCCGGGCACGAGGCTGGAGGCCGTGCTTCTCGACGTACGCCTCGCTCGCGATCACCAGCGCCGCCGCTCCGTCGTTGAGCGAGCTCGAGTTGCCGGCGGTGACGACCCCGCCCGGGCCGTTGACGGGACGAAGGCGCGCGAGGCGCTCGAGGCTGGTGTCGCTGCGGGGACCCTCGTCGGTGTCGACCTCGCCCACTGCGACGATCTCGTCGACGAAGTGACCGCTCTCGATCGCCCGGACCGCGCGTCGGTGGGACTCGAGGGCGAACTCGTCGAGCTCGTCCCTCGTGAGTCCCCACTTCGTGGCCACCCGCTCGGCGGTCTCGGGCATCGACAACGTCGTGCTGGGTCCGAAGCGCGGGTTCGGGAAGCGCCACCCGATCGAGGTGTCGAAGCTCGCGCCGGGCTTCGCCCAGGCCTTGGCCGGCTTCTCCGTCACCCACGGCGCCCGGGTCATCGACTCGACCCCGCCGGCCACGACGAGGTCTGCGTCCCCGGCGGCGATCATCGTCCGCGCGGTGGCCACCGCGGTCAGCCCCGAGGCGCACAGCCGGTTGACCGTGTGACCGGGGACGGAGTCGGGGAGCCCTGCCAGGAGGGCGGCCATGCGAGCGACGTTGCGATTGTCCTCGCCAGCCTGGTTGGCCGCGCCGAGGACGACCTCGTCGACGTGCGCAGGGTCCACCCCCGCACGAGTCACGGCCTCGCCCAGCGCCAGGGCGGCGAGGTCGTCGGGTCGCGTGCCGGCCAGGGCGCCGCCGTACCGTCCGATCGGTGTCCGGGCACCGGCAACGATGAATGCTTCCATGGGGATGTCTCCTCGACGGGTAGGGCTCGGGGTGGGGGTGGTCGCCTTACGCGACCCCGACGGCGCTGCCGTCGGGCTGGGACGCGGTGCCGCGGCGGAGGATCGCCTCCGCCTCAGACCGGTCGAGACCGGCTTCGAGGAGCAGGGCACGCGTGTGCTCGCCCAGGGCCGGGACCGCACCCATGGCGGCCTCCACGTCCTCGAAGGTGGCGGGGGGCAGCAGCGCCGACGTCGTCCCGCCCTCGATGTCGATGCTGCGCCAACGGTCGCGCGCCCTCAGCTGCTCGTGGGCGACGACGTGCCCCATCGACTTGATCTGGGCGGCCGGGATGCCGGCCGTGGCCAGGCGTTCGTCCAGCTGCTGGGTCGTCCAGATTCGGGTGCGCGCCGCGACCTCCTCGTCGCACTCCGTGCGATGGGCCACCCGTGCGACGTTGGTGGCGAAGCGGGGGTCGTCGGCCAGCTCGGCCGCGTCCAGCACCCGGGTGACCAGCGCGCGCCAGCCGCTGTCGTTCTGCACCCCGATGAGGATCTCGCCGTCCGTGGTCGGGAACCTGTCGTACGGCGCGATCGCGCTGTGCCCCACGCCCATGCGCGCGGGCGCGGTCCCCGTGTGGAGCTGCGTGTAGAGGGCGTGGCCCATCCACTCGACGGTGGCCTCCAGCATCGAGACGTCGATGGTGGCGCCGTCGCCGGTCCGGTAGCGGCGGAGGAGTGCCGCGACGACCGCCTGGCTGAGGTACATCCCCGACGCGATGTCGGCGGTGGGGATGCCAGTCTTCACCGGGTCGTCGGGCGTGCCGGTGATCGAGATCAGGCCGGCCTCGGCCTGGATGAGCATGTCGTAGGCCTTGCGCTGCTCCAACGGGCCGCCGGCGCCGTAGCCCGACAGGTTCGCCACGACCAGCTCGGGCTTCTCCGAGCGAAGCTCGGCGGCGCCGAGCCCGAGTCGCACAGCCGCACCGGGCGCGAGGTTCTGGACGAAGACGTCGGCGTCCAGCACGAGCCGCTTGACCACCGCTCGGCCCTCGTCGGTCTTGAGGTCGATCGCGATCGACTCCTTGCCCCGGTTGAGCCAGACGAAGTGGGCGCCCGTGCCGTGCACGACATGGTCGTAGCCGCGCGCGAGGTCGCCGCCGTCGACGCGCTCGACCTTGATGACCCGGGCGCCGAGGTCCGCAAGGTTGCGGGTGGCGAGCGGGGCGGCGACGGCCTGCTCGAGCGCGACGACGGTGACCCCGTCCAGCGGGAGCATCACGTCGTCTTCCGGGCGGCCCGGACCAGGCCGCCACCGACGATGAGGCGCTGGATCTCGCTGGTGCCCTCGTACAGCCGCAACAGGCGGACGTCGCGGTAGATGCGCTCGACCGGCACTTCCCTCATGTAGCCGGAGCCGCCGTGCACCTGCACGGCCAGGTCGGCCACCTCGCCCACCATCTCGGTGCAGAACAGCTTGGCGGCCGACGGGCCGATGCGGCGGTCCTCGCCCGTCACGTAGGCCCGGGCGGCTTCTCGGACCATCCCGCGACCGGCCAGGACGCCGGCCTGCTGGTCGGCGAGCATCGCCTGTATGAGCTGGAAGTCACCGATAGCCCTACCTCCCTGCGTCGCCGTCGCGGCGTACGACACCGACTCGTCGAGGGCGCGCTGCGCGGTGCCGACGGACAGCGCTGCGATGTGGATGCGTCCACGGGCCAGGGACGTCATCGCCGCGCGGTAGCCGACGTCACCGTCGCCGCCGACGAGGGCGTCGCTGCCGACGCGCACCCTGTCGAAGGTGACCTCCGCCGTGCGTGATCCCTCCTGGCCCATCTTGGCGTCCTTGACACCGACCTCGACACCGGGAGTGTCCGCGGGGACGAGGAAGACCGCGATGCCGGTGCTCGACTCGGTGGCCGGTGCGGTGCGGGCGAACACGACGAACAGGCCGGCCTCGGTGGCATTGGTGATGAACTGCTTCGTTCCCTCGATCACCCAGTCGTCACCGTCCGGAGTGGCGGTCGTGCGAAGGCCGGAGGGGTTCGAGCCTGCGCCGACCTCGGTGAGCGCAAAGGACGCGACGACCTCGCCGGATGCGATTCCGGGCAGCCACCGGTCCTGCTGCTCCTCCGTGCCGAACCCGACGAGCACCTGCCCGGCGATGCCGTTGTTGGTGCCGAACATGGAGCGGAACGACAGGGAGGTGTAGCCCAGCGCCATCGCAACCTCGACGTCCTGGACCAGGTCGAGCCCGAGTCCGCCCCACTTCTCGGGGATCGCGTAACCGAACAGTCCCATCTCCGCGGCCTGGTGACGCAGGTCGTCGGGGATGGCGTCGGTCGACATGATCTCGATCTCGCGCGGGACAACCCGCTCGCGGACGAACTCACTGATCTGCTTGAGCACGTCAGTGAAGACGTCGTCGGGGACCTCGGGGTTTCCGGTGTACATGGACACGACTATGGACGGTTGATTGTTGCTCGTCCAATACTTCATATCTACTTCGGTGATACCGTGACGCTATGGATGCGTCCCAGGTCCGCGCCTTCCTCGCCGTGGCCGAGGAGTTGCACTTCAGGAGGGCTGCCGAACGGCTCCACATGGCCCAGCCGCCCCTCACCCGCACCATCAAGCAGCTCGAGCGGGAGCTCGGCACCACGCTGTTCGACCGCAACACGCGGTCGGTCTCCCTGACGCCAGCGGGTCAGGCGATGCTCGAGCCCGCGCGTGAGGTGCTGGAGGCGCTCCGACGAACGACCGAGGCCGCCCGCTCGGCCGAGCGCGGGGAGGTCGGGCTCGTCCGGGTCGCGTTCGCCGGGGTGTCGACCCACCCGCTGGTCGCCACCCTCGCCCGCCGTGTCCGCTCGGAACGCCCGGGGATCGAGCTCGAGCTGTCGAGTCAGAACTTTGCGCTGCCAGCCATCCAGAAGCTGGCCACTCGGGAGACGGACATCGCGCTGGGCCGCTGGGACGTCCTCCCCGACGGCATCGACTCCCGGGTGGTGATGGGCGACAGGCTGGTGCTCGCCGTCCCGGCCACCCACCGGCTCGCCGACCAGGAGGAGGTCCACTTCGCCGAGCTGCGGGGCGAGCGCCTGGTCACGCTCCCTCCCGACGAGGGATCCGTGCTCACGGATCGCCTACGTCGGCTGGCCGAGGCGCAGCGGTTCGTGCCCCAGGTGGTACAGGTGGCTCCGGACACGCAGACCGCGCTCGCGCTGGTCAGTGCCGAGGTGGGCTGCTCGCTCACCCTGTCGTCCGTGGCGGCGAACCAGGGCGATCCGCACGTCACGTTCGTCCCCGTCGCGGCGAGCGAGGGGGGAGGACTTCCCGACGTCCATCTCCGCGCCGCGTGGCGGGCGGACGAGCGCAGCCCCGCCGTACGCGCGGTGCTCGACGCCCTGCTGGAGGTCGATCAGGTGGACGAGCCCTCTGTGCCTCCGGCATCGCCGTCGTCCGGGAGCAAGGTGCGGTAGACCGCCAGCAGTGTCTGCTTGGCCTGCTGGGACAGGCGCGGATCCGCCTTGATGGCGGCCTCCACCCCCGACGCCGCACCGCCGTCCTCGCTGGCGACCGCGTCGAGCAGGCCGGCCTGGGTGAGCAGCGACTCCGCCGAGATGTTCAGGGCTCGCGCGATCGATCGCAGCACGCGCACGGACGGCTGGTGCATGCCGCGCTCGATCTGGCTCAGGTAGGGGTTGGAGACCTCTGCGAGCTCGGCCATCTGGCGCAGCGACAGGTCGGCCAGCTGCCTCTGGGTCTTGATGTAGTGGCCCAGTGCCTCGAGCTGCGGAGTCCATCGATCTGCCATGTGTGAACTATACCGAGCACGTGCGTACTAGTTGACGCATTGAGCGAGTGCTGCATATAGTTTGCAAAGTCGTCCCCATCGATCTCACAGAGGAGCAAGCAGATGACACAGGCACAGGAGTACGTCCAGAAGGTCACCGACCAGGTGCTCGACGGCGTGCGCACCGCGCAGGCCGCGACCCTCAGCACCGTCGGCTTCTGGGCGCAGGCGACCCAGTCGCTGACCCCGAAGGCCTCGCGGCCGGGCGTTGCCGCCTGGTCGGAGCGGCTCCCGCAGCCCTCGGCGCTGGTGGACGACGTCTACAACGCCTTCGAGAAGGTGATCGCCAACCAGCGCGAGTTCGGGCACCAGCTGCTCGCTGCTGCGCAGCCGGTCGTCGAGGCTGCCCCGGCGGCCAAGAAGAAGGCGTAGCACCGAGCCCACGGCCGAGGTGGCGCCCGCAGAGGAGCGCCACCTCGGCCGTTCCATGTCGTCGTCGAGTGTGCCGAGCGGTCTTCGCGGACGCCCGGGCGAGAAAGCGGGTGCAGGACGTGAACGGTCGGGCAGACGAGGTACGCGAGATCACGGTCTCCGGCCGGGTGGTGAAGGTGTCGGTGCAGACGGCCCGCGGATCGGTGCCGGTGCTCATGTGCCACGGGGTCGGGCTGGACCAGGCGCGATGGGGGGAGTTTCGAGAGCTGATCCCTCGGACCACGATCGCCTTCGACGTCGAGCCCGAGCACCTCGGACGTTGGCCGTCGATACCGACCTACGCCCGGTTCGTGAGCCGCGTGATGGACGAGCTGGGCGTCCGACGGTTCGACGTGGTCGGACTGTCCTGGGGCGGCATCACCGCACAGCAGCTGGCGCTGACCCATCCCCGGCGCGTGCGCCGGGTCGTGCTGGCGGGCACCAGCCCGGGGTTCCTCGCGCTCCCCGTCGCTCCCGCGACGGTCGCGAGCTTCTGGCGCCCCGACCGCAGCGAGGCGAACCGTGACACCCTCGTCCGACGCGTCTACGGCGGGGACTTCGTGGCACGTCCCGAGCTGTTGTCGCGACTGGGCCTGGTCCGCAAGGTGGACGCGGGCGCCTACCGCCGACAGCTCCTGGCGCTCCTCGGCTGGACCAGCGTGCCCTTCCTCCCGCTGCTGGGCCAACCGACCCTGATCATGCACGGCGACGACGACCCGGTCTTCTCGGTCCACAACGCGCGCCTGATGCATGCGCTGACGCCCAGGTCCACCCTGGAGGTGATCCCGCGTGGCGGCCACATGTTCGTGCTGTCCCGGCCCGAGTCGACCGCACGGAGGGTGACGGACTTCCTCGAGGCCGGCGACCGATAAGTCCCGACCCGCAGGGGCGAGGTCAGGAGAGCAGCGCCTCGTCGTCGATCCCGAGGGCGGTCAGCTTGCGGTAGAGCGTCGTACGACCGATCCCCAGCATGCTCGCCGCCTTCGACCGGTTGCCCCCGGCCTGGCGCAGGGCGGCGACGATCTCGCTCCTCTCGGCGGCCTCGATCCGGGTCAGGGACCGGCGGTTCGCGGCGTCCCACATGCGTTCGGGCAGGTGGTAAGGGCTGACCACCTTGCCCGGCAGCTCGGCGGCCAGGCCCAGCAGGGCCTGGCGCAGCTCGGCCACGTTGCCCGGCCAGCTCCAACGCATCAGGACCTGCATCGTTGCCGCCGAGATCACTGGTCGCCGGGCGAGCTCGATCTCTGCCAGCAGGGCCTGGACGATCGACGAGAGCTCCTGACCCCTGCTCGCCAGCGCCGGAACCTCGACACCGACCGCGACCTGCGACAGCACCTGCAGGGCCGGCGCCGAGCACCTGGTGAGGTCAGCGGTGAGCACGAGCCGTCCGGGGCTCGCGCTGTCGGCCAACGTCTTGAGCGTGCCGACCAGGCTGACGTCCATGTCCTCGAGTCGCCGAAGCACGACCGTTCCGCCCTCGGCAAGAGCGGCGCTCGCCTGGCGTCGCCACCCGTCATGGCCGTCATGGCCGTCATGGCCGCCGAGGGCGCCGGCGTCGAGGACGAGCAGCGCGTCGTGGCCCTCGGCGCGCAACCACTCCCGCACGACGTACCACTTGCCGGACCCGCTGGGCCCGGTCACCGCGAGCGCGCCCGACGAACGGGCCGCCGTACGTTGCAGGTTGACCACATACGGGTCGCGCACCGGTGTCGACCGCGCCGGCCTGCCAGTCGGCCGGGCCTGCTTGCGGTCGAGGATCTCCACGGCGAACGCGGCGTCGTCGGTGTCGTCGAGGCGGTGCGCGAGCACCCGGGCGTGGAGGGACTGGAGGTCGAGCTCCAGCTCCTGTGGCCCCCGGTCCCAGTTACGCGCCAGGAGGGAGTCCCACAGCCGCGCGTGCATCTCGACGTTGAGGAAGGACAGGCCGGTGACGTTGGTCATCACAGTGTCGCTGTTGAGCACGATCACCGGGCCCTTGGCCCGGAGGCGCTGGTAGCTGTGCCCGAGCATGAGCTCGCGCCTGCCGACGGTGGCGCTGAGGTTGTCGACGATCTGCTGGGCGCCCTGACGGGTCATCGCGAGCATCATCATCTCGGCCGCGTCGACGGGCGCGGCCAGGGACAGCGACCCGATGACCCGACCGGTGACGGGGTGGCGGATCCCGACGCCCGCGCACGCGAGTGTCTCCAGTGCCTCGTTGAAGTGCTCGGCGCCGCGCACGAAGACGGCGGTCCCGTCGTGGATGGGGGTGCCGAGCCCGTTGGTCCCGATGGTCTCCTCGGAGAAGTCGAAACCCTCCGCAGCGTTCGCCCGGTCGAACCGGTCCTGCTCGGTACCGCCGGCGACGCGGCGCTCCACGATCTGTCCCGACCGGTCGGCCAGGAAGATGGCCGTGCCCATGTCCTGCAGTGTCTCTGCCAGCCGGTCCAGGACGGGCCGGGCTGCGCGCGAGAGCTCGCTGTCCGCGTCGAACTCGTTGACGAACTGGAACGCCCCGGTGGTGCGGGTGGCCCCGGCGCTGATGGATCGACGCCAGCTGCGGTCGATCTCGTCGGGGACCCTGAGCGGCTGCGAGTCCACGCTGTGCAGCAGGCCCAAGGAGATCAGGGTCTCCTTCGCGGAGCGGACCAGCGCGTCGTCGACCCGCGCATGACCGACGGGTGTCACGGCGGACGACTCGTTGCGGCGGTTCACCTCATCAGTATGTAACGACGGTCACACCAGCGGGAGGGCTGACGCTGCATTCCTGATACCAATGCACCAAGGACTGTTGCACCTCAGGTATCGCGAGCGGCCGCGAGAAGCCGACCGCATGCGACGCGGACGCTGTACCAGATCGGAACACGACGGTGCCTCCGCGTCGCCCTAGGGTCGCTGCCACCCAGCACCGGAGACCGACGGCAACCCGCCGGTGGCGCCCGCGTGCGCTGATGTGGCCTGCACCCCGGAGGAAGCACCGATGACCCACACGCCCACCTGGCGCAGAACCTACGACGTCGCGGAACGGGTCGTCGCCCCCCATGCCGAGAGGTGGGTGCGCAGCGGCGAGTTCGCGAGGGCGACGGCGCTGGCGCTCGGTGTCCGGCGCACGGTAGGGCGCAGGCTGAGCGGGGTGACAGCCGCGGCGTGGCACCTCGTCAACCTGCCGGCGCAGACGGACGTCCAACGACTCCGGGTGCAGATCGGAGCCCTGGACCGGGACGTGCGGCGTCTCTCGTTGCAGCTCGAGCAGGCGAACCCCGGACGTGAGCGGAGCGGCGGACAGTGACGACGCACGACGCCACGGGCATCGCCGGACGGGCGAGCCAGAAGGTGGTCCGCGCCGGCCTGCGAGCGCGCAACGGGGCCCGAATGGCCACCGGGGCCGCACGTCCTGCCGTGGGACAGACCCCCAAGGACGTGGTCTGGCGCCACGGTCGCAGCGAGCTGTGGCGCTACCGCAGTGACGAGGGCGGCGATGGCGGCCCGGAGCCCCGGCCGCCGCTGCTGCTGGTGTTCAGCCTGTTCTCCCGCAGCTACATCCTCGACCTCCGGCCGGGCAACAGCTTCGTCGAGCGCCTGCTCGAGGCCGGCTTCGACGTCTACCTGCTCGACTGGGGCGTCCCCGACGAGCGCGACGCCGCGAACCGGCTCGAGGACTACGTCGACGACTACCTGCCCGCGGCGGTCGAGCGCGTGCGCGAGGTCTCGGGCGCGGACCGGGTCAACCTGCTCGGCTACTGCTTCGGCAGCGTGCTCGCACTGCTGTACGCGGCGCACCACCGCGACGCGCCGCTGCGCAGCCTGACGGTGATGACCACCCCCGTCGACCTCGACCACCTGGGCCCCTTCGGCAACCTCACCACCCAGGGCCGCCTGGACGTGGACTCGCTGCTCGACGCCGACGGCAACGTCCCCCCGCAGGTCATCTACCAGGGGTTCCGGTCCTTGAAGCCGACGGCAGCGGTCACCCAGTACGTCGACCTGTGGCAAGGACTGTGGAGCGACGACTACGTGGCGTCCTACCAGGCCCTGATCGGCTGGGCCCAGGACCACGTGCCCCTGCCCGGCGGGGTCGCGCGCCAGCTGGCGGGGATGCTCGACGACAACGCGATCGTCAACGATCGGCTCGTCATCGGCGGCGACCGGGTGCACCTCTCCGACATCACCGTGCCGTTCCTCACCGTGCTCGCCAACCAGGACCACATCGTCCCGGAGGCCTCCGCCGCCCCGCTGCTCGACCTGGTCGGCTCGGCGGACAAGCACGAGCTAAGGCTGGACGGCGGCCACGTCGGGCTGCTGGTGGGACGGACCGCGGCCCGGACCACCATCCCCACGATCATCGAGTTCCTGCTCGAGAAAGGTGGTCGGAGATGACCAACCTCGTCAGCATCCTCACCACTTCAGCGGATCGCCACGGCCATCGTCCGGCGATCCGGCTCGACGACGTGGTGCTCAGCCACGCCGAGCTCGACGACCTCAGCGCCCGCGCCGCGGGCTGGCTGCGCGGGAGTGGGGTCGAGCCCGGCGACCGCGTCGGGCTCATGCTGCCCAACATCGTGCCGTTCGCGGTCCTCTACTACGCAGTGCTGCGTGCCGGAGCGATCGTCGTCCCGATGAACCCGCTGCTCAAGGCGAGGGAGGTCGAGCACCACCTGCGGGACTCCGGTGCCCGGCTGGTGCTCGTGTCCACCCAGGCCGCTCCCGAGGCGCAGGCCGCTGCGAGGGGGACCGGCGCGGAGGTCGTGGTGGCGGACGACGGCCTCGTGGCCGGCCTGGGTGACCTCGACGCCGACCTCGCGCCGGTGGCGCGGGCTGACGACGACACCGCGGTGATCCTCTACACCTCCGGCACCACCGGCTCGCCCAAGGGCGCCCAGCTCACGCACGCCAACCTGCGCCTCAACGCGCTCGGGTTCGGCGGACTCATCGGCCTGACCGAGCAGGACGTGGTGATGGGCAGCCTGCCGCTGTTCCACGCGTTCGGGCAGAGCAACTGCCTCAACGCGTCCGTCGCGGTCGGGGCCTGCTTGACCCTGGTGCCACGCTTCGAGGCCGAAGCGGCACTGCGGCTCGTCGAGCGCGACCGGGTGACCGTCTTCGCCGGTGTACCGACGATGTACGTCACCATGCTCCAGGCGGGCGCCGAGGGCGCGGACACGTCCAGCCTCCGGGTCTGCGTCTCCGGTGGCGCCTCGTTGCCGGTGGAGGTGCTGCGCGGCGTCGAGGAGACGTTCGGGGCGCCGATCCTGGAGGGCTACGGCCTGTCCGAGACCTCGCCCACCGCCACGTTCAACCGCCCGGGCCGGGCGAAGGTCGGTTCGATCGGGATCCCGATCGACGGCGTCGAGGTGAGGCTCGTGGACCGCAACGGCGACGAGGTGGGCCCCGGTGAGGTCGGGGAGATCGTGATCCGCGGCCACAACGTGATGAAGGGCTACTGGGGCAGGCCCCGCGCCACTGCGGACGCCGTCGTCGACGGATGGTTCCACAGCGGCGACCTGGCCACCCGCGACGAGGACGGCTTCTACTACGTCGTCGACCGCAAGAAGGACCTGATCATCCGCGGTGGCTTCAACGTCTACCCGCGCGAGATCGAGGAGGTCCTGTACGCCCATCCAGCAGTCCTCGAGGCCGCGGTCGTCGGCGTGCCGCACCCCACCCTCGGCGAGGAGGTCGCCGCGACCGTCACGCTGCGCCCGGCGTACGTCGTCAGTGCCGAGGAGCTCCGCGACCACGTGAAGGCCCGGGTGGCGGCGTACAAGTATCCGCGCCACGTCTGGGTGATGGAGGCGCTGCCCAAGGGGCCCACCGGGAAGATCCTCAAGCGGGACATCCACGCCCCGGAGGCCGTCACCGCGTCGGCGGGCTGACCCCCTCGCGGGTCTCCTCGGCGGCCCTGGCGTGGGCGACGATCTCGTCGACGAGCTGCGCCCACAGCGGCTCGGGCAGGTTGTGCCCCATCCCCGCGACCACGACGAGCCGCGCACCCGGGACCGCGTCCGCGGTCGCCCGTCCGCCGTCCACCTGGACCAGTGGGTCGTCCTCACCGTGGATGACCAGGGTCGGGACGTCGAGCGCGCGGAGGCCGGGCGTACGGTCCGGTGACACCACGATCGCGGCGAACTGCCGCGCCACGCCAGCAGCGTCGTGGCCGCGTGCGAAGGCCCGGCGCGCCACCTCCGCGAGGCGAACCTCGTCCAGTGGGTAGCCGGGGGAGCCGATCACCCGGTAGACGTCGAGCGCCCGCTCCGCGGCAGTGTCCGCGTCCGTCGGCGGCGGGAGAAAGAGTGCCGCCATCGCCTCGGGCCGGGCCGCGCCGACGTCGCGGGACGTGGTGGACATGATCGAGGTCAGGCTGCGGACACGGTGAGCGTGCCCGATGGCGAGCTGCTGGGCGATCATCCCGCCCATGGAGGCGCCGACGACGTGCGCAGAGTCCAGGCCGAGGGCATCGAGGAGCCCGTCGACGTCGCGGGCCATGTCGAGCAGGGTGTACGGCGGGGGAGCGGCGGTCGGATCGCCGCTCACCAGGGCGCCCAGGTCGGGGACGCCGGCGTCGGCGAGATGGGTGGACAGCCCGACGTCCCGGTTGTCGAACCGGATGACGTGGAACCCGTGGTCCGCGAGCCGGGCACAGAACCGTTCGTCCCAGCCCAGCATCTGCGTGGCCAGGCCCATCACGAGCAGGAGGGGCGGGTCGGCGCGGTCGCCGAAGCACTCGTAGGCGATCTTGACGTCGCCGACGGTCACCTGCTTCACCTGGTCGGTCGTGGGGTCGGTCATGGGGTCGCTCCTCGGGTCGGTGGTCCCGCGAGCCTCTCCCGCGACGGGTCCGAGTGAGGTGTTCCACATCGGAACAGGTTGTGCCCTTCGGACGAACCTAGTGTCGCTGATCACACCAGCACTGGGGATGGCGGGAAGCCCGCCGGCCGCGACAGACAGCACGTGGCCAAGACCCAGCCCATCCTAGGAAGAAGAAGTGACATGAGTGATCAGCAGTCCGTCGTCGGAGTCGAGCAGGACCCCCTGAAGGAGCTGTACGCCGACTGGTCCGAGATCCTCGGGACCACCGAGAACCTCACCATCCGCCTGTTCCGCAGCATCTTCGACGAGTGGCACCAGCCCACCGCCGAGCCCACCGACGTGACGTACGCCGAGGGCACCGTCGGCGGCGTGCCGGGCATCTGGTGCTACCCCGAGGGCGCCGACAGCTCCAAGGTGCTCCTCTACACGCACGGTGGCGGGTTCGCCGTCGGTTCGGCCTCCAGCCACCGCAAGCTCGCCGGCCACTTCGCCAAGGCGCTCGGCGTGACCTCCTTCGTCCTCGACTACCGCCGCGCTCCCGAGCACCCGCACCCGGCCGGCCTCGAGGACGCCGTCTCCGTGTTCGAGGCGTTGGTCGAGAGCGGCATCGCGCCCGAGGACGTCACCACCATCGGCGACTCGGCCGGCGGCAACCTCGCCGTCGCCGCGGCCCTGTCCCTCAAGGAGCAGGGCAAGCCGCTCCCCGGCGCTGTCATCGCGTTGTCCCCGTGGCTCGACATGGAGAACAAGGGCGAGACCCTGGTCACCAACGACGCCACCGACGCACTCATCACGGTCGGGCTCCTCGAGGGCATGATCGCCGGCGTCCTCGGCGACCGGACCAGCCCCTCTGCGCCCCTGGCCAACCCGCTGTACGGCGACTACACCGGCTTCCCGCGGCTCTACATCACCGCAGGTGGCGCGGAGTCCCTGCTCGACAACGCCACCCGGCTCAACGACCTGGCCACAGACGCCGGCGTCGACGTGACCCTGTCCGTCGTGGACGGCCAGCAGCACGTGTTCCCGTTCAACGCCGGCCACACCGCCGCCGCGGACGACCAGATCGCTGCCATCGCGAAGTGGTTCGCCGGCTGATCAGCCGGACACCCCTGCGCTCCCCACCCACAGACACGGAGACACCCATGACCACCACGACCACGACCGGGCCGCGCCCGGACGCCACCACCCACGTCGACTACGACGCCATCGTCATCGGCGCCGGCTTCGGCGGGATCTACATGCTGCACAAGCTGCGCAACGAGCTCGGCCTCTCGGTGCGTGCGTACGACCGCGCCGGCGGCGTGGGCGGTACCTGGTACTGGAACCGCTACCCCGGCGCGCTGTCCGACACCGAGGGCTTCGTCTACCGCTACTCCTTCGACAAGGACCTGCTCCAGGACTACGACTGGAACACCCGCTACCTCAAGCAGGCCGACATCCTGGCCTACCTCGAGCACGTCGTGGAGCGCTTCGACCTCGCGAAGGACATCCAACTCGAGACCGGGATCGCGGCTGCCGTCTTCGACGAGGCCACGAACCGCTGGACGGTCACCACCGAGCAGGGCGAGACCGTCACCGCGACGTACGTCGTGACCGCGCTGGGTCTGCTCTCCAAGATCAACATGCCGAACATCCCGGGCATCGAGACCTTCGCCGGCGACATCATCCACACCGGCGCCTGGCCCGACGAGCACGAGTTCGCGGGCAAGCGGGTTGGTGTCATCGGCAACGGCTCCACCGGTCAGCAGGTCATCTCGGCGGTGGCCCCGGAGGTCGAGCACCTGACGGTGTTCATGCGGACCCCGCAGTACAGCGTGCCGGCGGGCGACCGGCCCATGACCGCCGACGAGGTGTCGTCCATCAAGGGTGACTTCGACTCCATCTGGGACCAGGTCCGCAGCTCGGTGGTGGCCTTCGGCTTCGAGGAGAGCGCCGTCCCGGCGATGAGCGTCTCCGAGGAGGAGCGCCAGCGCGTGTTCCAGGAGAACTGGGACATCGGCGGCGGTTTCCGGTTCATGTTCGGCACTTTCTGCGACATTGCGACCGACCCCGAGGCCAACGAGGCGGCGGCGGCCTTCATCCGGTCCAAGATCAAGCAGATCGTCAAGGACCCCGAGAAGGCGCGCATCCTCACCCCGACGGACCTCTACGCCCGCCGCCCGTTGTGCGCGAACCACTACTACGAGACGTTCAACCGCGACAACGTGTCGGTGGCCGACCTCAAGCAGCACCCGATCGTCGAGATCACGCCGGAGGGAGTGCGTACGGCCGACGGCAAGGTCCACGAGCTCGACGTGCTGATCCTGGCCACCGGGTTCGACGCCGTGGACGGCAACTACATGGCCATGGACCTGCGCGGTCGCGGGGGGCAGACGATCAACGAGGCCTGGGCGGACGCCCCGACCAGCTACCTCGGGGTCAGCACCAACGGGTTCCCCAACATGTTCATGATCCTCGGCCCGAACGGCCCCTTCACGAACCTGCCCCCGAGCATCGAGACCCAGGTCGAGTGGATCGGCAAGCTCGTCGCTGAGGCCCGCGAGCGCGGCGCCGCAGTCGAGCCGTCGGTCGAGGCCGAGCAGGCCTGGACCGAGACCTGCCAGACGATCGCCGACATGACCCTGTTCCCCCAGGTCGACTCCTGGATCTTCGGAGCCAACGTGCCCGGGAAGACCAAGACGGTGATGTTCTACATCGGCGGACTGGCCAACTACCGCGCCCAGCTCGACGAGGTCGAGGGAACCGGTTTCAAGGGATTCGAGTTTGCTCCCGCCGCCCAGCCGGCACTTGCCTGACCACTCGGGTGGCGGCCGCCTCTGTGGCGGCCGCCACTCCTCTGGGCTCGACCTGTCGTCGATCCCGTCCATCCAACGAACATTGCGAGGAACCATGCGCGCATTCGCCGTACCCGAGCCCACCACCACCGACCTCGCCGAGATCGAGCTCCCCACGCCCACGCCCTCGGGCACTGAGGTGCTGCTGGAGGTCGTCCGCTCCGGGGTGTGCCACACCGACACCCACCTGCGAGCTGGCTACTACGACCTCGGCCGACGCGGCCAGATGCGCCTGACAGACCGGGGCGTTCCCTACCCCCTGGTCATGGGACACGAGGTCGTGGGAGTCGTGACCGCCGTCGGACCCGACGTCGAGGGCGTGGAGGTGGGCAGCACCCGGCTGGTCTACCCCTGGGTGGGCTGCGGTGAGTGTCCGCCATGCCTGGACGGACGTGAGAACGCGTGTCCGCGGGGCCGCAACATCGGCGTCGCACGAGCAGGCGGGTACGCCGAGCAGGTCCTCGTCCCGCACCCGCGCTACCTCGTCGACATCGAGGGGCTCGACCTCAGCTGGGCGGCCACGATGGCCTGCTCCGGGCTGACCGCCTACAGCGCTGCGCGCAAGGTCCTGCCGCTCCCCGCAGACGCGCCGATCGTGGTCATCGGGGTCGGGGGAGTCGGACTGACCGCCGTCGCGACCCTGAGCGCCCTCGGCCACCGTGCCATCTGCGCCGTGGACACCTCGGCGACCAACCTCGCGGCGGCCCAGGAGCTCGGGGCGTCGCACACCCTGACCTCGGTCGGCGACGACGTGGCCGCCAAGCTGCAGGCCACGACTGGTGGGCCCGTCGCAGCCGTCATCGACTTCGTCAACAACGAGCGCACCGCTCCCGTCGCCTTCGATGCCCTGGCCAAGGGAGGGCAGATGGTGCAGGTCGGCCTCTTCGGGGGAGAGCTGACGATCCCCACGGCGCTGCTGGCGCTGAAGATGATCACCATCCAGGGCAGCTTCGTCGGGACCCTGCCCGAGCTGCACGAGGTGGTCGAGCTCGCCAAGCGGGGCGACATCCCCCGCATCCCGGTCCACGACGCCCAGCTCGACCTCGTCGGAGTGACCGAGTCCCTCGACCGGCTCGCCGCCGGTGGAGTGACGGGTCGCATCGTGCTGAAGGGAGCAGGACAGTGAGCAAGTACGTCTCGGTCGACCCGGCCACCGGTGCCGTGGTCAAGGAGTTCGACAGCATGACCGACTCCGAGGTGGACGCTGCCGTCGAGGCAGCCCACTCCGCCTACCTGTCGTGGCGGCACGCCGACCTCGGCGCACGGACCGCGTTGCTCCAGAGGATCGCGGACCAGTACCGCGAGCACTCCGACGATCTCGCAGCCCTGATGGCCGCCGAGATGGGCAAGCCCGTCACCCAGGCCAGGGGCGAGATCGCGCTGGTCGCGTCGATCTTCGAGTACTACGCCACCACGGGCCCGGACTTCCTCGTCGAGGAGCAGCTCGACATCGCCGGCCAAGGCAGCGCCACCGTCGTGACGGAGCCCATCGGCGCGCTCGTCGGGATCATGCCGTGGAACTACCCGCACTACCAGGTCGCGCGGTTCGTGGCCCCGAACCTGCTCCTCGGCAACACGATCCTCCTCAAGCACGCGAGCAACTGTCCCCAGCAGGCCCTCCGTATCGCTGACCTCATCTCCGCCGCCGGTGCGCCGGTCGGCGTCTACCAGAACGTGTTCGCCACCAACGACCAGGTCGCGCAGATGATCGCGCATCCTGCCGTCCAGGGGGTCTCGCTGACCGGGTCCGAGCGAGCCGGGCAGGCCGTGGGCAGTGTCGCGGGGGCGCACATGAAGAAGTGCGTGCTCGAGCTCGGTGGTTCCGACCCGTTCATCGTCCTGGCGGACGCAGACGTGCCGAGCGCTGCTCGTGAAGCGGCGACCGGTCGGTTCGCCAACGCGGGCCAGGCGTGCACGTCCTCGAAGCGCATCCTCATCGAGGACGAAGTGTGGGACGAGTTCCTGGAGGAGTTCGTTGCCCAGGCGCGCCAGTGGACGCTCGGCGACCCGTCCTCGGCCGACACCAGGCTGGGCCCGATGGCCTCTGTCGCCGGAAGAGCCGACCTCGAGGAGCAGGTGCAGGACGCCGTGGGAAAGGGTGCCGAGGTTCACCTCGGTGGCACCGTGCCGGACGGCCCCGGCGCCTACTACCCGGCAACGGTGCTCTCCGGCGTCGAGCCGACCATGCGTGCCTACCGGGAAGAGCTCTTCGGCCCCGTGGCGGTCCTCTACCGGGTGGCCTCGGCAGAGCAGGCGATCGCTGTCGCCAACGACTCGCCCTTCGGCCTCGGCGCAGCCGTGTTCGGCGGCGACGAGGCGAGGGCACGGGAGGTGGCCGACCGCCTCGAGGTCGGAATGGTGGGCATCAACACCACGGTCAAGAGTGCCCCCGACCTGCCCTTCGGCGGAGTCAAGGCCTCCGGCGTCGGGCGCGAGCTGGGTCGGTTCGGACTCGACGAGTTCGCCAACAAGAAGCTCGTCCGGAAGCTGAGGTAGGTCCCGTCATGAGAGAGGCAGCTCCCAGCGTTCGACGGCGCGGTCGTGAGTTCCCGGTCCTGGGATCCGCCGATCTCGCGCCGTCCCCGAGCACGCTGACCGACTTCTTCGCGACGACGCCCGAGCGCCGAGCGTTCGTCGACGGCGAGGGCCGGCTGACGGGTACGACCGGGCGGATCCATGCCAAGGCCATGGGCACCGGGACGACCGTGTGCGGCCGCAACGCGAGCTCGTGGGTCAAGTTCTGGGAGGTGCCGTTCTCGACCATCCTGGTGAAGGCATGTCCGGACTGCCTCGAGGGCGTCCGCGAGTACTGACACACGCCAACTGACCTTTGATCGCATCGCGCTCGACCGATCGTGTGCGCGGGCTGCCCTGGTAGGGATGCCGAGGCCCCGGGTCCCTGACGGGAGCCCGGGGCCTTGTCGGTGTCGACGCCGTACGTCAGGCGTTCTTGATCGCGGAGATGTCGAACTCGAGCTTGATCTTCTCGGAGACGAGGACGCCGCCGGTCTCGAGCGCGGCATTCCAGGTCAGGTCCCAGTCCTTGCGGTTGATCGTGGTCGCGCCCTCGAAGCCGACGCGGGTGTTGCCGAACGGGTCGACGGCGGTGCCGGTCTCCTCGAAGGGGATCGTGACGGACTTGGTGACGCCCTTGATGGTGAGGTCGCCGGTGATGGTCCACTCGGTGCCGTCGCGCTCGACCGAGGTCGAGGTGAAGGTGAGCTCGGGGTGGTTCTCGACGTCGAAGAAGTCGCCCGAGGTGAGGTGGCCGTCGCGGTCGGCGGTGCCGGTGGCGATGCTGGCGGCGCGGATCGTCAGGGCCACGCTCGAGGCTGCCGGGTTCTCGGCGTCGACGTGCGCGGCGCCGTCGAAGTCGCCGAACTGGCCGCGGACGGTGGTCACCATCGCGTGGCGTGCGGAGAAGCCGAGGCGGCTGTGGCTGGCGTCGATGGTGTAGTCACCGGTGAGCACCGACCCGGGGGTGGCCTCGGCGACGGCGACCGGGGTCGCGTCGGCGGGGGCGGTGGTGGGCTTGCGACGGAAGAAGGACACGGTTTGCTCCAGGTGAAGGATGTGGTTGAGAGTTCAACTAACTTAAGGCTCGACCGCGGCAATTCATTCCATCTTCATCGTGATCTGGCTCACTTCAGGTTGGAGCTGCTGGTGTCACGGCCTCCACGTCTGTCGGTCGCTCGTCCCGCGAGGGAGAGGGAGACCTCTCCGAGGTCCTCGATTCCCAGCCGATGGAGGCCTAGCGTCAGGCGCAGCCGGCCCCGAGCTCGGGGGCCAGCAGACGCCCGGACCCCCGTGCCATTCGGACCGACTGCCACAAACTAGACACTTACAGACCGATCACGTCCATGACAGGGCGCTACAATCCGTAGTGAACCGCGAGCTCTCCCCGCGTAAACCCGAGGAGATCCGCGATCATCCGAGTCATTCAGTGGCGCTCGATCTCTCCCAGAGGTCGCAGGTTCAAATCCTGCCCCCGCTACTGTGTGATGTCTCAGGACATTGGAATAGCCGGACCTACGAAGTTGTAGGTCCGGCTATTGCTTTGTGGGGCCGGGCGGCCGTCCGGTGGGCTGGTAGTCGCGGGTGGGGTCGAGTGTGAGCTCGCGGAG
>NZ_JADHZD010000040.1 GCF_020102855.1 Nocardioides lacusdianchii
TCAGACGGTATGACGTGACCGCCTCGGCGTGAGGGGGTTGCGGGCCGGGGCCTCTCACATGCATGTACGTGGGTTGTCGGGCAGGAGTGGCCTGCTCGACCTATCCACAGGCATAGGAGGCCCCGGTGATTTCTGAGCGTACGAGCGTCGGGCTCGATGTGCACGCACGATCGGTGATGGCAACCGGTCTTGACGCAATGACCGGTGAGGTGTTCAAGCAGAAGCTCGTCCCGGCCAGCGAGGTGGTCGTGGACTGGTTGCGGGGGCTGCCGGGCCCGGTGGCGGTGACCTATGAGGCCGGACCGACCGGATTCGGCCTCTACCGGGCGATCACCGCAGCCGGGATCCGCTGCGAAGTGGCCGCGCCATCGAAGCTGAACCGGCCGCCCGGGGATCGCGTCAAGACCGACGCCAAGGACGCCCTGCTCCTCGCGCAACTGCTCCAAGTCGGACAGATCGTTCCGGTCAGGGTTCCCACCATCACCGAGGAAGCCGCCCGCGACCTGGTCCGGGCTCGTGAAGATGTCCGCGGCGACCTGATGCGGGCCCGGCACCGAGTCTCAAAGTTGCTGCTGCGCCACGGCCACGTCTACTACGGCGGGAACGCCTGGACCGGCAAGCACCAGGCGTGGCTGCACGGCATCCGGTTCGACCAGCCCGGCACTCGCGCCGCCTACGAGGCCGACCTCGAAGCGGTCGAGTTCACCCTGGCCCGCCGCAACCGGCTCGACGCTGCGATCACCGCGATGGCTGCCGACAGCGAGTTCACCGACCTGACCCGACGCCTGTGCTGCCTACGGGGGATCTCCACCCTGACCGGTTTCGCACTCGCGGTCGAACTGGGCGACTGGACCAGGTTCACCGGCTCCAGCATCGGCGCCTACCTCGGTCTGGTGCCCTCCGAGCACTCCAGCGGCGACTCGCGCAGGCAGGGTGGAATCACCAAGACCGGCAACACCCACGCCCGCCGTCTGCTGATCGAGGCCGCATGGCACCACCAGCCCCGCTACACCGTCGGGCCCACCATGCAGGCCCGGTGGGAACAGGCCACCCCCGCCGCCAGAGTCCGCGGACACGCCGGCAACCAGCGGCTGCACCACCAATGGGCCAAGTACACGGCCCGGAAGAAGAAGCACACCGTGGCCAACACCGCGATCGCCCGCGAACTCGCCGGCTGGTGCTGGTCACTGGCCACCCTCGAGTAGCCACACCCCTGACTTGATCTGGAACCGGTCCCTGCGTGCAGCGCGAGGAGCCGACCCGCGATTCGACTGTGAGCCACGAGCCCGGCTCGTGACGCTCGACCTCAGAGAAGCGGAGCGCTCCTGCCGAACGCCGTCCTGCGGTACCCAACCCGCGCATATCAGTCTCGACCGCGCGTCGCGAAGACACGCTGCGCAGACGACCAGATCCAGACCAAGCGAGGCGCCGTCAGGCCACCCAGGCCCGACGGCGCCTCACCCTGCCCTTGACAGGCGCGCCCTACATATCAGTCGAGG
>NZ_JADHZD010000041.1 GCF_020102855.1 Nocardioides lacusdianchii
GGCAGGTTCAACCGGTCGATGCAACACCGGGTTGTTGAAGGGAGCGTAGCTGCTCCTCGAAGACCTCAGCCGGCGTCCTCCAGCCGAGGATCTTGCGGGGCCGATTGTTGAGCGCGTGAGCGACGGCCTCGAGGTCCTCGGCGGACCATCGTGAGAGGTCGGTGCCCTTGGGAAAGTACTGGCGCAGTAGGCCGTTGGTGTTCTCGTTGCTCGGCCGCTGCCACGGCGAGTGTGGATCGGCGAAGAACACCCGCGTCCCGGTCTCCAACGCAAACAGCGCGTGCCCCGACAGTTCCTTGCCGCGATCCCACGTCAGGGTCTTGCGCAACTGCTCGGGCAGCTTGGTCATCGACGCCGTCAGCGCTGCGTTCATCGCGACGGCCCCGTAGCCGCCGAGCGACGGCCCGTTCTTCACGTACGGCTTGTCGCCCCAGCCCTCCATCCGCGGCAGGTGAACCAGGAGCGTTGAGCGACTGCTGCGCTCGACGATCGTGCCGATCGCTGAGCGGCCCGTCCCGATGATCAGGTCGCCCTCCCAGTGGCCAGGAACGGCGCGGTCCTCGGCCTCAGCGGGTCGCTCGCTGAGCACCACGTCGGCGGTGACGTGCCCATGCGCCTTGTTCCTTGACCGTGCCCGCGGCTCCCGCAACGCGCGGCCTGTACGCAGACACGTCACCAGCTCGCGCTTGAGCGCACCACGGCCTTCGATGAACAGCGACTGGTAGATCGCCTCGTGGCTGATGCGCATGGACTCATCATCAGGGAACTCCACCTTCAACCGCTGCGCGATCTGCTCCGGGCTCCACGCAGTCGACCACCGCCTGTCCTGCCGATGCGGCTTGTTCAGCCCCTTCCACGGCGGCGTTCTCGGCCCCGGGACCACCGTGCCGTCAGGTCGGCGGACGTTCCCGGCGAGCCGATCCTGCACGTACTCGCGAAGCTGGTCGTTCTGCACCAGCTTCGCCGTCTTCGGTCGCTTCGCTGATTGCTGCGCCTTCCACTGCGCCACCACGGCGCGATAGACCGGCTTGCCGCCCCTGGTCGCCGCGTTGCGCCGCAGCTCGCGCGACACCGTGCCCGGGTCACGACCGATCTCGCGGGCTATCTCACGCACGCCCTTGTCCTGGGCCTTGAGCAGCGCGATCTCCTCGCGCTCCTCGAAGGACAGGTAGCGCCTCGTGGGCTCGGCCAGTGACAGCGGCGGCATGCCGCCAGCGTGACGAAACCAGCGCGTCCCGACTGGCACAGACACACCCACCTTCAGCGCCGCCTCGGCCGAGGTGATGCCAGTCGCGATCAACCGCCAGAACTGCCGTTGCACGGCCCGCGATGGATCAGGCCGCCCGGGTGAGCGCATCGGCGGCCGAAGCGCTCTGTCAGCACGCCACTGCCGACGCGCACCCTCGGGAACATCGCTGGTCTTCTTGCTCCAGTCCGCCGTCGCCATCTGTGAACACCTCCGACATCAGGGGGTGTTGCGACGACCAGTTGAATCCGCC
>NZ_JADHZD010000042.1 GCF_020102855.1 Nocardioides lacusdianchii
GGTCAAGTCCCCGGTAGTGGTGTAGCGCTGCGTTCTCCTTCGTGATGGGTCAGGCGGTCAGGGCTGGCAGATCATCAGCTCCGATCTCGGGGTCGTTGGTGGCGACGATGTTGACTCGGCAGCGGGCGAGGACTTCGAGTCCGAGGTAGCGGCGGCCTTCGGCCCACTCGTCGGTCTGCTCGGCCAGCACGGCGCCGACCAGGCGAACGATCGCACCGCGGGTGGGAAAGATGCCGACGGCGTCGGTGCGGCGCCGGATCTCGCGGTTGAGGCGTTCGGCGGGGTTGTTGGACCAGATCTGGGTCCACACGTCCTTCGGGAAGCCGGTGAAGGCCAAGATGTCGGCGCGGGCGCCGTCGAGGTGGTCGTGGACCTCTGGGAGCTTGTCCTCGACGTAGTCCAGGAGTCGGTCGAACTGGGCGTGGACCGCGGGGCGGTCGGGCTGGTCGTAGACCGAGTGCAGCATCGCCTTGACGGCCGGCCACATGCTCTTGGGCGTCACCGACATCAGGTTCGCGGCGTAGTGGGTGCGGCAGCGCTGCCACGAGGCTCCGGGGAGGTTCGCTGCGATCGCCTCGACCAGGCCGGCGTGGGCATCTGAGGTGACCAGCCGGACCCCGGTCAGGCCGCGGGCAACCAGGTCGGCGAAGAACTCGTTCCACACCGGACCGGTCTCAGCGGTGGCCACGCGCATGCCGAGGACCTCGCGATGCCCGTCGCCGTTGACGCCAGTGGCCAGGAGCACGACGGCGTTGATGACCCGCCCGCCTTCGCGGAGCTTCATCGTCAACGCGTCCGCGGCCACGAACGTGAACGGTCCAGCCGCGTCCAACGGTCGGTGGCGGAACTGCTCGACGTGCTCGTCGAGCTCGGCGGCCATCCGCGAGACCTGCGACTTGGACAGCGAGTCGATCCCGAGGGTCTTGACCAGCTTGTCCATCCGCCGCGTGGACACGCCGGCGAGGTAGCAGTCCGCCACGACGGTGATCAGCGCCGCCTCGGCGCGCTTGCGGCGCTCGAGGAGCCACTCGGGGAAGTAGGTGCCCCTGCGCAGCTTGGGGATCGCGACGTCGATGGTCCCGACCCGGGTGTCGAGGTCGCGGTGGCGGTAGCCGTTGCGCTGCGCGGTCCGGCCCGGCGTCGGGCGTCCGTACTCGGCGCCGACGATCGCGTCGGCGTCCGCACACAGCAGCGCGTTGATCATCGTCTGCAGCAGCTCACGCATCAGATCGGGTGAGGCTTCGGCGAGTGCTTCGCCCAGCAGACGTGCAGGGTCGACAATGTGGGGAGCGGTCATCGTGATGGTCCTCGAGGATTCGGTAGAAGGTTGACTCGAAGGATCACGCGGTGGCCGCGCCAACGTCCGACGTACACGCCGGTGACGATCTCGGCGACCGCGCTACACCACTATCGGGGACTCAACT
>NZ_JADHZD010000043.1 GCF_020102855.1 Nocardioides lacusdianchii
GTGTGTTGGTTCAGGACATCGGAATGGGGTGTCTCAGGACATCGGAATAGGGATGTCTCACGACATCGGCATGGCGTCGTCACAGGCTGGTGCGCCCACCCGAGGCTGCGAGGTGTCGAAACGTCGCCTCGTCATCACCGCCGTCCTGGCCGGCCAGTCCCAGTCCGAAGTCGCCCGCACCTACGCCGTGTCCCAGGGCTGGATCAGCAGGCTGATGGCCCGCTACCGCATCGAGGGCGATACCGCGTTCGAGCCGTTGTCCCGGGCACCGAAGACGTCTCCGACCGCCACCGCGCCCGAGACTGTGGAACTGGTCCTGGCGCTACGCAAGCAGCTGAGCGAGTCCGGACACGACGCAGGCCCCGACACGATCTGCTGGCACCTGACCCAGCACCACGGCATCAGCCTGTCGCGGGCGAGCGTGCACCGGATCCTGACCCGCCACGGCGCCATCACCCCAGAGCCGAGGAAGCGCCCGAAGTCGTCCTACATCAGGTTCGAGGCCGAGCAGCCCAACGAGACCTGGCAGTCCGACTTCACCCACTACCGCCTGACCAACCCAGACCGCAGCCCCGGCGCAGACGTCGAGATCATCACCTGGCTCGACGACCACTCCCGCTACGCGCTGCACGTCACGGCCCACCACCGGATCACCGCGCAGATCGTGCTCACCACGTTCACCGAGACCGCAGCCCAGCACGGCTATCCCGCGTCCACCCTGACCGACAACGGGATGGTCTACACCGTCCGGTTCGCCGGTGGGAAGGGCGGACGGTCCAAGCTCGAGCACGAGCTGCGACGGCTGAACATCGTCCAGAAGAACTCCCGCCCGAACCACCCCACCACCTGCGGGAAGGTCGAACGCTTCCAGCAGACCATGAAGAAGTGGCTACGTGCCCAACCCGACCAGCCCGCCACCCTGACCCAGCTGCAGGTCCTGCTGGACCGGTTCCGCGACGACTACAACCAGCGCCGTCCACACCGCTCACTGCAACACCGCGCCACACCGGCCGCGGCCTACCGAGCGCGCCCCAAGGCCGCCCCGGGCGCCGATCGCGCCCACGAGACCCACCACAGGGTCCGCACCGACAAGATCGACAAGTCCGGCGTCGTGACCCTGCGCCACAACGGCCGCCTGCACCACATCGGCGTCGGACGAACCCACGCCGGAACCTACGTCCGACTCCTCGTCCAGGACCTCGACATCACCCTCATCAACGCCACCACCGGCGAGATCCTCCGCGAGCTCACACTCGACCCCACCCGCGACTACCAGCCCACCGGACGGCCGCCCGGCCCCACAAAGCAATAGCCGGACCTACAACTTCGTAGGTCCGGCTATTCCAATGTCCTGAGACATCACA
>NZ_JADHZD010000044.1 GCF_020102855.1 Nocardioides lacusdianchii
TGAGGTTCCCCCCGGACCGTAGAGGCATCGACAATGAGGATCGAGATGCCAGAGAAGCGGAAGAAGTACGACCGGGAGTTCCGTGAGGGAGCTGTCCGGATCGTCGAAGAGACCAACAAGCCGATCGCGCAGGTCGCTCGTGACCTCGGCGTGAACGAGGGCACCCTGGGCAACTGGGTCGCTCGTGCACGCGAGGCCGCCGAGGACACCCGGGGGCTGTCGAAGGACGACGTCGAAGAGCTCAAGCGGCTCCGTGCCGAAGTCGCCGAGCTCCGGATGGAGCGTGATGTCCTCAAGCGATCCGTGGTCCTGTGGGTCAAGGAGGCGACGAAGTGAGCGTGGCACGCTTCATCGCCGACCAGAGGACCACCCACCGCGTGCCACACACGGTCGTCTGTGCCCTGCTCGGGGTCAGCCTGGCGTGGTTCTACAAGTGGCTCGGACGGGCCGAGAGCCCCGGCGCGGCCAACGGGCTGCACACGACGCGGGACCGGCGCCGCGACACGGTCGATCGTGCCGTGCGGGTTGCGTTCGGCAAGGCCCGGGGGCTGCACGGTTCGCCGCGGTTGGTCCACGACCTGCGTGATGCGGGCTGGACGGTGTCGGAGAAGACGGTCGCTGACTCGATGCGCCGACAGGGCTTGGTGGCCCGGCGGATCAGGCGCAGGAACGGGCTGACCCGGCAGGACAAGACGGCGCCGAAGTTCCCCGATCTGCTCAAGCGGGACTTCACCGCCCCCCGGCCGAATGCCCGCTGGGTCGGCGACATGACAGAGATCCCGACCGCGGCCGGGAAGCTGTACCTGGCGACGGTGATCGACCTGTACTCCCGTCGTCTCCTGGGTGCCGCGACGTCGCTGCATCCAGACGCCGAGCTGGCCTGCGCGGCGATCAAGATGGCTGTCGCGAGCCGCGGCGGCGTGGACGCGGTCAACGGCCCGGACTGGTGCAAGGACGAGAGCAAGCGGGTCATCTTCCACACCGATAGGGGCTCGACCTACACGGCGAACTCGTTCACCAAGCTCTGCCGCCAACTTGGCATCCGGCAGTCGATGGGCCGGGTCGGGTCGTGCTTCGACAACGCCGCAGCCGAGGCGTTCTTCTCGAGCCTGGAGTGGGAGGTCCTCTCACGCCACGAGTTCACCAACACCGGCCAGGCCCAGACGGTCGTGCTGGACTGGTGCTACGGGTTCTACAACCACCAACGCCGGCACAGCTCGGCGGGCATGATGAGCCCGGTCAACTACGAGGACACAGCGGCCCCCGACCGGGAAGCCGCATAGAGAAGCCCTCCACGATTCGGGGGGAACCACA
>NZ_JADHZD010000045.1 GCF_020102855.1 Nocardioides lacusdianchii
CTTGGGCTCAAGGGCTGGATGCAACACCTCTGATCTGAGGGGTGTCCTGTGCGTCGCAGCCGTGTGTGTCCGATGTCGGTCCGGGTGGAGTTCTGGGCGCTGGTCCGTGAGGGTCTGACCGTCGCCGAGGCCTCGGTCGAGGTGGGCGTGTCGAGGTTCGCGGGGATGGATTGGTACCGCGAGCGTGGTGGTGTGATGCCCCGATCGCGTCCGCCGGCCACGAAACGCCCCCGCCTCACCCTTGAGCAACGTGAGGAGATCGCGGTCCTGTATGCCGCGAAGGTGTCAAACGCTGAGATCGCCCGCGAGGTGGGCTGTCACCCAGCCACGGTCGGACGTGAGCTGGCCAGGGGCTCGACCGTATTCCCTGATCGGCGTGCGAAGTACCGGGCGAGTACGGCCCAGCTCGCGGCCGACCACCGTGCCCGACGCGTCCGGGGCGGGAAGCTGGCTGGCAACCCTCGACTGCGCGAGAAGGTGCAGGATCTGCTGGAGGAGGAGCTGTCCCCCGAGCAGATCTCGGCACAGTTGCAGGTCGAGTTCCCCAACGACGCGGAGATGCGTGTGAGCCACGAGACGATCTACCAGGCCCTGTACGTCCAAGGGCGCGGTGAGCTTCGTCGTGACCTGCACAAACGACTACGCACCGGACGTGCCGTACGTAAGGTCCGCCGCGTCGAGGGCGAGCGGCGTGGCCGGATCCCGGGCATGGTCAACATCAGCGAACGCCCCGCCGAGGTCGCCGACCGGGCCGTACCTGGGCACTGGGAAGGCGACCTGATCATGGGTTCGACGGCGTCGAACTCAGCGATCGGGACGCTGGTCGAGCGCGCCAGCAGATTCGTGATGCTGCTGCACCTGCCCGACGGGCACGGCGCTGACGCGGTCGCTGCGGCCATGGTCGAAACGATGAGCCGGCTACCCCAGACCCTGCGTCAGAGTCTGACCTGGGACCAGGGCGTCGAGATGACCTCCCACGCCAACATCACAGAGGCCACCGGTCTGGAGATCTACTTCTGCGACCCCCATTCACCCTGGCAGCGCGGCACCAACGAAAACACCAACGGCCTGTTGCGTCAGTACTTCCCCAAGAGCACCGACCTGTCGGTCTACCAACCCGACTACCTCGACCACGTCGCGGCCAAGCTGAACCGCCGCCCCCGCAAGACCCTGAGCTGGCAAACTCCCGCACAAGCCCTCGACGACCTACTGTCGAACCCACCAAAACCAACCGGTGTTGCATCCACCGCTTGAATCCACC
>NZ_JADHZD010000046.1 GCF_020102855.1 Nocardioides lacusdianchii
CTTGAGGTCGGAGTGGACCTGCTCGATGATCGCGTGGCCACGGTGAGTCTTGTCCGCGGCCACGGTGTCGGCCACGTGATGCTTGGTGGTGGTGAAGAACGCGTGGAAGCGCCAGGTGTCGAACAACGTCTCCTGCCCATCCTTGCCGCCCTGGTTGAGGTCCGGGATGCGGCGCACCACGAGCCGCCCGGTGACCTGCTCGGCCTGCTTCTTCGAGGTGAATGCGGTGAACGGAATCTCGGCGACCTCGGCGCGAGAGACCCATGTCTGGGCCTGTTCGTCGTAGACGGCGTCGGTGTACTCGATGGGTGTCCAGGCGTCGTCGGAAACCGTGGCGATAGTGGCTTTGACGCGTTTGTCCAGGCGGACGGTGACAGAGACGTCGGCGCCGCCACGTAGGACGGCGTTGACCACGTCTGCCCCGTAGAACGCGGAGTCGGCTCGCACCAGCGGCCGGGTGGTGGACCCGGGCGGCAATTGTTTGACGGTCTTCAACGCATCGGCGACCAGGCGTTTCGCGCCCCGCGGTGAGCCACACGATCCCTTCCGGAGTCGCTGCGCAACGATCACCGGCGCGGACTGGTTCGTGGACACGACTGCCAACAGCGCGTTGAGGCCACGCACCCCGGAGTAGCCGTAGCCAGAGCCCTGCTTGGCATAGCCATGGACCTCGATGATGGTGTCGTCGATATCGATCATCACCCGATCGTCGGTGTCCGGTGCTGCCGCGATCAGCGGTGTCTGTTCGGCCAGCCGACCCAGAAACCGGGACGCGACCGCGTCGAGTTGGCGGACATGGCCGAAGCTGAACGACCGCAGGAACGACCCCAGCGTCGAGGGTGCGTAGGCGTTGGCGAACACTCGTCCCATACCGCCGTGGCGCAGCAGGGCCATGTCATCGATGGAGTCGGCGCCGGCGACCATGCCCGCGACCAGCGAGGTGACTTTCAGCCCGGCGTTCGCGCCCTTGTCGGTCGGCACCGACAGGTGCGTCTGGGCCAGCGAGTGGAGCCCCGCCGAGCGGGCCAACGTGATCGTCGGGACCAGCCCGGCAGACGACACGAGATTCGGATCATCGAACACCGCTGAGGTCGCGCGGGGCGTGTGGCAAAGTTGCATCTACGAGATGCCCTTCGTGCTTGGTGAAATCGGTCCCTAGAGAAGACAGATTTTCCCACCACGTAAGGGCATTCTCACTTCACGACGCGCTCACCCCACCAAGCCCATCGGTGGATCGAGG
>NZ_JADHZD010000047.1 GCF_020102855.1 Nocardioides lacusdianchii
GCTTGAGTTCGGAGGGTCGTTGCACCACTCGTCGTGAGGAGTGGTGATGGTTCGGATGCTTCGAGCTGAGCGGCAGGCGTTCTGGGAACAGGTGCGGTCGGGGAAGTGGGCCTGGCAGGCGGCTGAGGCCGCCGGCGTGTACGGCGGGCGCGGACAGGCGCTGTTCGCCCAGTCTGGCGGGGTGATGGAACCTCGTCGCCGGCCCTCGAGCCGGTTCCTGTCTCACGCCGAACGTGAAGAGATCGCGATCCTGCATGCCCAGCGGCTTGGTGTGCGGGAGATCGGTCGCCGTGTCGGGCGCCCGCACACCACGGTGAGCCGAGAGATAGCCCGTAACGGCAACCGTGATGGCTCCTACCGGGCGTTGACGGCACAGCAGCGTGCCGAGCAGCGCGCCCGACGTCCCAAAGCCGGGAAGTTGGCCACGAACCCGGTCCTGCGTGCCTACGTGGAGGACAAGCTGACCCGGTTGCAGTGGTCGCCGGAGCAGATCTGTGAACATCTCGTGCAGGACTACCCCGACGATGGGTCCATGCGGTGTTGTCCCGAGACGATCTACCGGTCCATCTACGTCCAGGGCCGCGGTGAGCTGCGTCGCGAACTGGCGGCGCACCTGCGCACCGGCCGGGACCAGCGCACACCGCACCACCGTCCCGAGCGCCGCAAGGGGCGACTGGTGGACACCATCCACATCAGCCAGCGGCCAGCCGAGGCCAAGGACCGTGCCGTGCCCGGTCACTGGGAGGGTGACTTGATCCTGGGCAAGGCCGGTGGGTCCGCGATCGGCACGCTGGTCGAACGCACGACCCGCTACCTGATGCTGGTCCACCTGCCGAAGCGCCGTACCGCCGAGGACTTCGCCGAAGCCCTCGTGCCGGTGCTACACACCTTGCCCGACCAGTTGCGCAAGTCGCTGACCTGGGACCAAGGCAAGGAGATGGCGCTGCACAAGCAGATCGCGTTCGAGGCCGACATCGAGCTGTTCTTCTGCGACCCCCGCAGCCCCTGGCAACGCGGGTCGAACGAGAACACCAACGGTCTGTTGCGTCAGTACTTCCCCAAGACGCTCAGCCTGCGCCAGTTCACCCCGACAGACCTCGCCGAGGTCGCCTGGAAGCTCAACACCCGACCACGCAAGACGCTGGGCTGGGCCACCCCAGCCCAGCGACTCGAAGAGCTACTCTGCGGACACCAAATCAATCGTGGTGCAACGACCGGCTGAATCCGCCCGGCGTTACA
>NZ_JADHZD010000048.1 GCF_020102855.1 Nocardioides lacusdianchii
CCGATGATGAATCCATGCGCATCAGCCACGAGGCGATCTACCAGTCGCTCTACATCGAGGGCCGCGGCGCGTTGAAACGCGAGCTGGTCTGGTGCCTGCGCACCGGCCGCGCGTTACGGGCGCCGCGGGAGCGATCACGGCGCAAGACCTGGGCACACGTCACACCCGAGACGCTGATCAGCGAACGCCCCGCTGAAGCCGAGGACCGTGCCGTTCCCGGCCACTGGGAAGGCGACCTGCTGATCGGACTGGAACGCTCGGCGATCGGCACCGTCGTCGACCGCACGACCAAGTTCACGATGCTGGTCCACCTTCCGCGTGAGGAGGGCTACAGGCATAAGGAGACGCCGAGGAACGGCCCCGCATTGGCCGGCTACGGCGCGCTCACGATGAAGGACGCGCTGGCGAGAACTATGTCGACGCTGCCGACCGAACTGGCGAGGTCGCTGACCTGGGACCGCGGGAAGGAGATGTCCGCGCACGCCAAGTTCAGTGTCGAGACTGGGATCCCGGTGTTCTTCGCTGACCCACAATCGCCGTGGCAGCGCGGGACGAACGAGAACACCAACGGCCTGCTCCGCCAGTATTTCCCCAAAGGCACCGACCTGTCGCGCTGGTCGGCCGAGGAGATCGAAGCCGTCGCTCACGCCCTGAACACCCGGCCCCGCAAGACCCTCGGATGGAAGACACCCGCCGAGGCGTTCAACGAGCATCAGTTGAGTCCCCGATAGTGGTGTAGCGCGGTCGCCGAGATCGTCACCGGCGTGTACGTCGGACGTTGGCGCGGCCACCGCGTGATCCTTCGAGTCAACCTTCTACCGAATCCTCGAGGACCATCAC
>NZ_JADHZD010000049.1 GCF_020102855.1 Nocardioides lacusdianchii
CCGGCACGACGACCAACCCGGAACGACCTGGCAGCGAGGCCAGACCAACAGCCACGCCCACACACTCAGGACCCATCGTCAGCGACCCCCGACCGCCCAGCCCTGATCATCGGTGGATCGAGGCTAAAACTGACGGACGTCGTTGACAGTTCGGGTCTCTGATCTCTAGGAGACCTGCATGACAGAACGGGAACTGGAACGGCGAGCCAAGCACAAGCTCGCGGTGCTCAAACACGTCGAAGAAGTCAGTGGCAGCGTCTCGGCCACCTGCCGCTACTAGGGGCTGCTGCACTGATCTGTGACAGTCGGTCACGCGGCCTGGTCGGCCAGCGTGGTCATGATGGCTTCGTACTCGATGGGGGTCAATCGGCCGAGGCGGGCTTGTCGTCGTCGGCGGTGGTAGGTCCGTTCGATCCAGGTCACGATGGCGATACGGAGATCCTCGCGGCTGGTCCACTTCTGGCGGTCGAGGACGTTGCGTTGGAGCAGGCTGAAGAAGCTCTCCATGGCGGCGTTGTCACCGGCTGAGCCGACCTGGCCCATCGATCCGAGCATCTGGTGGCGCCATAGCGACTGCTGCAGCTTCCGGCTCCGGAATTGACCAGGTTCAACCGGTGGTTGCAACACCGGGTTGTTGGATTAACAGTAGATGCTCGTTGAACGCCTCGGCGGGTGTCTTCCATCCGAGGGTCTTGCGGGGCCGGGTGTTCAGGGCGTGAGCGACGGCTTCGATCTCCTCGGCCGACCAGCGCGACAGGTCGGTGCCTTTGGGGAA